>DATERF010000033.1:0-6526 GCA_035271845.1 Candidatus Acidiferrum sp.
CTGCACCATAGGAGCGGGGCGATGAGCCGCCATTGCGAGTGGTTCATGGAAGACTCACGAAGAGAGGGCTGATGAGCTACAAGGGGTTTGATTTGAGCGGAAGAGTCGCCGTCGTAGTGGGCGGAACTTCGGGGATTGGCCGGACAATCGGGCGCGGGTTGGCCGAGGCTGGTGCCGACGTGATTCCCACAGGACGCCGCGCGGATAAAGTGGAAGAGGTAGCAAGAGAAATCGAATCGTTGGGACGGCGATCGATGCGAATCTCCGCCGACGTATCTGATAGAGCGTCGTTGGAGCACTTGCTGGAGGCGACGGTGCGGGAGTTTGGCAAAGTCGACATTCTGGTGTACGCGGCCGGGCGCACGAAACGCACTCCGTTTCTGGAAGTCGTGGAACGCGAATGGAACGAGATTATGGAGACGAATCTGACCGGGGCATACCGTGTCAGCCAGATTTTTGGGCGGCATATGGTCGAACGAAAGTACGGCCGAATTATCCATATTGCATCGCTGGCATCTTTTGTCGGCTTGCATGAGGTTGCCGCATACGGGGCGAGCAAATCGGGGCTTGCCGGCCTGACGCGTACGCTGGCTATCGAGTGGGCACGCTACGGAGTTTGTGTGAACGCGATTGCGCCCGGAGTGTTCCGCACAGCGCTGAATGAGAAGCTGCTAGATGGCCCGAGAGGACAGGAGTTCCTGATTCGTACGCCGATGGGCCGGTTCGGCAAAGTGGAAGAGTTAGTAGGGAGCGCGATTTTCCTCGCTTCGGAAGCGGCGAGTTTTGTAACCGGCACCATATTGCAGGTGGACGGTGGATTTTTGGCGAGCGGCGTGAATCAATAGGGTGGACTACGTTCAGGGCGGCTTGGGGCAATTTCTTAGGGATGACCGGAGGAGCAAGTTGATGACGACACTACCACAGACTGGAACCGAGGAGATGATTTTTCGGAAGACGAATGCGCACGTTGGGCGAAAGATCTGCGTATCGCCGGATAACAGCGCGATGAGGCATCTGGCGTACGGGCGCATCATTCTGGACGAGACGAATCGATCCGCGAAGTTTTCAAATGGCGGGCGAGAAACGGGTTTGATCTGCTTGCGGGGCGAAGGGCAGGTTGCGGTCAATGGGAAGGCCGTCGCTTTGGGCCGTCACGACGCGATCTATATTCCGCGGGATTCGAGCGTGGAAGTGAGCACGAATTCGTCGGTGGACATAGCGGAGTTTTCTGCCGAAGTTGAGCGGCAATATCCATTGCAGGTGGTACGCAATGCGGACATTGCCAAAGACCCGGGTCTAAAGTACACAACCGGGAAGCAAGGGAATACGCGGCACATCAATATGCTGCTGGCCAAGAACATCGAAGCCGGACGGCTGATTCTCGGTATTACCCAATCCGATCCCGGGAATTGGACGAGCTGGCCGCCGCACGAACACGCGAAAATGCTGGAAGAAATCTACGTGTATATCGATATGCCCAGGCCCGCGTATGGGATTCAGTTGGTGTACCAGAACACGGAGGAGCCAGAGTTTGTGACCATTGTTCGCGATGGCGACGCGGTGATGATCCCGGCCGGCTACCATCCCAACGTTGCGGTACCAGGGCATGCGATTGCGTTTTTGTGGGCGATGGCGGCACACCGCGAGGGCGAAGATCGTCAATATGGAGTTGTGAATGTGCAGCCTGGATTCGAGGAAGGCGGGTCAGGGCTAGAAGCCGGTCGAAAGACGTAGAGCCGCGACGGCTCACTGATTCATCTGGTGTAGAAGCAATCAAGAGGCGCAGACGAATCGATGGGGTCAACCTCTCAAGTCGACGGAGAGCAATTCTCGACAGCGCATATAGGTTTTTTGTCAGGAAAGTTTCGCTGGGTAATTTGTGCGGTCCTGTTTATCGGAATCAGCAAGAACTACATGGACCGGCAGGTTTTGGGCGTTTTGAAAGTGACGTTGCAGCACGATCTTGGATGGAATGAGATCGACTACAGCAACCTGGTATTTGTGTTCCAGGCGGCATATGCCGTGGGCCTGCTTCTGGTAGGGCGTTTCATCGATCGAGTGGGAACACGATCCGGCTATGGACTTGCGGTGGTGTTCTGGAGCCTCGCGTCCATGGCACATGCGCTGTGTGGCTCGTTACTGAGCTTTGGAATAGCACGGGCAGCGTTGGGTTTGGGGGAGTCCGGAGCGTTTCCCGCCAGCATTAAGACGGTCACCGAATGGTTTCCACAGAAAGAACGAGCTTTGGCCACAGGGATTTTCAATGCAGGAACGAATGTGGGCGCGATCATCACGCCCGTAGTCGTGCCTTGGATTACCATTCACTTTGGATGGCGATGGGCATTCGTTGTCACGGGAGCAGTGGGATTTCTATGGTTTTTGCTTTGGATGGCGGTGTACCGGAAGCCGGAAGAGCACCCACGATGCTCACGCGCAGAACTCGAGTACATTCGAAGCGATGGCGAAAAGGAAACGGTCCGAGTGTCATGGGCACGTCTGTTAGGATACCGGCAGACGTGGGCATTCCTGCTCGCCAAGTTTCTGACCGACCCGATCTGGTGGTTTTATCTATTTTGGGTGCCGGGGTTTTTCCAGAAGCAGCACGGACTTAATTTGGCGCAGATTGGATTGCCGGTTGTGGTGATCTACCTGATTTCCGATGCAGGGAGCGTGGCGGGCGGATGGCTGTCTTCGCGATTCATTGAGCGAGGCTACTCGGTGAACATGGGACGGAAAGTGGCGATGCTCATATGCGCCGTGTGCGTGGTACCGATTGTGTATGCGTATCGCGCCGAAGGACTCTGGGCGACCACGTTGTTGATCGGGCTTGCGGCTGCGGCGCACCAGGGTTTTTCTGCCAATCTGTTTACGACCGCATCGGATTTGTTTCCGAGTCATGCTGTGGCGTCTGTGGTGGGAATAGGTGGGATGGCAGGTGCTGTCGGAGGGATGCTCATCGCCAACATTGTGGGTCATGTGTTGCAAGCGACGGGAAGTTACTTTGTTCCATTTCTGATGGCGGGGACAGCGTATCTGGTGGCGCTGGGAGTGCTGCAGATGATGGTGCCACGGCTGCAGCCAGCGACTTTCGCTTAGATAGATCAGCATGTGTTGCAGGTGATTCGCGGGAGAGGAATGATGAGCCTTAAGGTGCGACCGAAAGAAAACTGCCGCTGGGATTTGATCAGCCTGGGAGAAATAATGTTGCGGCTGGATCCCGGGGAAAAGCGAATCTGGACGACGCGAAGTTTCGAGGTGTATGAAGGAGGCGGCGAGTACAATGTGGCGCGAGGATTGAAGCGCTGCTTCGGTTTGGACACGGCCGTAGTGACGGCATTTGCGGATAACCCCGTTGGGCGTCTTTTGCAGGATCTGATTTATCAAGGCGGAGTGGATCAGTCGCTGGTGCGTTGGGTGCCGTATGACGGGGTGGGACGCGCGGCACGAAATGGACTTAACTTCACGGAGCGGGGATTCGGCGTTCGGCCGGCGCTGGGATGTTCGGATCGAGGACACACCGCGATTTCGCAACTGAAGCCGGGTGAAATTGACTGGGAGGAGATTTTTGGAGGTAAGGGAGCGCGATGGTTTCATACGGGCGGGATATTTTGTGCGCTTTCCGCGACTACGCCGGAAGTGGCCATGGAGGCGATGCAGGCCGCCCGGAAACACGGTGTGGTGGTGTCCTATGATCTGAACTACCGGGAATCGCTGTGGAAGACGAACGGAGGGCAAAAACGGGCGCAGGAAGTCAATCGCAAGATCGCGCCGTATGTGGACGTGATGATTGGGAACGAGGAGGATTTTTCGGCAGCACTGGGATTTGAGGTTCCCGGGATGGGCCAGGACATGACGAGTTTCGAGGTAGATGGATTCAAGAAGATGATCGAAAAGGTGGTGCAGGAATACCCGTTCCAGGTGGTTGCGACGACGCTGCGAAAAGCCAAAACCGCGACGCAGAATGATTGGGGCGCTATCTGCTATCACGAGGGCGCATTTGTTCAGGCGACAGAACGTAAGAATGTTGAGATTTTAGATCGCGTAGGAGGAGGAGATTCCTTTGCCTCTGGACTGATTTATGGGTTTCTATCTGGAAAAGACGCAAAATGGGCGGTGGAATGTGGCGCGGCACATGGCGCGCTGGCGATGACCACGCCCGGTGACACGTCGATGGCGACATTGGCGGAAGTGACACGCTTAATGAAGGGATTGGGGGCGCGAATCGAGCGCTGAGGCTTTACGAGTGGAAGAGAGGAGCTTGAGATTGGCCAGCGAAAGAATATTGCAGCTCCATGCCGACGACAATGTGATTGTCGCGCTGGGAGATCTGCCTGCGGGCGCACGAATTCCCTGTTCGGGGCGCCAGGTGGTTCTGACGAATCCAGTTGCGGCTAAACACAAATTCGCGCTGCGGACCATCCCAACGGACGGCACTGTAATCATGTACGGTGTGAAAGTGGGCAAGGCCATGCAGGAAATCCGGGAGGGGGAAATCCTGACGACGCGGAATGTTCATCACGAAGCCGCTCCGTTTCACGAGAAAACAGAACAATACGATTGGACGCCGCCTAGCGTATCGCGGTGGAAGGGAAAGACATTTGCGGGCTTCCACCGGGCAGATGGGCAGGTTGGCACTCGGAACTACTGGCTGGTGGTGCCCTTGGTCTTTTGCGAAAACCGAAACATTGGTGTTTTGAAGCAGGCATTCGAACAGGAATTAGGATTTGCCGCGCCACCGGTATACCAACAGCAGGTTGCAGATCTCGCCCGGCTATATCAATCCGGACAGATGGAACGGATTCGTGATTATGCAGTGACTGCAAAAGAGAAAAGGCCAGAGCGTGCGCGCATTTTTGAGCATGTCGACGGAATAAAATTTCTTTTGCACGAGGGTGGTTGCGGCGGCACGAGAGAAGACTCCAATAATCTGTGCGGGCTTATCGCAGGATACATACACCATCCTAACGTTGCTGGGGCAACAGTACTGAGCCTTGGCTGCCAAAACGCTCAGATATCGGTGCTGCGGGACGAATTGAAGAAAAGGACTACGCATTTTTCCAAACCGCTTTATATCTTTGAACAGCAGAAGAGCGGAGAGGAATTTACGATGTTGTCGGAAGCAGTTCGGCAAACTTTCCTGGGGCTGGTGGAGGCGGACAAGTGTCGACGCGAGCCAGCGCGGTTGCGGGAACTTTGCGTCGGATTGAAGTGCGGAGGATCCGATGGTTTTTCCGGGATTTCGGCGAATCCAGCGATTGGTCATGTTTCGGATCTGGTCGCCGCGTTGGGCGGGAAGACGATTCTGAGTGAGTTTCCGGAACTTTGCGGAGTAGAACAAGAACTGGTAAACCGAAGCGTTTCTAATGAGGTTTCAGCGCGGTTCATTCAACTTATGAAGAGCTACTCGGCTCGAGCGAAAGCCGTTGGATCTGGTTTTGATATGAACCCTTCTCCTGGCAATATCCGGGACGGATTGATAACCGACGCGATGAAGTCTGCGGGGGCCGCGAAGAAGGGTGGCACGTCACCCGTGAGGGCAGTGCTGGATTATCCGGAATATTTGAGGGAAGCAGGCTTAAACTTGCAATGCACTCCTGGGAATGACGTCGAGTGTGTGACAGCACAGGTGGGAGCGGGCGCGAATATCGTTCTGTTCACGACGGGTTTGGGCACTCCCACGGGCAATCCCATCGTGCCTGTGGTAAAGATATCAACCAATTCTCAGTTGGCCGCAAAAATGCCGGACATCATTGACATTGATACCGGCAGTATTATCTCGGGCGAGAAAACGATCGAACAAATGGGGGAAGAGATTCTGGATCGAGTCGTCCAGATTGCCAGTGGAGAAATAAAGACAGCGGCCGAATTGCTGGCGCAGGACGATTTCATCCCTTGGAAAAGAGGCGTTTCACTGTGAGGAATTATGGCCGAGGGACCCGCAGCCGGCGGTAAGGTGTCAAGAGCTGTCAATATTCGCGACCTAAGGAGTTTGGCGCAGCGACGGCTGCCAAACGTAGTTTTTGATTATCTGGATGGAGGGGCCGAGGACGAAATCACGATGCGGGCAAACTCGCAGGTGTTTTGTGACCTGACGTTTCGCCCGCGGCATGCAGTGTATTGTTCGCAATGCAATATGGGGACGCGGGTGCTGGGCTCGGATTTGTCTGTGCCCTTCCTGCTTGCTCCAGTCGGGTACAGCCGACTGATGCACCCCCGGGGCGAAATTGGTGCGGCTCGCGCGGCCGGAGCGGCCGGAACAGCCTACATTTTGTCCACAATTTCCGGGCACGCCCTGGAAAAGGTTAAAGCCGCGTCGCCGGGACCTGTTTGGTATCAACTTTATTTGCTAGGCGGACGCAAAGCCGCGGAGCCCACGATTCAACGAGCTCGCGACGCCGGTTTTTCTGCTTTGGTGGTGACCATTGACACGGCAGTCGCCGGCATGCGCGAGCGTGACTACCGCAACGGAATGAAAGAAATGCTTGGCGGAAGTGTTCTGGCGAAGTTGCCCCACCTGGGACAATTT
>DATERF010000034.1:0-5680 GCA_035271845.1 Candidatus Acidiferrum sp.
CCACGACGCGCTTATTTTCATTGCGAAACATGGAGGGGACTACCTCCCTTGAGGGGCCTCCCTTGCGGAGGCATTTCCGCGACTCGCGCCGCAGAACGCTTTGTGCAAAGCGAGTGTACACACAAACGAAAGAAAAAGAAATGAACAGTAGCGAAGCGTAAGTATCCCTCGAAATGCACCTTCGAGCGCCCGCTCGGATTGAACGAGATATGTGGAACTAAGCGCGCAGGATACACGGCGCGGTACACAGTAACTTTGTCTAAGACGTACTTCCACTGGCTAACGAAGCCGTCCGCGCTCAGGTAAGTGCTTGCAAACACTTGTAAATCGCTCACTGTCACGGCAGAGGTCGCGAGTTCGAGTCTCCCTCACTTCGCTCAGGACAAGTCGTCGTCCCCGCCATTTCTTATCAAAAGAGTTTCGTCTAACTATAGAAAGAATGGCGAAGCGCACAGACTTCGAGGAATACCAGGAAACAGCGACCCCAAGACCCAGGTTAAAATCGAACCTGGGGCACCCAACATATTCCTGGCGGTACACACGGGCCACCCGTCCACAACTTCGCTCTGCGCTAAAATCAATAAGACCAAATTGGCAACAAGTCAGTTTTGTAAAATCACTGCCTCGGGACGCTTATGGTAAGGTGCTGAAGCGCAAGCTCGAGGAGAGGCAGCAGGATTTCAGGCTCGCGAGCGCCGGCGCGGGCCAGTTGGGTGTCGCTGGAGTGGAAGTGATCGCGAGAGGTGTTTCATGAAGCGCATTTACATCGCCGCTTATCATCAATCGAAATTCGGGAAGCTCATGGGGATGAGTGTGCCCGAGATTCTTCAGCGTGCCGTTGTGGAAGCGTGCGCGGAGATCAAAGTGGAGCCCGCCGCGATCGACGTGGGATCCGTGGGCGCCGTCTGCAATATTTCGCTGAATCAGCAGGGGCTGCTCGCGGGCCTCGTGGCGGATATTCCGGGACTCGCGGGCAAGCCGATCGAAGCTGTGGAAAATGCGTGCGCCTCCGGCGGTCAAGCTGTCCTCTCCGTCATCCAGAAACTGCAAACCGGATGGGGCGATACGGGGATTGCGATCGGCTACGAAAAAATGCGCGACGCCGAAGGCAAGATGGATGGAAAGCTGATCGGCCAGGCCCTGGGATATTTCTCGCATCCCGCCGAACGGGAAGGCAAGGTGTACATCTTCCCTCACCTGTTTGCGGAGGTGATGGAGTGCTATCTGAAAGCACATGATATTCCTGAAAAACACCTGGCGCAGATTGCCGTCACGGAGTATGCGAACGCCCGCCACAACGAGTATGCGCAGATGCGCAACGTCGCGCTTACGGTCGAGCAGGCGATGCAGATCGGCGGCATTAATCGTTACATTGTGGAAGGGCTGCCGCTGAAGACCTACGATTGTTCGCAGATCAGCGACGGATATGCGGCGCTCATCCTCGCCACGGAAGAAGGACTGGCAAAGCTCGGCGTGGACAAGCGAGACTGCGTGGAGATTGCGGGGTATGCGCAGGCGACGGACTCGCTGAAGAAGGAGGGGCGCGATGTGCTGCGTCCCGCCGGCGCGATCAAGGCCATGAAAAGGGCTTACCAGATGGCGGGGGTCAAGCCGGAGGATGTAAAGGTCGCCGAGATCCACGATTGCTTCACGGTCATGGGAGCGCTCGGGACGGAAATTCTGGGAAAAGCCGAGTACGGGAAAGGCGCACAGTATTGGGTGGACGGAAAGGCCGCGGTGGATGGCGAATGCGGCATCAATACCTCCGGCGGGCTCATTGCGAAAGGCCATCCTATTGGCGCGACGGGCATCGCCATGCTCGGGTGGTGCGCGTGGCAATTGCTGGGCAAGGTCCCGCAAGCGTTACAGGTAAAGGGCGCCACGGTTGCCGCCACGTTTAACATAGGCGGACCCATATGCGCCTCCGTGTGCACGGTGTTGAAATCCTGGAGATAAAAACTGAAATGACAAGAAGCGGCCGCGGCGGTTCTGCTGGGCGATCTGGAATTGCAACCGGAAGGAGATTGGCCCAGAGGATTTTCGTGAACACCAGCAGCGGGCTTTGCACATGAAAGCCGGGGAACACTACAACACAGGTTATGTCTGGAGCATTTCGGTGGTTGCTGCACTGGGCGGACTGTTATTTGGCTACGACTGGGTGGTGATCGGAGGCGCAAAGCCCTTTTACGAGAAATTCTTTCAACTGAGTTCCGAAGAACTGATCGGGTGGGCGAACAGTTGCGCCCTGATCGGCTGTCTTGCCGGTTCGGTCGCTTCCGGAGCCATGAGCGCGCGCTTGGGGCGAAAAAAACTGCTGATTCTTGCCGCTGTTTTGTTCGCGGTGAGTTCCGTCCTGACCGGCTGGGCAGGCCATTTTTCATCCTTTGTGAGCTGGCGGATGATTGGGGGTGTGGCGATTGGTATCGCTTCCAACGTTTCCCCGACGTACATCGCGGAAATGAGTCCCGCACCGTGGCGCGGGCGGATGGTGACGCTGAATCAATTGACCATTGTAGTGGGGATTTTGGCGGCACAAATCGTGAATTGGCTGATTGCCGAGAAGGTCCCCGACGGGGCCACGGCGGAAATGATCCGGCAATCGTGGAATGGGCAGTATGGATGGCGCTGGATGTTCACGGGGGTTGCCGTTCCCGCGGTCATCTTCTTTGTCACCGCATTGTTCATCCCCGAGAGCCCGCGATGGCTTGCGAAAAACGGGCAGAAAGAGCAGGCGGGCCGCATATTGGCGCGCATCGGCGGGGAAGAATATGGCGCACAAACGCTGAGGGAAATTCTGGAGGCGCTGGGCAGTGAGGCTGAAGGCAGGGTCGCCTGGCGAGAATTGCTGGCGCCCGGCATTTTGAAGGTGCTGACGATCGGAGTGGTGCTCGCGGTGCTGCAGCAATGGAGCGGGATCAATATTATTTTCAACTATGCGGAGGAGATCTACCGCGGCGCGGGCTATGGAGTCAGCGGCGTTCTGTTCAACATCGTCATCACCGGCACGATCAATCTGGTGCTTACGCTGGTGGCACTGAGCCTGGTGGACAAGGTTGGCCGCCGCTCGCTGATGTTGTTTGGGTGCGCGGGAATTGCGGTGTCCCACGTCGTGCTGGGACTCACGTACCGCGCGGGAATTAAAGGGCTGCCGGTACTTCTGATTACGTTGTGCACGATTGGGTGCTACGCACTTTCCCTGGCCCCGGTGACCTGGGTGTTGATCTCGGAGATTTTCCCGAATCGCGTGCGCGGTATAGGGGTAGCGATTTCGGTGTCGGCGCTTTGGAGCGCTTCGTTTGTTTTGACCTTTACGTTTCCGATTCTAAATCGTGCGCTGGGTTCCGCGGGGACGTTCTGGACGTACGCGGGGATTTGCCTCGCAGGCCTTTTCTTCGTATTTCTGCGTGTTCCCGAAACGAAGGGGAAAACTCTGGAGCAAATCGAGCGAGAACTCACCGGCGTGGGTGCGCGAATGTGATAGGCTGCTTTATATGTTCGCGCCTCGCTCCAGGAATGACAGCTTTTGCCCTTTGCGACCATGGAAGATGGAAAAGCCGCATAAAATGCGATTGGTTTATGCCTAGAGCTTGTCTCCTAAATGGATTCAGCAGGGAGGAAAGAGTTTCCTCAGGGGCGCTTCGCGCCCTGGGCTGAAGCCCAGGGTCTACCAAGCCCAATGGTGGCCAAGCGATTGGTGTCGGAGCTGAAGCTCCGACCCCCAAAGAAGTATTTGTGAGATGACTTCTAGTCAGGAAATTCGTCGTTGCGATTCTTCGCTAGCGCACAGCTTACCTGTGCGGGCAATGTCTGGTTTTCTGCTTGCGTTTTTTCTCCTGCCACTCTTTCTACCGTTTTTCAATTCAGGCTCCCAGTCCACACTGCCTGCTTGCTGCCGCCACGACGGAAAGCACCATTGCGCCATGTCTGCCCCGCTCCGGCAGTCCGTCCTTAGCGCCTCTTCGGAACCCGTTATCCGCGACGTAACGCCTCCTTGTCCTTATCGCTCGCGTTTGCTGATGGCGTTTATTTCCCGCGTGCTGTTCGTGCATCGCGCCTCTGTTTTCTCTGGCCAGGGCGTTTCGTATCCTGCGCCGAGTCTTGAGACAAGTGTCAATGCACTTCTTTCCGAGATCCGAAGCAACTTGCAGCGCGGCCCTCCTTCCCTTCCCGCTTGAAGAACGTCCCCCTCTGAGGGAGTGTGTCTCCTCCCGTTTCTCGGTGTCCCACTTTGTGCAACCTTCATGCTCAGTTGAGGAAAACAGATGCGACGTAATGTTTTTGGTGTAGTCGTGCTTGCATTGTGTCTTTTCGTTTTCAACCGCGCCGCGTGCGCGGAAGAGGTTCGTGGTGTCGTAACGGATCCATCCGGAGCGGTCATTTCGGGCGCGGTAGTCCAAGTCCAAGCCGCCGGGCGGATCATTGCCTCGGGCAAGACGGACGAAAAAGGCGCGTACGTGCTGCAAATCGAGCATCAGCAGGCTGCCGCCGGTGCCTTGCAGATCAGCATCACCGCTCCGGGTTTTGCCGCCGCGAACTCCCAGCTCGATTTTTCCCGGTCCCCCGTCGTGAACTGGTCCGTGCGTTTGGAGATTGCCGCCGCATCGGAACAAATCCACGTGGAGGCCAAGAGCGTGCCCTTCCAGGACCAGTTGGACATGAGCGAAGTGCGCGAAAGCTCAGCAAAGGACGTTGGCGAAGCGCTCACCGCCGTGGACGGCGTCTTTAAAATCCGCAAAGGCGGCATTGCCAACGACGTGGTGGTCCGCGGCTTTCAGCAGAACAACGTGAGTTTTCTGATTGATGGCGCGCGCATCTACGGCGCATGCCCCGGGCACATGGACCCCGCCGCGCAGCACGTGGACTTCGCCGAAGTGGAGCGAGTGGAGATCGTAAAAGGCGCCTTCGATGTTAACAGCGCAGGCAGCCTGGGCGCGGAACTACAAGTGGTGACAAAAACGCCGCCGCTGGGGTTGCATTTCACGCCCAGCCTGAGTTTCGGCTCTTTCGATTATTTCAATCCCAGCGCCACGGTATCCTTGGGCAACGCAGAATTCCGCGTGCTTGCGGGTTATTCTTATCGCGTTTCCGATCCATATAAGGATGGCTCCGGCAAGTCTTTTCTGGATTACGCCAACTACTCCTCCGCGGCGCTAAATAAGCTTGCCTTTGACATCAATACCGGCTGGTTTGATGCCGAATGGACTCCTTCCCGCGATCAGACGCTTTCTCTCGCTTACACGCGCCAGGAGAGCGGTTTGGTGCTGTATCCCTACGAAACGATGGATTCCGATTACGACAACGCCGACCGCACCACCTTGAAGTACGAAATAGGCAATCTATCTGGCGCAGTACGGGCGATTCGCGTCGAGGGCTATTTCACACAAGTGATTCACTTCATGAGCGACCGCTACCGGACCTCCGCCGAAATGGCCATGGGTTCTCCGTGGATGATGGCTGCCGACGCGCGATCGCGCACCGCCGGAGGTCGTGCGGAATTCGACTTGGGCAAGGAGATGACCTTTGGCTTTGAGGGTTATCACCGCAACTGGAACATGATGGACTTCATGAATATGAGCGGCATGATGTCCATGAATCCATCCTTGCCCAACGTGGACACGAACCTCGCGGGCGCCTTCGCCGATTACCACCATTCGTTCTCAGACCGCTTGTGGCTCAGCGG
>DATERF010000035.1:0-2657 GCA_035271845.1 Candidatus Acidiferrum sp.
GCTGCTGGAAGGAATACGGCACCGGTGTTGCCGGCGATCTTCTGGTGCATCTCGTTAGCGGTATGAACTACATGCTTGGCTGGAACGAACCGCCAACCAAGGTGATGTCCATCGGCGGCATTCTCCGCTTCAATGATGGACGCAACATGCCGGACGTGCAGGCCACGCTGTATGAGTACGGGAAAATCCCGGTATATCTCCGCCTGAATCTGGGTTGCGAGACGCCGGAGGTTTACCGCTTCCAAGGATCGAAGGGAATTCTAGAAGTGACGGAATTCACCATTACTCACTATCCGCAGACGGGGGAGGATTCGGCGCCCAGCTATTATGCCTTCAGTTTTCCCCACGACCTGCGCGAAGCGTATATGAAACAGTGGCATGAACAGCACGATCCCGCTCCCGGAAAGGAACCATTGGCTGAAGGCTTCAACTACAAAGGCGATTCGTGGGACGACTTGCGACCGCACCTCTGGAATTTCTTCCAGGCGGTGCGCACACGGAAGCCCGTTCCCGAAGATGTGGTGTTCGGACACAACGCGGCTCTGGCGTGCCACATGTCCAATGAATCGTATTTCCGGAAGAGCGCGGTGACGTGGGACGCCGCCTCCGGCCAGATCAAGAGTTGAACCTCGCGTAATTTTCGGCGGGGATTTCCTGAAAAGGGGGCTGAATCTCAGCCCCCTTGATTATTTCGCGCGATGAAATTCGACGTATTCGCGGCCGTGATACAGGCGGTATTTGCCGGCGTTGGGGGTGGAGAGGACGTCCAGCGGCACGGGGTGCTTGATCTCTGCATCCTTCACCGAGGCAACCTGGAACAGATCGTTGGAGCCCAGATCCATGACCACAAACTTGTTCCCTTCCAGGAACCCGAATCCATAGGCGCCGGGCTTCAGAGTTTGCCCCCCAACTTCCAGCGTGACCTCGTTGATGAGATAGCCCTGATACTTTTCACGCAGGCCAGTAGAGTAACCGGAACTGTCCACCAGGCTCGCAAGAACGAGGAACCCGTCGGCGTAACGCACGCCGCCCGTGTTGCGCAGTTGCGTGGTGGCAGTCTGCCCGCGGAAGAATACTTTCTCCGGCAAGATCTTGGGAGTGATGTCGGCTGCCTTTAGCACAGCTTCCTTGGCCGGGGCGGCTTCCATGGTCTTTTGGGCCTGGGCATAGGCCATGCCGGACACGATCAGCAGCAAACTGGCGAACAACAAAAGGGCGAGGCGTACCTTCATGGGATTCTCCTCCAGTATCGAATGGATTGGGTGGAACACTGGATTGTACCTCTTTTTCAACCATGCCAGTGCGAAACGTCCTGAGCACCAGCAGACAGGGACGCGCCAAATCCCCAGCCAACTTTTCGCCAGCAATGTAAAGGGATCGAACCGCAGAATCAACTGTGATGTGAACGCTGGCGCCAAGTCTGGCGCCAGGTCAACAACGCAGCGAAGCCACAGCCCGCCAACACTGGAAACCACGGCACACCCTTCGAAACCAAAAGATACGAAGCAAGAAAGCAAGCCGCGAGAAAGAACTGCCATTTGTATTTCATTTCCAAACCATGTACATCCAGGAGATGCCCAAGAGCAACAACAGGAACGCGATCGCAGGTTTCCTCAGCGATTGAGTCCAACGCGGCCGGGTCAGGCCCTTGCGTCTGAGCCGGCGCACTTCCGAGAGTTGCCGGCGGGCGAGCGCCAGCTCCCACTCGTTTCGGGCCAAGTCTAGCGCCCTGGAGGTTTCCTCCTCCGCGCGGTCAATGACCCGCAGGCGGAAGAGCAGTTCGGCGTACTTGAGTTGGGCGAAGAAATTCTCCGGCGCGATGCGCCGCGCCTCTTCGAGCGCGTCCATCGACGCATAAACGTCGTAGTTCATGGCGTGTGCAATGCCAAGACAGGTGCGCATGTCCGCGTTGTCCGGATTCTGCGTACAAGCTTCCGTAAGCGACGCGATGAATTCCGCCAACTCCTCCGGCGGAACCGCATGAGGATCCCGCCAGGGAAGTGCCGGCAAGCGGCTCGGTCGCAAACGGGGAGTGAGCCCTTCAGGTCTGAGTTGAATTGCTGTAGTCATAGTGGCCATTTGCATGCGCTCCTCAAGCTTAGGACTTCAGCTCGAATTCCGGATAGGCCAGCGCGCCCATTTCCGGAAGGTCGAGGCCTTCCAACTCTGATTTGGCGGAAGCGCGTTGCCCAACCAGCAAGTCCACCACAAAGGCGAAGATGAAGCTAAGTGTGAACACGAAACCGAGCAGCGTGGCCACGCCGATCAATTGCGCCACAAGTTGGCTCGCGTCGCCGTAGAACAGCCCGGTCACGGATCCGTTCACGCCATTCCAGGCGCCGCCATAGTTGCTTTTGCCGTCGGCAAACAGTCCGAGTGAAATCACACCCCAGATGCCGCAGGTCCCGTGTACGGAGACCGCACCCACCGGGTCGTCCACTTGCAGAACGCGTTCGACAAAGGCGACCGAGAGACATACCAGAACCCCCGCGATCAGCCCGATGATCACCGCGCCGACTGGATTCACAAAGCCCGAAGGGGCAGTTATCGCCACCAGCCCGGCCAAAAATCCGTTTCCCGTCATCGAGGCATCCGGCTTCTTATACATGAACCACATGTACAGCATGGCGCTGATCATACCGGTGGCGCTTGCCAGC
>DATERF010000036.1:0-8577 GCA_035271845.1 Candidatus Acidiferrum sp.
ATAGCTGTTCCCGCATAATGTAGAGCAAGGCGTTAAAGTAGCCATGGACGTAAGGAGTTTAGATTGTGTATCTTTCAGTTCATGAAATGATCTGAGCTCGATATTGGTTTCAGACCTGTCTCCCGCATTCTCATTGGACGCATGAGATGGAACAGCTAGGCAAATACAGGATCGAAGCGAAACTCGGCGAGGGGGCGATGGGCTTCGTCTACAAGGCCTGGCATCCTGGCTTCAATGACTATGTTGCCTTGAAGACGATTCAGGACACGCGCCTGGAAGGCCGGGAATTATTAGAACGGTTCAAGCTCGAAGGGCAGGCTCTCGCAAAACTAAAGCATCAAAACATTGTTCAGATTTATGACGCCGATCAGGCCAGTGGCGTCCATTTTATCGTAATGGAGTTCATGAACGGGGGTAGCCTCGACCGCCTCATAACTCGGCGGGACGCGAGCGTGCCTCTCGCAAAAAGAGTTGGCTATATCATCCCCGTCTGCAACGCTCTGGATTATGCTCACAAGAGACGGCTCTTCCACCGTGACATTAAGCCCGCCAACATCATGCTGCACATTGACGGCAGCGAAGAAATCGTCAAGGTCGTGGATTTTGGCATCGCGCGGCTCGTCGATTCCTCTCAAACACAAACGAAACTCCTAATCGGCGCGCCCGCCTACATGGCGCCGGAATTAGTGACCGCGACAGCTAAAGCGAATGAGAAGACGGATATCTGGGCAGTGGGTGTCACCCTCTACGAGCTGATCGCTTATCAGCGGCCATTTGAAGGAAACAGCATTGAAGAGCTCACCGGGAATATTGTGCACGGCCAACCCAAACCGCTGGCGCAGATCGTCCCGGACTGTCCGAAAGATCTTGCCGCGGTCGTCGAAAAAACCCTGCAGAAGGATCCGGGCGCCCGCTATCAAAACGTTGAGGACTTGCTGTTTGACCTGGAGCCGATCGCGAAGAGGCTGCGGATTGACTTTGCGAGCAGCCTGGTTCGCCGCGCCAAAGATCTAATGGAAATAGAGGAATTTGAGTCCGCAAGGTCCGCGTTGGATGAAGCAAGAAAGTACGACGGCACCAACCTTCAGGTGCGGAGCCTGCTGCAGCAAGTGCAAGACGAGCTGAGGAGGGGGCAACTTCTTCCGCGTCTTCAAGAACATGTCAAGACGGGGCGAAACTTTCTAAGCTCTGGGAAATATCGTGAGGCCAAGGCAGCAGCGGAACAGGCAATAGGTCTTGATTCTCGCTACGAACCTGCTCACAAGCTTTTCGAGGAAATTCAATCGGCGGAAGCCCTCGCCGAGGAAATTCAACAGAAAATCAGCTACGCCAGGCGGTACATTGCGGAAGGTGAACTAACACAGGCGAGCAAGCTAGTCGACGATATTCTCAATATCGAGGCGGAAAACCGTGAAGCCGGGGATCTAAGCGCGAAGATTCGGACGCGGCGGGAAGAGCTGGAACGGAGAAAGAGACTGAGCCAATTTCTTCGCAGCGCCGATGAGCTTTTGTACGCCGCCAAATATGACGAGTGTCTCTCGTTGCTCGCCGAAGCTCTGACAGAGTATCCCGGAAATGCAGAACTTCAAAAGCGTAAAGACAATGCGCTGGGGGAGAAATCCGAGCAGTACAGGTTGTCGCTTCTCAATAATGCCAGAAAGAGCAGGATGTCCCAGCAGTTTGAGCAAGCACTGGAGATTCTGGACGAACTATTGGTCAAGTTTCCAGGCGATGCAACCGGCATGGCTTTGCGGTCCTCGATCCAAAAGGAGCGCGATCAGGAACGTCTGAATAAGCAGCTCGGCTTGGCATGGGAAGAACTCCGCTCCCTGAAACATCAGGGCAAGTTTGCGCAGGCGCTCGAACGCGCGGAAGACCTCGTTGCCAAGTATCCTTCCGAAGAAAGAATCAAGGAATTTGTGAAGGATTTGGAAGCGGAAATCAGACAGAACCAATTGCACACTCAGCTTGATGCCACAGTGAACAGGATTCAGGAACTGATCCGGAATGGCCGTTTCTCTCAAGCGCTTCATGCATTGGACGAATCTCTAAAACTCTCCCCGAACAATCCCCTGCTGGTTTCCCTGCACAAGGAAGCAAAATCTCAGGAGCAGCGAAAAGCAACTCTTGAGAAACAGAATGACTACCTCGGAAGAGTGCGAGATCTCATTTCGGCAGACAAATTCAAGGAGGCAGCAGATCTGGCACGGAAAGGACTGGCCGAGTTCGGGGAGCACACGAGTCTGCGCGAAGGGCTGGCGGATGCGGAGCGCTATCACACATTGCAGGTCGAGAAGATTCGGGAGCGGGAATTGGTTGCCACCAGGATTCAAGAGTCTTGTGAGAAGAAGGATGTCGGGGGAGCAACCCTGATGTTCCAAAATGCAATGAAAGAAGGCGTGATAGCGAAGAACACGCCTCTCCATGCCACCCTTCTCCAGCAGATCGATAAAGCCAAGGAGCAGGAACAGAAGGAGCGTGAAGTACAGATCGAACTCAAGCGGCGGGAAGTGCGGAAGGCCGTTGATCGAAAGGAGTTCTCCGCCGCGATCAGTTTGGCAAACGAACTAGAACGTGATTTCGGACTGGATCGGGAAGCTTCGGACCTGCGCCGCATCGCAGAAACAAGCCTCGAAGCTGAAAGAATCGCTCGACAGGAGAGAGACGAAGTTCTACAGCGGGCAACAAACTACCTGAATTCAGGGAATATTGCCGCCGCTGATCAAATACTTCGCAATAGTCTGGAAACCGGAATTCTTGCGAAATCCGATTCCCTGGTGGCAGCGCTTATCGCGAAAACCAAGGAGCTCTTGGATCGGGATAAAGAGCGCAAGAAGAGACTGCAAAGCAACCTCGAAGGACTTCGGAAGTTAATGCTGAAGCGTCAATTCGCGGCAGTTATTGAGGCGGGACAGGAGGCGCTGAAATCCGAAGGGCACCACGAGGAAATCGCGGATCTCGTCAAACAAGCTCAGATTGCACTTGACCGGGAAGAGAGCCAGAAGAGGAGAAGGTTGGCGGAGTTGCGGAGCGTTCGAGGCCTTGTAGCGGAAGGAGACCCACAGCAGGCGAAGACCTTGCTCCGAGATGCGTTGCAGCAAGGAGTACTGGATGGCAAGGACCAGGAAGTTGTCGAACTCCAGCAACAAGTAGAGGAGTTAATCCGCATTCAAGCTCCGGCTCCCATCGTGACGGAACCCGTGCGTGAAGAGCCTCCTAAGACCCCGGCAGAACCGGGAAAAACAGGGGGCAAGAAGTGGATACTTGGCGGGGTAGGTGCGGGCCTTTTGGCCGCCGTCGTGGGCGGTGCCATCGTATTGACCCGAAATGGAACTCATCCCCCTCCGCCTAAGCCAAAGGACAGCGATGAGCTTTTCTGGAATAACGCCGAAACAGCGCTGCGCCGGAGTCCCAAAGACTTCAAGGAAGCATTGGATGATTACGAAAGGGTCGCGGAGCTTCACGGGGCCCACCATGACCAAGCGCAATCGAAGATCGCCGATATCAAGGCAATGCAGAACGAGGAGGAGAAGCTCTTTCAGCAAGCACAACAAGCCCTGGACAAATCTCCACCGAACTATTCCGTCGCCATCGGCCTGTATGATCAGATCGCAAAAATCGACGGCGACCGCAAAGGGGATGCGCAAGCATTGCGCAACAGCGTGGAGGATTTGAGTAAGGGAATGGATTTGACGGCGCGCGCCAAGGAAAACCTTAGCGCTGCCGAACAGCTGGTTGCCACTGGCAAATGGGGGGACGCGAGAAGGCTGTACGAGCTGGTGGGGCGAATGCCGGGAATCTCCGCCGGTTTACGAACCACTGCCAATGAGGGTTTCAAGAAGGCGGACCTCCATGTGAATGAGGAAGACCTTTGGAATCGTGCCATTACAGCCGAGGCCGAGAACCGGATCGGGGATGCGCGAGGTATGTTCGCGAAAGTTGTTGAGATCGGATTGGGACACAAGGTGGAGGCGGAAGGCCACATGAAGGCCATCGACAGCCGAATGGCTACGGGGGACATCGAGAAAAAGTGGGCCGACCTAAAAGGGCGCGTGGACCAATCGAAAGACTCTCAGGACAAAGAGAAGTTGTTGGCCCTGCGAGCGGAACTCCGGCAGATCATGAGTGCCAACGGCCCTCATAGCGCGGATGCAAGAGAGTCCGAACGGGTGGTCTCCGAGAGCCTAACGAAACTTGATGTTGAGGAGTCGTCCTGGAAGAGTATCTCCGAACAATATACGCAAGCTGTAAATGCGAAGGATAGAACCACTCTGGCCCAGCTTCCCAATAGACTCAAACCGTACATGAATGGGGGCCCGCATGCCCAAGAAGCGAGAGACTATGCCGCCAACATCGAGAGAGTGTTGTCTTCGGTGCAACCCCCTCCGCCGCCGGAGCAGCCCACTCAAAAAGGCTCGTGTGCGTTGCCAGAGGGAGCGCCCGGCTGCAACGCTATCAAGGACTTGGTCGAAGTACGGCTTACCAACGCATTCGACCAGCGCAATCTCCCAGAGTTGCAGGGGCTTTGGCCAGCTCTATCGGGGATGAAAGATTCGAGGCAAAAGTTAAAAGCCGCGTTCGACGGCGCCAGCAAATTCTCTCGCCGGTTCACGATCAAAGAGTGGAAGTTTCTGGACCCCAATCAGGTGAGAGTCAGCGGGTCGTACGCTGGCGAATATGTTGGCAAAGACGGCACGCACAGCCCAAGCAACGGGGAATTCGACGTTCGGGTGATCCGGGACAACGGCCGGTGGATCATCAAGGACATCATCCAATAAGGTTTAGCCTTAGCTCCCAAGCAATTCCATCAGGCAGGTGAGGGAGCGGGATCGCTAATACGTTCAGGGAATTTGCTATCCCGAGTTTTACCAGCGCAAATTTCCTGCACGAATTTTTGCTTGACTTGAAAGGCCATTGCAGTAGACTCAGACGCACGTGGGGTCCGGCGGAGTGAAGTAACCTTCTCTACAGACTGTAAGGGGCAATTCACTTTCCGTTCCTGGGGCCCGTTGCTTGAAAGCGATTTCCGGCTTCCGGATATGCTTCTCAACTTCATTTGCTGTTTCTACTGAGGTGGATTTGTGCGACCAGCCAACGCTCCCTCTCCTGCCCTGAGCCTTGTCAATCCCACTTTTCTCTTTCACGCCAGTTTTAGCAGAAGCTTCGTCAGAAGCATCCTGCTCTCAGTCGTTGCGGTTGTCCCCGGGATTAACACGAAAGGATGCTTGCCATGATCCGTGGGAAAAATATCGTTTTCTTTACGCAGGCCTGTTTGATCTTGTTTCTTGTTTTGGTCCTTGGTGTGGAACGTACCGGGGCTGGCCAGATCGTATCGGGCTCGTACAGCGTTAAAGAATCCACCGATCTGGGAACACAGGTGCGCGTCACGCTGCAATTCCGGCTGACGAATGCAGGCGAACAGCGCCTTTTCATCACGCAGATGAGCCTGCAGAATCCTTTGCGCCCGGCACAAGTGTCGGAAGATCGCGGTACGGTGATTCTCGAACCCCACAAGGGAACAGAGGTCACGCGGCAATTTACCATCGGCAAGGACGAGTTTAAGCTGATGCGCCAGAGCACTCGGCCCCGGGTCTCGCTCAGGATTCAGGGTGCGGATGGCACGGAAACAACGGTGACGCTTTCGCTGATGCGTCGCGCCGGATGAGGCTCAATCATGAATAGAAAATGCGTGGCAATCTTCGCTCTGCTCATATTCATCGCGCCTCTGGCCTGGGCCCAGCACACCATCACCACTGTTGCGGGTGGCGGCCCAAGCAGCGTGCCTTTGTCGGCAGCCATCTATAATCCTGATGCAGTGTTCAAGGATGCCTCGGGAAATCTGTATATTGCCGCAACGGGCGCCAATGCAGTTTATAAAATTGATTCCACGGGCAAATTGACCACTATTGCGGGAACAGGGACTGCCGGATTCAGCGGCGAGGGCGGACCGGCGACCTCCGCACAACTCGATGCCCCGACCGATGTATTCGTAGATGGTTTCGGGAACATCTTCATCGCCGATGCCAATAACAATGTGATCCGTGAAATTGTCGCCGCGACGGGCAATATCAATACGGTTGCGGGGATACCCGGATTCGCTGGCTACAATGGCGACGGAATTGCCGCGACGACGGCGGAATTGAATGGGCCCACAGGGGTCACCGTCGATGGTTCGGGTAATATTTTCATTGCAGAAATCAACGGCTGCCGAGTTCGTGAAGTCGTGGCCTCAACGAACAAAATCCAAACTCTCGCCGGAACAGCGGGAGCAGGAACACCAGGACCAGCGCCAACCGGGAACTGCGGCTATAACGGGAACGGCATCGCAGCCAACACCGCTAAGTTAAATGGCCCGAGCGCCGTAGTCCTCGATTCGACGGGCAACCTCTTTCTTGCGGACCAAGGCAACTATTGCGTCCGGAAAGTCGCAACCACCGGACAGATCACGGATGTGGCTGGCACTTGTACAGTGCTCCTTGCCCCCGGCGCGGCTGACGGGGATGGCGGTCCGGCGACAAGTGCGCTTTTCCAGCGGCCTGTCAGACTGTTTGTCGACGGGCATGAGAACGTCTACATTTCCGATATTGCGGACAATCGAATGCGAGAGGTTGTCGCGGCCACGGGTGACATACAAACAGTTGCCGGAACGGGTACCGCCGGCTTCACAGGAGAGGGCGGATTGGCCACACAGGCCGAACTGGACCAGCCCAGCGGGGTGTGGGTGGATGCTTCTGGAAACATCTTTCTTACCGATTCGCTGAACAATCGCGTTCGGGAAGTTACGGCTTCTAATGGTTTCATCCAAACGATTGCGGGTGACGGCTCGGGAGACGGAGACGGCGGCCCTGCCACCAGCGGACTGCTTGACGCTCCTTTTGGTGTGGCCGTGGACGGGACCGGGAATCTTTTCATTGCTGATACTGCAAATAGTGTGATCCGGGAAGTTGTGGCGGCGACGGGGAATATCACGACGGTGGCCGGGACCTTCACTGCTGGGTTCGATGGTGACGGCCTGGCATTAAATGTTGATCTTAACAATCCGAATGGCGTTTTCGTAGACGGCTCGGGGGATATCTTCATCGCTGATTCACAAAACAATGCCATCCGGGAAGTTATCAATGGGGACCTTACGACCGTAGTGGGTGAGAGCGACGGGGTGCTCACCAACGTACTTAACTATCCCACGGCCGTGTTTGTTGACGGCTCGGGGAATATTTTCATTGCTGATTCGGGCAACAATGTGATTGAAAAAGTCGCGGCTGTAGTAGTGGAAGGCACGCCCGCACTTACGGTTGTGGCCGGGACGGGTACCGCGGGTTTCACCGGGAACGGCGGTCCAGCTACCACAGCTGAACTCAATGCCCCCTCAGGCGTGTTCCTCGACAGTTCGGGAAATATTTTCATTGCCGATTCCTTAAATAATGTCATCCGGGAAGTTGTGGCTGCGACGGGAAACATTGAAACGGTAGCCGGGAACGGCACGGCTGGATTCAGTGGGGACGCCGGCCCGGCTACGAGTGCCCAGCTTGACTACCCTATTGGCGTGTTCGTCGACAGTTCGGAGAATATTTTCATTGCGGATTCTAATAACAACGCTGTCCGCGAAGTTCTGGCTGCGACGGGGAATATTCGGTCCGTAGCAGGTAGTAGTGGTAATGCCGGCTTCAGCGGGGACGGCGGCCCGGCGGCTAACGCAGAGCTTAACTATCCTGCCGGAGTGTTTGGTGATAATCAAAGTAATTTGTATGTTGCGGACCCGGGCAATAGCCGCATCCGGAAGATAGCGGGAATCGTCACCGGCGCGCCGGCGAATATCGTGGCAAGCGGAGGAACGCCGCAGAGCGCTACCGTAGGCGCAGCCTTCGCAACCCCGCTTTCGGCCACGGTGACGGACGCCTTTGGCAATTTGGTGGCAGGAGTTGTGGTTACGTTCACCGCGTCCGAAATTGGTGCCAGTGGCAGTTTTCCGGATGGCGTTCTCCGTCTCACAGTAACGACAAACCCCGCCGGGATTGCAACTTCCACTGTTTTCACAGCCAACACCATTGCAGGCGGCTATACGGTAACTGCCTCGGTCACCGGAGTGGCGACGCCCGCAAACTTCTCGCTCACCAACACCCCAGGCCCGCCGGCTTCAGTCACGGCAACTGGCGGCACACCGCAAGGCACGCCCATCAATACCGTGTTTGCTACTTCCCTTTCAGCGACAGTAACGGACGCCAATGGCAACGCAGTTCCCGGGGTGAACGTGATTTTCACCGCGCCGGCAAACGGCGCAAGCGGGACATTTGCCGGTGGTGCGGCTTCCGCAACCGTGGCCACGACTGCTCTAGGAGTCGCGACTGCCCCCGCCTTCACGGCAAACGTCACGCAAGGCTCCTACAACGTAACGGCCGCGGTGGCCGGTGTGGCGCTCCCTGCGAACTTTGCCCTTACCAACCAACCGCCGCCCCCTCTGACAATCACCACCGCCTCCTTGCCGGGCGGCCAACTCAATCTGGCTTACTCACAGACGCTGGCTGCAACGGGCGGCTTGGCACCGTACGCCTGGAGCATTTCCACTGGCGCACTGCCAGC
>DATERF010000037.1:0-5422 GCA_035271845.1 Candidatus Acidiferrum sp.
CGTAGATGCGCGTCGCCTCCTCCGCGGCAACATTGAAGATGAATACGGCTCGGTCCACTTCAATGCGAGCCAGCTTGATGGGCTTGCCCGCCTCCTGCACGATGGTGCGGGCAAATTCTTCGCGGCGTTCGGCAATGGCCGCAGCCACGCGCCGCAGCACGCGTTGCCGCTCGAAGGCGGGCAGACGACGCGTGGTACCGAAAGCCTTCACTGAAGCTGCGATCGCAGCTTCGGCATGATTCCGCCGCGCTTGCGTCACTCGCCCGACCACGCTGCCATCGAATGGCGACCGGACCTCGACTATGTCGCCGTCTTCCATCCAGCGGCCGTCGACAAAGAAACCGTGGATCGCGACTGGGGCGACGGTCATTTCTGCCATGGTTGGCCTCCGAGGTCCGAGCGGACAATTTTCGATTATAGGCCTTCCCTTGGGGTTGCCTTCTAAAGATAAAGAGATGATCAAGAAAGTAGAAAGGAAAAAATAATTTTATGGTCCGCTCTGTCAGTTCCAAGGGTCGTCAACTCCATGCGGCGAGTCCACTACAATAAGCCCGACCTATGCCCAAGCCTGAAACCATTGTTGAGCTTGCCCCGCGTTTGCGGCGGAAGGAAGTATCGCCGCTGGAGCTGACGCGCGCTTGCCTGGATCGCATTGAGAAACAGAATCCTACCCTGAATGCCTTTATCACCGTGATGGCTGAGTCTGCTCTCGCAGAGGCTAAGGCTGCCGAGATTGAAATCTCGCGTGGCGAGTGGCGCGGGCCGCTGCATGGGATTCCGATTGCTTTGAAAGATCTGATCGATACGGCGGGAACGCGCACTACCGCGGCCAGCAAGCTTTGTCAGAGTCGCGTGCCAACCGAAGATGCGGAAGTGGTGCGGCGCTTGCGCGAAGCAGGCGCGGTGATGGTCGGCAAGAACAATCTGCACGAATTTGCCTATGGGGGAAGCTCGCTGGTTAGTTTTTTCGGTGACGTGCACAATCCGCGAAGCGCGGCGCATGTTGCGGGAGGATCTTCCGGCGGATCGGCGGCCGCGGTTGCTGCGGGACTCTGCTATGCCGCGATTGGAACCGATACGGCTGGCTCCATACGCGAACCGGCGGCGCTGTGCGGATGCGTTGGCATCAAGCCGACTTATGGTCGCGTCTCCACGCGCGGCGTGATTCCGCTTTCGTGGTCGCTGGATCATGTGGGACCATTTGCCGCGACCGTTAGTGATGCGGCGACTGTGCTGCAGGCGATTGCGGGATATGATCCGCGCGATATCAACAGCAGCGATGTTCCCGCTGCTGACTATCTCTCCGCTTCCCGCGAAGGAACGAAGACGCTTCGCGTTGGAATTCCGCGCGCGTACTTTTACGACGATCTTGATGATGAAGTTCGCGCGGCGGTGGACGAGGCTGTTGGCGTGATCAAGATGCTGGTGGCGGAAATTCGTGAAGTGCAGCTCGAGATACCGACTGATCGCGTGGTGCAGAATGCCGAGTCGTATGCGGTTCACGCGGAAAACATTGCGCGGACTCCGGAACTCTACCAGCCAGAAACTTTGCGGCGCATCAACTTCGGCGAAAACATCTCGGCTGCGGAATATATTCGATCGCGTCACGAACTGGAGCGCGAGCGCCGTCGAGCTCACGATTTCTTCGCTGACGTGGACTTGCTGGTCACACCGACGACGCCCATTCCGGCGCCTGCGATTGCCGATCTGAGGAAAGATGCTGAGGCGCTGCGTCCGGCGGAACTGGTTTTGCTGCGCAACACGCGGCCGTTTAATGTTTGGGGGCTGCCGGCGATCTCGGTGCCTTGCGGCTTTACGAAAAACGGACTGCCGATCGGGCTGCAGATTGCCGGGCCCTGCTGGCGCGAAGATCTGGTGCTCCGGCTGGCCCATGCTTACGAGACGGCTGTGAATTTCTCCGCAAAATAAATCCCGGCGTGGCGGCTTCGTTGGGACTGCCGTAGGTCGCGCCGGCCCCGGATCGGTGGTATCCCCCCTCCCCCTTCGGTCTATTCGAATCACCACGTTAGCAAGAAATTCCTTGCAAAATCCGGTTGTCAAAGAACTTAGGTGCCAAAATCCGTGAAACAAAGGAGTTAGGCCCGACTTTCTCGCCGGTCGCTCCCGCGTTGTGGGGGATCGCTCTACTGCCTTTGCTTGGCAATGATCGAACAAATTTGCGGTGGGCACAAGGTTGGATGTCACACGAGGGGGCTGTGGGTTTCGACGGTAGCGCGTCCGGGCCTTGCAAAACCTTGGGCACCTGGCACCTGTTGCTTCCGCTCGAGGGGACGTAGCGAACGTGCTCAAGGTGAAGCCGTCTCAAGAAAGTTGGCGAAAAACAGCCTCGAAAAAATTAGGAGGTCCCGGAACGTAACGGTGGCTCTGTTTATCTTTTCGAAGGCTTGCTTGGTAATTCTTTGGTTTCAGCCACGATTTCCGTTGGCTTCTTTCTTTCCTTCCGAACGCCCTCTTGCTTACTGATCGACAACAGCGCAGGCTTGCAAAATATCTCGCGGACTACAAAGTTTCTCAAGAAGTGACACGTAGGACACGCGCGCACGAGAATGGACGTGTCAGAGGTAAGAACAATCACATGTTCGCCGGTTTCCACGACGCCAGCATCGCAAGCGACTAGAGCAGCTTGCACACACAAATTCATGCTGCCGCAGAAGATCTCTAGTGCGCTTCCTAAGAGCGATAGCCCTTGCCCTTCTCCGCGCTCACCAAAGGTCCCGTGTATTGGATCGAAAGGAAGATGCGCTTGGACGAGGGGAACGTCGGAAGATCGAAATAGTTCCCGGTCTTCTGGCGAGATTGAAGCAGGAATACGGCCAGCCGGGAACGTAACAGCCACAATGTTCAGCTTGCTGTACTCTGGCAGCGGCAGAAATTCTTGGATGGCTATCCTTGGACCTTCCCCTGCCGCAGTGAAAATTACAAGCTTCCTTATTGCGTGAGCCAGTGCGGCATCGCACGATAGCCTGATACACTCGCGAAGATTCCCCCGCCCTTCGCGAAGGAAGTAGGTTGTCGGGAATTGGAATGGAGTCGGCATCGTTACTTTACCGGCTCCACTTTGAAGCCGAATACCGTTTCAATCGGAGTGCCGGATTTTCGATGATCTTGAATGCTGTTTATAAACGTAAACATTGTCTGATCGCTGATTTGCAGTCCGCTGACACGCGACTGGGGTAAGTGGTTCTCTCCCTTGAAGTGAATATGGGGACCAATGCGCACGTCCAAATCAATGCGGAAATCCACCTGTTCTTCCTTTTGCCAAGCCAAAGACCCCTGACGCTTGGGAGGAATATTGCCGTAGTGGTAGGAGAAGTGAGCCCGGTATGCCCCGCCGCCAGAGCGCGATGACTTAGGGTAATAGTTTTCGTTGAGCCGTAAGTATTTGCCCTTGAAAAAGATCAGCCACTTGACGGCCCACGGCGGCTCACCTGGTTCCGCTGTGGGCCGGATGAAGGGGCCAGTTTGGCTGACCACTCCTTCCAGCTTCACCTTTTCGGATTCCACGTCGAACCAATTTTCAAAATCGGCCAGGGTCTGAAAGAACACATTTGCCCTTTAGGCGGCAACAGCCTCTCGACGTTCGTCAGCGTTGCACTGCCGCTCGCAGCGAGGCACGGAGGCGGTCTGCCAATAGCAAACAGTCTCCACAGGCCGCAGCGCTTCAAGTTGATGCAGTGCCAAGTCCCAATCGGCAGCAATGTCTTCGGGAACGGAGCGATAGGCCCTCGCATTCGATGCGAAATTCCCGCTGCTGACGCGAAACTCTTTTTCCAGAGCGGAAATCGTCCGCTGAACCTCTTCAATCGTTGGAGGTTGCAATCTGGTAATCTTCATTACTGCTCCTTTGCCCAATCTTTATTTTGTCCAAACACTAGCATCCACATCGGTCATGAGCAATACAGGGACCATATTACAGTTGAACCTGTACCGACGGGGGACCGCGTGATCCCTCTTTGGATAAGAATATGCTGGAAGTCTTTCGGGCACACGACCACTCCGAAAGTTGGGCTGTAGCTCACTGGCGCGATTATATGCATATTGTCAAGCCACTAGCAAATGAGGGCACGAGGAAACTTCCCCGTCCTAATTGTATAGAGTCTCGGCGGGAATAAAAGTTACGCCTGTCACTGCATCTCATTATGAGATTTTGCGCCGAGTTCATCCACTGCGTAATTCCACCCAATCCTGAAACAAAGGAGTTGAGTTGCCATTTCTCGGTGCCTATGCCCGCAGCGTGCAAGATCGCCCTGCCTTCCCTCGCTTAGCCATGATGAAACGAATTCACGGAGGGCACAAGGTTAGATGTCACATGAGGACTGTGCATTCCCGAGTGTATTTCCTCGGAGACTGAGCTAGGTATAGAAGCGCCGATGTGGGCCTACGGTAGCGGAGGCCGGCAGGGATCCCCTTCGGCTTCGCTCAGGGCGGGCTTTCGACTGCGCTCGGGGCAGGCTTTCGACTGCGCAAATGCTTTCGCTTCGCGAAAGTAAACGCTCAGGATGACACGGCGTGATGATGACAGGGCGTTAGTCCACTGTCCTGACATCGTCGGGCAGCATGAGGACGAAGGTGCAGGTGCTGGTGGTGGGGGAGCAGGTGAGGGTTCCGCGGCGCAGGATTTTTAGGGGGGTGTCGTCGGGGAAGGTGAGGCGGTATTCGGCGGTGCGGAGGGCTTCGGTGAAGATTTTCAGCTTCTCGTCTCCGCTGACGAATTTTACGGCTTCGGCTTTCGCGGGGCTGCCGGCGACGCCGCTGAGCAGGACGAAGAAATCCGCAGTGCCGGTTTCTTTGGACTTGCCCAGATCGATGGTGCGGAGAGATTGCAGACTTTGATTGTCTTTCGCTCCACGATTCAGTTTGGAGTTGTTCTTGACTAAGGCGGCGATTCTGTCCTTCGTTTCCGGAGTTGGGCGGAGTCCGGTGACGGCGAGTTCGTAGGTTGCGAGGGCGCGATCTTTCTTGCCTTGCTTCTCATAGATCTGACCGAGGTGGTCGCCGACTTCGCCGTGCTGGCCGAGTCCCCAGGCAGCGGAGATGTATTTTTCGGCCTTGTCCAGATTTCCTTCGTCAAAATAAACCCAGCCCAGCGTGTCCCAATAGGCGATGAGCGAGGGAACCAGGGGCAACTCCTGCGCGGTGAGGCGATCGAGCGAGAGGTTGCGCAGGGCGGCGGTGGTAGCCGAGACAGCGGACTCGGCGTACTGTTGCGCGCGGTCGAGGTGGGAATGCTTCAGGGACAACTGGTAGGCAATGTTGTTCCAGACCAGCGGCGTGGCGGAAAGCTCGACGGCGTGGTCGAAGGTGGCGAGGGCTTTGTCGTCCTGGCCAAGGTTGAGGTAGGCGTCGCCGAGGCTGACTTGCAGTTCGGGATTGTCGGGGGTGAGAGAGGTGGCTTTTTCCA
>DATERF010000038.1:0-30579 GCA_035271845.1 Candidatus Acidiferrum sp.
TGCTTATGCCCCGGAACTGAATCCGACCGAATACATCTGGGGCCATCTGAAGCAACATGAGATCGCTAATCTCTGCCCCAAGAACCTCAGCGAGTTGAGCCTGCAAGCGGTCCGCGCCCTCAAACGCATGCGTCGCCGTCCAACCCTAGTTATGGCCTTCTGGCAACAGGCCGAGCTCTTTCCTGTGTAACTATATTATGCAATTCTCAATAGTTCAAATCGTTCAGCACAATGGCAGTAAATGGCGGTTGCGCGCCCGGGTTATCCAGCGCAACGCCCGTGCGAATTTGACCGGCTGCAAGAGTAAGAGTGCCGCTATCAATCACGACTTCCTTAGTGCCTGTGGGTGTGATCCGCACCTCGTACGTGCCGGCAGCCGTAGAGATGTAGTCCGAAACCGCAAGAAACGGTACTGCCGACAGAGTGGGCGTCATAGTAGAAATGTCAGCACCCGGGGCTGTTACGTAGATGTCCACGGTACCTGCCGACGGCGAGAAATGGATCAGGCGCACCTTGACGTTGCCCGAAGTGGGCGGAGTGTTGTCATCGGTGATGACCTTGCCCTCGATGTTGGCAACGAAATTGACCGCCGCAACGGTAGTGTAAGTATTTTTGACGAGCGTTACGTTTGCAGTAATCACCGCGTTGGTTGTACCGGTCGGGAATACCTTGATGACGTGACTTCCGGGCTTCACTGGCAGGTAGCTGGAAGCTGCCTTGTAAGCCACGTCGGTGAGTACATCCTTGCCATCTAGATTAATGTCCACGTTGGGCGCATCCGGCGAAGCGTGGAGAACACGAAGGTAAGCCGTCGAGGTGCTGTCGTTGCAACCGGACGCCAGCAGTGCCCCTAACACCGCGAAGCCGATTACGCCCCGGATCATCCACTTCGAAAACAGTCTCATTTGATCTCCTCAGTCGATTGAAATTCCTGATGGGAACACTCCCACGCTGGTTAGAAGGTTCACATCGTGACATTGGCACCGCGTGAAATCTGCCGTTGTGAACTAGGGTCAATAGACACCGACAAAGTTTCCTGGGCGGAAAGTTTGCGTGGCGCAACTTGGAAGCCAGGGAAGGGTTCTGCCAGAAACCTCGGATTCTAGGGTCGAGGAAGCAGGGGAAAGCACTCTGCCGTTTGGCACGCAGGAGCCGTAGAGGTTAACGAGTCTTTAACTAAGGTGAGTGCGTGCTTTCACTTAGAAGAGGGTGCGGCTTCGAACACAGGAACCGTGCGGGACACAGATATTTTGATTGGAAATTCGGCTTGGCATGTTATGCTTTTTCCATGTTGGCTCTCGCCACGAAGCGAATGTCCTCCCTGTCGACGAAGACCTCTACGTCGACTATGACTATTATTAAGCGCACTACCATCGCTTCGGGCGCGGGGAGAAACAGCTAGCCAGCTAGAAAAAGTTTCCAAACCCACCGCCAGAAGCGAACCTGGTGGTGGGTTTCTTAGTCTCAGCCCCCCTCCAGAGGCGCTCCCGCGGCAAAGAAACAAGGAGCGGTTACCATGAAACCGGAACAGCAGGAAGCTAGCCTCAGCGCGGAGGGTGACTTACCCCTTTACGGCCATGCGGCCGGGCTGGAGAGCGTGCTTGCTCTCCCAGCCGACTATCCGTTACTCGAGAACGTTGTTGCCTTCAAGTTTGGGGGCAGCTCACTGCTTGGAGCGGACCGATTGCTCCACGCGGCCAGGCTTGTCCAACAGGAGTCGCAAGCGCACCCAGTGACTACGGTGGTTTCTGCGATGAAGGGGATGACGGACCGGTTGCTGCGCGTGGGCCAGTGGCTGGGGCAAGGGCGAAATTTGCAAGCACGCAAGGAAGCGGAGTCCATCGCGGAAGTACATCGAGCCACGCTGGAAGACTTGCACCTGGACGCGCACGAACATGAGCGCGTGGAGCAGGAGATGGCACTTCTGACCGATGACCTGGTTCACGAAGTCCCACTAAGGGGACATGTGGAAGCTAACGGAGTTCTACTGGACCGGCTGGCTTCGTTCGGTGAACGCTACGCCGCGCGGCTGTTTGCTGCGGCACTGAGCAAAATTGGCGTGATCGCGGTGCCGGTCGCGTCTTCGGATTTTATCCTGACGTGCGACAATTTTCGGGATGCCAAGCCGCACCTGGAGCACACGCGTAGCCGCGGCCGTCAAATCCTGTTGCCCTTGCTGAAAGCGGGAATCGTTCCAGTGGTAACCGGCTTCATCGGCGCCACGCAAGACGGGCGAATCACAACCTTGGGGCGCAACAGCTCTGATTTTTCCGGAGCGCTGATCGCGCATGTCGTGGACGCGGAGGAATTGGTGATTTGGACGGATGTGGACGGCATTTATACTGCTAATCCACACGAGTCGGAGGAAGCGAAGCTGCTACACGAATTGAGTTACGACGAAGCTCACGCATTGGCAGCGAACGGGGCGAAGGTGTTGCATCCCCATGTGCTGCCACTGGCGGCACAGACGCAAATGACAGTTTGGGTCAGAAATACATTCAAGCCCCATGCGCGCGGCACTCGCATTGGCTCTCAGCAAAACGGAGGATTGGCATGAACGCTCGAGCAAACACAAAAAAATGGCGTGCGGGCGTTTTGGGCGCGACGGGAATGGTAGGCCAACGCATCGTAAAGCTCCTTGCGGATCATCCCTGGTTCGAATTGACCGCTGTCGCCGCTTCCGAGCGATCCACCGGCAAAACTTACGCGGAGGCGACGCGGTGGCATCTCGAAGGACCCGTGCCAGAACGCGCGCGGGGTCTGGTGGTGAAAGATCTTGATCCGAGTCTGGATTGTGATTTTGTCTTTTCGGCGCTGGATTCTTCGGTGGCTGGCGAAGCCGAAGAGGTTTTTGCCCGCGCGGGCTATCCGGTGGTGAGCAACTCGAAGAATCACCGCATGGACGCCGATGTGCCGTTGCTGATTCCAGAAGTGAACGCCGCTCACGTGAATTGCATCCCGGTACAACAAAAAAATCATGGGTACAGCTCCGGTTTCATTGTCACAAATCCGAATTGTTCGACCGCAGGGCTGGTGCTGGTTTTGAAACCCCTGGCGGATGCGTTTGGTCTGGAGAAATTGTTTGTCGTAACGCTGCAGGCGGTTTCTGGCGCGGGTTATCCCGGGGTTCCCTCGATGGACGCGCTGGCCAACGTGGTTCCATTCATCAGCGGTGAAGAAGAAAAGATGGAAGCAGAGCCGCAAAAGCTGCTGGGGAAATGGGATGGCAACCGGTTCATTGATGCAGGACTGGGAATCAGCGCGCACTGCAATCGGGTGCCAGTAGTCGATGGCCACCTTGAATGCGTGTCCGTGCGGTTGAAAAAAACCGCGACAATCGCGGAAGTACGGGAAGCGCTGCGCAGCTTCGAGGTCTCCGAAGAGTTGGCCTCCCTGCCCACAGCCTTGAAACATCCTGTTGTGGTGCATGATGGCGAAGACCGTCCTCAACCGAGAAAAGATGCAAACACCGGCCACGGAATGGCCGCGGTAGTGGGGCGGGTGCGCGAATGCCCGCTGCTGGACGTCAAGCTGACACTACTGTCACATAATTTGCTTCGCGGTGCGGCCGGAGCAGCGCTGCTCAATGCGGAATTGCTGGCGGCGCGAGGACTGCTGAAATCCCGCTTGGCGGAATCGGCCGAAGTGGAGCAAGCCATTCGCTAAATAGAAGTTCTTACGGAACAAAATAATAGCGAACCAGGTGGAAGAAGATTGGCGCGGCGAAGCACAGCGAGTCGATGCGATCGAGAATGCCGCCATGGCCTTCGATCACCACGCCGAAATCCTTGATGCCGATGTCACGCTTGATCGCGCTCATGACCAGGCTGCCATTAAAGCCCAAAATACAAATCATCAACGACATTCCCGCGGACTGAAGTGGTGTAAACGGCGTAGCCCACCAAAGCGCGGTGCCGAGCGCCGTGGCGCTTATAACGCCTCCCACAAAGCCCTCCCACGTCTTGTTTGGACTGACGCGCCAGGCGATTTTGTGTTTTCCAATCAGCTTGCCCCACACGTACTGCAGAACATCGCTCATCTGATCCACAACCACCAGATAAAGGAGCAGGCGAGCATCGTGGCCTTCAAATCCCGGAATCTTCAGCAGAAGCAGCGCCGGCGCGTGGCTCAGCGAATAGACGCATACCATAATGCCGAACTGAATCTTGGAGGCTCGCTCCAGAAAGTGTTCCGTGTCTCCAGCGATGGCGATGCTGGGAGGAATAAAAATACAAGCGAGCACCGGAATCATGATGGCGAATAAGACGTACCACTGGATGCCGACGAGATAATACTGCAGCGGCATGATGACAAAAAAACTCCAGAACAACGTGCGATGATCGCCGCGCCGCGTGGGCACCAGGGTCATGTACTCGCGCATCGCCAGGAACGAAATAATGGCAAACAGAATAAGAGAGCCCACGCGCCCGCTTACAACCGCGACCGCAAAGATGGCGGACATTTTCCACCAGGCGCGGATGCGGGCATTCAGGTTGTCGATGGTGGTGCGGCTGGCGTCGGTCCTATGACGGCTCCTGAGGATGTTGCCGATCAAGGTTGAAATCAGCAAGAGGAACAGGACTCCGCCGTACAGCCAAACGAGCTTGGCATCATGGATGGCTTGAAACATCACGCGGATCCAATCCGGCGCAGGCTGGAAACCGCCTCGCGCGCGCGCTCGAGAAAATCGTCTTTGTGTTCATCCGGTTCTACGTGCAAAGGTTTACCAAAGGTCAGCAAGCTCAGCATCGGCACGGGCAGGAATTCCCCTTTGGGTAGAATGCGATTGAGGTTTTCCAGATAGGCCGGCACCAGCTCGACATCGGGCCGCCGCACCGCGAGATGGTACAGCCCGGATCGGAATGGACCGACCTTTTCCCCGGTGCCGCGCGTGCCCTCGGGAAAAAGTATCAGCGAATTCTCCGTGCCGAGGGCATCGGACATTTCCTCAATCACATAGCGGCCCGCGAAATGGTGCTCCTCCGGATTTTTCGCCTTGGCCGGAGAGCCACGTTCGAGAAACACGGCGTGAAATACGTTTTGTGTGAGGTAGCGGCGCAGCGGAGTTGCCTCCCAATAATCTTTGGCTGCAATCGGGCGCGTCTTCGCGCGAATTTCCGAGGGCAGCGCCGACCAGAGAACCACAAAGTCCAGGTGGCTGCTGTGATTCGCGAAGTAAATGCGCTGCCGTTCATCCGGTTCGCACCCGGCCCACTGCACCTGCACGCCGCTGATACCGCGCGCAACTGCGGCCAGCAAACTGGCAATCGGGTGAATGTGATTGCTCATCGAGAAGGAGAACCTTGGACTTCGGCGAGTGCGCCACGCGCGCGGTTGATGATGGTCAAAAGCAGCAAAACGAGCATGAACCAGAGAACGTAGCGGACTACTGGAACGATAGGCAAGTTCAGCCTCAGAAGCAATCCCAATGCGCCAAACACCAACGCGCGGTCGCTTTTCCCCATCGGTCCATCGTAGCGGCGAGATGCACCTATCTGAGTGCCGATAACTCCCACTCGCGCAAGGGTGTTGGTGACTGGGCGCAGAAGATTCTGAAACCTGGTTTTCAGGCCGTAGATGCTAGGCAAGGCGCGAATTTCATGGTACTCGCAACGGATGACTGAATCACCAAACCGGTCACGCCCCCTTGCCTTACCAGCGCACTTGAAACTGAATATCCTGGCCCTCCGCATACTTCTGCAGTAATACTGCCATCCGTTGGCAGGACGACTCTAGGCCTTCGGCACCACCAAAGGAAACCAGAATAGCGGCAATACTTTGCGTGGCTGCCGTGACCATGGTGCGTTCCGAATCGCTGGTCGGGCTACCGTGTGGGCCCTCGCTATCCGAAAAAACAGCCAAGTCTTCCAGATTGAGGTCGTACTTGCCGATTCCCTTATAAGTTTCACCCGCGCGCCCAATCCGAAACACGATGTCGCCTTTCACGTGGGCCAGGTCGTATAGTCCGATCGGCAAACGGCTTTCTACCGAGATGAGATTGATGATGTCCACCACCGCATTGATTTGAGGAAAACCCTTCCCGCTCAGAATGCGGCGCAGCAGCGCTTCCGCGGAGCCGCGATAGCGCGCCGGATCTTTTCCTAATGCTTTGTAGCCTGCCCGGGTAGCCAGGATTTTTGGGGATTCCAGGAGTGCACGAGGCTCGGGGAGGTGCAGAATCTCGGTCTCCCGCACCTTCATTTCTTCTTGCAGAGCCGGCGGAGTTTCTCGCGTGACGACCCGGGCGGTCAAGAATCCAAGGGCGGCGCGAGGACATTTCAGCTTCAATCCAGGATCAATCGCAACGTTAGCCATGCGCCCAAGAATACCCGACAGAAATGGGATTCGCACACGGCAGCCGCATTTCAGTGAAAAATATTCGGAAAATTTTACGCGGTTTAGCGCAACACAGGCTTGGCCCGGCAGGCCAGGCACACGTAATTTGTATTGCCGCTCACTTTGCCCCACTCGATGCGGCAGACGGCGCAAAGTTCCAGGGATTGGTAATCACAGTCAGCGCAAAGTTCGTCCGTGCGGGGTGGGAGGTCCTTCGCATACTCGCTGATGGGTACCTTCGTGCCGCAGCGCGAGCAGCGAATCGTACTCAACTCCCCGCCGAGTGCCGGCGCGCTGGCCACTTTCTTGTCCAGCAATTCCAGGGCGCGCTTGGCGATGTGCTCGGCGGTCAGGCCAAAATGTTGCACCAATTCCCAAGGGTTACCGGAAACGCCGAAGCGATCCTCGACACCCACCATGCCCCACTGCAACGGCTGGCGGAAGTTTGTGCGGTGCCGCAGGATGGCGCCGGCAATGACATTCCCGAAGCCCCCGACTTGATGTTCTTCCGCCGTGATAACCACACGCGTCTCTTCGGCGGCGCGCACAATCGTAGGGATGTCCAAAGGCTTCACGGTATGCACGTTGACGACGCGCGTTTCGATGCCGTACTCCTCTTTCAGAATCCAGGCCGCTCTCATGGCTTCGGGCACCATGGGACCGCAGGCGATGACCGCAACTTGCTCCCGCTCGTTGTGGTAGCGGGGACCCAGAGTGGTATCGAACGCATCCAGGAATTTCGGTTGCTGGCCGCGGTAGCGAATGACGTTGGCCACGCCGAATTCGTACGGTGTTTCCGAGGTGCTCACAACGGGCGTCGCTTCGCGCGCAAACCGCAAATAGCACGGGCCGAGCAGTGAAAGCAGCGAATGTTCCGTCGCCTTCTGTGTCTCCACGGCATCACAGGGCACTACTACGTTCATGTTCGGGAGGATGCTGGTCAGCGCGATCTCTTCCAACGCCTGGTGCGTTGCGCCGTCCGGCCCGACGGAGATCCCTCCGTGGGCTCCGGCAATTTTGACATTCAAATTGGAGTAGCAAATCGTGGTGCGGATTTGATCCCACGCCCGGCCAGAAGCGAACACACCGTATGTGCCAGTGACAGGAATGAAACCTTCGCGAGCCAGTCCCGCGGCAACGCTCATCATGTTCTGCTCGGCGATGCCCACGCTGAACACGCGATTCTTACGTTCCGGGTGCTTGGCTTCGAAGTCCGTGATGCGGATGGATCCGGAGATGTCAGCGTGCAGCGTAACCACGCGTGGGTCCTCGCCGGCTTTTTCCAGTCCGCGTCCGAAGCCCATGCGCGTAGGGTCCATCTCGACTTTCATCGACTCGCGGGCGTTCCACCAGTACTCGTTGCCAAACTTTGGAATGCCCGCCTTCGCCTTCTGCGCAACTTCTTTGGCATTCGTCGCCGCGCGGTGCAATAAGGCGTCCACGCGAGCGCGAGGGAAATCCGGCGTTAGCAGTTCGGTAAGCGCCTTTTCAAACTGGTCCTTCTTCGGCGCGGTACCGTGCCAACTCGCCTCATTCTCCATGAACGAGACCCCTTTGCCTTTAACCGTTCGTGCAAGAAGCACCGTTGGCCGCTCGGTCTCCTGGCGGGCGCGCTCGAATGCGTTCAGGATTTGCGCCATGTCGTGACCATCAATTTCGATCACATTCCATCCGAATGCCGCATATTTTTCCGACAGCGGCTCGACGCTCATCACTTCTTTGACCCAGCCATCGATCTGCAAGCGGTTCACATCCACAATGGCGCAAAGATTTCCCAGCTTGTAGTGCCCCGCGGACATAGCCGCTTCCCAGATGCTGCCTTCCTGCTGCTCGCCATCGCCCATAATCACGTAGACGCGATAACCTATGCCGCGCAACTTTCCCGCGAGCGCATTTCCCACCGCCGCGCCCAGTCCTTGGCCTAGCGAACCGCTGGAAACTTCCACGCCCGGCACCTTCAACCAATTCGGATGGCCCTCGAAGTTCGCGCCCAACTGCCGCAGAAGCACCACATCGTCCAGTGGAAAATATCCGGCGCGGCCCAACGACACATACAGTGCCGGCGCTTTGTGACCCGCTGACCAGAAGACGCGATCGCGGTGCTCCCAATTCGGATTTGTTGGGTCGTGATTCAGAACATTCAGGTAAAGCGCCGCCGCAATGTCCATGACCGACAATGTGCCGCCTGGATGGCCAGAGCCCGCGGCAAAAATACTGACAATGTTCATCGCGCGCATTTCAGCGGCGGCTGCTTTCAATTGCTCCACGTTCAGTCGAGGACCACGAGCTTCCGGATTGGCTTTCATAAACGAAAGCTCCTTCGGGAGACACTGAGCCAGATCACTCAGCGGTTGCGGGGATTCCCTCGGTCCAAGGCGGTGTAGCTTTAGCCGGGCCACCGAGCGCAATGACCCACCCCTACTGACCAATGCGTAACACTAACTCTCTCAATCAGTTAGGCATTGGCAGTCGGCCACGTCCGGGGCTGATGCCCCGGTTGGACCCGGAATCACTAGACAACTACTTAATTAAGGAAGCAAAAGCGAGGCCAGAACGGCGCGTATCTTATGGGCGGGCCAACGGTTTCAGGCGGGCGGTGAAATGCCGAAGGAATGGCGCGTGGTGCACCAATGCATAGCCGGGAATTTGATCCCTGCGGCGCCACACGTCCAGAATCACTTCCACCACATATTCGATGTGGCTCTGCGTGTACACGCGGCGGGGAATCGCCAGGCGCACGAGATCCATGGTGGCGTGTTCACCAAACATCAGCGTACCGATTTCCACGGAGCGGATCCCGCCTTCCAGATACAGTTCCACGGCCAGCGCTACCCCCGGAAATTGCGAAACAGGTATGTGCGGAAGGAATGCGCGTGCATCGATGTAAATCGCGTGGCCTCCGGGCGGCAAGACGATGGGCACGCCTTCGCTGGAAATATGATTTCCGAGAAAAGCGGTGGAAGCGATGCGGTAATGCAAATACTCTTCTTCGAGCGCTTCATTCAAACCGACGGCGATCGCGTCAAGGTCGCGGCCTGCCAGGCCGCCATATGTGGGAAATCCTTCGGTGAGAATCAGCAGATCTTTTTCCTGCTGCGCCAGGAGGTCGTCGTTGGTGCACAGGAAACCGCCGATGTTTGCCAGCCCGTCTTTTTTTGCGGACATGGTGCAGCCATCGGCGTGCGAAAACATTTCGCGCGCGATCTCCCGCGGTGTTTTGTCGGCGTAGCCGGGTTCTCTCAGCTTGATGAAGTACGCATTTTCCGCGAACCGGCAGGCATCGATATACAGCGGTATTCCATGCTTCTTGCAGATCTGCTTCACTTCGCGGATGTTGGCAAGCGAAACCGGCTGCCCGCCACCGGAATTATTCGTCACCGTTAGCATCACCAGCGGAATTTTCTTGGCTCCCTCACGATCGATCAATTCCGTCAGCCGCGCCGTATCCATGTTTCCCTTGAAGGGATGCAGATGCGCCGGCTCTTTGGCCTCGGGAATCGGCAGATCCACCGCCTGAGCGCCCACAAATTCGCAATTCGCGCGCGTGGTGTCGAAATGGGTGTTGTTGGGCACAATGTCGCCCTTCTTGCACATCACGTTGAACAGGATGCGTTCGGCGGCGCGCCCTTGGTGGGTGGGAATTACGTGGCGAAAGCCAAAAATGGCTTGCACGGAATTGCGGAAGCGCGTGAAGCTCGGCGATCCTGCGTAGGATTCATCGCCCCGCATCATCGCCGCCCACTGCTCGGTGGACATGGCCGAGGTGCCGGAGTCGGTAAGCAAGTCGATCAAAATTGCTTCCGAGGGGACAAGAAAAAGATTGTAGCCCGCATCCTCGATCAGCTTCTGCCGTTCGGCGCGCGTGGTGCCTCGGATAGGTTCAATGCTCTTGATGCGAAATGGCTCAATGATGGTGCGAATGGGCATGCTCGGAAGGCTCCCAGCAAACACTACCACACCTGAGTGCGTGGCTTGGGTGAGCTGCGGGCCAACGGCTACGAGCTAATCGTCGCCTCGCACCGGTTCCGGAGCTTCCGCCGCGTCGTCGGAATCTTCCGGAGTTTCGATAAGCCCCTTCCTGACCAGCTCGCGGTAATACGCAGGCCGCGTGTGCCGGTAATGGTCGGCGGGGATTTTTCCATCCAGCCAGGCGGTATCCATGGGATACACGGCAGGGTCGAAGATCACCAGGTAGAAGTGCCAGATCAGAATTGAGAATGTGGCGAGCAGCGCTTCGTACCAATGTACGGCAGTGGCGGCGTCCGTAATCCACTTCGGGAAATGGCGCAAGACGAAATTGTTGAACCACAGCAGAAAGCCGGAAAGGGCCATCACCACCGTGCCCCACATAAACGCCCAGTATTCCATCTTTTCCGCGTAGTTGAACTTTGCGAACTTGGGTTCCTGTTTTGTCAGGCCCAGGTTGTAGCGCAAAACGTCAAGCATGTCGGTGGCATCTTTAATGGTCGGAATCATGGCCCGCAAGAAAGAGCGATCGTGTTTCTTCACCGCCAGATGGATGAAGTGGAACACCGTTGCCGCAATCATGACGACGGCTGCGGTGCGGTGCAACCCGCCGCGCACTCCGGCGTTCGATTCCCAACTGAACAGGGGCTTCGCCCACCAGCTATCCGGATATTTCAGCGCGAAGCCGGTCACCACCAGGGTGGGAAAACTCGCCATGATGCCCCAATGCGCCACGCGGAACCACAGATTCATGCGAAGCGCCACTTCCGTGCTTTCGTGGCGTGGCTTCCGCCGGAGCAACTTGCTCAGCAAGTCCAGCAAATTGTGCAGCAGCATGAAACCCAGCGTGAAGGGGATTAGCACCAGGTACGTCCAGCGAATCCATCGCACCACTGGATGGTTCGGTCCCACACCGGTCTGCACGTGAACGGGTCCGATAGCATAGCGTGCCTGAGTTGCGCCGTTGTGGCATTGCCCACACGTCTTCGACAAGTTCGCGCTATTGACCGTCGAGCGCCGATCGCTGGAGGGGAGAATGTCGTGGACCCCGTGGCAAGACGCGCAATTTGCGGCCGTCAGTTTTCCGCCACGAAGAGCAAGTCCGTGGTAGCTGTCGGCATAAGTGGGCACGCGATCCAGCGGCAGATCGTAGCGCTGCGCCAGGCGCGCATCGCTGTGGCAACGTCCACATGTCTCCGCAGAGACGTTTGCAGCATTTAATGGTGATGCGGGATTGCTCGGCTCCAAAATCAGATGCTCCCCGTGACAATCCGTGCACACCGGAGCATCTTTGACACCCGCCTTGACCGCGGCGCCGTGCACGCTTTCGGCGAATTGCCGGCCGATTTCCTGGTGGCACTGTGCACAAGTGCCGGCTACGTTCCAATGATTCACACGCGAGCGAGCGTCCATCGCGGGATATATGTCGTGATTTCCGTGACAGCTGTTGCAATCCGCCGCTTTTTCACTGCCGCCCGCAACCGCGCGCCCGTGAACGCTTTGCTTGTACGACTCGACGGGATGGGCGACAGGGATCTGATGCCGGGACAAAAAGCCCGCATCACTGTGACACTTGGCGCATGTATCCGCCAGGTTTTTGCGCGCGATGGTTGAGTCCGGTTCACTGGCCGCTTTCACTTCATGAATTGCGCCGTGGCAGGACACGCACTTCGGCGCATCGTGATCGCCCTTCGCGGCAACTTGGCCGTGAACGCTGGCCGAATATTCCTTCACTTCGTCCGCGTGGCATTCCGTGCACTTTCCGGGCGCCAGAGTCTCCGTAGTAGTCAGCTCGTGCACACTTCCGTGACAATTCGCGCAGGCCGATTCCCCAAGGACCCCGTGGGCGCTGGTGGCAAAGCTCTTCACTTCCTGATCGTGACAGGTGACACATTGCACCCTGGCCACTTTTGCGGGATGCGGAAAATCCTTGATGGAGGTGTGGCAGTCCTGGCAGCCGAGAACCCCGTGGGCGCTGGCTGCATGCTTCACGGAATTGATGGAAATATCTTTTCCCTTGTCAGACTTCATCCCCGGAGTGCCGTGGCACGCCAGGCATGCTTCGTCCTGCTTCAGGGGATGGGATTTTGGTTTTGCGGTACCGGGAGTGGGAGCGAGCACCCACGCCAGCGCGATCAGCAAGGGGAAAAAAATCCGAGCGCGTCCTTGCCGCTGCGCCCGTTCGGAGCTCATAAGCACTTCCTCCGGGCCCACGGGCCCAAGAATATTGAATTACTGCATACCCAGATCGCTGAGAATCTTGGGCTTTTCTTCCTGCACCGCCAGTAGATTGTGGCAAGCGGTGCAATCGTTGGTAATCGTCTGGCCGTCTGCGCTGGTGTGCGATCCGTCGTGGCAGCGGAAGCAGCCGGGAAAATCGTTGTGCCCGAGGTTGTTGGGATGCACGCCCCAAGTTACTTTCATGTCGGGAAAAATGTTGCGCAGGTAAATGTCCGCGGTGGTATCGGCCGCCTGCTCGACGAGGGCGCGCTTAGTGTTGTAGATCTGCGGATAACTGGTGCGGTAATAAGTGGTGACGCCTTCTTCGATTTTTGCTTTTGCGGTATCTCTGTCCGGGTAGTTGACCTTCAGCAGCTCCACTGCTTTCTTCCGCACATACGGTAGTTCCTGACTGATCGTTCCGCGCGACATTCGCAAATCCACCGCGTTCTCCGGAAGCTCGAAGGCGTGCGTCGGGCGATTGTGGCAATCAATGCAATCCATCGAGCGTTTCTCACCCTTTTCCAACTGCTCTTTGGTGACCTTGATGTCGGTGGATACGTACTCCACCGTCTTTCCCTTGTCATCGGTGTAATAGACCACCGGAATGACCTGACGCTGTTCATCCGTAGAGATGTAATGGATCCGCGAACCGGCATCCAGATGGCGCCCATGGATGCCCACCGACCCTTGCCACGAAAGCCCGCCTACTTTTAGCAACAACACGGTGGTCAGGGGTGTATTCTTCTCGTCTTCCTTGAAATTTGTTTTCACCAGGAATTTGTCTCCGGTAAATCGCGCCGGCCAATGGCACTGTTCGCAAGTTTCTCTTGCAGGGCGAAGGTACTTCACGGGCGAAGGGATCGGACGCGAATAGGTCTTGAAGGTGACCGCATAGACCTGGCGCAACCCGGACAGCTTCGACTTCACAAACCATCCTGCTCCCGGGCCGATGTGGCATTCCACGCATTCTACGCGCGAATGCGGAGAACCCTGATAGGCGCTGAACTCCGGCGCCATTACCGTGTGGCAGGTTTGGCCGCAAAACGTGGTGGTGTCCATATAGGACACGCCGCGGTAGGACGCGAAGCCAAAAATCAGCACATTCAAAACAGTGGCCAGGCCGACAAACAGCAGCCCATTGCGAACCATCGGTGTTTTCAAGTCGATGGCTGGATAAATCGACGGCAACTCGCCCGCGAGGCGCAGTTCCCGGCGGCGCAGTAAAATACCAATGGGCATCAGGATCAGTCCGAGCAGGAAGACACCGGGGAGGAGCAAAAAAATCAGAATCCCGATGTACGGGTGCGGCGGACCGGAGAGCATGAAATCGTAAATCCAAAATCCGATGAGAGTGATGGCGCTGCTGGTGGTCAAAACCACGCCGATCAGGCTCAGCGTGTTCTGGCCCAGGTAGTAGATCAGCCTGGCCCAGTCTTTCACTGCATTTTGCGGACTCATGGGCCGAATATCCTCGCCTTCTTGGTGGGAAGCGGATTGGCTGTTCGTAGTTCTACGCGAGCCCCAGCGAAGGATACGCCAAGGCCCGCGAACGAACAGCATGACTGCGCGCCTGGTTATCCAGGCGCACCGGCGAATTTGTGGTCGCGGCTACTTCAGAGTGGCCAGATAGGCGGCGAGCCCTTTCACATCGTCCGGAGTCAGACTCTTCAAGCTGGCGTGCTTCGGCGAAGTCGAAATTTCTTTCTGGATCTCATCTGCAGTTTTGCCCTTGATCGAGGGCGACTTCATCGCTGGCTTGCCGGCGGCGTCCGCGCCGTGGCAAGCAGCACACTTAGCCTTGTAAGTTTTCTCACCGCTGGCAGCATCCTGAGCGCGAGAGATGGAGCCTACCATGCACAGCATTGCAACTAATGCTATCGCTGACAAAACCTTCATCACTTCCTCCTTGTTTGCTTTTTTTTGCACGAAGCGCGTAGGAGCGCTCGCGCTTCGTGCCAGATTCCGACTGCCATCGGGCCATTCACCGGTTATTTCTTCAGTGAGCGGATGTACGAAACCATGTCCTTAACCTGATCTGCTGTCATCGTCTTGTACGGTGGCATCTTGCCCTTACCGTTGGTGATGATGCCGCTCAGGTCCGCATCGCTCTGCTTCTGCACGTCCGCGGAGGAAAGGTCGCGGGTCTTCATTGCTTCCTTACCTTTTCCGTCCGCGCCATGACAACCCGCGCACTTAGTCTTGAACGTCGCTTCGGCAGCGGCCACATCGGCTTTCGCGGGCGAGCTCAACAAGCAGATGCCCAGTAGCGCCGCGGCCAGCGCCGTCGCTCCCACGTTCTTTATCGTTTTATCCATGTTGCTTCTCCTCAAATGAATTTCGGCGAGGACCGGTCTCGCTTCCCCCCCGTCTTCCAAAACCCAGTTCGAAGCGACAACACAGCCAAGTTTGCCCGGAGATTCCCGGGCATATCTCTACCCTGGCGCGAATCGTTCGAATCTTCGCGATAACCGTAATAGTCCGAACCGGCGCATCCTGTCCAGTATTTTGCGAATAAATCAGAAGATCGGGTAGGGACGGAAAGCGGCCGCGAATGGTTCATGAAACTCCTTCGTTGCACGGTCCACTCCATGCAAACGAATCATCATGCAAAGGGTCGGGCGTCCCTCAGATGTTGAGCTATCAGCTTGGGTAGGTCAGCCAGGAAGGGAGTCTACCCGCGCGCGCATCTTGCGGCAAGGACCGAAAGGATATCCAATCGTTGCAATAAACAAGGAAAGTGTCAACAAAATTGACGGTCGGCGTTGAGAAATTCATCAGAAGATACACGACCTTTCTGGTCTCAATTGCCGTTGGCGTGTTTAACGCGTTATTTCACTTCTTTCGGTTGCCACTGCCGTGGGTACCGTCTGGGTTTGCGTGCTTTTTCCGCTATCCTTTGTTATCAGGTCTAGCCTATAATCGCACAGCATTTCCCCGCCCGCCGAATTGACCTGTAGGTCCCGGCACATATAGTTTCGAGGAGCTTTTGATGAGAAAAGTATGCGTTTCCCTGCTCGCGGGGGTCTTCCTGGCCTTTACGGGTTCCAGTTTGCTGGCCGCTGACGATACGAAGGAGACAGATCGCGTGCAGAATGCAGGGCAAGTGATGACCGAAATCCTGAACGTGCCCGACGATATCCCTCAGGATATTCTGAACAAGGCTTACTGTGTTGTGGTACTGCCCTCCGTGTTGAAGGCTGCGTTCATCGTTGGTGCGAGTTACGGGCGTGGCGTCATGACGTGCCGCAGTGGCCCCAAATTCGACGGTCTGTGGGGCGCGCCGACCATGATGGCGCTGGAAGGTGGAAGCGTCGGTTTCCAAATCGGCGGTGAAGCCACGGACTTTGTGTTGTTGCTCATGAGTGACCGAAGCGCAAAGGGAATTCTAACCAGCAAGGTTAAGTTGGGCGCGGACGCTTCCGCCGCCGCCGGACCAAAAGGCCGCACCGCTTCCGCAGCCACCGACGCCACCATGCGAGCGGAAATTCTCAGTTATTCCCGCGCGCGAGGTGCGTTCGCCGGCGTTTCGCTCGAAGGTTCCACGCTTCGTCCCGATAACGACGCAAACACAAAGCTCTATGGAAAAGAGGTTAACGCAGAAGCGATTGTGCTTAAGGGCGCGGTGAAAGCTCCGCCAAGCGCCAAGCTTTTGCTGCGGACCTTGGACCACAAGTCTCCCCACCGCAAGGCCTGAGACCCTTCAACTCCCGGAAAAGACAGTTCAACACATCATTGGTACGGACGGCGATTCAGTCGCCGTCCTTTTTTTGGAGTGATGAAAGCTTAAGGGATTGTAAAGGCCCAGCGAGATTCTCAGCCCAGTTGATAGCCATGCGAAACCAACTGTGGTGCCATCGGCAGCGAGTGCAGCGGGATGCGCGTTATCGCAAAGATGGCGTTCGCAAGTGCCGGTGCAATACCCAGAATTGGTGCTTCGCCCGCCCCCACGGATGGCTGGTCCTTGCGATCGATCAGCAGCGCGTCGATCGGTGGCACATCGCGGAATCGCGGCACTCGATACTTCGAGAAAACATTGTTCACGATGCGGCCATTTTCAAACTCGATGGCCTCAAAGATCGCCCCGCCCAGCCCCATGATGTTTGCCCCGGTGAGTTGATTGCGCAGCCCGTCGGGATTGACGATCGCGCCGCAATCGAACGCGGTCAAAGCTCTCTCAATCTTGATCTCGCCGGTTTCGGGCTTCAGAGAAACCTCGACAAAGGTGGCCATGTACCCGAGCTTTTCGAAGCCGCCGCCCACGCCAAATCCACGATTCGCCGCTCGCGGCTTGTTCCACCCGAACTGTTTGCCCCCTTGCTCGAACACGGCGCGCAGCCGTTGGTCCTGCAAATTCTTCAGACGGAACTCCAGCGGGTCCATCTTCAGCGTTGCCGCGATTTCATCCATGTGCACTTCACGGGCAAAATGATTCGCCGTTGCTGCCAGCGCCCGGTAGGACCCCTGGCGCAGCGGCGAATTTACGGGATGAAATTCGATTCGCTGGTTGGGGATGTCGTAATAAGTGCGGATACCCGCGGCGCCCGAATTGTAGTTATGAAACTCCCATGCGGTGATTTTTCCGTCTGCATCCACGGCGCTGCTCACTTCAATCAGTCCCGCGGGACGAAAGTACGCCCAGGTAAACTCCTCTTCGCGCGTCCACGCGACCTTCACGGGCCGTTTCGCCGCGCGCGCCAGTCGCGCCGCCTCCAGTGCCGCCTCGCCCGTGTGCTTTCCGCCATAGCCGGAGCCGGTGTCTGGCATCAGCACGCGCACTTTTTCTTCCGGCAAGTGGAACGCCGTGGCCAGTTCGCCGCGCACACCGAAGGGCCGCTGCGTGCCGGTCCAAACCGTGACATGGTCACCATTCCATTGGGCCAGCGCAGCGCGGGGTTCCAGGGGAGCGTGCGCGATGTACGCAATGTTAAATGTTGAATTTAACCGGTGTGCGGTTGAGGCAAAAGCTTTCTGGACATCCCCAGTTTCGTGGAGGGAGTCCCGTCCTTCGGCTGGAATCTGATTTTTCTTCAGATACTCGAAGAGTTCTTTGCTGGAGGGCTGTGGCTCCGCTTTCCACTCGGGCTTAAGAGCCGCCGCCGCTTTCTCTGCCAGCGCAGTCGTCGGCGCGGCGACAGCCAGGAAGTTGCCATCGTGGACCAAGGTGATACCAGGCATCTTCTCCGCAGCGCTGGTATCCACGGAAACCAGCGTCGCACCAAATGCAGACGGCCTCACCACTTTCCCATACAGCATGTCAGGCAATTTGTAATCTGAAGGGTAGCGATGCTTGCCGGTCACAAAATCGCGCCCATCGACCTTCGGAACAGCTTGCCCGGCAATCTTCCATTGCACCGCAGGAATCAACGGATCTTCAGCCGGAAGCAATTGGGTGATCTGTTGGCCCTTGACGAGTTCAGCATAGGTGGCCGAACGATTGGATTTCGGGTCGATGATTTTGCCGTCTGCCGCCGTCAAATGCGCGGGATCTGTGTTCCACTGTTTCGCCGCCAGGGCAATCAGCGCGTCACGCGCGGCTGCGGAAACCCGCCGTAACTGGAGATTCATCACCGGCGTCGTCCGGCTGCCGAACGTACCCATGTCGAACGGGACAATTTGCGTGTCTCCCATCACCATCCGCACGGACACGATGGGGACGCGCATCTCTTCTGCGACCGCTTGCGAAAGCGAAGTGCGGATGTTCTGGCCCACCTCGACCTTCCCAGTGAAAACCGTAATCTCGCCTTTTTCTCCAATGTGCAACCAGGCATCGATTTCCTGTGGCAAGTTGTCTTCACTGGCACGGCGGGCTCTTCCGGATTCCTGGAACGCCGTGGTCTTGGACGCCGCACAAACAACGAAAATTCCCGCTCCCAGGAATTTGAAAAAATCGCGCCGGTCGCTCTCGAAAATGAACGACACCGGCTCGTGAAGTTCGTAGCGCTCCGGTTCCAAGCCCGCCGTCAGATTGTTTCTGCGCGTCATCGGACGGGCTCCTTTCCGGCGGCGCTGGCCTTTCGAATGGCGGCCACGATACGGGGATAAGTGCCGCAGCGGCAGATATTGCCTTGCATGAATTGCAAGATCTCCGCGTCCGATGGGTTTTCTCGATTGTTTAACAGCGACACGGCGGACATGATCATTCCCGAAGTGCAATACGCGCACTGCATGGCGCCTTCGTCCAGAAACGCCTGTTGCACTGGATGCAGGTGATCATCTTTCGCAAGACCCTCGATGGTGATGATGGATTTGCCAGCAAGCGTGGTAATGGGAGTCATGCAGGAGCGGTGTGCTCGCCCGTCAATGAGCACGGTACATGCCCCGCACTGGCCTTCGCCGCAGCCATACTTTGTCCCGGTTAAATCCAGGTTTTCGCGGAGGACAGTGAGCAGATTCACGTCGGGATCAGCGTCCACAGAGAAGGACTGCCCGTTGATCCTGAGGGCGTACGTGGTAGGCATGTCGACCCCTCCAACAGTTTACGCCAACCCAGCGAATGCAAGAAATCAGGCGGCCCTGACCTATTTCTTCTCTGTTTCCGCACTGGCGGGCACCAGCACGTTGGTTTCAATTCCCGAAGCTTGCCCGCGTCCGTGATATACGCGCTGCGTTGCCTTCACGAAATCGGAAGGCTTGGCATCCGGGATATTTATAAAGGTCTGCGGGTTGCGGTCTGTCAATGGAAACCATGAGCTTTGAATCTGGACCATGATCCGGTGGCCGCGGCGAAACGTGTGGTTCACATCCTGCATAGCAAAACCGACCTCCTCTACTTTGCCGGGAGTGAACGGTTCGGGCTTTTCAAAGCTGTGCCGGAATTTTCCGCGGAACGGCTCGCCGCGCACCAGTTGTTCATAGCCGCCCATAGTGAATGGCGGAACTGGGACATCCGTTAGCGGCTTGCCTTTTTCTTCTGGCCGCGGCTCGTCCAGTTTGCTCTGCGGGTAATCCGCCGGGTAGACGTCAATCAGTTTCACATCCCAGTCGGAATCCGTACCGGTCGTCGATACAAAAAGCCGTGGTGACACGGGCCCGACGATGGTGACATCGTCCTGCAGCACATCGGTCTGATACGTCAGAACGTCTGTTCGGGTCGCGGCGAACCGCTGGTCCGACACCATGTATTCCTGTGGTACCGCTTGCGCCGGGTAGTTCAAAAACGGCACCGGCTTGCTTGGATCGCTCACGTATTCGTCGTATGCCGTCGTTTCTGCTGCCGGCGGTTCAAACGACAGTACGCCACCGCCGTGAATATACAGCGTCTTCGTCTCCGTGTTCTTTGGCGGCCACGAAGCGTACTGCCGCCACACATTAGTTCCGGTTTCAAACACATACGCCTTTGGCAATTTCGCGTCGCCGTTTCCCTTCAGGTAATGCTCAAAAAAGGGGAATAAAATATTCTTCCGGTAGTACTCGCCCGTGTTTGCCGCAAAACTTACGCGGCCCAAGTGGTGTCCTTCCAGACGTGCCCACCCGCCGTGCACCCAGGGCCCCACCACCAAGGAGTTGAAGATTTCCGGGTCGTCGCGGTCGATCGCGTGAAACAGCGTGAATGGTCCCTGCAAATCCTCTGCGTCAAACCAGCCACCGACGGTCATCACCGCGCAGTGGATATTCTTGGTATGAGCCGCAAGATTCCGTGCCTTCCAGTACTCGTCGTACGTGTCGTGATGGACCTGGTCGAGCCATAGCGCTTCCTGCCCGCCTAGCAGCTTGCCAAGGTTTTCCAGAGTTCCCGCCTTCAAAAAGAACTCGTAGCCATCTGGGGTGCCGTAGTCAAACGGCACACGCACCTTTGGCGGAAGCTCCGGGTTCGCCTGCGGCCGAAAAGAGCTGTAAAACCCAAAATTCGCCGCCAACATGAACGCGCCGCCATGGTACGCGTCATCGCCCTTGAACAAGTCGGTCATCGGCGCTTGTGGGGATGCCGCCTTCAGGGCCGGATGCGAATCGATCATGCTTGCAGAAGTGAAAAATCCCGGATACGAAATGCCCCAAATTCCCGCCTTGCCATTGTTGTTCGGGACATTCTTCAGCAGCCATTCGATGGTGTCGTACAAATCGCTGCTGTCATCCACATCATTCTTCGATTTCTTGTTGTCGAGGTGCGGCCGCATCTCCACGAACGTGCCTTCGGACATGAACCGCCCGCGCACGTCCTGCATCACGAAAATGTACCCGGCTTTATCGAAGTCCGGCGAAGGTCCAAGCTGGGTGCGGTATTGGTCGACGCCATACGGTGCCACGCTATAGGGTGTGCGATTGATCAGAAAAGGATACGCGTGCGAGCTGTCTTTTGGGACGTAGACCGCCGTGAACAACCGCACACCGTCGCGCATGGCAATCCGGTATTCGTATTTCGTGTAGTGCTCTTTAACGTCGAATTCCGGCCCGTCGGGCTTTGCCTGTGCAAAAGCGCTTCCAGTTCCTACAAACAAACTCACAAACAAGATCGCAACTCTGCAACGCAGCATCGCTTCCCTCCACCAAGACGCACGCACACTATATGGAAAAAACGCCTCAAGTCTATCCAAAAAGAAAGGCCTGAAGCGGTTTAGCCTCAGGCCTTCACTGTGCTTGTTATATGGCCAACCAACAGAGGTTAGATGTGCCGGTTCGCCGTTGTTCTACCAACGGTCAGAACGAGAACTTGAGCGCCAATTGACATTGCCGGGGCCCGACGGCCAGGTAATTGATGATCCCGAAGTTCTGATCACCCACGGTGGTGTTGGGAGTACCGAACACGGGATGGTTGAAGGCGTTCTCCGCCTCGAGGCGCAATTCCAGTTTCATCGCTTCGTATTTACTGGAAAGCGAGAACTCTTTCAAGATCGACAGGTTAGCGCTGAAGAAAAAGGGCGACCGGATACTCGAGAGCGTTCGCGACGCATTACCAAGCGTGTACGCCGCCGGTATCTGGAAGACATCGGGGTTAGCGAAATAATTGTAGACCCAGTTCCCGTCGGACCCGCCAGTGCGCTTTGGGGTACCAGTGAGATTAGGCCGCTGTTGGCCATAAGTCGGTATGGGCGTTCCACCATTCTCCGTGATAAAGGCAAGTGGGAACCCGTCGTGAATGGTCCACACGCCGGCGGTTCTCCAGCCGCCAATGAGGAGTTCCAGGGGACGTGGCATGTCGTTCAAGAAAGGCCTTCCACGCCCGACCGGCAAATCATAGGTATAGTTCAATTTTAAAATTTGCGGGATATCGAAGGTCGAGAGGCTCTTATCAAGCCAAGGCTTATTGGGATCCTGGGGGCCGTAAATGCCACTTGTGGTACCTGCGAGCCAGGCGACGTTGCCATCGTAGATGGAAGAATCGTCGATGGATTTCGAAAAGGTATAGTTCGCCGAGAGTTGCAGGCCGTTGGAATAGCGTTTTTCCAGGGTCACTTGCACTCCCTGGTAGATGGAATAGGCAACCGGGGGCTCATCCGTAGTCACCCCGGTGAATTGCGGATAAGGTAGCTCCAGTTGAAACGCTTGGACGGTTTGGTTGTTGCTGTTGAGCGGGCTGTTGGCATAGTAGGGGTCGGTGAGGATCGGGGCGAACGGATTTGGGACGTAACTGACCAAATTGTTGAACTGAGCGGGCGTATAGTTCTCGACCTGCGGCCCCAGAATATTCAACGTATTCAATCCTTGGTAGTACAGGTGGGTTCCTTTTTTCCCTATGTAGTTCACGCTGAGGATCATGTTCGCGGGCAGTTGCCGTTCGAGCCCAAAACTCCAGCTTTGCTCGTAAGGAGTTTTTGCGTAGAAGCCGTTGCGGATAGGACCGATGGCACCGTAGCCCACGTCGTTGAGCAGACCCAAAGAGCTGCCCGTTGGCAGAGTCAAGCCATTGGGGAATGGATTGCTCAAATGCAAGTACGGCGTGGCCCCATCGTTCTGATAGGTGGTCACCAGGTTGGAGTACTGGTTGAAACCCTGGGAGCCGTAGCTCAACAGCCCGTTGGCGCCGGAGCGTGTCTGGTCGTAATAAATGCCGTAGCCGCCGCGAATCACGGTTTTGGTTCCCAATAAGTAGGAGAAGCCGAAACGCGGCTGAATGTCCTTCCAGTCGGTCACCCAATTGGTTCGCTGGGTAGCGCTGTTAAACACTTCTCCGCCAAGCAGCGGGCGAGTGACATTCTCCCCAGTGAGCGGGTCGGTATACGAAATCGTGCCGCCGTTCAGGGGACTTACCACGTTCGGATCGAACCAGTTCATGCGGTTATGCCGCTCGGTCCTGGGTTCGGATATGTCATAGCGAAGTCCCAGATTCAGCGTCAACTTAGGGGTAACCTTCCAATTGTCCTGAGCGAACCAGGCGAACTGAAAATTCTCCGTCGCTGGTTCGAACTGGATTTCATAGGTGCTGCCATAAGGACTACCGGTGGAGATCTGGCCCATCATGAAGCTGGCGAGGCTGTCGCCGCCGCACTGGGTGACATCGGAGACCGGGCACTGTGAACTGCCGAGAGCGTTGAAGCTGAACAATCCGAGTGGGGCGTTGGTCTGAATATAGTTCTGCTGGTGCAAGCGCCCTTCGAAGCCGAACTTCAGCTCATGGTTCCCGTGGATTTTGGTGAGAAGTTCGGTCAACTGGCCGGTATCTTGCCCCTGCCTGTAGTTGCCGTAAGGATCTTGTCCGATACTCGTGAAACTGGCGGAATAGTAATCGTTGATGGCTATGGCGGGAACACCGATAAAACCGTTGCTTGCGAGATAGGACGGGAAGCCGAGCGTGCCGAGGGGATCCGGGTTGAGACTCTTGTTGTAGGCATCGATCGTCGTTGAGCCTCGCGTGAAGCCGAACGTGCTGGTCAATATCAGCGTGGGACTGAAGGTCTGGGTATCATTGATCGCGAACAGGTGCGCCGAGCCGTGATTCGTTCCGCTTCCGCAGGGATCCGTGAAATTCTTGAAGCAGTTGTAGGGCGTATTGTTATTCCAACCTTGCGAATACTTTACGCTGAGCAGGTTGTTTTCATTGAACCGGTAATCAATCTTGGCATCGAACTGATTGCCGGTACTGGGGCTTCCTCCGGTAGCGAGCCAGTTATCGTAATAATTCCCGCTGTTGTAGTTGGGTGCCGGGAACAGTTTCATCATGTTTTGGGCTACTGGATCGATCAAGTTGCCGGGTACCTGTGGCAACTGAAAAGGCGTGCCATTCAGGTTGGGGTTGCCTGGGCTGGTGTAAGTAGCGAGGTTGTTAAAGGGAATAAAGGCGCTACGGTACGCGCCTCCCGGATAGGTGGAGGGGAACTGGGGAGGGGGAGCGGAATTGTAGACGCCAGTGTAAGGGTCCCAAATCTGCCCTGCAGCCACGCTGCATTGTCCGGCACTGTTGAACGTGCCGCCATTGGCGCCGCACAATTCACCAAAATCGCCGGTGCGCTCGGCAGCACTGGGGACACCAGCCTGATAAGTACTGGCTGAGGATTGGTGAGTGCCGTCCCAGTCAAAGAAGAAGAACATTTTGTTCTTAATAATGGGACCACCGATGGTGCCGCCGTAATTGTTGCGGTGGACCGGCGGAATGGGTTGGCCCGCAGCATTGGAGAACCAGTCGTTCGCGTCGGTCATCTGGTTGCGAATAAAATCGTAGGCGCTTCCGTGGAAAGAATTGCCGCCCGAACGCGTAATCATGTTGACGACGGATGCGCCGGAAAATCCATATTCCGCGCTGAAGTTGGTCTGTTGCACCTTGAATTCCTCGACCGCCTCCGCGGACGGCGTGTAGGTCACCTGAGTGATCCCACCATTGGGCTCGAAATTGGTGATTGAAGCGCCATCCATGAGGAGGTCCGCGCTTGCTCCGCGGCTACCATTGGAGACAAAGTTCGTTCCGGTATCACCGACGGAGTTCTGGTCACTCATGTTGGTGACACCTGGCGCCAGACTGACGAAGTCAAGCACATAACGGTCGACCAGCGGCAAATCGTTGATGAACTTGCGATTGACCACCTGGCCGGTCACGGCGTCCTCGGTTGCCAGGGTCTGCGCTTGTGCCTCTACCTGAATGCTCTGCGTCGCGCTGGCGACGCGCAGCTTCAGGTTTGCGGTCACATTCTCCGTCACGTTCACTTTGACGTTGGTGTGCACTTCCTTCTCGAATCCCGGCATTTCCGCGGACACGGTGTACGCCCCTGGCGGAATCGAAGCGAACAGATAGCGGCCGCTACTGTCGGACGTGGTGGTAAACGTAAAACCTCTTGCTTGGTCGACCAACACGACCTTGGCCCCTTGCACGATGGCCCCGCTTGCGTCCGTCACCTCGCCGCTGACGGTCCCGAAATAGCTTTGGCCGAATAGTGCGACGGGCAGAAGCAGAAGGATAGCGAACAACACTCCGCGGAAAACATTTCCCAGGCACTTTGCGCCGAGTCCACAAAAAACAACATTCATGGCAATCTCCTTGGCATAGGACGAACCTGTGCACTTACTCACGGCACCTTGCGCTTCCTGCTTTGGACTTCACACCCAGGTCGCGGGACAAACCTCGCTCTGTCCTCGAACACACAACAATACAAATGAGTGGCAACCTTGGGGGACACTTCCCCAGCCCCTGTTTAAATCGATTCAAATACTCCGTTGGCGCCATGTCAAGGGACAAAATCACGCCTCTGTCGTAATGGAAAAACTACCTGCGCCGCCACAGCCGGACCCGCAGGACCCCGGCCCGGCTGGGCTCGCCGCTCTAAATGCTTGATTTGGATTGAATGTAGGTGTGGAGGCCGCGTTCTTAAACGCCGCCCGAAATGGTCCCCGTAAGCTTCTTAAAGACAGGCACTCCTGACTAAAAGCCTTTCATTCGATACGCTTCCAAACACTTCTTCGCCGTTTCCAGTTCCGGATAGCGGCTCCCCTCTTGCTCTATCAAATAGTATTCCGCACCGCCCACACTTTGCGCCGCCGCGAAAATCCCTTTCCAATCCGCGACACCCTCGCCGAACAGGACGGAATATCCCTTGCCCGCTTCCGGCGACCAATCCTTGCAGTGCACGGAACGGATCCTTCCAGGATTCGCGCGAATCCACGCCACGGGGTCGGATCCCGCCTCCAGGCAAGTTCCCACGTCAAGCTGTAGCATTACCGAAGGCTTGGTATTTTTCGCCAGAACTTCCATTGGGCGGACGCCATTTATAGGAGTGAACTCCAACTGGTGATTGTGATATCCGGCTTTTAATCCCGACGCTTCCAATTTATCCGCCGCGAAATTCAGCGAGTCCGCGATTTCTCTCCAGCCATCCAGTCCCGGCTTCGGCTGCGAACTGGCCATAACCACGTATTTGCTTCCCAAAATCAGATTCAAATCGATCGCATTCTGAATGTGCTCTTTATTCATGTAGGATGCGTCGTTGTGCGTGGAAAAGCAGCGAATGCCCAGATCGTCCAGCAACTTCTTCATCTCTTTTGCCTGTGCATGACTCCATTCGAAATACGGGGCATAAAACTCCAGTCCCTGATAGCCCATGCCCGCAACCGCGCGCACCGTTCCTTGGGGATCTTTCTTCAACTCGTCCCGCACAGAATACATTTCAATGCCAATGGGAATCGTCGTGGCCGCGCCTGCCCGCCAAGCCCAGGGCATCACCGCCGTAAAAGCCAAAAAGCTTCTTCTGGAAAACGTTTTGGTATCCATGCCCGCATCCTATCGCAATAACAAACCCAATTGCACGGAATCTTCCTTCTCTAAAGGTGCTTCGGCGAAACCGAAGAACGAATAGAACGCGATAAAAATATAGGCAAGCAGTGGAACGGTGTAGGACGTAGCTATCCCGCGAGAAGCCGTCGAGATTCGGCCCATGAGCGGGGTGAGCACGGCGCCACCAACGATCGCCATTACCAGGAGCGATCCACCGATCTTGGTGTTTGCCCCCAACCCTTTCAATCCCATGGCAAAAATCGTGGGAAACATGAGCGACATGAAAAAACTGGTCAGAAATATCGCCCACAGTCCCAGCCAACCTGGCAGAAGCACGCCAACCGAAACAAGTACGATATTCACGACGCTGTAAACGCCCATCAGACGGTTAGGCGGGATGGTTCGCATCAAATATGCGGATGTGAATCGGCCCACACCAAAGGCGGCCAGCGTACCGGTCAAGAAGTAGCCAGCGATTTTTTCCGGTTGATGCGTGTATTCCTGCACATATTGGATGAAGTAGCTCCACGTGCCAACCTGCGCGCCCACATATAAGAACTGAGCCACGACTGCCAGTACGAAATGCCGATGACGAAACAACTCCGCAAAACGTCCCTTGGGGCTTGCGTCTTGCTCAAGTTCATTGTGCATCGCAGGGAATTTTGTGCGCAGAATCAGCAACGCCCAACAAAAACAAATTACGCCGAGGACCAGATAGGGCTTAATGACACGTAGCGTTTCGGTCCGCAGGTAAGCTTCATAGATGCCCTGCATTTTGCGAGAGGCGATCTCCTGGGGAGTCAGTTCAATGCCCGAAAATATAAACACCGTACCGATCAACGCCCCAGTAATGGCGCCGAATGGATTGAATGCCTGCGAAAAATTCAGCCGTTGCTCGGAGCTCGCGGGGTCGCCCAGTTGGGCGATAAAGGGGTTCGCAGCCGTTTCCAAAAATGAGAGTCCGCTGGCAATCACGAATAACGCAAACAGGAAAAAGGCATAGCGGCCCACCAGAGCCGCGGGCCAGAACAAGAAGCATCCCGATCCAAACAGACATAACCCGACCACGAACCCGGCTTTATATCCGGTTTTTCTCATCAACAGCGCAGCAGGTATGGCCAAAATAAAATAGCCGAGATAAAAAGCAGACTGCACGAGTCCAGCCTGAAGGCGATTGATCGCGAACGACTTCATGAATTGCCGGATCAGCACGTCGTTGAGGTTATGTGGCACAGCCCACAGGAAAAAGAGCGCGGTGACCAGGACAAACGGCAGGAGTTGCCCGGGAGGGTATAAGCGATGGCGAGCGACTTTAGTTGCAGGGTTCACTCCCTTTTCGGAGTTTTGGATCCCCATGCCTATTGCTCCAGCTTGAAGATGCGTTTCATTTTCACCCACTTTTCACCAGGTCCGGCTTCCGGCAGAGACTGCTGAAACTTCCACATTAACTCCTCCCATTCCTGCACTTTCGAATTACCGCGATCCGCTTCGGCCTTCTTCTCAAAAGAAAAGTTCTCATTGGCCTCGATGATCATGAACATGCGCGTTCCAAGCAGATAGATTTCCATATCTTCTATGCCAGCACCCTTGATGCTGGCGGTAATTGCCGGCCAGACTTTCTCGTGATACTTGCAGTACTCCGCAATGAGTTTCGGATCATTCTTCAGATCAAGCGTAAGACAGTATCTTTGGTTCATGGGCATTCGTCCCAGGGCAATCGTTCCAGCTTCAGCAGCATTCACGAAGCATCGATAAAGTACAACTAAACCTGTCGTAGTGCTTACAAAATCATCAACGATTGGTTGGAGACCACAGCTCGGGATGGAGCTCTCGTATCGTGACCCCGACGGTCCAGTGATACTTGCGCTGCCTTGACTCCTGCTGCAGATTCGATATAGTCGCGGCCACGCCTTCCCGCGCTTTCCCCGGGTCAGCAGGATCAGCGGTTTCGTCTGTCTCGCTAAAGGAGTTTTCGTCGAAACGAATGCGTTCATTCGCTGCAGCAGGCCTTTGGGCCGCCGCCAAAAAGCTGGCCTTGGGGTTTGCCCTGATCGCGTTTTTCTCGGCCATCCTGCTGCTTTCCGACCGCGCTCATCGCAATACCTCTTCGACTTCGTCTGCAAATTCCCAGGCCCTCCCTGCCGCCAACCGCAGTTTCAAAGCCGTCATTGTCTCGATGGCGCCCGGCGTCAGCTCCGATCTTTGTGCTGACGGCATGCTTGAGGGGCTTAAGCAAAGCGGCATCGCCTCCGGCAAGAACCTGGAAGTAATCCGTTCGGATGCGCAGGGCGAAATCATCAATATCCCTGCAATCCTCCAGAATTACGACAATTCGGACGTTGACCTCATCATGACCATCTCAACCCCCTGCCTCTCCGGCGCCTGCAACAAGGTCAAGCACAAGCCGGTTGTCTTCACATGCGTCAGCGATCCCATCGCGGCGGGCGCGGGCAGCAGCAGAGCGGAACACCTGCCTTTCCTGACTGGTGTCGGCAGCTTTCCGCAGGTGGCACATCATCTCGATATGATGCAGAAGCTCGTGCCCGGCCTGCGCGCCGTGGGTACCATGTACAATCCCGCCGAAGCCAACTCCGTAAAAGAAATTTCCGTGGCCCGCGAAGTTTACAAGACCCGTGGCATCCGCCTCGAGGAAGTCTCCATCGCCGGCTCCAGCGAAGTTCTCCAGGCGGTGCAGATTCTAGCGGGACGCAACATCCAGGTGGTTTGGGTACCCGGCGACAATACCTGCATTGAAGGCTACGAAGGCGCCGTCAAAGGTGCGCGTGATGCCCGTCTTCCGCTTTTTACGGATATCTGCTCCACGCTCAACCGCGGGGGCCTCGCCTGCCTCGGCTTCAGTCCTCACGATGCCGGAGTTGCCGCTGGAAAACTCGCCGGACTGATCCTGCGCGGTGCCAATCCCAAAGATCTTCCTCTTGAAGAAGTGATGGTCGAAGAGAAATTCATCAGCCGAAGCAACGCCGATCAGCTAAATATCAGCATTCCCTCGGAACTCTCAGGAAACGTGCGGCCCTAGACCCGTCATGGAAATCGTCACTCAACAACTCGCTGATGCTCTCGAAGTCAAAGTAAAAGGACGCCTCGATAACTATTGGGGCGAGCATCTCCAGCGTAACCTGGAAGAACTCATCCGCGGCGGCGCGCACCACCTGCGCCTTAATTTTTCCGAGGTTGCTTATCTCAGTTCCGCAGGCGTTGGCCTGCTCATCCGCTTCTATCGGCAACTCAAGGCCATCGGCGGTAGCTTCGTGATCGTTGCACCGTCGGACCACGTCAAACTCGTCATCGAACTTTGCCACCTCTCCCCGCTCTTGTTCTCCCAACAGGCTGCCGCTGCGCCTCCGATTCCGCAGGCTGAGCCGCTTCGGTTCACCACTGCTACTGCGTCGTTTGAACTCATCGAGCGCTCCCCTGCAAGAGCTCTCACCTGGGAACCCATCGGTGCTCCTGCGCTGCTCAGAGGCGGAGGTTTCGGCCCTCAGGATTGCCGCACCATCCGGTTTCCGGCCTCAACTTTTGGCATCGGACTCGGTGCGTTTGGCCACGGCTTTGAGGATGCCCGCACGCGCTTTGGAGAGTTTCTCGCCGTCGTCGGCTCCGCGGCCTATCTGCCCACCGACGGAACCAACGTGCCCGATTTCATGGTCTCCAGCGGAGACCTGGTCCCCGAACTGAATACCCTCTACGGCCTGCGCTGCGAAGGCGACTTCTCTCACCTGCTGCGTTTCGAAGCGACGGCTCCCTCAAGTGCTGTTTCACTGACCGATATTCTCAGCACCGGCCTTGAGGTCACGGGCTCTTCAATTATTGGCCTGGTGATGATTGCCGAGTCTGCCGGCCTCGTCGGCGCCGCGCTTCGTCGTCCCCCCGCCACGGAAAGCGTCTCGTTCCAGTATCCGGATATTCGCATATGGCTTTCTTTTTCCACTGAACGTCTCTACTCTCGCTCGCTCGCCCTTGTTGCTGGGGTAGCCTCTACTGCTTCTCCCGGTCCAGTCGCTCCACATCTGCGCCCGCTGGGCACCGACATCCTCGGGCATTTTCACGGCGCGGCTTTCTCGCACCGCCCCTTGCCGAAGGGGGAGATCGACCTGAAATCCACTGTCACTGCACTCTTCGAATCAGAAAACCTGCAGGCCGTTCTTCACCTGCTGACAGACGACCGTCAGGCCGCCGGCCCGCAGCAGAGCGAGTTCGTGCGCGGCGCCTGCTGGATCAGCGCCCTGTCTGGAGTTCAATGAGAGCGCACCCACCATGAGCCTCCTGATTGGCACTGCCGGCTCAAACGGTCGATGCAACACCATCTGGTATAAAGCAGTTTTCAAAGGTGGTGTTTATGAGACCAGGAAGACGGTTTGGCCTTTCCGCGGAGCAGAAGTGCGACGTGTGGCGTCGTTGGA
>DATERF010000039.1:0-6804 GCA_035271845.1 Candidatus Acidiferrum sp.
CTTTGTAAATCAATAACATACAAGACTCAGTTTGGCCGCCCCTGTCCTGGCTTTGCATAACCGTTGCATATTCCGAGTTTTTCGCTTAGTGCATCCATCGCACTCACCCGAGACTCGCTCACGCTCTTCACGTAAATGTTCATCGTGATTCCGATGTTGCTGTGCCGCAGAATCGCCTGAATAGTCTTGTCGTCCACACCTAAGCGCGTGCAGATTCGTCGCCAGTCCACGCCGGAAAGCGTGCCAGCCGTGCCATTCAGGTAAGGACATATCCCGCTTGAATATGTGGACCTCGGCCTTGTGCTCAGCCTCGAGCCCAGCCGCAGTAATCAGTCCTACTTCATCGGCTACTTCGGCATTCAATTACTGCTGCCCCCCAAGTCCTACAAAACTAATTGACCCTTTTCCTTCTCCCTACTTCTACCTGTGCTGTGTCGGGGAAAATCGCCGGCGTCGATTCGGTTTGTAACGTCCCATTAACGAAACATTTACAGACCTCAAAATACTATCGAAGACGGGAAAACCACCGTGCACGTCCTTATCGTCGAAGATGAACCGGAGATGGCCGGGCTGATTGCCCGGGGTCTCCAGGAAGAATCGTATGAGGTAAGCCACGCCCGCGATGGCCGGTCCGCCCTGGAACTCTCCGCCACGCAGAATTTCGACCTGATTTTGCTCGATGTGATGCTTCCGCGCATGAGTGGTCTGGAAGTGGCCCAGCAGTTGCGAATTCGCGAGCAGGCGACGCCCGTGCTGATGCTGACCGCGCGCGACGCGCTCCCCGACATCATCAAGGGACTGGACGCCGGCGCGGACGACTATCTCACCAAGCCGTTTTCGTTCCAGGAACTCCTTGCGCGGATGCGCGCGCTGATGCGCCGCCACGAGTTCCGCAAGAAGAATGTGCTGGAAGTAGAGGACCTGATTCTCGAGGCGAATTCCTTCCGCGCCTTTCGCAAGGGGCGGGAGATTCATCTGTCGCTGACCGAATTCCGCCTCCTCGAACTGCTTGTGCGCCATGCCGGCCGCATCGTTTCGCGCGGTGAAATTCTGGCGAGCGTCTGGGGTCACGGCCGCGAAGTCACGGAAAACACGCTGGATGCTTTTGTGCGCTTGCTACGGAAGAAAGTGGATCAGGATGCGCAAAGCAAGCTTATCCAGACGCACCGCGGATTTGGCTATTCGGCTGGCACGGTGAAGAGCCCGTGCATCTGACCATTCGCGCGCGCCTCACGCTTCTCTATTTCGTCGTCCTGGCCGCTTCTTTCGTGGCTTTTTTCTGGATTTGCGACTTCGGATTCCGCCGCAGCATTGAAATCACCGTCAACGACGCTTCGCGCAGCAACCTGGAGACCGTCAGCCGTGTGATTGATGGCTCATTGCCTAAGGGAATCCCGAAAGTACAGAAGGAATTAAGCGAACTCGCAGGGCTGTGGGCGAATAGCGCCATTTTTGAAGTCGCTGGCGCCGACGGCCAGTGGATTTTCCGCCCGCAGAGATTCCAAGTGCCGCAGGCTCCGCTCCCGGAAGCACCGGCGCAAGGCATGACCTTTGTCACTACGAATTTGGAAGCCCTGCAATATCGCATCGCCCGCGAGCACGTAATCGTCGGCGGCAACGTCTTTCTGATTGATGCGGCCGTGCCCACGGAGCCCTTCGATCAGGCCCTCGATCGCTTCCGCTTGACGGAGAAGCGTTTCCTGCCGCTGCTGGTTGTGCTTGCCTCGCTCCTCGGTTACTGGCTTAGTGGCCGCGCCCTGGCCCCCGTGAATCGCATCGTGGAATCCGCCGAGAGCATCGGGGTCCAAAATCTATCGCAGCGCCTGGAAGTTCCGCGGGAAAAGGACGAACTGCGGCGGCTGACTGAGACCCTGAACGCCATGCTGGGCCGCATCGAGTCAAGCGTTGCGCACATCACGCAGTTCACTGCGGATGCTTCTCACGACCTGCGCACGCCGCTGGCGTTGATCCGCACGAACGCGGAGATTGCTCTTCGGCGCCCTCGCCGGGAGGACGAGTACCGCGCAACTCTCGGGCGCATCCTGGCGGCCGCGGAAGAGAGCACGCAACTCATCGAGCAACTCCTCATGCTTGCGCGCGCCGACGCAGGCGCCGCGCAACTCCGCTTTGAAGCCGCCGATCTTTCGCAAGTGCTGCACACGGTGTCGGCACACGCGCGCATCCTGGCTCACGCTACGGGCCTCGGGTTCTCCACTGAGCTGGATTCCGAGCCGCTCCCCGTTTTGATGGATTCTTCCGCGGTGGAGCGCCTCCTTCTCGCCTTGCTGGACAATGCCGTGAAATACACGCCGGAAGGCAGCATTTCCCTGCGCTTATACTCGTGCGAAGGGCAAGCCATCGTGGAAGTCCGGGACACCGGTGCGGGCATCTCCGAAACAGATTTGCCGCATATCTTCGACCGCTTTTACCGTGCCGATCAGGCGCGTTCGCGCGAAGTGCGCGGCTCCGGGCTGGGGCTCGCCATCGCGCGCTGGATTGCAGAGATGCACAGAGGTGCAATCGAAGTCGAAAGCGAACTTGGCCGAGGTTCGAGGTTTTGCGTCCATCTGCCACTTCTGAACAGAGAGAATTCTGCTGCCGTTGCACCTGAGAGGCAGAAAACGACAGCGGGTTTGGCCGTCTGAAAGGGCGTTCAACCTGAAAGTTCTTTCACCCCATTTTCACCACTTCCTAATAGTCCCTTCATCCAGCCCTAAACGGGTCCATGAGGAAATGTAGAGCAGAAGCAGCGCCCTGGGTTTCTTCGACTCACTGGCTCCTGAGCCGGGTCCAAGACGAAGGGAAATCGAGTCGGTTGCCAGGTATCGCATCACGAAATTTATCGGGGAAATGCGCGCACTTCGTCTGCATCTCCAGCTCTCCTAACGATGCGCGCCGCGGCCTCCGAGAGTTCATACGCGGCTTCCCCGGGCGCTTGGTCAACTGCTTATTTGGAATGTCCACAGGGTTTGTTTTCCTGAGGGGAGATAGAAATGAAAAGATGTATCCGACTGTTCCCGGTATTTCTTTCACTTGCGATGGTCTTTTTCGCGCCGGGCGCGCGCGCACAAGGCGACAAGGGTTCCCTGACCGGCCACGTTACGGACTCATCCGGCAGCATCCTCCAGGGCGCCTCGATTGAGCTGCAGCCCGCTGGAGTGACCGTAGCAACGGACCAGCAGGGCTCCTATTTCGTCAACAATCTTACTGCCGGGACGTACACCATCACCGTCACCTACGTAGGTTTCTCGCTTTTCACGAAAGCCGTTCAGATTACCGCCGGGCAGACCGCTACAGTCGACGCCAAGATGGAAGTCTCTTCGCAGCGTGACGAAGTCCTGGTTACCGCCGACCGCGTTTCGGGCGAGGCGGAGGAGGTGAACCGGCAGCGGACCGCGGACAATATTCTGCAGGTACTCTCGAATGAGGTGATCACAAGCCTGCCCAATGCCAACATCGCTGACGCAGTGGGCCGGCTGCCCAGCGTCACACTGGAGCGCGACGAAGGCGAAGGCAAGTACGTGCAGGTGCGTGGGACCGAACCGCGGTTGACCAACGCCACCATCGACGGCGTGAACGTTCCTTCTCCGGAGTCTGGGGTACGGCAAATCAAGTTCGACGCGATTCCCTCGGACATCGTGGAGTCAGTCGAAATCAACAAGACCCTGCAAGCCAATCAGGATGCCGATGGAATTGGCGGCTCCGTAAACATGGTTACAAAAACGGCCACGGAGCGTCCCACGGTTTCGATCTTCGGGCTTGGAGGTATCTCGCCCATACTTGGGGGGCGCAACAACTATCAGACGACGGCCACAGTGGGCCAGCGCTTTGGGTCCAGCAAGAAATTTGGCACGCTCTTCGGTTTTTCGTACGACTATGAAGGCCGCGGCATCGATGACGTGGAACCCGTGCCGGACGAGTTGCTGTTGCCCGGTGGAGCGACGGAGCGATATTTCGATTCCATGGACATCCGGGAGTACAAATATTACCGTACGCGGTATGGCCTGGCGGGAAGTACCGACTACCAACTGGGCGAGGGATCGAACATATACCTGCGCGGGCTGTTCTCGGACTTCCACAATTTTGGTGACCGCTGGGTTTACACCTTAAACGACAACAGTGGCGCTAATCTCCTGAACGGCAGCGGCGGCGCACCGTCGTTCAATAACTCCATTCGCCGTCCTCGCTATATCATCGGCACCCTGGTGTTGGGTGGGAAGCACGTACTCGCCAGTACGTGGTTTTCTTGGGACGTTTCCGGTTCGTTTGCGAGTGAAAATGATAATGGTTATGGCGGTGGTTCCTTTGGCGTACCGTATGCTTCAACCTATACGAGCCCCTGCACGTACGATCCCGTCGCTACGGGGAACTCCCTGCGACCGCTATGGTCGCCCGCGTGTTACACGGAGGCCTACAACCCCTCCCTTTTCGATCTGAACGACGTGAACATCAGCCGCGGAAAGACGGCGCAGACAAACATTCAGGCTGCGGGAGCAATGGGCAAGCGCTACCACATCGGTTCGCACCTTGCGATGATCGAGATTGGCGGAAAATTCCGCAATGCCCACAAATACGACCACAGCTACACGGACGATTACGCGATACCTACTGTCGGCGGCAGCGACCCTGACAAAAATGACTTTGCTCCTGGCGCGGCGATAATCCCCTTCAGCCTTTTTCCCAGTACGTTTCACAACTCCAACTACTACAATGGAACGTACCCGCAGGGACCGTTTGCGGACTATTACAAAACCCAAGCGTATGTTTTTGCGAACCCCGGCCAGTTCGTCTTCACGACGGGCGCGACGGGAGCTCCCAATTTCTACAACTATATCGAGCAGGTTTCTGCCGGCTACGTGATGAACACGCTTGATTTCAATAAGTTCCGGCTCATCGCGGGTGTTCGCGTGGAAGGCACGAATTTGGATACGCTAAGCTGGGATTCCGGAGCGAATAACGGCAATGGCGCTTTCACGTACAAAGCCGGGGGCGATTACACTAAGGTGCTACCAAGTGCTTCCCTCCGATACGCTTTAACCAGCAACACGGATTTTCGACTGGTCTACAGCCGGGCGCTTTCTCGTCCCAATCCTACGGATGTTGCCCAGGCGTACTCGGTCACCAACGCTCAAGGAGGTACCGGGAGCATAAGTCTCGGCAACAAGGATCTGAAAGCCGAAACCGCCAATAACTACGATATTTTGTTTGAGCACTACATGAAACCGTTCGGGGCGATTCAGGCCGGCCTGTTCTACAAGAGTCTGTACTCCCCCATCGTGGATACCGAATATGTACTGCTCAACTATACGCCGCCAGGTTATACGACCGGTCGGTATGTGTTCTCCCAGCCTGTGAACGCGGGCAGCGCGCACTTGTTTGGCTTCGAGATCGCCTACTTGCAACACTTCAGCTCGCTCCCAGGATTCCTCAGGGGGCTTGGTCTTTCGGGAAACTACAGCTATACGGACTCTGGTGTTGGCGGCCTCTATAACCGTCTTGATCATCCTCATTTGCTGAGGCAAGCGCCAAATACGTGGAACATCAGCCCGACGTATGACCGCGGCCGTTTCTCATACCGGCTTGGGCTTTCTTACAATGCCGCAAACATCTTCGGTTACCAATACCAGGATGGTTCTGCTCAAGCGACCAATCCGGACGCACCGGGAGCAACGCCAGGAGGCTTAAAGGGTCCGGACGGCGACACTTACCTCTATGCGCACCTGCAGATCGATATGCAGGGAAGCGCGCGACTTGAGAAGGGCTTCACTTTTGTCGCCTATATTCTCAACGCCAACAACGAGGTCTTTGGCTTCTACAACGGCAGCAGTCAGTACCTGATTCAGCGCGAATACTACAAGCCGACGTATGCGCTAGGTCTGCGCTGGTCGCCGACGACGCGTGAAAAATAGCGATTCGCTCGTGAATCGCGGCGGAGCCACTGCATGGCTTCGCCGGCAGATTCGACGGTAGGCCTGACCACCCCAATGGGCCGGGGCCTCAGCGCGCGTACCAAGTAACCGGTCCCTTCTCCGAATGATCTTCATTGAAGGGTCATTCAGGAAAGCAATTAGGCTACGTTTAGAAAACACCTGCTATCGTGCAGTTCGCGCCATCGCGCACCTTTCCCGGAGGAAACATGAAAACGAAATTTGCTTGGTTCGGCGCTCTCCTTGCTCTACTGGCGGTCGTGGCGCTGGGCGCGGCAGTCAACTACACACTCGCAAAGAAAGTAGGGATTCCCGGTGCGGTTGGCTGGGACTATCTCACCGTGGATGAAGCGGGGCGCCGCGTGTACATCTCCCACAGCACGCAGGTGGATGTCCTCGACGCCGATGCGCTCACCGTGGTCGGCACGATTCCCAACACGCCGGGTGTTCACGGCATCGCCATTGCTGCTGAATTTGGGCGCGGCTACATTTCCGCCGGCCGCGCCGATGCCGTTGTCCCCTTCGATCTGAGAACACTCAAGCCGCTCCCCGAAATCAAGGTGGGCAAGAAGCCCGACGCCATCATCTACGAACCCCTCACGAAGCGCATCTACGTGATGAACGGCGACAGCGAAAACATCACCGTGCTCAATGCCGCCGATGGCGCTCTCGTCAGAACCATTGCGCTTGGCGGCGGCCCCGAATTCGCCGTGTCCGACGGCAAGGGCAATCTCTTCGTCAACCTTGAAGAGCAGAATGAGACGCTGCACATCGATGTCAACACGCTGCAGGTGAAAGACCGCTGGCCCCTCGCTCCTTGTGCCACACCCACCAGCCTGGCGCTCGACAACGAGAACCACCGTCTGTTCGTGGGCTG
>DATERF010000040.1:0-6897 GCA_035271845.1 Candidatus Acidiferrum sp.
GACCCGCCGATGGCGCGAAGGCCGGTGATCGAATCAACGTGAATGCGGAAGAAGAGCGGAGCAATCGCGTGGTCCCCCAATCTTAGCTGACGCTCGCCTAATGCGTTTTGCCACCACAAGTAGCGTTTTCCCAACAGTGTCCGCGCATGTTCCCGCTCGGCGGTAAATTGGGGCTCGGGCAATTCCTGGTAGCGGCCAATGGCGATTACGCTCATCCACTGAGACTGGTTCGTGATTTCGTCAACTTCGAGGCAAACCTTGGGATTCGCCCGCATCCACTCGGTCTTTTGCCCGAAGGTCGAGAGGACGTAAATAAAGTCAGGCTCGTACGCAAAGTAGATCGGCACCACGTAGGGCTGGTTATCGCGCGAGCAGCCGAGCCTTCCGAGCGAAGCGCTCGCCAGGAATGCGCGACACTCCTCCTCGGTCATCTGAGTGATCACCATCGCCACACTCCCATTCTTTGGAACAGACTTTTACGCCGCTTCGGGTTCGCGATTCCCAAACAGTGTTTTTTACTTGGTTGGCGGCGCGCCAGCGGTCTCTTCCGGCTGGTCTTCCGCTTTTTCCCAACTCGTATCGAGGTCGTATTCCTTCAGGGCTTTGCCGAGGGCCTCGGTCTTCCTGCCAAGATCCTTCTGGTACACGACTCCGTCCTCGCCAACGATGAAAGTCATCACGCCGGACGATCGATATTCCGCCGGAAAGGCCACAAAGGCGAAACCTGCGGTCATTTTGCCGTTAACGATGTAGCTTTTCGCGCCGCCCGGGCTGTTTTTCCCCTGACGTGTCAGGATTTGGTAATAATAGCCGCGGTAAGGAACCGGCCCGCCGCCTTGGCTTTTGGCATTTTCCTTGGCAACGGCCCACGCCACCAGCGGCCCGATGGGGCTCTGGGGTTCGCCCTCGGCAGCTTTCCAATAAAGGCCATTGTGCTGCCCTTCATCGCTGAAGATTTTCTGGGCGTACTCGTCGTGCTGTGCGGAGCGGTATTCCTTTTGCGCCGCGACGAGTTCCTGGCAAACACGAATCGCCGATATTTCATTCCGGCCAATCCGCCGGTACAAAATCTCTTTCTTGCCCGCATCGGTGTCGAAATACCACAATTTTCCTTTGTTCACGAGCGGAATGGGCGTGGGCCAATTCCTCGCGCCGATGTACAAGACCGTGGTTCCATCCGGTTCTTTCACCAGACGGTGCATCTCCTGATATCTCTGCACGAAATTAGCGCGGCTCTGGGCGTCCTCGGCTTCGTCTCCTGACGAGACGATTTGCTTTCCGTCCGGTCCGAGGATTTCGAGCATCGCTTTTTCGTCGTTACTTTCCGCTGCCGTGACCAGGGCGTGGCTCGCTTCTTCGGCCGATGAAAATGTTTTCTGGCCTTGTTGCTGCGCCATGGAACGCGCGGGCAAGCACCCCGTCAAAAGGACTGCGACGGCCGCTAATTTAGAAAGATTGGCCCAATGAAAATTGTCGGAGTTCAGCTTCGCTCGCTGCATATGGCTATTCTCCATTTCTAAATTTCACGATCCACCAGGAACACCACGAAACTTCGATTAACGATGCTTTCCGCCGCCACCACCGCCACCGCCGGCATGTGGTGTTCCGCCACCGCGCGCTCCTCCTCCGCCCATGCTAGCGCTCCCGCGTGACGAATAACTCTTTGTCTGTCCGCCGTGGTCGTAGTTGCTAAAGGCGCCCGACTTGACGCTTTTCTGACCGCTGGGTGCAGCGTATCCTCGGGCCGCCTTCGTGTTTCCCTCGAAAGGCTTGGCCGATGCGCCGGGACGGTTGGCAACTCCGCCGTGCGCGCCCATGTTCCTGCTGGGAGGCCTGTTCCCTGCGTTGCGAGCGTTAGCTCCGCCGCGGGCGCCTCCGGCTCGGTAGTAGGCGTTCCGGTTATAAAATGTCCTGCTCGGGGAGTAGTACCGGGCGTGGTTATAAGTTGCGTAATGGTGATGCCAATCGAATCCCCAATGACCCCAGCCCCATCCAAAACCTCCGAACCAGCCGATTCCGAAGCCGATTCCCCACGAGAGGTACGGGCCACCAAACCAGATTCCGGGATAGGGATACCAGCCCGGCCACGCCACTATCGGACCTCCGTAGACCAACCACGGATCATACGCGGGGATGTAAACGACATCGGGGCTGGCAGGTTCAATGGTGATTGTCGAATCTTGCGCCGTTACGGTCTGCTGCGACGTGCTCTTAAGATTGCCGGCTTGTTCCGCTTTCTGGCGCATCACCTGTACGGCATCCATCACATCCTGTTCCTGATTGTAGTAGGCGTCGCCGAGAGACGACGTCCAGGAGAGGTTTTTGTCCATATTTCCGAGGACGGAGGGAAATGCAGCTAGCGCCTTGACACTGGGGTCCCAGGGCTGTTGATCCACAGCTTGACCCAAAGCGTTGCCCTTCAAGTCAAGATGCGCTTGCACCCATCGGTTGGCCTCGACGACTTGCTCGGGAAACGTGGACGCCGCCAGGATCTGTGCCACCAGGGAATCCGGATACAGCGCAATCGGAGCCACCAGTTGCTGCAACTGCTCCGGAGTCTGTTGCGTGTACGCGGGCGCCTGCGCGGCCTGCGCCGGGGGCTGGGCGGGGGCTTGCGCATCCTGATACGCCGCCAGGTTCTGTGGCCAGGTTGCAAACAACAGCGCCAGCGACATCAGGGAAACCAAAATTTGTTTGCCCGCTTGAGCTTTTGAAAACCCTCGCGCGCCTTCGATGATGTTCATGTTCTCTACCCTCCTCTGCACCTTCATCGCTTCAGGCCTCATATACCTATAGACGAGCAAATCATAATTTACGTTACGTTCTTCGACTTTCTCCGGGCAAACTCTCGAATTCGCCGGCAAGCACCAATGCTATCACATCGGCGATGCCGCTTTTCCTTCGCGCCTGTCTCCTTCACCGTCACGCCGTCAAGAAGGCGCTAGTTCCTGCGCCAACGGAAATATCTCCAGTCCCCGCCGCCCGGCAAAAAACACAACAAGAAGAACGATCTCAGAGTTTCCATTTGGATCCTCCCCAGTCAGAGGAAACTGGTTGACTCGTTCGCAAAATAGTCGCCTGACTTACATCGGCGGTGCCATGTTAAGAGAAATGAGGGCGGATATCTGTTTACATCGAGACACTTTCACGTTTTGTGTGCTTTTTTCTTGGGGGCGAAGTTTCTCGTGCTGGCAGGGAGCGAGGATCTACTCACTTACAGGTGGCGCCACGCGAAAGTCATTTTAGTCGTGCAGGACAACGCTTAGGAGGGAATCGTTGACGTGAATCTCCCCGTCGTACTGGATGAAGCCCAGTCTCCTGAATTTGTTCATGAAAAAATTGACCCGGGACCGCGTTGTGCCAATCATCTTCGCCAGCATCTCTTGCGATACCTTGGGAAGGACCTTTTGAGGCAGGCCCGGCGCGCCATAGCGCGCCAGCAGCAACAGAGTGCGCGCCAGGCGTTTCTCGCTGGAGTTGAAGAACTGGTCGATCAGGTCCTCCTCGACGCGGATATTTCGCGCCAGCATATGCGCGATAAAGCGGTCGGAGAACTCGTGTTCCCCGTGGAGCACGCGAATCATCTCGTTCTTCTCGATAACGAGCACGGTGGTAGGCGCAATCGCGGTTGCCGTAGCCATGCAAACGGATTGGCCGGCAAGACACCCTTCCCCCAAAAAATCACCCGGTCCAAGGATCGCCACAACGGCTTCCTTGCCCGACTCATTGATCACCGTAAGCTTTACGCCGCCTTCCTGAATATATAGGACATTCTTGGCCGTATCTCCCTGCGCGAAGACGGTTTCTTTTCCTCGAAACTTGGCTACCTTTCTTCCCAGACCAGCCGAGTCGAGAAATACTTTCAAATCGAACACAGGGCTTCTTAAAATCGCTTTTTTAGGGGAGCGAGTAACTCGGATGGATACACGTCGAACTGCGGAAGACAGCATGCGATATTTATAGCATCAAATCGGATTCAGCGAAATGTCCAACATTGAACAGTTCGGGCGGGATTGACAGAGTACTCATAGTCTGGCAACAGGCCCCCGCAAGTCCTGAACCTTCAAGGGATTGCCGGTGATTCCTAGCGACTCCGGAGCACTTTCCTCAACGACTGGTGCACTTCCAATCCCCCATCGTAGTGTATAAGTCCCTGCTTCCTGAACCGATTCATGAACAGATTGACCCGCGGCCGCGTGGTCCCGACCATCTCCGCGAGAACTTGATGACTTAGCATCGGAATCTCAACGATTGCCGGGCCTTTTCCATCCAAGTGGGCCAGCCGCAGAAGCACGCGCGCGAGCCGTTGTTCCGCAGAGGAAGTCAGGAGATGCGCCACGTGATCCTGGTAGTTTTTGATGCTGGACAGTAGATAGGCCACCAGGGAATTGGATGTCTTGTTCTTCTTGCGAAGCATTTGGAGCATCTTTTCTTTCTTGATAGTGCGTATGGAACTGGCGGTCAACGCAACGGCCGTGGACATACGAAGGGGATAACCTGCCAGGCAAAGCTCGCCAAAAAAATCATGCGCGCCCAGGATGGCGGTAACGGCCGATGGTTGATGTTTCGTCCGGGTGGTGAGCCGCACCCCTCCTTCTTGAATGTAGAAAAGCGTGTAAGCGGGCGCACCTTGCTTGTAGATATTTTGTTTGTCCCGATAGTGCGCAACCTTGCCGCCCAGGCTGGCTCCTGAGGAGAAACCACCAAGGGGGGAGCCCCGCTGCTTCCTGCGTTTCATAAGGCGCTCCGTCGCTGCGTTGGTCCACGCATCCTTATGCATTCCCCGCTGCCTTCGCGGACTTCCGATGAGCTTCTTGCGACCACTCGAAAGCCTTGCGCGCATGCTCCAGTGCTTGCTTGGAATGTTCGTGTCCGGTTTGGTGATCTTCTTTCCCGTGGTGCGCGGCCGCGGCGCGGTGCGCGTGTGCGGCGAGCTCGTGGAATTCGGCAGCTCTTTGGTGCGATTCATTTGGCATAATGTTTCCCATCCTCGATGTCCCGCGCATCTTAAAACCATTCCATTTTTCAAGCTGTCCAATAATGAACAGTCGCGCCGCAGCCACCCACTTCTTGCGGGGCGTCGAAAGCGCGCAAACGGAGGTCGAAGTGAAAACAAATGGGACCGGCACCACTGGAGAGAAAAGAAAGGAACGACATATTGTCTCCCCTCTTTGTGCTGGTGCGTGTCCCAAAGAGGACAGACGCCCGCAAGCCCGACGCGGACATTTTTCGGCCTGCCCTGGTCGTCGCCCAGGCACTAGCCCGGCAGCTAAGCTATATCGAAAACACCCCCATGTTCGTCATCGCGGTCAATCATTCATGTTGCCGCAGGTAGGAAGCCCAGATCGGCGAAGGTGTGCGAAAGGGAACAGCAAGCACGTAGTTCTTCCTCTAAGATGTTGCAGCGAACAGTGCATGTTTTGAGATAAGCTTCAGAATCAAGATCTGGACCGGTTTTTTGCCATTCTTCGCTTTTCTCCACCTCTGGCAAGCAGCCAGCGTGTCGTCAGCTTGGCGCTGGTTGCACCCAGAAAGACTGGAAAGGTGACACGCATGAGAATATTGCTCCCGATCGACGATTCCAAATTCTCCAAAGCGGCCATACAGGCCGTAATTGCGCAAGCGCACTCGAAAGATACCGAAGTGCGCGTCTTGCATGTCGTAGAGCCGCCGGCGCTTCTGGTCGCTCGCGACATGAGTGGATATGACTACTCGACTCTCGAAGCAGTTTATGAGGAAGAAACGAGGCAGGCGCAAGTCTTGGTCGCGAAGGCCGCGGAAACGCTCCGTTCGCACGGTATAAAAGTAAGCACAGCCGTCCAGCAGGGTGAGCCGAAATCCCTAATCATCGATGCTTCCGAGGAATGGCATGCCGACTTGATCGTGCTTGGGTCGCATGGACGAAAAGCCGTGGACCGCTTTTTGATGGGCAGTGTCTCAGAGCAATCGCGCGTCATGCCCGATGTTCCGTAGAGATCGTGCGAATCCCTGCGGGCCACTGAGGAGTTTCCGTGGGGTTATGTCCCTTCCTCAACCGTTGCCATTAAAGCAGCGCGTGTCGACGATAAAACCAGGATTTAACGGCCTGCACGAGAAAGAGATAGGTCACCTCGCAGCGCATAAGTCTCTCTAGGCCATGACATCCCAAAAGCCGCGATCCCTTCTCCGTGCAAGTGCAATGCACGGTCATTAAACGTCCTTTTGCCATCCTGTATACAAGTGAACAGACATGCGCCTTCACAAAGTCTAGGATCAGCTTGCCGTAAAAGGCTTGGTTTGTTGTCCGGTTCATCCCCGGAGCTTGTTCCCCACGGTTTTCACAAGCGTCAAGGATATCGAACGACAGCTTAACCCGACACTCTGGCTGGAGAGACGGTCCAAGCTTTTGTTGAGCCAAAACGTTCCATCGCGTTCTCCGAATGAGAAAGTGCATGGAACAATTGGAGGGCCACGGTGGAAGTGTCTCGCAACACGGACAGAAAGGAAGAAAAAGTATGCCTCTCTTGCAAATTCTATTAGTCCTGATCGTAGTGGGCGTCCTCCTGTGGTTGGTGAATCGTTTCATCCCCATGCAAAGAAGTATTAAGTCGATCCTGAACGGGGTCGTGATCATTGCCGTGGTGTTGTGGCTCCTCGACGTTTTTGGATTATTTCACTCCCTATCCCGGATCCACGTCGGTAGGTAAGCATGTGGCGATGAACGACGCAGACCAGAGCTGCGATCCATTGAACGAGATTAACGATCGGCAAGAAGTACCGCGTCTCCTTCACACGGTGATGCGCGCACGAATTCGCGGTAAGGAAGGCAACATCATGAAACCATTTGGAACTATCAGTACAACAGCACTGTTTCTGCTTCTGGGACTTGCTGTTCCGGCCCACGCACGCCAGGAGAAA
>DATERF010000041.1:0-2995 GCA_035271845.1 Candidatus Acidiferrum sp.
AGTTGCGGCACTGCTTGACCTGAAAAACGAGCGCTCCTCGCCGTTCAAGAGCCGTTGTGCCGTGCAGGAATTTTGCCGGTACCGGATCACCGCTCCAGGCATTCATGCGCGGGCTCCAGGGTGCGAATTCAGCAAGATGTGTGAATGTCCCCAACGTAACGGCGATCAGCAGCACAGTTAAAACAGCGATTGGCCTCCGGCGCCAACTCTTTTCCCCTTCGCCTGAGAGAAACGGAAGAAGCAGCAGACCAATAATCACGATGACCGGGCCAACGAGGAGCGCCGGCGTCTCCATCGAAGGTGGCAAGAGCGAGAGCAGCGCGTACAGCCACAGGAAAAAGTAATCGGGTTTTGGAGCAGTCTGGATGATGGTCGGATCCGGTTGACCCGTAGGTCCGAACGGACCGAAGTACAGGGCGCAGGCGGCGACAGCCAGAAGGATGAACGCAGCGAAGAACAGGTCCTTCCAGATTGCGTAAGGGACGAACGGTGCGCCAACCCTCTTCGTCAGATCGTGGTATTCACTTCTGTAGGTCGAGCGTTTCACGAGACGGCCTGGCATCGGCCATTCGTTGATCCCCAGCTTCAGCACCATCAAAAGATGAAGGCAAACGAAGCCGATCAACATTCCTGGAATCACAAAAACATGCAGAGCAAAGAAGCGGGAGAGTGTAGCGCCCGCAATGATGGGTCCGCCCAGCATCAGCTTTACGATTGCGGGACCGATGATCGGTATCCGGCTCGAGATGGACGCACCAATTCCGAGTCCCCAATATGCATCCTGATCGAAACGCAGCACCTGGCCGCTGAAGGCCATGCCCAGAGTCATCAGCAAAAGAAAAACGCCCACGATCCAGGTGAGCTCTCTTGGAAACTTGTAGGCCCCAAACAGGAAGACCTGCACCATGTGAATGAGAACGACCGCCACCATGAAGTTTGAGCCCCATCCGTGCATTGCCCGGATGAACCATCCCAGAGTGACATCGTGGTTCAGCGCTTGCAGACTGCTCCACGCCTCGCCCGCCGAGGGAACATAGATGAGCGCCAGGAGAATTCCCGTGACGAGCTGCAACAGGAAGACCGTCAGTGCAGCGCTGCCGAAGACGTAAAACCAACTTGCCGTGTTTCGCGGCACGGGATGCTCCGCAGCCTCGCGAATGGGAGCCGCCAGCTGCAAGCGCTCGTCGAACCACTGTCCGATTTGTCCGATCAAGCCCATGTTTTCTTCCTTCCGAGTAGAGCATTCGTTTCGCTTGACGCAGATAGCTTTCCGCTCTCGATGGAAACCAAGTCATTGCTTGCTCCGCAGGGCGGTTTGTCTTTCAGCAAAGCCATCGCCGCGCCTGGAGTGGGCAATTCGCCAGCCTGAATCGTGACGAGACCGTCCCGCACTTTGTATGGATATTCGAATAACCCGCGTTCCGGTGGACCCGAAGCGCGCGAACCGTCGCGGTAATATGCTCCGCCGTGGCAGGGGCACATGAACAAACCGGATTGCGGAAACCAGCGGACCGGGCAGCCCAGGTGCGCGCAGTTGACCGCGAAAACCTGAAATTCATCGCCTTGGACGTGGCGCACCCAGCACGCCGTGTCCACCGTCTTGCCGTCAGTGGGCATCACGTTGGGGTTCCGGAAGGTGGCCAGCCGCGTCTCGCCTTCGGGAAACTCGCTAACCGGACCTAGCGGAACCCAGGACAGGTAACCATTTGCACGACCACGCGTAACGGACGACAGAAGAAATCCCACAATCGGCGCTGCCAGGGCGGTCGCCACCACGCCGTTGAAGAGTATTCCTATCTTCATAAACAGCCCACGCCGGGATAGCGCGTTTTCATTTGGCATCGTCTGACTCCTGGTGCTGAGCATAATTCGAATCGGAATAAGGCGGCCCGGGGTCTTGCACGCGGCGCGACGCGAGCCAGGCAACAACATCCGTGATTTCCTCATCCGTCATCGGCTTCCCCGGAATGTTTCCACGCCAATCTGGTGCACCCAATTCTGGACGGCCGGCGATGACAACTGTCCGCAACCCTTGATCGCTGACCAGCGCAAGAAAGGAATCATCTGTGATGGAACTGCCCTTGGTTGCTCCGCGGCCGCCCGGGCCGTGGCAGGATTCGCAGTAATTCTTGTATGCGACCTCGCCTTGCGAAACGTCGCCCGCCGATTTCGGCGCATAGGAAGGCGGATTGGCTCCCTCAAGAAGTCCTGGCTTGCTCCAACGCGACCGCATTTGCGTCGTGATAATTTCAATCTGCTTGTCCGTCAGCATACCGCCGGAGCTTTCGGCAAAGGCTGCCATGGCGGTTCCGCGTACCCCGTTGGCGATGACTTTGCGAATCGCCGTGTCGTCAGCAATAGCCAGGTAAACCGGATTGGCAAGTGCGATGGCAGCGCCTCCCCGGCCTTCCGCGCCATGGCAACCCGCGCAGTTTTGTGTGTAGAGAGTGTCAAAATTCACAATTTCATTCGGCGCGAGTGTTTCCGAACCTTTTTGTGGCTGGCCGTGCGGGGATCCGCAGCCGCAGAGCAGCATCACGGAAAACGCCGCGGATGCACCTAGATATCGAAAGGAGATCACGGCCGCTCCTCTCTGTTTCCCTGTGGAGGCATCAAGCCGGGCGCTTCAATTCCGGCGCGCATGGCGAAAGGAACATTTTCGTACGTTGGGACGTGCTCCTGCCGTACGACGACGAGGCCCGCAACGATACCGAAAGCCACCTGCGAAGCCATGAACCAGATCCAATCAATGTGACTCCCAAGCACCGGATTGAGAATGTCCATGATGGAGTACAGAAGTCCGGACCACAGAACCGGGGCGATCACGCCCCCTAACAGAATGGGGCGGTGAGCGAACATCGGAAGCATCGCACCATAGAGCAATCCCACAAGGATGGAGGTGACGAGATGTAAGACCACAGCAAGGAAAAAGAGGCCGGCGTGAAAAGAATTCAGTTGCGATAGCGGAGGCACCTCCGACGGCGCATACACCACA
>DATERF010000042.1:0-20708 GCA_035271845.1 Candidatus Acidiferrum sp.
GGCCACTTCCAAAGCCACGCGTGCAAAGGGCAGGAGTCCGATCTCTGGCATCGCACCTCCTGCCTCCTTAGAGAACATCATCGCCGCTCGTCTGTCGCTCCAGAAAAACACCGCCAGTGTCGAGGATGTCAACAAAGCTACATGAGTGAGAAAGGGCAAAAATCGTTTCTGCAGCTGGGTGTAAGAGCGAGAGTAGAAGAGCGTGTTTGGAAAGACAAGTTGGCCGAAGGGACAGTGAACGAGGGTGGCCGAAGGGGCGGGCCAGGGGCAGAAAGGCCTGTTGGTTGAGCAACTTGCAATTGCTCAGCGACGATTGGACCGAGCAAGGACTATTAATGATTTCGGCTAGTTATTACTTTGTTCAGCACACGTCTCCGTGTCTTCTGTTGCTCCCCGTGTCGGCCAGCGGCAAGCTGTGCTTGCAGGTCTAGTACTCTCAGTCCAGGTCGCGTGATTTCTGTCCAACCGTTGTTTTGGTCCTCAAACCGGCAGTAACAGCGGAGAACAGTTGGCTGCGAGGTGGCGAGCGGGACAGAGCAAGTGCTCCCTGCCAAGGCGGAGGATCCCCAGAGGATCGCGCTCTTTGAGTCGGAGATGAAGAGGACGAACATGATCCCCAGCAAAAAAGCGAAATTGACTGTCCTATTAGGGCTTGCCATGGTGATTGCCGGATGCAGCGGTGTGAAGGGCAGTTCCACGAGTGGCACTGGCACCGGAACCGGAACCGGAACCGGAACTACGTACACGATCGGCGGGAGTGTGTCAGGACTGGCTGGTACTGGATTGGTGTTGGCGGACAACACCACAGACACGCTGGCGATTACTGGAACCGGGACGGTACCGTTCACGTTCAAGAAAGCGGTGAGCGGCGCTTATAGCGTAACCGTGAGCACGCAGCCGACGAACCCGGCGCAGACATGTGTCGTGACCGGTGGCAGTGGCACGGCCAGCGCGAATGTCTCTACAGTCGCGGTAACATGCACGACCAATCCGGTCACCGCGACGATTGGCGGGAACATCGCCGGCCTCGCCAATGGCGCGAGTGTAATTTTGCAGGATAACGGTGGCGATAGCCTGACGCTTACGGCGAACGGTCCGTTCACGTTCAAGACCGCCGTAACCGGCCCGACGGACGCCTACGCGGTCACGGTTAACACGCAACCAACGACGCCCAACCAGATTTGCACGGTCACAAATGGGAGCGGAACGGCTACCGCAAACGTCACCAACGTGGCGGTCAACTGCGTGCTGAGCTACACCATCGGGGGCACCGTTACCGGTGTTGTCGGCACGGGCTTGATCCTGGAAAACAGCAGCGATTTGGAACAGCTTCCGATCAGCCCTGCCAATGGAAATCAGGCTTTCACGTTCAAAAACTTTGTACCCACTGGTACCAACTACACCGTGACAATTTACGCGCAGCCTGCTTCGCCGGCGCAAACTTGTGTCGTCACACCGAGCACGGCCAGTGGAACCGCGACCGCGAATGTCACTACCGTGGTGGTTACTTGTCCGGCAGTAACGTATAGCGTCGGAGGGACGGTAGTCGGGCTAGCGGGTGTCCCACCAAATAATGGCCCTGAAACTGACGGCAAATTCATCATTGAGGACGCTTTAGGCAACACCCTGACAATCACGCAAAACGGGCCTTTCACCTTCGCCACGCCCTTCGCTCTCAACGACCAATACGAAGTCTCGGAACTGCACTCACCTAGCACCCAGCCGCAGTATTGTACGCTTTGGGATTATAAGGGTGTGGTGACCGCTAACATTACCGACATCGTGGTCGATTGCGCTCACAACGACTGGACATGGATCGGTGGCACAAAAACAGCCGGAGTAGCTGTACCCCCTGCACCTCAGTACGGATCGTTCGCAACAAGTCCGCCTCCGAATGTTCCAAACCCGTACACCAATACTCCTGGCGCTCGATATTCTGCCGCTGGGTGGACCGACAAGTACGGAAACCTCTTTTTGTTCGGCGGCGACGGCTGGGAGTTGTCGGGAAACAGCCAACCCGACACGCTGGATGATGTCATGAATGACATGTGGGTCTGCGTCATGGATCCAGTGCAGTTCGACGAATGCCAATGGCAACTGGTCGGTGGTTATAACACTACCTACGGCGCGGCCACTATTGCTAACGCCCAGCACGAGGCCCAACCTGGAGTATATCCGCCGTACAGCCCCCCTCTTGTTCCTGAGGCTCGCTTGGGCGCGGCGACGTGGACCGACAATGCCGGAAATTTTTGGCTATTCGGTGGAAAATCTCCTGCGGCCCAGTTTCTCAACGATCTCTGGGAGTTCAATACCAGCACGTTCAACGGCACAAACTACACGACCACTGTGGGCCAGTGGGTTTTAGTTAAGGGCTCTGATACGGCCGACCTGCCCGGCACTTACTCCGGGGCTGCGGGCACGTTAACGCCTGGCGCTCGCGTGAACCCCGCTTCCTGGACGGATGGTTCCGGAAATTTCTGGCTCTTCGGTGGATATGGCATCGATGGCAGCGGAAACGTAGGATATCTGAACGATCTCTGGGAATACACGGGTGGGAACTGGGTTTGGATTTCGGGTGGCACCACTAATCAGGCAAACCAGAACGGTGTCTACGGAACACCTGGAACTGCGGCATCGACCAATATGCCAGGCGGACGCCATGAAGCGGTTACCTGGGCAGATGCGAGCGGAAATCTCTGGCTCTTTGGCGGAGAAGGCGAAGACTCTGTCGGGACGACAAACGGCATCCTCAACGACCTCTGGATGTATAACATCTCGAGCAACCAATGGACGTACGTCATGGGAGCTACCAAGGCAAACCAGACCGGTATATACGGCCTGCAGCCCTTAGTTGGCCCCCCGAATACGACTGCTGCAGCCGGAACCGCTGGGCTTACGGGCGGCACCGCCGGCATCCTGCCAGGATCGCGTTGGGGCGCTAGCGGCTGGACAGACGCAGGCGGAAACTTCTGGCTCTTCGGCGGATGGGGCCTGGATTCCACAGCAACGAATGGTAACGGTGCCCTTAACGACCTCTGGGTGTATACGCCGAACGCTACCGCTGGTCAACCCGGCACGTGGACCTGGATCAAGGGTTCGAACACCGGTAGCCCTAATGGCATCTACGGAACATTGACGCGTCCGTATCTGACCTACTACATATGGACTCCCGGTGGCCGTAGCAACGCGACGCACTGGGTTGACGGCAACGGTCAACTCTGGCTCTTCGGCGGTGAGGGCTACGATTCCACGAGTACCACCGGGAATGGGTACCTCAACGACATGTGGCGCTACTTGCCGTATCGGGACTACTAAACACGCACTGAGCTCCCTGTTCGATCAGGTAGCCAGAAGAATAAATCATAAGGAAACAAGAACGGCCGGGGAGGCAAGTTACCCCGGCTGTTCTCTTTTTGATTTGTGTGTGTCGCGGGATTTGGCCGGCGTCTGTGCAAATGCCTGGCCCAGGATTGGAATAGCGCACACAGAGTACGGAAAACAGCCTACGGAGGGGTCATACGGTATAATTGGAAGCTAGGGGAAATCGGCAAAAGATGGGCATTTTGAGGCAGAAGGGGAAGGCGTCGGCGGGGACGCGGCGACGCAGGCGGCTGCGCTTTTACCGGACACGCGCGCGAGAGCTGCGCAGTATCGCGAAGGCGCTGGTGTCCACGAAACATCCGTTCCTTGTTCATATCATCCCAATGCGGCGATGCAATCTGGATTGCACCTACTGCAACGAGTTTGACGATACTTCCAAGCCGGTGCCGCTGGAGGAGATGAAGAAGCGGCTGGATAAGCTCGCGGAGATGGGCACATCGATCATTACGATGAGTGGGGGCGAGCCGCTGATGCACCCGGAACTGGATGAGATTGTTCGGCACATCCGGAAGCGCGGGATGATTGCCGGGTTGATCACCAACGGATTTTTCCTGAACAAAGAGCGGATCGAGCGGCTGAACCGAGCGGGGCTGGAACACCTGCAAATCAGCATCGATAATGCCGTGCCAGACGAGGTTTCGAAGAAGAGCTTGAAATCTTTGGACGGGCGGCTGGAGATGCTGTCGCAATGGGCCGTATTTCAAGTGAATATCAATTCCGTGCTGGGAAGCGGCGTGAAGAACTCGGAAGATGCCCTGACAATCGCGCACCGGGCGCTGGAACTAGGCTTTACGAGCACGGTGGGGATTATCCACGACCATGATGGGCAGTTGAAACCGCTGGCGCAGCGGGATCAGGAAATTTTCGAAGAGATCATGACGCTGGGAAAACGGTCGTTTTCGCGATTCAACCAGTTTCAGCACAATGTGGCGAAGGGCCGGGAGCATGATTGGAAGTGCCGCGCTGGATCGCGGTACTTGTACATTTGCGAGGATGGGCTGGTGCATTGGTGCTCGCAGCAGCGCGGCTATCCCGGAGTGCCGCTGGAGAAGTACACCGCGGAGATGAGGCACCGGGAGTTCGCGACGCATAAGGGATGCGCGCCACGGTGCACCGTGAGTTGCGTGCAGCAAGTGGGGATATTGGATAACTGGCGGGCGAAACAAACATTACAACCCCAAGCCCAACCGGTACCCGAGGCAAAAGGGGATCTGGTACAGATTGGAAAATGATACCTGGGAAGCATTGGTGAGTTTGGCGCGGGGGTACCGCGCCGTTTGTTTTTTGGGGCGTTGCAGGTGACGAACAGGCAGGTCTGGACTGCGTTGACGACGCGCAGCGGCTCTCAAAGAATAGAGGCATGCCGATACCAGCGATTGAGATAGAGAACCTTTCTAAGGAATACCCGTTTGGATTTCTAAACCTGAAGAAAAAGCGCTCGCTCGAGAGCCTGAGCATGCAGGTACATACGGGCGAGGTATTTGGATTCCTGGGGCCCAATGGTGCGGGCAAATCGACGACCATCAAGTTGCTGATGCGGCTGATCTTCCCGACGTCGGGGACAGCGCGAATCCTGGGGAAATCGATTGAAGACGTTTCCATGCACCAGGAGATCGGGTACCTCCCCGAACAGCCCTATTTCTACGATTATCTGACCGCCGCCGAGTTGCTGGATTATTTTGCGCGCTTTCATGGATTGAAAGCGGCGGACAGGCAAGAACGCGTACAGCGCATGCTGAAGAAAGTCGGGTTGCAGACGGCGAAGAAAATTCAGTTGCGGAAGTATTCGAAAGGGATGCTGCAACGAGCGGGATTGGCGCAGGCCATCCTGCACGATCCCCAAGTGGTGGTGCTGGACGAACCGATGTCTGGGCTAGACCCGCTGGGCCGGCGGGAAGTGCGAGATATTATTTTGGAACTGAAGAAAGACGGACGAACCGTTCTGTTCTCGACGCACATCCTGTCCGATGCGGAGATGTTGTGTGACCGCGTGGGTGTGATTGTCGGAGGCAAATTGCGCGGCGTGGGAACCCCGGGAGAGATGGTGGGAATTCAGACACAAGGAATGGAAATCTTGTTTGAGGTGGATGCGAATGGGAAAAACTTCCCGCTGCTCGCGAAGGCGACGAAGACAGGCGAGCGTTATCGCGTGCAACTGCCGGAGGCGGAGTTATATGGAGCATTGGACGAACTGAAGGCGGTAGGGGCACGAATCCTCTCGGTGGCGCAACTTAAACCAACGCTGGAAGATTTCTTTATGAACCTGGTGGACGCGGACCGGGCGCAGGCCAATGCAGTTGAGGTAAGCGGACAATGAGGAACGTGTGGACGGTAGCGACGAATACGTTCCGGGAAGCGGTACGGGACCGCGTCCTGTACAACCTGGTGTTCTTCGCGTTGCTGATGATGGGGGCAGCGATTTTGGTCGGACAGATCTCGATTGGGATTGAAGAAAGCGTGATCGCGAGCCTGGGGCTGACGGCGATTTCCGTGATCGGAATTTTCATCGCGGTGTTCATCGGGGTGGGACTGGTCTCGAAGGAGATGGAAAAGCGAACGCTGTACGCGCTGTTGGCGAAGCCGGTGGAACGCTGGGAATTTCTGCTGGGGAAATACGCAGGACTGGTGATGACACTGACGGTCAACACCGCGGCGATGGCGGCTGGACTATACATAGCGCTGTGGACCGTGAAACATCCGCTGGAAAGAAGCGACTGGTATTTGCTGGTGGCCGTGTATTTGATTCTGCTGAAACTGGCGCTGATTGTGGCGCTGGCGATGCTGTTTTCGTGCTTTACGACCCCGTTCCTGGCAATTCTCTTCACGGTGGGGATTTACATCGCGGGAGTGTTCGCCGAGGATTTGCGAACCATGCAGGCTGTCGACTTGACGCCGGCAACCATGAAATCGTTGAGGGGAATATCTTACCTGCTGCCGAACTTTGAGAACTTCAACGTCATGGCGGCGGTGGCGCACGGGCGAGGAGTTCCGGCAAGCCTGGTGTGGCAGGACACCGGGTACGCGATCGTCTACGCGGCGATTGTGCTGGCAGCGGCGGCAATGGTCTTTTCGCGACGGAACCTGAAATGAAAACGCGGAAAATAGCGGACTGGCTGCTGGGCGCCCTGCTGATCGTGGGATTCGCCGGGGTGTGGCAGCTGCAGAAGAGTATCGATCGGGAAAAAGGTGCGATCCGCGTGGAGCAGGACGAGTTGGCATTCCGGTCGGGCAATTTGGTGAGCAAATTGAGCCTCGAGTACGCGCCATTGATGGGCGCGATTTACTGGACGCGCGCAGTGCAATACTTCGGGGAGAAACACCGGCTGCACCAAACAAAGCTGGAATTGCTGTGGCCGCTTCTGGATATTGCGACGACGCTGGATCCATATCTAATGCCTGCATACCGATTTGGATCCACGTTTTTGAGCGACCGCCCTCCACGCGGAGAAGGGCGGCCGGATCTGGCGGTGAAGCTGCTGGAACGCGGAATAAAAGCGAATCCGGATGAGTGGCGCTTATATCAGGATCTTGGGAACGTGTATTACTTTGATGCGAAGGATTATGCGAAAGCATCTGCGGCGTTTGCCGAAGGCTCCAAGAACCCAGCCTCAAAGATCTGGATGAAAGTGATGGCAGCAAAGATTGCCGCGGAAGGCGAATCGCCGGAGACGTCCTATTTCTTGTGGAATCAGGTGTACCAGAGCACCAAGGACCCAGAAGTGAAGAAAAATGCGGAGGAGCACCTGAAGCTGATGCAGGTGGAACTGGATTTGAAAGAGCTCAACCGGCTGGCGGATGAATTTGAGAAACAGACAGGTCATCGGCCGACGCGCATAAGCGAATTGATGCAAGCGGGATTGCTCAAGGCAGCGCCCAGAGACCCGGCGGGATATCCCTATGTGTTGGGCGAGGGTGGAAAAGCGGAATTGCATCTGGACAGTCCGATGCTGGAGAAAGTGTTGATGGAGAAGAACTAGAGCTATTCCGAGACGCAGAGAAGGGTCATGTGAGGATCGATCAGGAGTTTGTGGGGATCCATTTGGGAATGGAACGAGAAAGATGTTTCTTCGCCGGCAGCAAGCACTGTGCCCAACAAGACGCTGTGGCCTACTGAGGAGCCTATGTACAGGGGCACAGGTGCGATGAACGAACGAGGCACTCCAGACTGAAAGAGCTTGCCGCGAACCTGGAAGCCTTTTTCAGTGCGATGCGTGGTGAATTCGACTTTGTAGTGCGGAATGCCCGTTCCGCGAACGTATTCTTCGAAAAACCATTCCATAGAACGGCCACCTTCGAGATCCATCCTGGGAGTCATGACGGCTTCGACTTCTTTCTGGAATTGTGCAGTCGACAAAGGCTTTTGCGCATATTTGATGACCAGAGTACGTAGCAGACTGACGAAGCGCGCATCGGGATCGCGCGAGTTTGGCTCGCGAAGCATCTCGCGAAGCATGTGCAAGATCCAAGCGCCCTTGGAATAGACCACGGCGTCATAGGCATCCGGCGACTTGGACGAGGAAAGTCGCAAACCCATGGTGACGGGACCAATATCCCCGGGAGCAAGATCGGAATCGGGAGGTTTGGTCACCAAATGCTTGCGATAGCGGGAGAGCCAAGCGAAAAGGGTATGGTCCGGTAGCTTTTGTGAATCGGCGAAGAGCAGAGAAAGATAGACGGCAACGCCTTCGTCTATCCACTGGTCGCGATAATCGGACCAGCCAACCACATTGCCCCACCATTGGTGTACAACCTCGTGGACAGGGATAACGTCTGTGAAAGCTTCCTGGGAAGTAGAGCTAAGACCGACCCGCTGTTGTGCTTCTGGCGGCAAAAACGAAAACGTGGAGAGATACAGAAGGCCGGGCCACCCTTGGCCAAAGCTGCCAGGGATTTGAGATACCGCGAGACGGTGGAAGGGGAAAGGACCGTTGTACTTTTCAAAAAAAGTGATGGAGGAATTGACTTCACGTGCCAGGGAATTCAGCGCATCCGCGGGACTGGGAGGAGGCGGGGCCAAGACGCTCGGCGTGGGTATGCTCAGAGGGCTTCGCGGAATGGGATCAGGCTCGACGGCACGGCTTTCCAAACGGGAAAGGATAGCTTGCTCGAGTAGTTTGTTGGCGTAAACCTCGACAGTATGGTCGCCGGATGTCACGGAGGTGAATGCGTACTCGCCAAGATTGAAACCAGCTTCCGCGAAGGGCAGAGTGGACTTCCAATGGGCAACCATGAAATCACCCTCTTCGTGTTCGTCTGATTTTTCGCCAGTGGCGACAAGTCGAAGGTGTTTGGGCCAGCGGAAGGTGAGGTCGTAGGCTGCGAACTCCGAAGCGTCTCCGAAATGGGGATACCAGCTTTCGCGGGCACCGACGAAAAGCACGGAATTGCCATAATTCTCGATGACATTGCCCCGGTAATGAAAATGAAGAGTGAACGTGCTGCCCGCGTTGGCAGCGCGAGGAAGGAAGACGCAAAGAGTATCGTCTCCGCGGGCGCGCAGTTCTTGCTCGGTTAACCCCTCATTTTGAAAAAACAGTAGAGTTTCGCCGGAGGCAAGAGAGATGGCGTCGACTTTCAGGGAGCGGGCAAGTTGCACGAACAGAACGCTGTCACCGGTGGTGGAGGCGCGCAAATCAACAGAGGAATCGCCTTCGAGAGAGTTGTCCGGACGGATGGTCGTGTTGACCTGATAACGAAGGGCATGAAAGGGAAGCAGGGGAACGGTAAATCCGGGAAGGGCGTAGGAAGTCCAAACGTCGTAATAATTGACTTTGTTGACGGCGCGAGGCTGACCCAGCATGAAGTTTTCCCGCCGCGTGTCATCGAGGACAACATCAAAGGGGCCGGTGAGGATGCCGTCGATACCCGCATGGAAAAAGTGGCGGGGCGTGGCGGTATATTTTTCGAAAAGGATACGGAAAGAATGAGTAGGGTTGAAGCGCTCAAGCTGGGGAAGCCAGAGCGAGGCGAACGCGTCGTCGGGGGCGCATTGAACCGAGGAGCGGGTGAGCTGCCCGAGAAGATCCTGGGCGGTGTCGTTCGTAAAGCGAGCGTAGATGGAAACGAACTGCTGGTCGAGGACCGGAGTACCCAAGAAACGAGCCATTTGCTGCTTCTCGGCGGGATCGCGAGGCAGCGCGAGGGCATGGCCGACCCCGGAAAAAACGAAACCGGTAACACGGCCTTCGAATGGTTGAAAAAACACCAATTTCCCCCGTTCGAAAGAGAGGACCAGGTCACCCTCACGAATTTCGATGCGGTCTGCGGTGGAGAGAGTGTAGACGTGCTGGGAGTCAAGGCGGAGGCCGTTGAGTGCAGCAAGAAGGTCTCGGGGGGAAGAATCCGGGGCCGGAAACGCAGGGCGACAGAAAAAAAACAAAACGAACAGGGCGGAGCGGACGCGCATCTGTTCAGTGTAGTCACTTTCGGCATGGTCGGACAAGGTGGAGGAAGCCGCGTGCGTTCGGCGGATTAAGATAAAAGAATGGCGGGACCGAAGATTTGCTTGCGATTGCTGACAGTATTGGCAGGAGTACTGGTGTGCGCCGCGGCGTCGCTGGCGGACAAGATCGTGTTGAAGAACGGGCGTCAGATCGTGGCCTACAACGTAACGGAAGACGGGGATAAGGTTCGGTACGAAACAACAGCAGGGCAACTCTCCATCCCAAAAAGCATCGTGGACCACATTGAGAAAGGGCTGCCGCCAGTGATGGATTCACCCGCGGCGGCAGCCGCTAATCTGACTATGACCGCGCCGCCTATCGAAGCAACAGCGAACGCGGCAGAGATCGACCAAGCAGCCGTACATGACGGAGCCATCGACCGCGACTATATAGCGCGAGTGGAAGGCGAAGCCCACGGAGGAAACGCCAGAGCCAATGAGAAGGCGGCACTGGCCCACCACGCTGCGGCGCAGTTTGAATTGGCGCATGGAGACCTGGAACACGCGCTCAGCGACGAACGGACCGCGATTACGTTTCTGCCGGAACAGCCAGTGATGCTGATGAACGTGGCGTACCTGTATTTGAAGAAGAGCGAGTTTAAGCAGTCTGTGGACTATCTCGAGAGGGCGAAGCGAATTTCGGCAGACAACGCGGATGTTTATAAGCTGGAGGGTTGGGCGTATTACGGAATGAACCGTCCGGAACAAGCCGTGACGGAGTGGAAGAGGGCCCTGTCATTGAAGCCGGACGCGGAGACGCAGGCGGCACTGGACAAGGCACTCCGAGATAAAGAGGAAGAGGAGAACTACAAAGAGAACGAGAGCGCGCATTTTCAGTTGAAGTACAGCGGGACAGCGCAACCGGTGTTGGCGCACGAAGTTTTGCGCGTACTGGAAGATCACTATAGGACGATCGAGTCAGAGTTGAACTACACGCCGCCGGAACCGATTGGCGTGGTGCTGTACACGCAGGAGGGATTCGCGGACATCACGCGCGCGCCAAGCTGGGTCGGGGCGTTGAACGACGGAAGGATTCGCGTGCCAGTACAGGGACTAACGGGAGTGAACTCCGAATTGTCGCGGGTGTTAAAGCACGAGTTGACGCACAGTTTTATCCAGCAGAAAACCCGCGGGCGGGCGCCGACATGGATCCAGGAGGGCGTGGCGCAGTGGATGGAGGGCAAGAGAAGCGACGAGAACGCCGCGGTGCTGGTGCGGATTTACGAAGAAGGGCAGGCAGCCCCACTGGGAAAACTGGAAGGATCGTGGATGGGCTTGTCGGCAGATGTGGCGCGGTACGCCTATGCTTGGGCGCTGGCGAATGTGGAGTACATCGTGGAAACACAAGGAATGGGTGACGTGGAACGCATCTTGGATCGGATTGGAGAGGGCGCATCGGCGGAGAATGCGGTCAAGGAAGCGCTGCACGATGATTATGGCGACCTGATGAAATCGACTACGGAATATTTGAAGAAGAGCTATATCCGGTGAGAGCAGTTTCCAATCGATAGTTTCCCAGAAAGATTGATCCGCTGGGGTAATCGCTGGCGGGGATCAACAGAGCTGGATCGAGATGCCGCACTTACAGCGCTAAAGCTCTGTTCGATGGCGTTCCCAGCGCCTGCGCGCTGGGCTAACTTCTTCAGCGCCTCCGGTGCTTATGTCAGGAAGTGGCCAGGAGGGCCGCTAGTAGGGCAGCGCGCTGAGGCATGGTCTTGTAGTAGACAAACTCATGCGCGGAGTGCGCGCCATCGCCAACGGCGCCAAAGCCATCCAGTGTGGGAACGCCAAGAGCGGCGGTCAGGTTGCCGTCGGACGAGCCACCGGCAGCGGCTTCGCCGAGCGAAAGGCCCATTTGCTTTGCGAGGGACTTGGCGCGTGCGAAAAGCTCGGCGCTGTGTTTGCGTTCCAGCGGAGGGCGATCAAAGCCTCCTCGGATCTCGAGTTTGACGCCGCGACGAATGGGCTTGAGTGAACGGAAGCGCTTTTCCAACGCGCGCATATCGGCCAGGCGCCAGGCGCGGAGATCAAAATTGGCCTTGGCGGTATCCGGTATGACGTTGGTGCGCGTGCCACCATCGACGAGGTCCGCGTTGACAGTAACGCCGTGACGAGGGTCGTTCCACTTCTCGATGCGAGCGATCTGTGCCGCGAGTTCATGAATCGCATTGATACCTTGATCTGGGTCGAGACCGGCGTGAGCGGCGCGTCCGTGGACCATCACTTTGGCTTCTCCGACACCTTTGCGCGATGTCTTGACCAATCCCCGAGGCCCTAGCGAGGGCTCCAGGACAAAGACACCGTCACTGCGACGCGCTTCCCCTTCAATGAGTTTTCGGGAGGACTCGCTGCCGATCTCTTCGTCGGATGTCCAGAGAAAGACCAGACGCTTGGACACGGTCGTTTTCAATTCCTGCAAAGCTTCCAGCGCAAAGAGCGCCTGGACGATGCCGGCTTTCATGTCGAAGGTGCCGGGACCGTAAGCCTTGTTGCCCACGATGCGGTAGGGCATTTTGGAGAGGGTGCCCGTGGGGTAGACCGTGTCGTAGTGACCGAGGACAAGGATCTGCGAACGTGGCGGAGACGAAAGAGGAGTCCAGACCGCGCGGATGTGATCGCCGCGGTGTCGTTGTTGAATGACCTGGACGAGAGTTCCACGGAGCAGCCATTCGTCCGCGAGAAAACCGGCGCAGCGGTCGGCGTGGTTTTTCTCCAGGCTGGGAGATTCGATCAAGGTGAGCTGGCGCAGAGTGTCCATCATCCGCGGGAGGCGTTTGCGAAGGTGGGCGAGGAGCGTTTTGGGAAGCGCTTGCTGGGTCATGATAGGAGATGGTAGCAACGCCAGTGGTAGCGGGCAACCGTTCAACAAATGAGAGGCCGATCAAAAGGGCAACCATGTGAAGAAGATAGGCTGTGCTAGGCGGCGGGTTTGCTTATAATAGTAAGTTTGCGATATATGAAGGGCGTGCTGCCGAATGAGGATGTGTGGCACAGGAGCGGGAATGCAACTGGACATTAATGAAATACAGAAGTTTTTGCCGCATCGGTACCCGTTTCTGCTGATCGATAAAGTGGTGGAGATGGAGCGCTACAAGCGCATCGTAGCGATCAAGAATGTCTCCATCAACGAAGCCTTTTTCCAGGGACATTTTCCGGGCAAGCCGGTGATGCCGGGAGTGCTGATTCTGGAATCGATGGCGCAAGCGGGAGGATTGTTGCTGTTGCAGGAAATTCCGGACCGCGATCAGAAGTTGCTGTATCTGGCTTCGATGAACGACGTGAAGTTCCGCCGGCCGGTGCTGCCAGGGGACCAATTGCGAGTAGAAGTGAACATCCTGGCTTGGAAGGGCGACCTGTGCAAAATCCAGGCGAAAGCATTCGTGGAAGAGAACCTGGCGACTGAGGCGACACTGATGTGCGTGATGGTGGACCGCGACCGCGACGATGACGCCGGAAAATGAGCACAGGAAAAATACACGCGCAAGCCGTTGTGTCACCTGCGGCGAAACTTGGTACCGGAGTGGAAGTAGGGGCGTTCGCGGTGGTGGGACCCGACGTGGAACTCGGCGAAGGTTGCGTGGTTCACTCCCATGCCGTGATTAACGGGCCTTCGAAATTTGGCGCGCGAAATGTGTTCCATCCCTTCTGTGTGATTGGAGGCGACCCGCAAGACTATACATTTCGCGGAGAGCACGTGGAGTTGCTGGTCGGGGATGGAAATATTTTTCGTGAACACGTGACCATTAGCCGGGGAACGAAAAAAGGCGGCGCGGTCACGCGGGTGGGAGACGATAATTTCTTTTTGTCCTACTCGCATGTCGGGCATGATTGCCAGGTGGGAAACGGTACGCTGTTTGTGAACGGAGCGACCCTGGCGGGACACGTCACCGTGCAGGATTTTGTGACGATCGGCGCGTTCTCTCCGGTCCACCAGTTTTGCCGGCTGGGGAAATACGCGTATATCGGGGCGTCCACCGTGATCACGCAAGACGTGCTGCCGTTTTCGCTGATCGTCACGGAACGCGAAACCAGGTGCTTTGGAGCCAACACCATCGGACTGGAAAGGAAGGGATTTTCGCCCGAACGCATTCAGGCACTGCAGCGAGCGTTCAAGATCTTACTGCGGTCGAAGAAGAACACCACCCAGGCGCTAGAAGACATGCGGAAGACACTGGGAGATTCCGCCGACGCGCAAGAAATGATTACCTTCGTGGAAAAGGCGGAGCGTGGGATCGTGAAGTAGCTGAGCCGTGAATTCATGCCCGAAGCATTAAACAGCACAGCAGGATGGGGATTGATTGCGGGAAACGGACGCTTTCCGTTTCTGGTGCTGGAAGGGGCGCGCAGCCAAGGCATCGAAATGGCGGTAATCGCCCTGAAAGAGGAAGCTTCACCGGAACTGCAGAACGTGGCGAAGCGGCTGCACTGGGTGAGTTTGGGCGAATTGAGCAAGGCCATATCGCTGATGCAGCAAGAGGGCGTGAAGCAAGCGGTGATGGCCGGCCAGGTGAAGCACAATAAGATTTTCAGTGCGATCCGGCCGGATTGGAAATTGGCGAAGCTACTGTTCTCGCTGCCAAGAAAGAACACGGATTCGCTGATCGGAGCGGTAGCGAAGGTGCTCGAAGAGGAAGGGATTCAGTTGGTAGATTCGACGATGTTTCTGAAACCGTTGCTGCCCGATCCCGGAGTGCTGACGCAGCGTGCGCCGGACGAGCACGAAGCGGTGGACATAGCCTATGGCTTGAGTGTCGCACGGCACATCGCCGCGATGGACATTGGACAAACGGTGGTGGTTGCTGATCGCGCGTGCGTGGCGGTCGAAGCGATGGAAGGAACCGACGAAACCATCACCCGTGCGGCGCGATTTGCGGAAGGCAAGCCTCTGGTGGTGGTAAAGGTCAGCAAGCCGAAACAGGACATGCGCTTCGACGTACCCGTTGTCGGATTGCCCACCGTCGAAGCTATGAAGAAGGCCGGGGCCACGGCATTAGCCATCGATGCAGCACGGACGTTGTTGTTTGACCGCGAACAGTTGATCGAATTGGCAAACGCCGCGGGCATCACGATCCAAGCAGTTCCATTCATGAAGGACACGGAACCAATCGGTGATTCCCAGGGAATGAATAACGAATGAGCGCAAGCACGGGTGTGGGCATACGCAAGATTCGCGTGGCGGTGGTCGGGTGTGGAGAGTTTGGGAGCAATCACGCGCGGGTGTATCGCGAATTGGAAAACGTGGAACTGGCGGGAGTGTTCGACCAGGACGCGAAACGAGCAGGAAAAATTGCGCAAGAATTTCAGACCCGGGCGTTCTCTAGTCTGGGAGAACTGCGCGGCGCCGTGGATGCGACGAGTGTGGCGGTGCCAACGGTGGCGCACCGCGATGTTGGCTGCGCTTTGATGGAGATGGGAATCGACGTGCTGGTGGAGAAGCCCATGGCGCGCACGGTTGCGGAGGCCGACGAACTGATCGCCGTGGCCAAGCGGAAGGCATGTATTCTGCAAGTCGGACACGTGGAGCGGTTCAATCCGGCAGTTCGAGCAGTGGAGCCGGTGGTCAACCGGCCGTTGTTCTTTGAAGTGCACAGGTTGGGAGTATTCACCCCACGAAGCCTGGATGTAGACGTAATCTACGACTTGATGATTCACGACCTGGATATTCTGCTGGCGATGGTGAACGAACCTGTGGAGGAAGTGCGAGCGGTGGGCATACCGGTGCTGACGGATAAAGTGGACATCGCACACGCGCGACTGGAGTTTGCGGGCGGAGCCGTGGCCAATTTAACGGCGAGCCGGGTTTCGACCGAGCGTGTGCGCAAGATGAGATTTTTTCAGCAACATGAATATATTTCGCTGGACTATGCAAGGCGAGATGCGTTGCGAGTGGGAGTGGAGCGACCGGGTCCGCAGCCGGAATTCGGATTCGAGAAACTGCCTGCGCCGGAAACGGAACCCCTGCGCGCGGAATTGGAAGCGTTTGTGGAAGCAGTGAAAACCCGCGTGGCTCCGAAGACGGATGGTGCGGCCGGACGAGCGGCGCTGGAACTGGCGAGCCGTGTGATGGAAAGCATCCGGGAACACAGCGCACGCGTCAAACCAGTAGCACCAAGTGTGTCTGCAGAAGGGAATCGATGATCCCAAGGACTCTAGTGCCTCGGGGTGCGCGTCCTCCAGCCGCCGACGAGCCGACAACGCGCAGGCGTCCCACGTCATTAGACGAACGGACCCTGGTGCCCTCAACTCTGCCGATCGTGCCGCTCGACGGACACTCGACAATCCCGAGCAATTTGCCGCTGGAAGCGATTGCGACGCGCGTTGTGGTGCCGCGGGACATCAATATTGAGGCGGTACAAAGGCCGGACGAATCCAGCCTGCCTGCCCAACCAACGGACATGGACGAGCGGATCACGGTTCCGCAGGGCGCTGCGCCGCTGGAGGTGCCGCCGGAAATCGTGCCGGTGTCGGAAGATCTGGTCCAGCCGGACATTATCCAGACGGGGGAATTGTCGTTCCTGCCGTCGGAACAACAGCAGAAGAGACCCGTTGGGGAGATGATTGTTGCGATTGCTTCGCTGCTGCTGAATTTGCTGTTTGTCGTGGCGATGGTACAAGTGCTGGCTTATCGGTCCCGGTCGCACGAGGAAGAAGAAATTGGGCGAAAGCAGATTTCGGTGTTGCTGCCGCCGGGCGCGCTGGAATCCCTGAAGCCTTCGGCTCCGCCGGCTCCGCGTCCCACCGTGAAGGTGGATCCTCGAGAGATTCGAAAGATTGCACCAACAATCACACCGCCGCCCGTGCAACCACCAGCGCCGCAACCGGAACCACCAAAGAAGGAATTGCCGAGCGCGCCGATGCCTAAGCCTAACGCCATTGCACCCCCAACGCCGCCGAAGCCGGCTGACGGGAACAAAGGCGATCTGCCCAAGTCGCCAGTGAAGCTGGAAACACCGAACATGCCAGTGCCACAGAGCGGCCTGATATTACCGAAGACGACTTCGCCGGGTGACACGATTCGCGATGCGGCGCGCGCGGCGGGAAAAATGAATACGCCGGCGCCGATCGGCGGGAGCGGCCAGTTGCCGGGTGGATCGCGCGGTGGAGGGGGAAGTGGGCACGGGACTGCGGGCGCCGGTATCCAGATGCTCACGGACACCGAGGGAGTGAACTTCGATGACTACCTTCGGCGCGTGTACATCACGGTGAAGCAGAACTGGTTTGCGGTGATGCCCGCTTCGGTGCAACTTGGAGATCAGGGCGTGGTTTCACTGCAATTCAAGATTATGAGAGATGGAAGCGTGCCGGACGGGGATCCGCAACGAGTGTTTGGCTCGGGCAAGGAACCATTGGATCGCGCTGCGGTGTCGTCGATTCGTGCGTCGAATCCCTTCCCAACGCTGCCCGCGCAGTTTAAGGGGCCGTACATCGAATTACGGTTCACGTATTACTACAATATGCCGATTCCCTCGAATTAGAAACGCCATGAAAATCGCGCGCCAACAAGTGCTGGGCAGCCTGCTGCTGGCGCTGATTGTTTTGATTATCCTGCTGATCCGGGCGTGGCCTGTTTTATTCCACAAATGAACGCGCCGATCGAATTGCCGCTGGTGGTCATCGTAGGGCCGACCGCTTCGGGCAAATCCACACTTGGTGTATGGCTCGCGGAGCGACTGGACGGCGAGGTGATTGCCTGCGATTCGACGCAGTTATATTGCGGTTTTGATATTGGCACGGCCAAGCCTGCTCTGAAGGAACGGCGCGGCGTGCCACATCACCTGCTGGATGTGTTGGACGGGAAGGAAGAATCAACCGCGGGCGGATACCGGGAATTGGCGCTTGCGGTGTTGCGCGATCTTCGCGCCCGTAAGAGGCTACCGATTCTTACCGTGGGAACAGGATTGTACCTGCGCGCGTTGCTGGAAGGATTGGCGGATCTCCCGCAACGCTCGGAGGAATTGAGGGAAAGATTGTGGGCCAGCGCAGAAGAGCATGGGGTCGGTTATTTGCACCGTATCGTAGAGAGGCTCGATCCAGAATCGGCCGGGAAGATTGCGCCGGCGGACGAACAAAAACTGATTCGCACGATTGAAGTGTGTCTGTTGACGAGGAAACCGCTGGCCGAAGTGCATCGAAGCGGGCGTAAGCCTTTGGAAGGCTGGCGACCGGTGAAGATTGGATTGATGCCCCCGCGGGAAGCGCTGTACCAGCGCGTGCATGCACGGACGGAGGCGATGCTGGCGGGAGGATGGCTGGAGGAAGTGCGTCGGCTGATGGCGAGCGGCGTGCCGGAGAGCGCCAAAGCGTTTGACTTTATCGGCTACCGGGAATTGCGAAAGGTACTGCGCGGAGAAATGAATCTGGAACAAGCGAGTGCGGCAATTCAGCAAGCGACACGCCGCTATGCGAAGCGGCAGATGACATGGTTTCGGCGCGAAAAGGGAGTGCATTGGCTGGCAGGTTTTGGGGATGAGCCAAAGATCCAGCAAGAGGCCAAGGAAATTGTCAGCCCGCAGCTAGGCGCGCCGGTAACTGGCGCAAGGGGAATCGACGTATAATCAGGTTGATGAAGAAAGTTCTAGCCACGCAACGCGGAGTTAGCGCCCGACGGCAGTCCTGACCCTTCCATGAAAACACAGCACGATACAACCGTTTCAGAGCGCGCTTTGCTGGTGGGCGTGGGCTGGAAACGCGCGCCGCGATTTCCCGGTATGCCCGTTGGAGGGCAGGGACGCGAATCGCTAGCGGAGTTAGTTGAACTGGCTCGCAGCGCGGGCGCGGAAATCACTGGCACGCTTTTTCAGTTGCGGGACGCCGCCGACCCGGCAACGTTGGTTGGGCGAGGAAAACTGGATGAAATCCGCGCCGAGGCGACGGCGCGCCATGCGCCATTGATTATTTTCGACAGCGAGCTCACGCCGGTGCAGCAACGAAACATTGAAGAAGCGACCGAACGGCGGGTGATTGACCGTACGCAGTTGATCCTGGATATTTTTGCGAAACACGCAAGGAGCCGCGAGGGACAGTTGCAAGTGGAACTGGCGCAACTGAACTACATGCTACCGCGGCTGACCGGCAAAGGCACGGCCATGTCCCGGTTGGGAGGCAAGAGCGGCGGAGGCGGCGCGGGCGGGGCGGGAGGTGGGGCGGGGCGGATTGGCGTACGCGGCCCTGGCGAAAAGAAATTAGAGACGGACCGGCGGCGCATCCGGGATCGCGTACGGAAAATTCAGGACAGTATCGACGAGGTGAGGCAGCAGCGAGCGCTAAGAAGAGAAGCGCGAAACGCGGTGCCGCTCGGAACCGTTTCGCTGGTGGGGTACACGAACGCCGGGAAATCCACATTGTTTAATGCGCTGAGCCGGGCAGAAGTGCTGGTTTCCTCGAGGATGTTCGCGACGTTGGATCCAACGATCCGGGCGCTGCGCCTGCCCTCGAACCGCAGAATTCTGGTGTCCGACACCGTGGGGTTCATCCGGGCGCTTCCGAAAGGACTGCTGACCGCGTTTCGCGCCACGCTGGAAGAAGTGCAGGAGTCCGCTCTAATCCTGCAGGTGAGTGACATCTCCAATCCGTATCACGATGAGTTGGAGGAGGAAGTGGAAAAAATCCTGGGTGCGCTTGGCGTGATGGAGCGGCCGAGGCTTCGCGTGTTCAATAAGATCGACCGGCTGACGCCGGAGCAACGGGAGGAATTCGCGGCAGCGTGGTCTCGTACGAAGGATGGAGAGGAGCCACCCGTCTTCGTTTCCGCACTGACGGGCGAAGGACTCGATGAATTGTTGCGGCGAATCGATGCAGCGCTGCCCGTTGACCCGGTGTTGAAGCTATCGCTGCACATGCCGCTCACGGAAGGACGCTCGCTAGCCTTGATTCACGCGCTGGGCCGTGTGCTGCACTCGCAGGTAATTGATTCGCACATGGACCTGGAAGCGGAAGTTCCGGAGACGGTTGCGCGGCGGCTGAAACTGAAGGATTTTCAGGCGAAGGAAACATTACGGTCTTCGCCTTCGTATCGATAGTTAGGAGGCAAGGAACATGGCTGCCTTTTTCCTGTGGTGCATCCTGTTGGTGGTGAGTTGGCCCCTGGCGTTGCTGGCTCTGGTGCTCTACCCGTTTGTGTGGTTGTTGCTGTTGCCATTCCGGATTATGGGGATCGCGGTTCATGGCGTGTTTGAGTTGCTGCGGGCCATTTTGTTTCTGCCCGTGCGCATTTTGCGCGGTCCGCACGCCATCTGAGCTTGTGAGGAAAACAGGTTTAGTAACTTCCGAGTAAATCAAGAAAAAAAGCCCTGATATAAATGAAATGTGACAACAGACGAGCGCAAAACGGGGTGTCTGTGATGGCGACGCGCTTGTGGAAAACACTGTGGAAACCTTAGGCAAGAGAACGGAATGACGACTTAGGCCTTGCCGACGGCAGCTGCCCCGGACCTGACGTAGCTTCTGTAACTTCAAGTAAATAAGCACGTTATATATATCGTGACGCTGGGATCGTCACTGCGCGCTCTGCGGTTTGTACCCCTGTGGATTCTGGGATTTGCACAGATTTGCAGCACGGGTGTTACGAAAGAGTACTGCAAATAACTTCCCTAAGGTGTTGCCTTGAGTTACTGGGGAGTACCGCAACACGCGGTCGTTGGCCACGTTGACGCTTGGGATTACGGAGACTATAGTGAGCCAAGCGCCAAAAGAAGGAGCCAAAACAACCCCCAGTCCGCGCCTTTATGAACCTCCCGAACGCATTGACGCTGTTGCGGATATTCATCGTACCCGTACTGATCGTAGTGCTCTTGACTCGCACTCCGAACGTAGAACTCGCCGGCTTCCCGATGCACTTTGAGTTCTGGGGCGTCTTGATCTTATTGATCGCGGCGGCAACGGATTG
>DATERF010000043.1:0-9048 GCA_035271845.1 Candidatus Acidiferrum sp.
GCAGGAAGAGGCCAGACAACGCGCACAGCCGGAACTCCGCCTCAGTGAGCGGGGTAGCGGCCGCATTCCCGATGATCGTTTTCGCTCCCACTTTGGCCGTGAGCACCACTTCCACATGGGCAACCCAGTTATGGTCGGCGGATATTCCCGCTTCCAGTACGGCGGCTTCTGGTTTGGATTCGTTGAGCCGTGGCCGGATGGCTGGTACTACACCGACGACTTCTACATTGATTACGTGGACGGCGGCTATTACATGTACAACCCGTACTATCCCGGCGCTCGCTTCGCCATCACCGTCGTGCTCTAGCAAGTGATCTGGCTCGTTGGTCGAATATAACCCAGCCCGGCGCGCCATTCTGCCAGGCAATAAGAATGCCGCCGGGGCAGGGAACTTGGATTTCGTTGGATGCATTCGCTTGGGAAGGAGCAAACCATGCTTGGAACTCTCTTGATAGTCCTCTTGATCTTGGTGCTCTTGGGAGCTATGCCACGCTGGTCTCACAGCCGAAACTGGGGTTATGTCCCCACTGGCGGCGTTGGTCTCGCGCTGCTCATTGTTGTCGTTCTTGTGCTTCTCGGACGCCTTTAGGCCTTGCCCCGGCGGGTCAGAGCCGTTGTTCGCTCCCGTTCCGCCGGCAAAGTCTCATGAGAACCCCTCTCATAAATGGCTATCGGGAGAGCACGGTTTCAGCCGTGCCGAAGAACTTCGCGAATTTAGGGGTTTTAACCCCTCAGGTGCGCAGGATGATAGCTCGAAGGCGTCGGTTGCGTCACGAGGTCTAACCCCATCTTTTCACAGGCAGGCCGCGCCCGTTAGGTCGGAGGTAAACAATGGATCAGTCCAAACGGCGTATAGTCAAGTTTCTCGAAAAGGAAATCAAGACGTACATGGCTTTGTCTCTCTTCTTGTCCAAGAAGGACATTAAGGAACATCTGCGCGTGGGGGGGAAACAAGCCCTGGTCAGTCCCGCCTTTTACAAAGAAAGAATTAAGGAAGCGAAGAAACTTGTCTTTGAACTCAGAAAACCGGATTAGGTCGCGGCTCCCTCAAGGCGCTGCTTCCCGTGGCTGGGCCCGCTGGTCTGCCCGCGTGGTGGCGGTGTTTCTCGGCGTGCTTCTGTGCACCAGTGGTTCCTTCGCATACTCCGTGCTCACTCACGAGGAAATCGTGGACTTGGTGTGGACCACGGATCTCCGTCCACTCCTTCTCCAGCGATTTCCATCTCTCACCGAGGACCAGCTCAAGGAGGCTCACGGTTACGCCTATGGCGGCGCGGTCATCCAGGACCTCGGCTACTACCCCTTCGGCAGCGTGGAATTCAGCAATTTGCTCCATTACGTTCGCAGCGGTGATTTCGTTCGAGAGCTGCTGTTGCAGAGTCAGGATGCGAACGAGTACGCTTTCGCTCTGGGCGCCCTTGCGCACTATGCTTCCGACATCTCCGGCCATCCCGCCGTAAACCAAGCCGTTTCGCTCCAATACCCCAAGCTGCGCGCGAAATACGGCAATTCCGTCAAGTACGCGGAGGACCATACCGCGCACCTCAAGACGGAGTTCGGATTCGACATGGTGCAAGTGGCGAAGAATCGCTATGTTTCGCAGCAGTATCACGATTTCATCGGATTCCAGGTGTCCAAGCCTCTCCTGGAACGCACTTTCCCCATCGTCTACGGGCTGCAGTTGAAAGACGTCCTGACCCATGAGGATCTCGCCATCGGTTCCTATCGTTTTGCCGTCAGCCGGATGATTCCGGAAATGACCCAGATCGCACTGCGCACCCACAAGAAAGACATCATGAAGGAGACGCCCGATTTTGCGAAAAAGAAGTTCCTCTACCGGTTGTCGCGCTCCGAGTATGAAAAGGAGTGGGGAAAGGACTACACGAAGCCCGATTTCGGCACGCGTTTCTGGGCCGTGGTCTTGCGATACATGCCGAAAATTGGCCCCTTCAAGGCGCTGGCTTTCAACAACCCCACGGCGCAGACCGAAGACCTGTACTTCAAAAGCATCAATACCACCGTCGACCAGTTCCGTATTTATCTCCAGCAGGTTCGCGTCGGCTCACTCGTACTCGTCAACTCTGATTTTGACACGGGCAAGGAAACCAAGGCAGCCGAGTACTCTTTGACCGACGAAACGTATGCAAAGCTGTTAGGGCAACTGGCGCAACGCAAGTTCGATCGGACCTCACCGGAGTTGCGCGCCAATATCCTGAACTTCTATTCTGACCTCTCTCTTCCTCTTGAAACCAAAAAGGACCCTACTCGCTGGCAAACCCTGTTATCCTCTCTTGACCAGTTGAAGCTGCTCACTCCAACTCCCACTCTCGCTGCCACCCACGCAAATTGACTCTGCTTGTGCCTCGTCGGTTCATCCGCGTCATTGCCATCCACGGAGCTGAGTTTACGCGAGGAAGCGGCCCTGCAACTACATCCCAATGTGTGCTCAAGTGAACAGACCTGCGGTTGCAAGTCACTTACTATGGGTCATCCGGGAAATATCGAAGACCATCTCCTGGTGCGGCACAAGCGCTCTAATTACCGGCCCCTTGTGAGATTGGAACGGCAATGCTCTGGACAATTCTCGTCGTGTTGTTTGCCCTTTGGCTTCTTGGTGTGGTCACCTCCTACACCTTCGGCGGCTTCATCCACGTCCTCCTGCTCGTGGCTCTCGCCATGCTCGTCATTAACCTGATTCAGGGCCGAAGGCGCATCGTTTAGTTAAGAAAGCGGACACTATGAAACCCATTCTTGCGATCGGTATTCTCTTGATTGTTCTGGGCGGTCTGGCCCTTGCCTATCAGGGTTTCACCTACACCCATCGGGAAAAAGTTCTTGATGTTGGCCCGATCCACGCCACTGCAGATAAACAGGACCATGTTTCGATTCCCCCCCTACTCGGTGGCCTGGCGCTGGTGGGAGGAGTCGTCTTGCTCGTCATAGGAGCCAAGAAGAATTCTTAGCTCGAAATTCCGAAAGCACCCCGCCGGAGAGCCGGGTGACGCATAACCCTCTCCTGATGTAAACGCGTTGAAAGTCCTTCAGCCAAAAATCTGTCATGAAGCAAAACGACTGCACAAAAGTTTTCGACCATGGAGGTCAGTAATGAAGAAATATCTAGTAGCCGCAGCATGTCTCACCCTCGTAGCTGGTGTTGTGTACGCGCAGGATTTGAACAAGGAACAGAAACGCCTCGAAGAGAGTGGTGTTGTCATGCAGGAAGTGCTCAACATCCCAGACAACATTCCTCATGATCTTTTGGAAAAGGCGGAATGCGTCATCGTGTTCCCGTCCGTCAAAAAGCTGGCTTTCGGAGTCGGTGCAGAGTATGGTCGCGGAGCCATGGTTTGCCGCACCGGCGAGAAGTTCCGTGGACCTTGGGGCGCCCCAGCCATGTACGCTTTGGAAGGAGGCAGTTTCGGCTTTCAAATCGGCGGAGAAGCTACTGACTTGATCCTGCTGGTCATGAATGACCGTGGCATGGATTCCATTCTCAGCAGCAAGGTTAAATTGGGAGCCGATGCTTCCGTTGCCGGCGGGCCCGTGGGACGAGATGCTTCCGCCAATACCGACGCATGGATGCGCGCCGAGATCCTCAGCTACTCGCGTTCCCGCGGTTTGTTTGCCGGTATTTCTCTCGAAGGCACTACGCTTCGTCCCGACGATGATGCCAGCGCACTCGTCTATGGCCACGCCATCAAGGCCAAGGAAATCGTAAGAGGCGGAAAGACGGGCGTACCCGCATCGGGCCGTCACTTCGTCGACGTTCTGGAAAAGAGCGCACCGCACAACGAATCGAAGGAAGCAACTTCGAGCAAGTAACTGCCTTACTAGTTGGCCGGGTTCTTCTTATCCCGGCCAACTACCTTCCTGAGATCGATTGTCATCCGGGCCGGAGCGCCCACGTTTTTCAGCCGGCGCGCAGGGGAGGGATCTGCTTTTTCCGCTCTTCTCTGTGCACTCTGCGATAATCTCTTGTTCTTCCCAGCGTCGCAGGCGCGCCACTGCTTTTCCCCAGCGCACAGCTTCAGCCATGCCACAATTCTGAGGCCCTACATGGATTTTCCGGGATGTCCTACCAGGTCAACCCGAAGCGCGTCCTACTCGTGCAACACAACCGTCAGCAATGATTTATTGACCTTGATTTTGCCGTTGTATTCGATGAACCCGAGTTTTCTGAATTTGTTCATGAAGAAATTCACGCGCGATCGCGTGGTGCCGACCATGCTCGCCAGCGTCTCCTGCGAAACCTTCGGCAGGATGCGGTCAGGTTGTTCTTGTTGCCCGTAGCGCGCCAGCAGCAGGAGCGCCCGCGCCAGTCGCTTTTCGCTGGAGTTGAAGAGCTGATCGATCAGATCCTCTTCCACCCGGATGTTATGCGCCAGCATATACGCGATGAAATGATCGGATAACCCATGCTCCGCGTGGAGCACGCGCAGCAACTCCTCCTTTTGCATGACCAGAAGGGTTGTCGGTGTAACGGCTGTTGTCGTGCCTATCCGGAGCGGCTGGCCCGCCATACATCCCTCGCCAAAAAAATCCGTGGGACCAAACATCGCCACCACTGCTTCCTTGCCGGACCCATTCACGACTGAGAATTTCACGCCGCCCTTCTGGATGTACATGACCGTATTTGCGGCATCACCTTGGGAGTAGATCGATTCATTTCTTCGATATTCCACAACTTTTCTCGCCACCCCCGCGGTATCCAGGAAAACTTGCGGATCAAAAGAGCCGTTACTTCGTTGGTTCTTGAGTTTCCGTGGCCTCATATTCACCTCGAAATTCCGTCTGGGCATGGACATTCCACGTCGTAGTCACCCTAACAAGAAGAGTTTTGCAAGACTGTACAAAAGTGCACAGCGCGCAGGCTTGACAGTCTTTAAAATGGGATCTTGGACGGCGAGACTGAGCGATATTGGCCGGTCTGGGCGGGTCGGCCGGTATCCGTCATCTCGCCGTCCTGCTCATCTGGATCCCGGGAAACATGCTTCCCTTACAAGTTGAGCAGGACGGATGGAATCAATGTCTCCAGCCGCTCCTGGGTGATGCCGGCCGATGTCCGTGGATGAGTTGTGGATTTACTTGCATGGTTAAGTATTATCATGGGAACCTAATAATACTTGACAAAGTGAGTAAACTCAGGCAGTATGAGAGTGGATCAAGGGGCCTCAGGTCTTCGAGACCGCGAGCGGTACCCTGAATCACTCCCTTGGCCAAGAAACCAGGGTGCGCCCCATGTTTGTTCGCAAAGTAACCACACTTCTGAAGCCCGACAGCATTTCCAAATTCAGCCTCATCATGGAGCAAGAAATCATACCCATGCTCCGCAAGCAAGACGGATTCCAGGACGAACTCACCTTCTTTGCCCCCAGCCAGGACGCTGTCACTTCCATTAGCCTGTGGGACAAGGCATCGGACGCCAAATCCTACAGCCAGAGAACCTTTCCAGATGTTCTGAGAATGCTCGCAGCGCTGATCGAAGGAACTCCCAAGGTCGACACGTACGAAGTTCTCAATTCCACGTTTCACAAGATTGCCGCCGCCGTCGCCGCTTAGGTGCTGCGTCCTGATTTGTAAGAGGGGCAAGCCCAGTCTGCCTGAGTGTTCACAAATCGACGGGGCAAAGAGGAATGTATGTATCTACTTGCATGGATTTTCATCGGGGTGCTGGTTGGCTGGGGAGCAGGAAGAATCCTCCAGGGTAATGGCTATGGTCCGATCATGGACGTGGCCATGGGAATCGGGGGAGCCGTCGCCGGGGGATTGCTGATGCGCGCCGCGGGCTTCGGCGGCGTCGCTGGAACGATTATTACAGCCTTTGTTGCCGTGATTTCCGCTGCGCTTCTAACGGTCCTATTTGGCGTCGCGAACGGCCGCAGGATTTACGCCCGCCAACGCACCTAGCCGCGGCCCACTTCCGCCAGACCACGAGAAAAGGAGAGCATAACGAACTGCATGAAGCTGCCCAAAACAATTTCGCAAGCAAAAGACCCGGCAGTTGTCGACGTGCTCTACGCTCACACGGAGATTGCCTTTTCCGCCCCCGAAGAAATAGTTAGCCTCGATCCAGCGCCTGCCCCGCCAATTGTCGAAGAAAAAGTCGTCCCGCTTTGGCCAATCCATCCACGGCCCATGCTGCCAAGCAGGATTGCCATCATCGGGAATTACCTTCCCCGGCGCTGCGGCATCGCCACGTTTACAACGGATTTGTGCGACGCCATCCACGCGGAATACGAGGCCACGGAACTGCTGGCCTTGCCCGTCAACGACACGGAAGAAGGCTACAGCTACCCCGCCCGGATTCGCTTCGAGCTTTCCCAGGATGAGTTGGCTTCGTATCGCCAGGCCGCGGATTTCCTCAATTTCAGCAACATCGATCTGGTTTGCGTGCAGCACGAATATGGAATTTTCGGCGGACCAGCGGGCGCGCACATCCTGGAACTCCTTCAACGCCTTCAGATGCCGATCGTTACTACCCTTCACACGGTGCTGCGCGAACCCAATTTCGATCAGCGCATGGTCATGGAGGAAATTGCCGCGCTATCGGACCGCCTGATCGTGATGAGCCGCCAAGCGGCGGAAATCCTGCAGGAAGTATTCCATGTGCCAATTTCCAAGATTGATCTGATCCCGCATGGCATTCCGGATTTGGCCTTCACGGACCCGCAGTTCTACAAGGAAACTTTTGGAACAGAAGGAAAAGATGTTTTGCTCACGTTTGGGTTGCTTTCGCCGAACAAGGGCATCGAAAACGTCATCAAGGCGCTGCCGGCTATCCTGTCGAAGCACAGCAATGTCGTTTACATGATTTCCGGTGTCACCCATCCGCATGTCCTCCGGCATGAGGGCGACATATACAGGCAATACTTGCAGAAACTCGCCAGAGAGCTCGGCGTGGAGGCTAACGTAATCTTTCGTAATCGTTTCGTGAGTCCGCAAGAATTGGTCGAGGTGATCGGCGCCGCGGACATTTACATCACGCCTTACAAAGACAAGGGACAAGTCGTTTCCGGGACGCTCGCGTATGCCTTGAGCGCGGGAAAGGCGATTATTTCCACCCCGTATTTGCATGCCATGGAATTGCTGGACGAGGGACGCGGCGTACTTGTTCCGTTCGATGATCCGCAGGCCATTGCCGCGAAAACGATCGAGCTGTTGGACAACGGAACCGCGCGCCATGCCATGAGGAAACGTGCTTACCTCTATACACGAGACATGGTGTGGGATCGCGCTGCTCGGCAATACATGGGGAGTTTCGAGCGCGTGTACAACGAGCGCTTGCGCAATCCCCGCGCCACTTTTTCCGCCCAGAACACCGAAAAGGTTCTCGACCGCCTTCCCGCCGTAAGACTCGATCACTTGCACCGCATGACGGACCACACGGGAATCATCGAGCACGCCGTCTTTGTCGTTCCGAATTATCCGGAAGGTTACACAACCGATGACAACGCGCGCGCTCTCATCGTCGCCATCCTCTTGGAAGAATTTGCCGGCATCACTCCAACCGCCACCCTCGATCTGGCCTCCCGCTATCTCGCTTTTTTGTGGCTGGCTTTCGATCCCGCAACCAAAAGGTTCCGCAATTGCCTCAGCTATGAACGCCAGTGGCAGGATGCGGAAGGCTCCGAAGACAGCCATGGGCGCGCCTTGTGGGGCTTGGGCACCGTGCTCGGTCGTACCAAGGATGCCGGGCTCCGAGGCGCGGCCGGGCGTTTGTTTGAGTTGGCCGTGCCCGCCGCAGTCGAGTTCAAGAGTCCCCGGGCTTGCGCCTTCGCCTTGCTCGGCCTCCTGGAATATCTCGAATCGTTTCCGGGCGATCGCGCTGCGCTGAATGCCGCGGACGCGCTCGCCAATCGTTTGCTGGATTCCTATCGTGCGAACTCTTCCGCCGACTGGAAATGGTTTGAGAATGTGCTCTCGTACTCGAACGCTCGCCTGCCGCAGGCGCTCATCCGAGCGGGAAGACGCGGCGCCAACGAGGCCATGGTTTCCGCTGGACTGGAAGCGCTGGAATGGCTGGCGACGGTTCAGCGTTGCGAGATAAAAGGCCACTTCGTTCCCATCGGGTCCCACGGCTTCTACTCGAAGAAAACGGAAAAGGCTCGCTTCGATCAGCAACCCGTGGAAGCCTGCGCCGCCGTTTCCGCTTTCCTGCAAGCCTATCGCGCAACAGGGAAGGGCCGCTGGCGCAAAGACGCGTGGACGGCTTTCAATTGGTTTCTCGGGGACAACGATTTGCAGGTGGCCCTCTACGATCCCACCACCGGCGGGTGCCGCGACGGCCTGCATCCCGACCGCGCCAATGAGAATCAGGGCGCGGAATCGACGCTGTCCTTCCTGATGGCGCTTCTGGAAATGCGCAAGCTGGAAGAAGCGGATACAACCGATAATAAGCTCTGACCAACCGGCAAACTTTTTTTGTCCGGCCTGTTTCGTTGAAACGGTTAGGCACTCGCTGTCAAATTGTTTCTGAGAGAGATGATGATCCAACACGACATCCTGTTTCGCCGCTACGCCGCCAATCCCATCCTGACCGCAAAGGATTGGCCCTACTCGATCAACACCGTGTTCAATTCGGGCGCGACACTGTTGCCCGACGGCTCCACTCTGCTGTTGTGCCGCGTCGAAGATCGCCGCGGCCACTCGCACTTGTGCGCAGCGCGCTCGGTAAACGGCGTCGATCAATGGCACATCGATGAAAAGCCCACGCTCCTGCCCGAACCGGAGCAGTTCCCCGAAGAATTGTGGGGCATTGAGGATCCCCGCATCACCTACATGCCGGAGCTCGAGCAATATGCTGTCGCCTACACCTCCTATTCCCGCGGTGGCCCGGGCGTATCTCTCGCACTGACGAGAGACTTCCACGCCTACGAAAAACTTGGCGTCATCATGCCGCCCGACGACAAAGATGCCGCCCTCCTGCCCAGAAGGATCGATGGACGCTGGGCCCTGATTCATCGGCCCATGACACCTCTCGGAGCTCATATCTGGATTTCGTACTCGCCCGACTTGCGGCATTGGGGAACTCATAAGCTCATGTTGGAA
>DATERF010000044.1:0-33762 GCA_035271845.1 Candidatus Acidiferrum sp.
GGCTGCTGACGCAGGAGACTTCGTTTTTCCGGTATCCGGCGGTGTTCGAGGCGTTCGAAAAGCGCGTGCTGCCGGAACTGCACACCATAAAATTCTGGAAGAATCCGCGGACGCTGCGGGTGTGGAGTGCGGGGTGTTCGACGGGAGAAGAGCCCTATTCCATCGCCATCACCATCCTGGACTCGCTTTCCTTCGCGGACGCCTGGAACGTGGAGATTCTGGCGACGGATTTGGGCCGGTTGGCGTTGAAAAAAGCGGAGCACGCGACCTACGCCGGGCGCAGCATCGCGAGCGTGAACGAGCAGCAACTCGCGGCGCATTTCACGGCGGTGAACGGCGGGTACCAGGTGAAACCCCGGCTGCGGAGGCTGGTGACATTCGCGCAAATGAATCTGGCTTCGCCGGTCTATGTGGGCCGCATGGACCTGATTTTCTGCATGAACGTGCTGATTTATTTCACGGAAGAGCGGCGGCGGACGCTAGTGCAGAAGTTTTATGAGTCGCTGGAGCCGGGCGGGTACCTGTTTCTGGGACACTCCGAGTCGATTTCTAAGATGCCCGTGAAATTCCAGGCCATCGTGCTCGGCGATTGTATTTTGTACCGGAAACCGACAGCGGAAGAGATGCAGAAGCCTGAATTGGTAGCGGAGGGGCGCGCGTGAGTATGCCGGACCGCGAATCCGTCGAGATGTTCCTCCAGGAAGCGTCGGAGCACCTGCAATATCTGCGGGAGTATGTGGGCGTGCTGCAGGAGGTAACACCGCGCCGCGAAGATATGGAGCGGTTGTACATTGCGGCGCACACGCTGAGCGGAACTTCGGCAAGCTACGGCTTTCCAAGGTTTTCGGAGGTTGCGGCGAAGCTGGCGCACGTTTTCCAGTACGCGTTGAATGCCCCGCTGGGAGACGATCTGCACGGGCCGCTTACGGAGTTTCTCTCCGACGGGATTTCCGTGCTGGAGACCTGCCTGCTGGAAATGAGCGATACCGGGCAGGAGAACGTGGAAGATATGGCCGCGTTCAAGGAGAGGTACCGGTTTGCCTTTCCGCCGGAGCCGCCGCCCTTGAATTTGTCCCAGCCCGGGGAGGACGCACGGGCAGAGGCAGAAGCACAGGCACAGGCTGATTTGCAGGCTACCGCGAGAGACGCAGAGACGCCCACGGTGGGATTGACGGGTTCGTATTTCGATGCGCTGCCCACCGATGACGAAGTGCCGGACGAGATTCTGGAATTCTTCCAGCCGGAGGCGGAAGAGCATTTGCAGGTGGTGAGCGATTGCCTGCTTTCGCTGGAAGGCAACAACAATCCAGAAGAGATCAACCGGTTATTCCGCGCGATTCACACGGTGAAGGGATCGGCGGCGCAGGTAGGCTTGCGGCGGCTGGGCGCGATGGCGCACCGCGTGGAAGACCTGATCGGCCGCATGCGCGACGGCGAAATCCAGCCGTCACCCGCGGTCGTGGATTTGTGCCTGGAGTCCGTGGATGTGCTGAAGAAGACGCTGCACCGGGACTGGGAGAATGAAGCGGACATGCGCGCGGGCGTGGATTCGCTGCTGGGACGCATCGCGGAGTTCGCACCGCTGGAAGCCGAGGAAGAAGCACCGGCCGCGACCGTGGTGGAGCCGGAAGCAACCGGCGTGGAATCAGGAAAGCCGGCAGTCGAACGCGCGTCGACGAAGCAAGGCGTGCGCGCCGCCAAGAAACAGGCAGCGATATCGAAGTCCGTGCGCATCTCGCTGGCACGGCTCGACCGCATGATGAATACGGTCGGCGAGTTGGTGATCAACCGTACAAAGATGCTGGGGCGCGTGGCGGAACTGGAGAAGCTGATCGACACGTTGAGCTTCTCGAAGGAACGCCTGCAGAACAAAGTCAACGAGTTTCAGGAGAAGTACGAGTTCAACCGGCTGCGGACACTGCAACCGGGGACGCCGTGGGCGGCTTCGCAAACGCAGAAGATGCTGACGAGCGCGGCGGCGGGCGAGGCGTCGTACCTGGGAGAGTTCAGCGAACTGGAGATGGACCGCTACGACGACTTCAACATATTGTCGCGATCGATGACGGAGATATCGGCGGACGTAAACGAAGTGCTGTCGCAGCTCGAGGGATTCATCGGGCGGGTGGAAGGCGACATCGACGAATTCAGCAAGCTGGCGCACCACCTGCAGGACGAAATTACGGCCGCGCGCATGGTGCCGATCGGAACACTGTATTCCCTGCTCTCGCGGACGGTGCGGGACGCCGCGAAATCAGCCAAGAAGCAGGTGGAGCTGGAGTTTTCCGGGAGCGAGACGGAACTCGACAACAACATCATCCAGCAGATTTCGGATCCGCTGGTGCACCTGGTGCGGAACTCCGTGGCGCACGGCATTGAGGGTCCGGCGGATCGCGCCGCTGCCGGCAAGCAGGAGCAGGGCACGGTATTTCTGCGCGCCTATCACCGCGGCAATCACATTTACATCGAGGTGGAAGACAACGGGCGAGGGATCGATTACCAGCGCGTGAAACAGAGCGCGATCGATTGCGGAATGGTGTCCGGGGAAACGGCGGACCGGCTGACCGAGCGCGACCTGCGCGAGATGCTATTCCACCCGGGCTTTTCAACGGCGGTAGTGAAGACGGAATTGGCGGGGCGCGGCGTGGGCCTCGATGTGGTGCGATCCAACCTGAACGCGCTGAATGGCGAAATCGAGGTGCAGAGCACGGCGGGGTTAGGGACGAAGTTCACGTTGAAGGTGCCGTGGACACTGATTATTTCGCCGGCGCTCTTCGTGCGTTGCGGCGCGACCCACTTTGCGCTGCCGCTGGCGGTGGTGGAAGAGATTCGCCGGTTGCGCGCGGATGAAATCGAGGACGTGGGCGGAAAGTTGCTGACGAAGGTGCGCGACGTGGTGACGGAAGTGGTGCGGCTCGATTCCTATTTGGGACTGCCGCCGCTGGAACCGATCAACGGGTATTTCCGCATGGTGGTGGCAAACGCGGGGAGCCGGCAGATCGGCCTGGTCGTCGAGGAAGTGCTGGGCAAAGACGAAATCGTGATCAAGAACCTGGGCGAGTATTTGCGGCGCGTAAAGCTCTTCCCCGGGACGACGATTGCGCCGGATGGCAGCCTGATTCTGCTGATTGACCTGAACCGCATGGTGGCGAACGAGCCGAGCGAGCGGCGCGCCGTGCAGGCAAGCGCGAGCGCGGCACGCGTGTTCGCGCCGGGTTCGACGGCCGTGGCGCGCGGAACGATCCCAAGCGATGCCATCGACCGCGTGGAGCAGGAGCGCGTGATCGTGATCGCGGATGATTCGATCAGCGTGCGTAAGTTCGTGGGACGCATGCTGGAGAAGAACGGCTACCGCGTGAAACTGGCCGCGGATGGGCTGGAGGCGGCGGAACTGGTGTCGCAGCATGGCTGCCACCTGGTGATCACGGACCTGGAAATGCCGCGCATGACGGGCTACGAATTGATGACGCAATTGCGGCAGAGTCCCGCGACGCGGCGCATCCCCGTGATGGTCGTGACTTCGCGCGCCGGCGCGAAGCATCGCGACCGCGCGTTAAAGGAAGGGGCTTCGGCATTCTTGACCAAACCAGTGCAGGAAGACCAGTTGCTGGCGGCAGTGGAGCAACTGATGGGCAAGGAGGCGGCACGTCCGTTTGTGCCGGTTGGGTAAGCGAAAATGGTGAGCAGCCAGCCCAAAAAGTTTCGCGTGCTTGTCGTGGAAGATTCCACGTTCATGCGGCGTGTGCTGGAGTCGATTTTCAATTCCGATGACCAACTGCAGGTAGTGGGGCATGCCACCGATGGGCGGGAAGCGATCGCGATGGCGGAGTCGCTAAAGCCGGACGTGATCACGATGGACTTGAACATGCCGCACATGGACGGCTTGCAGGCCACCGCGCATATCATGACGACAAATCCGCGGCCGATCGTGGTGGTGAGCTCGGAGACGCGGGAAGGCGCGGACAAGACGCTGAAGGCGCTGGAACTGGGCGCGATTGAGTTTGTGACCAAGCCATCAGCCGGCATTGATTTGGACATGCAAAGCTCGAAGGAAGAGCTGATCCGCAAGGTGCGGATGGCGGCGAAGGTAAGAGTGGTGCGCACGGCGTCGCGAATGGTTACGGCGGTCCAGGGAGCGGGAATGGGCCCGGCGGCACCGGTGCAGAGAGTGCGATTGGCGCAGTCCACGCCTATCGTTCCGGCGGAATTGCGCTTTCCTGTGGTGGTGTTGGCGGCATCGACGGGAGGGCCGGCGACGGTGATGCGGATGGCGCCGGGGTTCACAAAGGATTTCCCGGCCGCGGTGTTCCTGGTGCAGCACATGCCCGCGGCTTTCACCACGCAATACGCCTTACAGCTCGCGGAGTTTACGGGAGTGCGCGTGAAGGAAGCGGAAGCGGGCGAGTCGGTGCAGCCGGGGACGCTGTACATCTGCCCGGGCGGACAGCATCTGCGGGTTACGCCGACGGGGCGCATTCAGTTGGACAGCACGACGGGACGCATTGAGGGGTACCTGCCGAACATCGATGTGACCATGGAATCGATCGCGGCGTACGCAGGAGCCATGAGCATTGCCGTGGTGTTGACGGGAATGGGCAGCGACGGGGCGCGCGGGGCCCGGGCCATCAAATCGGCGGGCGGGCTGGTGCTGGCGCAGGATGAAGCAACCTGCGTAATTTTTGGAATGCCTGCGGAAGCCATTAAAGCGGGGGTCGTGGACCAAGTGCTGGGGATTGACGATATCTATCCGGCCATCGAGAAGCGCGTGCTGGGACTGAGCCGCATGGCGCCCGTAGGAGCACGCTGATGCGCTTTGAGCCCGTACACAAGACGCCGGCGGTGCGCACGGAGCAGATCATTCTGTTCCGGAGCAGCAATCAGATTTTCGCGATTTCTTCGGCTTCGGTGCAAGAAGTGCGCAGCGTGGACAGCCTGGCGGGAGCGTCCGTGGAGATCGAGGAACCCAACGTGCCCAAGGTGCGGCACCTGCTGAAACGCGGCGAACGGGGCGTGTACGTCGTGAATGCGGCGGTGCACTTTGGATTGCGGCCATCGCCGGCGGGGTTGATTTTTCTTTTGCGCAAGACGCGCGTGGGGCTGCTGATTGATGGCATCGAGAAGATGACCACGATGACGCGGCTGCAGGCGCTGTCGCCGGCGTTTTGCCACGAGGAACGCGTGTGGTACCGCGGGTTGACGGTCCTGGATCAAAACGTGATTCCGGTTGTGAACCCGCAAGGTTTCCTGACGGAGCAGGAATTGTTGCAACTGGATGCGGCAGCCGGAACGTTGCTGGAGGCTCAGGCGGCGAGCGCACCGGAAGTGGAATTGACACCGTGAGCTGGACGGAACAACTCGATGCACGATCCTGCGTGCTGCTGCGGCTGGGCGACCGGCGATTTGCGCTGGCGGCGGACCAGGTGTCGGAACTGGTTGCGCCCAGCAGGATGTTTCGCTTTGCGCACCGGACCCCGGAAATCGACGGGGTGATTCTGCGGCGGGGGCGCGTGGTGCCGGTGTGCGACGTGGCGGAAAAGCTGACCGGAAAGCGCTTGACGTCGCGGCGGTATTACCTGATTTCGAAACGGCGCCGGGAAGGAACGACAGACTGGATCGCGCTGCCCGTGAGCGGCGATTGCGAACTGATCCAGGCGGATTTGACGCCGGCGGGGCCATCGGATTCGCCGCACGTGGCGGCGTGGCTATCTCATGCCGGGGAAGTGATCGAGGTGCTGAACCTGGGCGCGCTGACGCCAGGAATGGAGCCGATGGAAAGCGGAGTTGACAGAGCGCCGTTGCCGGAGGCGCACGCATGATGCTGCCGGGCAAACCAGCGAAGATTCTGCTAATCGACAGCAATGTGCTGTTCGCGAAAAGGCTCGGCGACACGCTGAAGCGGGAAGGGTTTGAAGTGACGGCGACGACGCAAGCGGCCTTTGCGCTGACCACGCTGGAATATGACAAGCCCACCGCGATCGTGTGCGCCACGAACATGCGCGAGATGGGGGCGCTGGAAATCGCGAAGATTATTCACGCGGACGCCTCGAACGCTTCCCTGCCAATCATCGCACTGGGCGACGGCAGCCAGCGGGCGTTGATGGAGGCGTTTCAGGCGGGCTGCGACGATTACATTGACCGGCAACTTCCACCGGCGACGATCGCGAATCACGTGAAAAACATTATCGTGAGCAAGCTGGAAGGGTTCCAGCCGACGCAAATGCTGGGACAGGCGGACACCAGCTTGAGCGGAAATCTGACGCACCACGATCTGACCGGCGTGATGCAAATGCTGGGGCATGCGCGGCAGACGGGCGCGCTGACCATCAACGCGGGCGAAACGGACGCAGTGATGTTTTTCGACGCGGGGGAGATTACGCACGCGGAATGCGGCGCGCTGTTTGGCGATGAAGCGGTGCTGCACATCCTGAAGAGCTGCGTGGATTGCGGCTCCGGGGTGTACAAGTTTGTGTACGGAGCGGCGTCGGCGCAGCGCACGGTGCTGCGTTCCGCGACGGAACTGATGCTGGACGCCATGCGTGAGTTCGACGAAACGGCACGCGACACCAGCGGCGAGCTTGCGGACAAGGAGGCTCAATGAGCGACACGATCGCCATGCCGGCGACCGGCGAGGCCGAGGCGAAACACACGCCCACGGTCTATTTCATTGACGACAGCGCGACGATGCGGGAAGTGATCAAGATCGCCTTCCGCCGCGAAAACATCCAAGTGATTACGTGCGCGGACGCGGCGTCGGCGCAGGCGCAGTTCGAGGAGCACCCGCCAGACGTGGTGATCACGGATGTGATTATGCCGGATCAAGATGGCTATTCGGTGTGCACTCAGATCAAGCAAAACCCGCAGTATGGGAAGACGCCGGTGATATTGATGTCGGGCGTGGTGAACAAGAGCGTGGCGGACCGGGCGGTAGCAGTCCAAGCCGACGATCTGGTGCGTAAGCCATTTCAGCCCCAAGAGCTGATTGGACGCGTGAAGCATTTACTGGCGCCGGCGATGCCTCAGCCAGCGGCGCCTGCCGCGGACCGGCCCATGGGTGTGGCGTCACTGAGCAGCCTCTTTGCCGCGCCGGCAGCGCGCGTTACGCCGATTGTCGCGGGGCCGGTGAGCGTGCCACCACCAGGGGAGCCTCGACAAGGCGAATCGGTTTGGCCGCGGGCCGCGACGGAAACTCCCGCGCCGACGGCGCCACCCGCCGCGCGCGTGGGCGGGCTATCGGTAGAGCTCAAGCTGCGCGCAGAAATAGCGCACCTGGAAATGTTGATCAAGAAGCTGCAAACCGAGCTACAAATCGAGCGCCAGTACAATCAGGCGCTGGAACTTCACGTCCGCACATTAACGCACACGGAGTAAGCCACCATCGCGACTGCGCCCCCGCGCGATGTTACGGGGGCACAGCGGAGCGAATGGGTTGACGAGCTACTTGTGGGTCATGGTGTCGACGAAGGCCAGGAAATCGCGGTGGCCTTGCGTGTCCAACAAGGACTCGAATCCGGCCATGCCCGCGGGGTTCTTCTTCTCGCTTTCGTCAATTGCCGCATTGAATTTATCGATGCCTTCCGCCCCATTGGCAATAATGGCGACGTAGAAGCCATCAGGATCGCTGGAATGGATATTCTCTTCGTCGATCTGGTAGGAATGAAGGGCGCCATCGGCGAAGAGTTTTTCGAGAATGGCGACCATGGTGGCCTTCATGATCTTGTCGTCCGGATCGCTGGCGCCGGCCTTGTATTTCCAGCGGCCGACGCGCAGGTAGCCGTTCTTGAAGCTGCCGGAGTGGCCGTTATAGTTGCGGCTCTCGAAGATGTAGTCCCAATGTTTTGAGGCGCTGTAGACGGGACCCGTGGCATCTGGCGCGGAGCGGAATCCTTGCAGAACCTTCATCAGGTTGGCCATGGAATAAGCGGAGAACCAACTGCCGTGCGTTGGCTGGCCTTCCTGATGGTTCAGGACGGAGAAACTGCCGAAGGCAACCAGGGTACCGTCAGCCACGAGTTTATTCTGGGCGTCGGTCCCTGAGGCTTCCAACTTTTGATAATCGGCCCACATGGCGCGGGGGACGGTCCACTCTGAAACATAAGTGTAGAGGACGGGCTTTTCCTGCGACATGGATTGCGTCCAGGCCGTGGCGACCCCGAGCATGACGATTGCGAGTGTACAGACTACGAACAGAAAACCGGTCGATGACCTGCGCATACGATTCCTCCTCAGATTTACTCCGCTAAAAGCGGGTCGAACTTGGCCTGTGATGGGAAAACAGCTAGGGCAAAAGCGTGCGAACAATATGCTTTGCAGGTGTGAATGTCAATCTAAAAAACGGAGTCACTGAGGATAACGCGGGCGAACTGGAGAGTTTTATACGTAACTGAGGGTTAGTTTGCTACCTATTGCCCTACTTCGGCTTCCCGGTCTTTTCATCGGTTTGCACGGAGAACAGCAGGAAATCGCTGAAGGTGTGATAGACAATGGTGCGATGGTCCACAAAATCGCACCAGGCGTCGACAGTCTGCGGCAACAGCATGCGCACATTCTGCGTGTGGAACTGGACCGGGGCGTAATTGATCGAGAGATACCAGCGGCGCACCTTAACCTGCGGAACTTCTTCCATCAGGCTCAGCTCCATGTGGACGACCTCGCCGGAATCGGCGGCTATCCACGCACGGCCCTTGAGCTTGGCGGGATACACCGCCCCATTGCTGTCGCGAAATGAAAGGGTGTGACTTGGTTTGTCCTTGCGATGCAGGAAATGAACAACCTGTGTCCGCCGCCCGTTCCATTCGACAAGGCCTTCACAGCTCATTTCGTACTCGTCCTGCATTTCCGGAAGGAATAGCAAGGCCATTTCCGGCAGCCCGATTTCCTGAGTAAAGGCTGCCAGCAGAGGGCTGCCATGCTCGGGGTGGCGGCTCTCATCCACGGTCATTCCTCCCAGCGTCAGATTAAAGAGAACGACGTAGTCAAACGTCCCGGTCCGGGAATCCTGAAGATAGCCCATGTGATCCCAAGACTGGTATTCAATCCTTTCCTGCGCAGAGAAGCTTTCAAGGCTGGTGTAAAGTTCATTGGCACGCGCGCCCGCCTGTTGGAGGATATTGGAGAGCACGCAAGGCGGTGAAGAAACGCGAGAACCAAGCGGCGCATCAACCTGAGGGGGAACCCATTTCAAGCTGCGATTCTTCAGATTCTTCTGTGAGTCCTCTGGCGCCTGAGCGGTGAGCACGACAGATGTCATCAGAAGGGCGCTGACCAGGGCGCAAACAAAACCCGCAAACAGCAAGGCAGTGGACATCGTCACATGCCAACGCTTGCCTCTCATTCGCATTCGCTCCCTATTTCTTGTCCTTCTCTGGCATGGGCGCAAAATAGCCGCGACGCGCCTTCAACTGCAGACCGTCCCGACCGACTTTCACTTTCAAGCGGTGGTAGGCGCCGTCCGGCTTGACGTGTTCCAGAGAAAACTCGAGCAGGTAAACGTACTCCGGCGCGGCGGTGAGATTCTGCAAACCTCCGGCTAAGTCGTTGCTGTTGTGGAAGTAGGTGCCGCCTGTGCCGTCGGCGAATTCCGCCATGACGTCTTCGGAAAGTTCCAGAGTTTCACGGCGCGCTTGCGATTCGTTCCCGTATTCCAGGGCGTAAGTAGTGCCTGCGCCTCGCTCGCTGGCGTCGATTTGTCCGGTGTACAGGGCTTTCGCGTCCAGCGCATTAATGGTCACGTTGCATTGCGCGGCAAAATCGATGATTTCTGATTTGGCGCTCATCGCATCCGGCGTGATGGTGAGGAATCCGGGCGACACCAGGATCAACGTGCGTTGCCCCGGCAGAGCGCTCATTCTTCGAATGAGTTCTTTCACGAAGTCCAGTGTTGCGTGGATATCGGCATCGCCGATCGTCAGTAGTCGTGAGGCTGTCGATCTTACCATGCCCTCGGCCACGTGGATCTGAAACCTGGGATCCAGGTTTGCACAGGTCAGCACCTCATGAACAGCAGCCTCCAAAGCTGTGTCATCGTGCTTGTTTTGGATCTGGTTCGCGCGGTAATAATCAAGATCCGGGCATTCGCGCTGGGTATGTTGGTCATGATTCTGTGCTTGGATTTTCATGACCGCTTCCTGCAACGTGGCGTGATCGCGCGTCAGGCCGCTGTTGGTCCCCGAGGTCGAAACCACGGCCGCCATGTCGGACTCCGCCAGGGATCGCGGCAGTATTCGAATCGCCGCCTTTTGCACTTGCGCGAGGTTGCCGAAAGTAAGGTGCAGGTCGTCAAACAAGAAAACGATGAAGCGTTGCGGGGCCACGGTTGATTGCGGAGTGGCAGTTAAGGCGGCGGCACCGGGAGCCTCGGGAGGGAGTGGAGCCGCAGGTGATTCGCTCTTCATCGCGGCACGTTTTACGATGGTGAATCCGGAAATGGCCTGAGGTTTGTCCTTATCGAAAACCTGGAAGTCTTCTCTCTTCAGGGTGCCCACCGCAAGTCCCTGCGCATCACGAACCACCACGGGTATCAGGACCGCATTCACATGGACTTGAATTTTGGTATTGCCGCCCGGCGCCGGAGTTTCATTCGGCTGTTGCGCTGCCGCCTGCGTGCACAAAATGAGCGCCACGCTGACTAGGACAATCGCCGACAGGCTTCTCGCAGGCATGTTCATTCTGGTCTTTTATTCTACACCTGCGAAAGTTGACGGCTCGCTCGATTCTTGATCAATCGGTGTGACTTTCGCGCGGGGTCTGGCCGAGGGCCATGTGGCACACGCCTTCGCTCGCGGCCATTATTTTCCGTCATGCAACGTGCTAATCTCGCTGCAGTGTTGGAACAGGTTGCACGATGCGGTGGAGGAACCGCAGGCCTAGCTGAATTGCGGGACGACTGGCCACGTCATGGCTTTGGAGGGTGCGGAAGAACTGGCTAGGTTCGTCATTCCGAGCGAAGCGAGGAATCTCTCTTCGGTGGGAGTCCAAGAAGAGAGGGATTCCTCACTCCGAAGACTCCGTTCGGAATGACGGGATGGTACTTTTTCCGCGGCCTGTTCGGCCAGCGTTAGGGCTAGTGTGTTTATCCTGCCTGCCAAGAAAAAACGGACCAGACATTCCTCCATGGCAAAAGGAGTGCGTACGTGAAAATCATTCGCAATGTTTTGATTGTCTTCGTTTTGGCTGTTGTGGTGTGCTTCGGACTCATCTTCTATTCTTTCTCGCGAACCATTCCCCTTAAAGATCATCAAGCGCTTTCCGGAGGAGCGGAACAAGTGAAGGACGGCATGGTATCCGTTGGAATCATTCCTTCCGGGGATGGCCAGGTGATCCTGGTGGACTGCGGAAATGATCACAAGGCGACGGCAATTCTGAATGCGCTGATGCAGGGGGGCCAGGGGCGCGAGGCGGTGAAAACGATCCTGCTGACCCACGCGCACCCCGATCACATAGCAGGCTGCGCGGCCTTCCCGGATGCCGAAGTCTTTGTCATGGCTGCGGAACAGTCTCTTATGGAAGGCCGCGCGCCAGCGAAATCTCTGGTGGAACATCTGATGGGCAAGAGAAGCACAGGTATTCACGTCGCCAGATACCTGCAAGACGGAGACACATTTCAACGGGGCAATGTGCTGGTGACTGCGTACCTGATTCCTGGGCATACGGACGGCAGCGCGGCCTACCTGGCCGCGGGAACGCTCTACCTGGGAGACAGCGCCGATTCCGCCAAGGACGGAAGCCTGCTCCCGGCAAAAAGATTCCTCAGCAACGATATCGAGGAGAACCACGCGTCCCTGAAAAAGCTGGCGGAAAAGCTAAAGCCGCAGGCTGCCCAAATTGAGTTTCTGGAGTTTGCGCACTCCGGCCCCCTGCCGGGAATCGCGCCCCTTCTCAATTTCGCCAACAACACAGCCGCAAAATCTCCAGCCCCCTGACGATTAGAGCGTCAGGCTTTGGGCCGAGCCGCTACACGCCGCACGCTCAATTTCCATTCTGTATCAGCGGTGTTTCTTGCGTGCCTTCTCAGCCAGGCGCGCCCTGACCAGCTTCTTCACAGGGGCGGCCGGCAGAGGTTTGTCCAGGGGGAAGCGGATGGTGCCTTTGGATGTGGGGAAGTTCTTAAGTTCGTTTTTGAAGGCGGCCATCACGGCCAGACTCATGGGGAACAGACTGCAGTGGTCCGAAAACGCGGCGAAAGCCAGGAGTGCGCCTTTGTATCTGAAAGTGGGAATCCCATAGCTGATGTCCTCGGTGGCCTCGGGCGGGACGACGGAGCGAATCGTCGCGCGAACTTTGTTTAGCGTGCTGCGGGCCGGCTCCGGGACGCCGACGAGGTAATCGTCCATGGTCATCGGAACGGCGCTGCCTTTTGCGGCCGAACCGCGAAGAACGATTTTCGCTTTTTTCATGTGGGAGATACTACAAAAAAGATCAATTCAGGTCCAGGGCTTCCGCCGGCTCGGAGAGTATTCTGGGCGATGCGCCTGTGCTGCCGGGTCAGCGGGCAATTGGAGCGGTGGCCGGGTCAGCGCGAGATGTGTCCTCTGGGCTTGCCGTCCGCCGGGCTACCCACAATTCCGATGCGGAGTATCAGACCGCCGGCTTGTTAACTCTTACCTGCTGGGTATTGCAAAAACGAGCGAAGCGTGAATTGCCCGGCACTATACTTTACATAGCCCCTTCCTTTCACCCGTTAGACTTGTGCCCACTCCTTCCCGGCGCAAGAGGGTGAAGACCAAACAACATGTGTCTGATGGCGGAGTGGCGCGTTCCGGCCACTCGCGGCTTGCAGGCTCGCTTGAGTTTTCGCTTGAGGCATGGGCGATCCGGGAGCAGAGAGCGGAGCCGGAGTACCCCTTTATGAGCGAGCTCGAAGCTTTGGCGCGGCAATCAAAGAAGGCCAGTGGAAGGAGATTCGCGTGAAAAGCGCTGCGTCAATTACCCAATACTCTTTGTCCAGCACCGGCGCAAGATGCGCGGGACCTGGCGCGTGGGTGAAGCCAGAGTTTCAGCCGCACTTGCGTTTGGCCGTGGCCCTACTCGCCGGTTTTCTTGCCATCGTCGCTTCCAACGCCCGTGGCGCTCAGACTGCCGATCCCGAGCCCTCTCTCCCGACGCTTACCACTGCGCACGCGGCGCATAGTCTTACCTCCGAGGAATCGGCGCGGGCGTATCCCGTGCACGTGCGCGGGGTAGTGAGCTACTACGACGCGCACATCGATCCAAGGCATCCAGTAATCTTTGTCTGCGACGCGACAGGATGCATTTTTGTGATTGCCCCGCCGCCAACGCCGCTTCTTCACGCCGGAGCCATGATAGAGGTGGAAGGCGTAAGCGGCCCGGGGGAATTCGCCCCCATAGTCGACCGGGCCAAGGTACGGGTGGTCGGTGAATCGCATCTGCCGGCGGCCCATCGAGTGGGCCGCACACAGATGATGACGGGTGGCGAGGACGGGCAGTGGATAGAAATCGAGGGCTTAGTTCACTCTGTCGCAGAGGAGAACACCAGCGTAACCCTTAACCTTACGACGGGTGATGGCCCGATCAGCGCGACCACGGTTAAGAAGGAAGGAGTGAGCTATAGCCGCCTGGTCGATGCCAAGGTATTGATTCATGCCAACGTCGCCCCGTTTTTTAGCAAGAATCGCCAGCTAATGGGCGTGCGCCTTTTCTTCCCTTCGCCTGAAGGGATAAAGATTGAAGAAGAGTCGGCGCCCGACGCTTTCGCATTGCCATTGCGCCCGATCAACCACCTGCTGCGATTTGAGGCCGGCGTCACGTTCTTGCGTCGAGTCCATGTGCGCGGGCGCGTGATTCTGGAGTGGCCCGGACGATTGCTGTGCATTCACGACGATACAGGCGGACTCTGCGCCTCGACAGCTCAGAGCACTTCGGCCACGCTTGGTCATTGGGTAGACGTGGTCGGCTTTCCCGTGGCCGACGGATTCGCGCCCACGCTGGAGGACGCGGCCTTCAAGGTGGGAGAGGCGGGGCAACCCGTTACCGTCGTGCCGGTCACGGCGCAGCAGGCGATGACGGGAGCTCACGACACAGAGCTTGTTCAAATCCAGGCTCACTTAGTTGACCTGGACCGAGCGGCGAAAACTCCCACTTTGATGTTGTCTTCTGGCGTAATCCTATTCACCGCCGTGTTGGCAAATGGCTCAAATGAAATGCCGCCTTGGAAGCCGGGCAGCGACCTCCAGTTGACGGGAGTCTGCTCCGTGCAGATTAACACCGGGCGGACGGCAACTGGAGAATGGAGCCCGCAAGTAACCAGGTTCCGGATACTGCTACGCTCGCCGGAGGACGTCGTCGTACTCAAAAGCCCCTCGTGGTGGACGGCGCTCCATGCGATGGCCGTGCTCGGCGCGGTGATGATTGCCACGTTTGGGGTACTGGCATGGGTCGTTGTGCTCAGGAAGCGGGTGCACCAGCAGACAGAGACCATCCGGCAACAACTTCAAGAGGCCGCCAAGCTAAGAGCGGCGGCGGAAGACGCCAACACTGCCAAGAGCGAATTCCTCGCCAACATGAGTCACGAAATCCGCACGCCCATGAATGGCGTCATCGGCCTGACGCATTTGCTGCTGGAAACCGTAGTGACAAAAGAACAGCGCGAGTATCTGGAGATGGTCAAAACCTCGGCTGACACGCTGCTCACTCTGATCAATGACATCCTGGACTTCTCCAAGATCGAGGCCGGAAAGCTCGCGCTGGACCCCATCGCCTTCAAGTTGCGCACCTGCGTGACCGAAACCCTGCGGCCTCTGGCCATGCGGGTTCACCAGAAACACCTGGAGCTGATCTGCGATATTGACCCGGGAGTTCCCGATGAGATCGTGGGCGATCCCACGCGCCTGCGGCAGATCATCGTCAACCTGATCGGCAACGCCATTAAGTTCACGGAACACGGAGAAATCGGGCTGGGGGTCAGCGTAGAGCGCCAGGAGGGCGATGAACTCGAGTTGGTTTTTTCCGTTCGCGACACCGGCATCGGCATCGAGCCCGAGAAGCAGAAGGTGATCTTCCAGGCCTTTTCCCAGGCCGATACCTCAACCTCTCGAAAGTTCGGCGGAAGCGGGCTAGGGCTGACCATTTCCACGCGGCTGGTGGAAATGATGGGCGGCAGGATCTGGCTGGAGAGTGAACCAGGACAAGGGAGTTGTTTCCACTTCACCATGAAGGCCCGCATTGCCGCGGCCGCAACTCCGACCGAGAAAGTCGAGCCGCGTGCCCTGGGGAATCTTGGCGTGCTGGTGGTGGACGATAATGCCACCAACCGGCTGCTGCTGGCCAAGATGCTGGAGCGCTGGAAGATGCGGCCCGCCCAGGCCGCGAGCGCCGCCGAGGCGCTGCAGCGCCTGCGGGAAGCGCAGCAGGGGGGCTCGCCGTTTGATCTGGTACTCATCGACGTGCAGATGCCGGAAGTCGATGGGTTCGCGCTGGTCGAGCAGTTCGGCAAGCAGACCGATCTGGGTAACTTCGCCGTCCTGATGTTGACCTCGGCGGGACAGCCGGGTGATGCCGCGCGATGCCGTGAACTGGGCATTGCCGCGTATCTCACCAAGCCCGTTGCCCAAGAGGAGTTGCTCCCGGCTATCCTGGCGGTTCTTGAGGAACGGGAACCAAGAATGGCGGCGCCACGCTTGGTGACACGCCACACGATAAGGGAACGAGGCCGGCGCTTGCGCATTCTCCTGGCGGAGGACAACGCCATCAACCAGCTCTTGGCTACACGCATGTTGGAGAAGCAGGGATTCACTGTCGCGCTCGCCAACAACGGCAAGGAGGCGCTTGCTGCCCTGGAGCGCCAGAATTTCGATGTAATTCTGATGGACATTCAGATGCCGGAAATGGACGGATTTGAGGCTACCGCAGCCATCCGGCAGCGGGAAAAGGGCACTCCTGGCCCGCACCAGATTGTCATTGCCATGACGGCCCACGCCATCGCGGGTGACCGCGAACGATGCCTGTGGGCTGGAATGGACGGATACGTCTCGAAACCCTTCCGCATCGCAGATCTTCTGAAGGAGATTGAGGCCCTCACCGGAAGCAAGGCTTCCACGTAAAGCACGGGCCGCGATTGCCAAACGGCGACGTGGCAGATTCCCATGGGAATGCACTTTCTGCCCGCTGGTCGAGAGGTTTCGCAAAAGTCCAGACAATCCATGATTGCTCCGCACCAACCGGCGAGGTGAAGTCACCGCATGGGCGTCGCACCGTCAGCGCACGACGACTGCCTCGCGGGAGTCAGTTGCTCACTCCCTGGTTTGCATGCAATGGCGCGGGAGTCTCGGAGGATCGGGCAAATACTCTGGCGGAATAGGCAAGCGCTCGAAGTGCACGCAGGCTACACTCTTCATCGTTGGTCCTAGCATTTTGTGATTCTCGCTGTGAACCGGCTCGAAGCGATTCGACCTTTACGGTTCAACACCTCTCGAAGGAGAAACAATGCAGAAGCGCAAACTTGGAAAAAGCAACTTGGAAGTCTCGGCTCTCGGGCTCGGCTGTATGGGCATGAGCTTTTCTTATGGTCCGCCCAAAGATAAGAAGGAGATGACCGATCTTCTCCATGCCGCAGTGGACCGCGGCATCACGTTCTTCGACACCGCCGAAGTCTACGGCCCGTTCACGAATGAAGAACTCGTGGGCGAGGCGCTTGCGCCTTTCCATGGCAAAGTGGTGATCGCCACCAAGTTCGGGTTCGATCTGAGTGGCCGCGATAATCGGCCGGGAGCGGCAGGCCTGAATAGCCGGCCCGAGCACATCAAACTGGCCGTCGAAGGGTCGCTCAAGCGGTTGAAAGTTGATGTCATCGATCTGTTGTATCAGCACCGTGTTGATCCGGACGTGCCCATCGAAGACGTGGCGGGCGCGGTGAAGGCACTGATCCAGCAGGGCAAGGTGAAGCATTTTGGCCTGTCGGAAGCAGCAGCAAAGACGATTCGTCGTGCACACGCCGTCCAGCCGGTCACAGCAGTTCAGAGCGAATACTCATTGTGGACGCGTGGTCCTGAAGCCGAAGTTCTGCCAACCCTCGAGGAGCTTGGAATCGGCTTTGTTCCCTACAGCCCACTCGGCAAGGGCTTCCTGACAGGAAAGATGGACGAAACCACTACGCTCGATAAAACGGATTTCCGCAGCACCCTCCCGCGGTTTACGCCAGAGGCTCGCAAAACAAATCTGGCGCTAGTCAATCTGCTTGGCGAGATCGCGCAACGCAAGAAGGCAACCCCTGCTCAGATCGCGCTGGCGTGGCTGCTTGCCCAGAAGCCCTGGATCGTTCCAATACCCGGCACGACAAAGCTTCATCGCCTGGACGAGAACATCGGCGCGCTCGCCGTCGAACTTACGTCCGCCGATCTCCGGGACATCGATAGCGCCGCCTCAAAGATCAAGGTAGAAGGGGCCCGCTACCCGGAACACATTGAAAAGATGACCGGACTCTGAAAGGTAAATCCATGTACAAAGCGAAAGCGTATTCCGCAACCAGCGCCACATCCCCACTTGCTTCGACCACGATCTCGCGGCGCGAGGCTACCGAGCACGACGTACAGATCGAAATCCTGTTCTGCGGGATTTGCCACTCCGATCTGCATACTGTCCGTAACGAGTGGAGTGAATTCGTGCCCACGGTCTACCCCTGTGTCCCCGGCCATGAGATCGTCGGCCGCGTCAAAAAGGTCGGCTCCGCGGTCACCAAGTTCAAGCCCGGCGACCTCGCCGCCGTCGGCTGCCTGGTCGACTCGGACCGCACCTGCCCAGAGTGCCGCGCCGGCCTTGAGCAGTTTTGCCCCAACATGACCCTCACCTTTAACTCCCCGGACAAGCACCTCGGAGGCGTCACCTATGGTGGCTACTCCGATGGCATCGTCGTCGACGAACGCTTTGTCCTACGGGTCCCTTCCAACCTCGATCTCGCCGGAGCCGCTCCCTTGCTTTGCGCCGGAATCACCACTTACTCCCCCATGCGCCACTGGGGCGTCACCAAAGGAAAGAAAGTAGGAGTGGTCGGTCTCGGCGGACTGGGCCACATGGGCGTGAAACTTGCACACGCGCTCGGAGCCCACGTTGTTGTCTTCACGACTTCACCCAACAAGAAGGAAGACGCACGCCGCCTCGGCGCCGACGAAGTCGTGGTTTCGCGCAATGCCGGCGAGATGCAGAAGCACGCCGGCAGCTTCGACTTCATCCTCGACGCCGTCTCCGCCGACCACGACATTAACGCGTATATCCAACTCCTCCGCCGCGACGGCAATCTCACCCTAGTCGGCGCGCCGGCGAAACCTTTGGCCGTAGCCGGCTTCGGACTGTTGTTCGGACGCCGCAGCCTCTCCGGCTCGCTCATCGGCGGTTTACCCGAGACCCAGGAGATGCTCGACTTCTGCGGCGCACATAACATCACCTCCGATGTCGAAATCATCCCGATCCAAAAGGTCAACGAAGCCTACGAAAGACTGCTCAAGTCCGATGTGAAGTACCGCTTCTCTATCGATATGGCTTCTCTCAAATCGGAGTAACCGATTTCTGGCCAGAGGAAGAAACAGCATGCGAGTTGGCATTTTGGGTTCAGGGTTGATGGGCGGCAAGCTCGGAACGATCTTTGCGCGAGCCGGACATGAAGTCGTATTCAGCTACGCGCGCAGCAGAGCCAAGCTTGAAAAGCTGGCGCGTGACGCTCACGGCAATACCCGCGCTGGTACTCCACTTGAGGCAGCGAAGGATGCCGAGGCAGTGTTTCTGGCCGTGCATTGGTCCCGTATCGACGATGTGCTCAAGCAGGCAGGCGATTTGTCCGGCAAGGTGATCGTGACCTGCTCGCTGCCAATGGATACCGGCAACGCTAAACTCATCGTCGCCAACGCCTCGTCGGGTGCGGAAGAGCTTGCAAAGATGATTCCCAAGGCTCGGGTCGTCTGCGCATTCAACACTGTGCCCAGCGAAGTGCTTTTCGGCGTGTTTGCGGCAAAGCAAAAGAACAACCGGCCGAGCCTGGTGTATTGCGGCGACGACGAGCGCGCCAAGGGTGTGGCTGCTGAGCTGATCCGCGACGCGGGTTTCGATCCGGTGGATTGTGGCCCTCTTCGGATTGCCCGATATACTGAACCGTTCGCCCTACTTGTGGCCGAACTTGCTTACGGGGGCAACGGTGGCCCGGAACTGGCATACCGGTTTGAGCGGTTCGTGGAGTAGGCTGTCCGAGTCATCGTATGTGGAAGGAGTTATAAGCATGAGTAAAGAGCCTTCAGGAGCCCAGAAGATGATTGGCGACTTCGCGCCCAAGCTGGTCGATTTAACGGACCGTGTGCTTTTTGGCGACGTCTGGGAGCGCCCGGAGCTTTCCAAGCGTGACCGGAGTCTCGCGACGGTGGCAGCGCTGATTGCTTTGAATCGTCCGGATCAGTTGCGGTTTCATCTGAGTAAAGCCGTGGAGAATGGAGTCCGGAAGGAAGAATTAATCGAGGTAATCACGCACCTGGCGTTTTATTCAGGTTGGCCCAACGCAATGAGCGCCATAATGATCGCAAAGGAGTTATTCTCGAAGGCATGAGAACCAACGGCAAAACTGCGTCTCCGCGGCGGGCAGACCTACTTGCGGGCCCAAACGAACCCGCCACGACTGAATTGGCCCGTTTGATTGCCGCGTATGCCCCGCACGACGGTAGTTTTGAGCTGCGCATCCCTGGGTTGACCGCGAGTCGCGCTTCACGAACCAACACCGAATGTGCACACGCGCTCCGGTTGCCCTCCTTGTGCATCATCGCCCAAGGAGCGAAGACCGTCATCGTTGGAGAAGAGGTCTACGAGTACGACGCGTCGCGTATGCTGGTGTTCTCCGTTGCCCTGCCCGTTGCAGCCCAGGTCACGCAAGCCAGCTATTCCGAGCCTTACCTCGCTCTAAGGCTGGACCTCGACCCGCACAAGATTGCCGAACTCGTTTTGAAGGTGTTTCCCCGTGGCGTGCCTCCCGTTCAAGAAAGGCGCGCCGTTTACGTCGCACCGCTCGACTTGAGCATCCTCAACGCCGCAACGAGATTAATGGAGTGTCTTGCGCAGCCCGGTGATGCTGACCTGCTCGCCCCACTTGTAGTGGATGAGATTTTGATCCGGTTACTACGCAGCCCGATTGGTGTTCGCGTGGCTCAAATGGGCTTCGCCGAGTCCAGCCTGCACCGCGTTGCGAAGGCGGTTTCCTGGCTGCGCGCCAATTTCTCCCAACCCATGAAGGTCGAAGAGCTGGCCGAACTGGTGAACATGAGTGTCTCCTCGTTCCACGAACACTTTAAGTCCGTCACGTCGATGAGCCCGCTGCACTATCAAAAAGTGCTGCGTCTTCAGGAGGCGAGGCGACTCATGTTATCCACGATGACAGATGCGGGCGCTGCGAGTCAGCGTGTGGGCTATCTAAGTGCTTCGCAGTTCAGTAGAGAATACAGCCGCTTCTTCGGCAGTGCGCCGACCAAGGACATCGCAAAATTGCTTAACGATTCCCGCCCCGGGGACTGACGTCGCGCGTGGCGGATTGCCGGCCCCTTCAACCCCTGATTGACGCTGCTGGGATTTCACGATGGACGAAACAGCGGACGGAAAAAGACTGAAGTGGTTTTCGGTGCTGGACGGATTCACGCGGGAATGTCTGGCGCTGGAAGTGGAGCGGCGGATGACGGCGCGAGATGATGTGGTGGTGATTCTGACATGGTTGGAGGCGAAGCATGGCGCGCCCGGAGCGGTTCGTTCCGACAATGGGCCGGAGTTCATCGCGCGAGCGGTGCAACGATGGCTGGCTGCGCGGAAAGTCGGGCCGTTGTATATTGCTCTGGGCAGTCCGTGGGAGAACGGCTACAGCGAATCGTTCAACAGCCGGATGAAGGCGGAGTTTGCGGATCGCGAGCTGTTTGCATCGTTGATGGAGGCAAAGGTTTTGGGAGCGGAATACAAGCACTACTGGAATCAGGAGCGGTTGCACAGCGGGATCGGATACAAGACGCCGGCCGAACTCGCCGCCGAACTTGGGCCGGACTCCGCTACGCTCCGTCCGCCCCAAGTTCCATCACAACACCAACCGACTCTCATAAACACTGGTACATAAAACGGGGTCAGGCCAGCGTCACTTCGTATCCAGATGTTGTTGTGCAGGGTCTCGTTTAGGTTTGCCTAAGCGGATATCAAGACCAACCATGGGGCCGTAAACGTTGATGCCATAGTTGATAAACTTCGGTTCGGACAAATAAAAATTCGAGACGTGCATGTAATTGATGCCGGCGGAAATGGCATAGTGAGGATTGAAGTTATATCGCACCCCACTGCCCAACATAAAAGTAAACGTGAAGTCCTGACCTTGTGCATAGGGCACCCCTTTGGGTCCCTTAGCGTCAATGCCCCCCAGGCCGAGGCGTAAGTCAAAGTAGGGCGCGATTCTCCAGTTGGGGCGGACAAAATTACGCCGAATACCCATGTCATAAGCCCCGTACCGTGTTTCAGGTCCCCTCGGAATCGCAGTGAGAGACCCGCTGAGCGTGAGATCCCAATTGCCGCGCAGAACCGAAGGACCTCCTATGTCGTCCATTTGCCATCGCAGAGAAGCAATGGTGGGTACCAAGGTGTACTTAAGCGGAGTCTCATCATACTTATCGCCTAAGAGAAAATCGAAAGGCCAAGGGATATTGATGGGAAGCCATCCCGTTTCCAAGGAGAATTCGCGCTTGTTTTTGTAATAGATGCTGGTGTTGAAATCGGCCGGTTTAGATTTCTGTAAAATCGCATCCGAAGGTTGGCTCTTTGAATCTTGGCCAAGGGATAGCGCGGGGTGGGTGAGACATGCCAGAATCAGGGTAAGCAACGCCAGGTTTCGTAGTCTCATTTTGATAGATATTATCCAAGCTAAAATGCTTGCGAACGATTCGATCCAAAAGGCTATGCGATGGGTTTGTTCTCACTCGGAAAGTCTGCGTAAAGTCGATCTCGCTCTCAAAGTCGCGTGAATACTGACAGTGGCTCAGATCGAACGACCACGTACTCCCACTTCAGAAGGAAATCTGGGCATAATGGTTCGCATCTCTACTCCGACCGACGCTACCCTTAGTGCATAAACGATTCGGAGAACATCCCAGCGTCTGCCGCCCACTTGCAAAAAGAGGGGAACACTCACGAACCAGCGGCGATCTTGTGGAATTGGGCTATGCGGTTGTCGCTTTCGCGCTGGAGCTCGCTTTCCATCCGGCGGCAGGCCCGCGCAACGGCTTTTGAAAGAGCGGCGCGGAAATCTCCAGTCAGGACATTCATATCCAAGGCAATCGCCTTTTCATCGTGGACAGGAATAAGCGACACGTATCCCCAGCGCTCCTTGGAATCCGTGACTAGTTCTAACCGCAATTCCCACGGGGAATCGTCTGATCCATGCTCCGACCAGGAGAGTAAGAACTTGTCATCCGGTTCGTATTTCAGGGGAAGAAAGGAAGCGGGGAGAAAACCGTTTGGGTGAAACATCTGGAATCGAATGCCATCGAAGCCGACCGGCTGGAGAGTATCCCGTAGCACGAGACAGATGGACCGAAACTCATCGCAGCTCTGAAGCGACTCCACAGCGTGCCTGACAGCCACATGATTTGCGACGATTTGGCGCCGGCGCGTGGCGCGCTGCAGGATGAAGAGCATCTCGCCAAATTCGCCGTAACGCAGCTGTTGGACGCCGATGAGCACGCCCGTGCCGGTGAGCGCAAGGAGCAGAGCAATCGCGGTGCCCCGATGAAGAAGGACGAGGCTGATGAAGCCGAAGGCCGCTGTGACCGCATACAGAAGGAGGACGGCTTCGCGCTGTGACAGCCCTCGTTTGAGCAATTTGTGGTGGATATGATCGCGATCTGCCCGGAATAGGGGCTTGCCTCCAAGAAACCGGCGCCCCACCGCAAGAAGAACATCCAGGATCGGAAGCCCGAGGGAAACCAGAGGAATCGCAACGGCAACAATTGTGGGCGATTTTTGGGAGCCAGCGATCGCCAGGGCGCTGATCATGAATCCAATGAACAAACTTCCGGAATCACCCAAGAAAATCGAGGCGGGATAGAAGTTGAAGCGCAAGAAGCCAAGGATGACACCCGCCAAGACGACGGCGAGGAAACTGACCACGGGGTTCGGGGTAAAGAGGGACAGCATGAAGATGACAACCGTCGAGAACAGCGCAGAACCCGCGGCCAAACCGTCAAGCCCGTCGATTAGATTGAAGGCATTGGTGATCAGCAGGACCCAGAAAATGGTTAGGGGAAGTCCAATGAAGGTTTGGAGAGGACGCCCGGAGAAGACGAGGTCGAAGTGATGAATGCCATAACCACCAAAATACAAAAGTGTGGCCGCGAGTGCCTGAACCAGGAATTTCCCCGTGGGACTGACGCGGCGCAGGTCGTCGTAGAGTCCCAGGGCAAAGATGATTACCGCGGGCGCCAAAAGCTTCAGAATGGGAACAACCGGCAGAGTGAAAGGCGAAAAAAACCATCTCGCGGCAAGAAGAGCGCAGCCCACTACAATCGTGAACGACGCAAAGATGGCGATGCCGCCGATTCTGGGCAGAGGGGTCGTGTGCACGTGGCGATCGAGCACGGGAGTCTCCAACCAGCCGCGGGCTTGCGCAAGATCGCGCACCAACCTGGTGAAAACCCCGGAAAGAAGAAGCGCAAGGCAGAATAGGAGCACGAGCAAAGTGGACACGAGGTCGTCCCTTTCTTAGGCTACTCAATGAACTGATAACTTGAATTTCAAAGTCAGGCGTGAAAGTGAAGCTAGTTATGCTTGAAATCCGCTCGCGGATGGCGAAGGACTCGGGAGCTGCATCATCATTTTCTCGCCGGTCTGGTTAGTTCGAGCCTCGAAGTTCTCCACGATCTGGCGTACCGCTGCGTTGACAGAAAACAAATGTTCCAGCAGCTTGCGAGAATTGGCGCCCATGGTAGTGCGGAGCTCAGGATTATTTGCAAGCATTAATGCTGCGGCGCCTAGACCGTCATCGTCGCCGTTTAGGAGACAGAATCCCGCCTGATTTTTCTTGAGGATCTCGAAGAGATCATTCCCAGGATTGATGCTCGCCAGAACCGGCTTTCCACAATTCATATATCCAAGCAATTTGCCTGGCACGTTATGAGTCTTAAGGCGCCGATCAAGCGAAATCAGCCCGACGTCAGCTTCCGAGAGCATGGACATATATTGCGGATGAGACACAGCCGGCAAGATTTGAATGTTAGAGAGATTATGCGCAGCAATCAGCCTTTCCAGCCTCGGTACTTCACTCCCCTCACCGACAAGTAGAAAGTGGATCACCCCGTGAGGCGAGAGCCGTTTGGCAAGGCGAATGATATTATCCAAGTCCTGGACAACACCGAGATTCCCTCCGTACAGGAAAACAACTTTCCCATGAAGGAGGAGCTGCTGGCGATATCCAGTCGAAGGTGGATTCCGTTCATCTACTTTCGCCCAGTTGTAGAGCACCTGCAGGCGGTAGGACTTTTTTGGAAATTCCCGCGCGAAGTATGCAAGATTGGCCGGTGATTCAACACCGATAAAATCGGCAGCAGCGTATTGCTCGGATTCCTTCCTCCGGAAGTATCGCCAAATTAGCCCCTTGCGCAGGATTCCTGCATCAACAGCCCACTGCGGAAAAATGTCCCTCAGGATCAGATAGGCGGGGCACTTCCAGAGGTCCTTCAAAAGTCGCACGAGTTTCCCGAAGAAAATGGTCGGCGAATAGAAGAGGATTAGGTCGGCAGGATTCGCCAAGAGGAACGGCCGAGTGCGCCGCCAGATGGATTGAGAAAGCCTGACTTCGCGGAGTGCGCGGAGCAGTTTTGCCGTCCCCTTAATCCGGCCGCTCTTGACCCGCACGATACGGAGACCATCTTCGGTACTGACGTGAAAGGCTTTGGGGATTGTGTCACTCGGCGTGAGTATGGTCACCTCATGGCCCTGCCGCCGGAATTCCACTCCCAGCTCATGCATTTGCGTAGCGCTAGATTTCGAATGTGGCAAATAACAGTCAACAAGGAGAAGTATTCGCATATCAGGGCCAATGTAACCGGATTGAACAGTTCAGTTCTTCTCCACACTCTGCAGGAGCGTGCAGTTTTCAAGGCCGTAGGCCTCACGCACAAATCGGCTCTCCCTAAGCGCGTCGAAGCTCCGAGAGTTCGCGAAATAACCAGATCGAATTCTGCTGACGAGATCGCTATAAATTCGTTCGCTGGGACTCCCGCCCATCGGATTCAAGATATTGCGGTCCCAGAGCGGAGTCATCTGTAACGCCCGGCGGGCGTTTGCACACAGGTCTTCATCGGCGAGAATGGTTGCACCAACTGCGATTGTTTCCGGCCGCTCGGTCGAGCGTCGCGTAACCAGGCATGGCACGCCGAGAATCAAGGCTTCCTCTTGTACCGTGCCGCTGTCAGTGACGATCACGCGCGCCTCTTTTTCAAGCTTGAGGAATTCAATAAATCCTAGCGGTTCTGTCACGGTGATTTTGGAGTCCTTCAAGATCCGTTCCAACCCATATTTACGGATGCGCGTTTTCAGCCGCGGCATCATGGGTAGGGCAACCGGAAGAATGTGTGACAGTTGCCGAAGCCCTTTCAACTTATCGAGCAGGACGCTTTTATTATCGATATTCTCTTCCCGATGCAGGGTGCAGAGAGCGTATTCCCTCTCTTTCAGTCCCAAGCGATTCAGCACCAGGCTCTTGTCCGCGGCGGGAAGAAAGCTCGAAAGCGCGTCCACAATGATATTGCCCACGGTGACGACGCGAAACTCTGGGATACCTTCACTTACCAGAAGCTGCTTATATCGGTCCAAATAGCAATAGATAAGATCCGCCATGTGGTCAACGATGATCCTGTTTTTCTCTTCAGGCATGCGCCAGTCGAAGCTCCGGCCCCCGCCTTCAATGTGAATGACGGGGATGTTGTACTTGGCGACGATGATTGCGGAGAGAACTGTGTTTGTGTCGCCCAGGTACAGGACGGCGTCAGGACGCAAACGTTCAAGCATCTCCGCGGTCTTTTGAAAAAGCAGAGCACTCTGGTGGACATGGCCCGTCTTACCCGTTCTTTTGAGAGTCCGCCCGACTCTGAGATTCACCTTCGGAAGCCGAACATTCAGTTGCTTGTGAAAGACGCCATCGAGTTGGTAGTCAAAGTGTTGACCAGAGTGTACGTACGTGTGCCGGTAGTTGTGCTGCGCCTGCCCTTGGTCGAGAAGTGTCAAAAGCTTGTGCATCCGAATGATGTCAGGCCGAATGCCCAAAAATGTTACCAGCTTGAAAGAATTCTTCATCTGGCCTCAGTTTTCGAGCGCATCCAACATCTCGGCAAAGGAAGGAACTTCCAACAAGCGGTTTAGTTCCTTTACCGTTGTCATCGTGCGGTTGAGCTTGTTTTCTTTCTCTGTTTTGATCGTGCACGAAATGCCGTATTTACGTTGAAAAGCCAGAAGCATATCGTACTTGGACACGGCCGTCGAAAAAACGTGGTAAACACCGCGCCGGGGATATGCGTCTGGCGACTCCATGATTTGATCGCACAGTTTACCGAACTGCTGCGTCGTGATGCCATTCCAATAATGCTCTGCGAAGCCCGTAATCGTTTTCCCTCTTTGTTGCAAGAACCATTCCAGCAACCCGGTGAAACCGTCGAGTTCACGCCCAATAATCGACGTGCGAATTGTCAGACAGTTCGCGGGCTCACCGAGGCTTTTCGAGAGGCCGTAAACATCAACGGGAGATTTGGGTGAATTTTCATCATACGGGAACCCATCCTTGCCGTTGTAGACGCAGTCAGTCGTGATATGGATGAGTTTCTCTTGAAAATGTTGGGCCAATATATGCGGCAAAGCTCCATTGACAAAAAATGTCACTGCCGGCTCACGCAGGACGAAAGGGATCGTAACCCCGATGGCGTTAATGACGTGATCCACCTCACCGACCCCTTGAAGGAACTGTGTCATGTACTGGCCCGGGAACCCCTTTTTGGCGACATAGTCCTGATAAACTAGCGCCGCATCGAAAGGGAGAATCTTCGCTTTGTCCGTCCCGCCATAGGCCTTCTCGAGCAGAGAGATTTTATCGAGATTCCTGATTCCTAAAATAAGATCGTACTTTTTATTGAGAACGCCATAAACGGCGCTCCCAAGCATGCCTGTGGCGCCGAGTAACAGGACTCTCTTCATGGTTCTTCTCCTCTATGCTCGGTGAATCTCAGCGGAACTCGACTTCCCATACGTCTTTTCCCCAGTGGTCATATGGAAAGCGGTAATCGTCTTTGGCGGATTCTTCCAGCGTCGCCGTGGAGAAAAACATGATTCTCGTCCGAGGCTCAAGAGTGCGAAAGCCGTTGGCGTAACCTGCCGGGATGAACAGGATCTTTGGTTGCCGGTCGGATAGGACGAACCGTTGCGGTTTAGCGTCTCGGCTCGGATTGACAGGGTTATCGATCGGAACGACAGCAACGACGGCCGATCCACTCACGACAAACGCGAATTTCCCTTCGTTCAGATGGCCGTGAAATGCACGCACAACTTCCGTTGAAAAGTTCTCCACAAGGTAGAAGCGCCGGATTGAGTCGAACGCGAAGCCATTTACAAAGGAGACCTGGCCGCGGTCGTCCACCGCAAATCCGCCGGCGATGAGCGTGGGTTCTTTAGGCGAATTGACCATTGGCTTTCAGGCTCTCCGCATGCCGCACGTTAAAGTAAACATCATTCTCGGTATGCTTAATTCGTCCCAGTCCGACCAAATCCGCGATCTCCCGCACTCCGTCCTGCACTGTGCGCATCGTATTCGGATTAAAGATTCCGTCCCGCAACGCTTTCCCCGTGCTGACGTGATAATTGCGCTGGTCCTGGAACTTCTGCTCCGTGTGTTTTACCCGGCAGCCGGTCATCTGGCTGACAATGCCCGCAAGGTTTTTGATCTGCAGATTCTGCGCTGCCAGGTTGTACACCCCCCGCACGGGGCGCTCGAGGTTGTGGACAATCGCCTGAGCGATATCCTTCACATGGACCAGCGGCCTCCATTGCGTGCCCCCGAACACCGAGAGTTCTCCTTTGGTCAGGGCGTTCGCGGTCATGTAATTCACGACGAGGTCCATTCTTGGGCGCGAATAGGTGTCCGAGACGCCAAACGCCGTTCCCAAACGGTAGACCAGGCTATTCTCGGCCGTGAGAAAACCTTCCGCAGCCAGCTTCGTCTGGGCGTAGAGAGATAATGGCTGGACCGGCGCCTCTTCATCTACCTCGGTGTCGAATTGGCCGTAAACGGAACAAGTCGAGGTGAAGACGATTCTTCCATGATAGTTTTCCGCGAGCCATTGGACGGCGTTTTGATTGACTTCCACGGCGAGCTCTCGATTCACCTCGCAGGCGCCATCACCTACGATAGCGGCCAACCAGATCACGTGCGAATAGCTGGCAAGCAGTGGCTTGAGCTTCGCCGCGTCCCGGACATCGCCAAACACAAAGTCCACTTTCTTCAGGTAATGCGGTTCGTACACCAGGCTGTCATACACGGCAAAAGGAATTCTCTCCGCGATGAGCAGCTCCGTAACCGCTCCGCCGATATAACCGGCCCCGCCAACTACCAGTACTTTCGCCATTTTGGCCTCCGATTTATTTGCACTTTGAAAGCGCCATCAAGTCGAACTGCGCATTCGGATCCATTCAGCGCCGTCTCAGATAGCTTTATCGCCACCGCACGCACGAAGCAATGTCGCTAGGTCGCCCGGTGGAGCTTTCTGTCGTGCCGAGCATAAAAACCAGGTCATTCTCATTGATAAAGCTTCGCAAGCCTCTCTGACATGAATCTCCAGTCATAGAATTTCTCCAAGGCGCGCCGGCCGTTCTCTCCCATCTGCCGCGCGATGCCGGGGTTTGCTCTTAAGAAGCAAAGTGCGCTGGTCAGTGATTCCTTGCGAAAAGCACTAGCCAGAAGCGGAGCATCTTCGGCGGCAGCTTTATCCCGTAGCCATATCCCGCCCTGATCCTAAAAATCGCATCTGGATTTGTGTTTTTGTGCGGAACCCGAGGGCTTTTCGAAATATCACGGATGGCAAGATATTCACACAGCGGAGTTGGAGATGCTTTCGCCGTCCGAGACAATGTTGGTATTTGGAAATCTGCCGAGACGCCTCAGAGTGCGAGGCCCCGGAGGCGCGCGAGAAGACGAGGTTCTTGAAAAGTATCAATCTCGCCAGTTGCAAATAAAGGCGCCCATGCTGCTTTGCCAACAATTGTAGGCTATCCACATAGGGATTAACCGATCCCAGACGCCCACGCAAGCTATGCGACAGGCTGTCCTTTACGTCGCGATAGGTGGCCAAGGTTTCGTGGATCTCTAGCATGGAGTAACTCGCCGAAAGGCGTGCCCAAAACTCAGGATCCTCGCCGAATCTGAGACCTGCTTGAAAGCCTCCATTCGTCGAAAAGAACGCATCGCGGGTAACACAGGTACTCGATGCCGTACACAGCGTCTTTCCTTTCAGATAATCCGCTGCGAAAGCATGCGGTGGACGCAGGCTCGCGGTGATTTGGTTTGACGGGCTTCCTCGCTGAATATCGGCGCCCCGAGCCTGAGAGGCAATCTGGTAGGCGAATACTTGCACCGATGAATATTGCTTAATGACCCCCCGCAAGGCTTGCAACAGATTTGGCGAGGGAATATCATCGGCGTCGAAAAATAGCAGATGAGAAGACTTTGCCTGACGGGCCCCAACATTTCTCGCGCTTGCAGGACCTACGTTCTCCGGCAAGCTGATTACACGGCCACGATTCCCTGCTCCGTTCAGTAACGCTCTGGCAATTTCAGCCCCACCGTCGCTTGACTGATCGTCGACCACTAGAATCTCATCCGCTTCGCACAACTGTTCAATTAGTGCCTGCAGGGTTGAAGCCACATACGGCGCTTTGTTAAACAGCGGAACAATAATCGAAACACCTGAAATCATTTTGTCGCGCGCCTGACGCATCGCTGTAATGCTAGAAAACCTCTGAGTAAGGTTCGGTTTTGGAAGCTGCAAATGGGTCGGAACGGTCTTTGACTCTTTCGGCCTCAGTTTCGGCCTCGGTTCCTTGGTTTTTCAATGCCTCCAGCTCCGCCCACGGCATGACCCGTTTTATCTCCTCCAAAACCTTCTCCCGCCGCGTCTTCTTCCTATTTCCTTCGAAACTGCCGTGCGAAGCCAGATTGATCTGCGGGATCGAGCCTTGCCTCCAAATGCTACACTACCTGCATCAATGCTCGCTTAGGGAGTTCCTCAGAGGTTCCTTAAAGCGCCTGATTTCGCCAAAGCCCTTCGCCTCGCGCTCCGGAGACTTGTCCCTTCTGTTCCAAGCAAGTACAGAAATACCGTGTCCCAGGAGAGAAAGCGTCTCCGCGATCTTCTCCACTCTCACATCGGGGGCAACTTCACACGCGCTTGTGAGAATGATCTTCTTTGTCAAAGCAGGATCACCCGCAAATTGGAAATGGCGGAGACTACCCCGCCTCCTTTGCTTCCGGGCAAATACCAGTTCGTAATGGTGAAGACGCGCAAGAGTCGACTATTCTTTCAGAGTGCTCGGAAATCGAATGGAACCCGGAAATTCGTGGCAATATGTCAGCCCTCAGCGCAGGCCATCCTCAACTGAACTCCTAAAAGAAGCTAGGCTCGGATTCTTTACGGCATATCCGATGCCACTGCGGAAGCCACCAACGTTCGGGATAAGCCCAAGGCCCGTGCCGGCACCGACGAGTCCGGGTGGCTTCTGGGCGTCCCAGAGGACAGGATCGAAAAACAGTTGGGCTACCTCTTGATGTTGCGCTTCATGCGTATACATGCGGCAGTTGTCTTCGAAGAGCGGCCAAAGGTAGTGAATACAAGTCTTCACCGACTCTCGAAGGTCTGCGTCTACGAACGCAAATACCACCGGCACCGTGAAGCCTGGGAGAGTTTGTTCAAAGTAACCTGGATGGAACTCGCAGACCGAAAGTTCCCCGCAGCGCGCAACATTCTTTCTGACGTCAACTAAGCTCCCGCTCCAGTAGCCTTCCGCATAGCGGTGGATTTGATGAGATTCAAGAACTATGTGGTCGGCATCCCCTGACCTGGGTTCTGGTAAACCGCAGAAGGAGTCAAAAACAACAAGACGACGGTCTGCAGCAGCGCACACTAGAGATAGATTTGAAGTGCTACCGCCTTTGTAACAGCCGCATTCCACCACCACACCGGCAAGCGACTTCGGAACCTTGAGCATTTCAGTGGCCATGACCAAGTGCTCGATGAAATTCGAAGCCGTTGGCACGCGGAACCGGTTGACCGCCATGCACAGCGCAATCCAAAGTTTCTTCCAAAAGCCGACGCCATATTCCCTGCCGACCGTGCCGGAAAAGTACTCCGCCAACAGCAACGGGAGCGAAAGCAAAATAAGCAATGCTTGGTAGAGCTTAATCATCGTATTGCTACCACCTTGAGCAGAGTTGCCAACGCTTCCCCCGACTTGTGAACAGGAAGATAGCAGCCAACAGAAGACAGGATTCGCGGTTTCATCTGTGGTGTTCGAGTGCCGAGCTGTGAACTGCAAGGCCCTTAACCTGTCCCTAAGCTTTCTGGGGTGATTCCAGGAGCAATCCGTTGACGGCGACTGTTTCCCTTCAGCTTAGTGCTACTTTGAATGTTCTTCGCGAGAACCGAGACAATGAGCACGACGGGTAAGATGATTTTCACAAGAGGCGGAAGATGATAAAATATCGAGTATTTCAGGCACATAATGCATGTCGAATAACAAAAAACATAAATTGTCATTACTTGCCATTTCCCGCCGTCTCTTGCGAACCACCGCATCAGGAATGCGAATAAAACGCCGTTGATAAAACCTCGAATAAGCAAATCAATTTCCCCTCCCCACAAGGCACTCTCAGCAATTGGACCTAATGTTTGGGGTGGCACCACTGCATTAGGGAAGTAATTTCTTGCGTACCAATACATCGGGTGCCATTTCGTCTGATCCACCAGTGGTACCATGGAAATAAAATCATTGAAGAACACTTGCCACTCAATCGGCGGCAGGGAGCCTGCCGAGCGCTCTGAGTACAAATGAAATCCCGTGACAAAGACAGCCCCGAGTTCTGCAGCCGGCATCCCGCGTGCCTGCAATTCAGTTTCTTTCAGCACTGAAAAATCTTCGGCGAATCGTACCGTCTCAATGACTGAAAAAACCAGTACGCATGCCAGCGCTGCGAGGATCCCTTTACTTAAGGTAATTTTCTTAACAGCATAGTGATACAACAGGATGGCCGCGACCAGAATCATAAACGCTTCAATCCGGGAACCAAGTGAAAACTGAATTTCATAAACAGCAAGCAGAGTGACAATGGGCCAAATATAGAAACGATATCGTCGGTAGTTTTGAAACATAGCCGTCAACAATACAAAAGTGCCGCCCGTTTTGAGAATGGTACAGATTGTCACAAGGCGCCTGGCGATCCAGGAGAGGTTGTCATATCTCGTGTAGTTGTCAACGTATGTGTTCACGGGAGCCGAAAGGCCCCAGAGCACAATCACACTGAACAGTATGATTACAAGCAAAATGCGGATGACTGGCTTCTCTGCACTGCCTAGGTCTTTTATGGAGTCAAATTTTGGTGTATGCCTGCCGCGAAAGAGCAAATACCCAGACCCCACGGCGGCTATGAATAGAACATGACGCCAGAGATGCCGACCGAGCTCGCCCTGATCCGGCATGAGCGTTGCTAGTTCCTGAAATCCGGCACCAGACGCAAGAGAATCTAGAGTCAAGAATCCATAGGCGGGCAACACCGTATAAGCGACGGCAAATACCAGGTAAATAAATCCAATCTCTCCAAAAATATTATCTTGGACCTGGATCCTAAGCCGCCAAGAAAAATACAGAAATATCGCTAGCGTAAAACAAGTCGGAAGCAGAATCTGCAGATTTTGAATGAAGAAGGTTCGCGCGAAGAGAAATGCAATGAGCCAGATTAAGAAATAGATACCAATCCCTTTCGCAATGGGCGCTCGATCTCTTGCAGGCAAGCCCTGTTTGGAGCCGACAGCCATTTACAATCTCCACTAAACAGAATCGACTTAGGTCAGCTTTCTGGAATCCACTCGGACTCCGGTGGGAAGCTACTGCCCCTTCGTAGTTTTTGCATTTTATATCTTATTGAATCGGTAATAATATTCTTTACGGCAACAAAATTTATTTTTGATAGCAGCTGGTACGCAAAATGGGAAATATAGGCAGCATCGAAGACGTTGTGGATCTGGAACATATCGCAATCCAGAAAAACCTGGCTGGGCGTGATCCCATTTCCTGCAAAAGGCAATCGGGGTTGATCACGCCTCATTCCCTTGACCTTCTGCCGGAAGAATGCTTCGAGCCCGTGGTACTGGGCTATCTTGTGCAGAATGGTGAGCTCCCGGCTTATTCGGTCTTCTGCATACAACCCGTTGGCCAATTCCCGCAACCCTTTCATCAACAGGTTCTTATAGTCGATTGCCGGCACATGCCCCGGCCACCCCGGCAGGTCCTTCGCAGTAAGCAGGTAATCGGCAGTCATAAGGGAGACCAAAGGAGAGTATGGCTGCGAGGCTAGATCTCGGTGCATTGGCACATTGGAAACCGCGCGGTAAAAGGAATCCGACAGTTTCTTGCCTTCCTTCCCCTCCGATAGGTAGGCGAAGCCCTGAGAGGTTGGCGAGATCCCCGAGAGCGTGAGCGGAACGCCCGAAAAGGCGTATTGCTCTACCTCCC
>DATERF010000045.1:0-115542 GCA_035271845.1 Candidatus Acidiferrum sp.
GGGATCAGCACCAGCGAAATCGTCGAATACTGCATCCACCCGCGCGACTGGGGATCAACCAGGTAGGGCAGGATGTAAAACATCGTAAACGGCAGGCTACCCGCAAGTGTTCCACCCGTGAGCCATTTCAACTGTTGCCGCAGGACGCCCGAGCGCGAGTGGCGGTAACTCAAATAAAAAACGAGCCCCGCAGCCAGGAAATATGCACCGAGAAATCCGTACTCGATCTGCTCCAACACGACGCGAGAACGAACCGAGGGTACGAATCCGAACGCGCTAAACGCCGTGAGGAGATGGACTGTCAGCAACGCCACTGGCGCGGCATAGATCGCGGCGATTTTCAGCAGGGATTTGCGGTCGGTTCCCGAACGCCCCGGAAAGACCAAGGCGAAGTGCAACAGCAATGTGGGCGCCAGCATCTGGGCCACAACGCCCGACCAATACACTTCCAGGTCGAAGGCATCCAACTTGCCGCTGTAGTGGAAGGAATAGAGGATGAAGGACACCAGGCAGAACACATAGAAGTGAACGGCTCTCGGCGCATTCCACCTGCGAATAAAGATGAATAGCCCGATAAACAGATACAGTAGGCCGACCACTCGCTCGTAATTCTCTACCGTGAGCGGTTTCTGCGCCGGAGCGGTGATCAGCCGGGTTTCAAACTCCTCGCCGTTGCGAGAGAGTTTGTAGCGCATCTGGGTCCACAACCCAGCGCGAAACAACCTTTGCGCAACGTGTTTCTCATCTGGGACGGGTATGTCGTCGATGGCCAGCAGTTGGTCACCAGGGCGAATGCCGGCGGCGGCTGCGGGCGAATTCGGCATGACTTTCCACGCTTCAATGCCGGTCGCGCTATCGGTCCAGGCGACGCCATCGTCAACCAGGTCATAATGCGAACGCTGCAGGAAGTTCAGCCAAGCGAAGATGACCGCCGCCAAGGTCGCGAGCGCCAGTACAACCGCACCTACGCTGACACGCAGACTTTCCTTCATGCCTAATGTCCCGCCACTGGATACCTTTCTCATTCAGCGGAGCAAGTCCTGTTCCAATCTTTAGTAGATTTATCCGTAAACAAGGTCTTTGAATACAATAAGTTGCTGCAAATCAAGGAGGGAACGAACCGTGACTTCCACTTTCTGGTAGGCCACATACAGCTTTCCAGAAGCTCTGGGGGTTAGAATTGCAGGCTCAGCCCACCTCTAAAACTACGAAATGCTGGCACCCACAGGATTTGCCCATCTCGAGTGTTCATGGGCACGTTTCCCTGTGCCAGCAAATTGTCGCACTCTGCGTTGGCTTCCCAATGGCCGACGTTCGGCCAAGGCAGTGGTTGGCGAATTCCGATGTGCAGGTAGGGACTGATATCGTAGATTGCCTCGCCATAGGGGTCCACTCGGGATAGTGCCAATCCGTTCACCCACTTGTACCCGGCAGTCAGTTTCGTCCCAGTAACCGGAACTTTGCCCGTTATTTTCATCGCGACCGAATGCCGAGGAACCGTCCGGAGGGAATCTCGAAGCCCCCCGTCAACCACAGTCACAGGCACAAGTGATCCCGAGAATGCATAGATTGCTGTGAATTCAAGTTCGTCGGAGATCCTCTCCCGTAGCGCGGCACGTGTGCCCCACGAAACAGAAGAGCCACCGTCATAGGCGAAGGCATTCGAATAGTAATCCTGAACGTATTCTGCCGTCGGCAGGTCCGTGCCCTTGCCGAATAAGGCGACGTGCCGATTGTCGTCGTGATACGCCGCAACTTGAATGACGCTGTGCGCGCCAAGCTTCCGGTCAACAGCTAATTCTTCATGCCGTCCGCTTTCAAGCACCGCTCTACCGTCGCGCCATAGCAGCGCCGGGAACCCGTCCAATTGGTCCATTGCCGACGATAGAACGTTCGGCTGATTATTTTCCGTGAGGTACGCGATGGAGTTATCCCCGTTGGTGACCGCCGCAGGAAGCGCCGCATAGATGGCATCGAGATACCAATTCGGCGCCAGCTTGGTTTCCAACGCGACTCGCGGGCGCACGCTCCACGCGGAAGCGCCGGCTCCCACTAAGACGTATTCGCCCCCAACCCGCAGAATATACCGGTCACCGAAGGTCATTGAGCCGCTCTGATCTATACGCACACCGCGGAAAACGGGACCTCCGGGTCCGATCTTTGCTTCGCGCAGAACGAGCGTGCTGCGTGGGCTATCCAGTTGCGAACCCATGGGTAGCCAGACAGTCGCGAGTCCCCCGGCTGGAGCATCCTGGTCGTAACTGACCTGTCCCGCAAAGACCAGGTGATTGTCCCGGTCGATCCGCTGATCGTATGCAAATGCGGTGCCCGGCGCGGCATCAATGTTGGAAACGGACCCGGGTCGGCGCGCGCCGCCGGTAAACTCGATCTCGCCAAGGTGCCGCTGTGGGCCCATGTCTGCCACGACCGCCGAGCTCTCGTCGGCGTCTTCTTCGTGCCATTGCAAGACAGGCCGCATCCCGGAAGCGGAACGTAGTACCCACTTCCAGTCGTCCGGCTCGGCTGTGCCATTCGCTGGCGCGCGGCGCAATTGCTCAATTGACGCGAAGAGTGATTCCAACTGCACGCGCACTACAGTAGTCAAGTTGGAAGAGATCTGAATGTGCTTTTCGAGGGCCGGTAGAAACCCTGCAAGTGTAACGCGGACCGTGTACAGACCAGGCGTTAGATTCTCCGCATGGAAAGCGCCCTCGGTGTTGGTCAACAATTGGTGACCGAGAAGAGTGCCGGATGCTTCCGCAAGAATTTCGACGGTCGCACCGAGTTGCGGAATTCCGGTGGGATCACGAACCACGCCGGAGATCGTGCCTACAGTAGACTTGCGACTGGATTGCGCTTCAGCAGGAGGAGCGCTGGCGCACACACCTAACGTGGTTACAAATAAGACGCCGAAGCACAGGAGCGGGCCGTGCCTCACTTCGGTTACCTCCCCGGCGTGACGTTCGCCGCAGCTTTTTGCTCGACCGGAGCCTTGATCGAAAATTCTGCCGAACGAGAAATCGAGCTCTGGGCCAGCTTATCGGTCGCGCTAACCTCCAGAGTATACTTCCCAGGGGCCAGCGTCGCCAGCGGTAAAAGCCGCTCGATGGTGACCTGGTCGCCCGTCTGCTTCATTTCCGCGGATGTCTCCTTGAATTGCATAACCTGCTGGTCGCCCTTCTTCACGGTATAGACGAAGGACGCGTCAGACTTGTGGGTCTTTTCATCTGGCTTCAAATTGTAGATCTGTAGATAAATGCCCATTTTTTCCGCGGTAGTGAAATTCGCATCCAACTTCGGCCGGACCTTGGAGGAGCCCAGTACGAATTGTCCTGTCCCAATCTGCTTCGCGGGTACGTGTTCAATTTGATCCGCGATGATCAGGCTGCTGGCTTCCAGCTTCTCGTCGTCATACCGGGGAACGGCAAGCCGGGTGTTGACCGCGCCAACGTTTCCGCTGTTTACGTCCTTCACCACGATATCGAGTCGGTACAAGCCGGGGCGGAGGGGCAGGGCTTTTTGGTAGATTGACAGTTGTTTGACAGCCATCGAGAAGAGCGAATCCGGGTAATCTTTCATGACTGGATCTTCGAACGTCGTTATGACCTTCCCGGTCAGTGAGCTGACCCGCCCAAAGATATTCAGTTCGGCAGAGTGTACGCCCTCTTTGGACTTGAAGGAAAGTTGATTGTTCGGAATCTGCACGGAAATCGGAACCAACACAGTGTCGCTGGTGACCTTCAGAAAGTCGGTGCGATATTCGAACTTCAGCGAATCACGTACCATTCGGGAAGTTACGATCGCTTCCAGGTCCTTGTACTTCACTTCCGGTGGACGCTGCACCTTGGCATAAAGTTCCAACCTGTTGAACTCGTTTAGACTCGCTGGCGTACCGCCAAGCGCAGTCGGCAAGTTCGTGCCGTCGGAACGCGTGAACCGATCCGCCTTGGACGCCATGCCCATGGATTCCAGAAGACTTAAGCCCGCTCCCGGCACGTGTAATAGTGCGTCCTTCTCCGAGGGATCCATCGTCAGGTGGTATTCGCCGCTGCCCGAAGGATCCACAAATTCCAAAATCACGTTTTCCTGAACGCCTTCCAGATAACGGTACCGCCAGGTCTCCCAAGGATAGGTCGTGGTGGAGCCGCCGCCTTCTTCCATCGGGCGATCGTAGGTGCCTCCCGTGGGATGCGACTCAATTTCGTCCGGCTTGCCCCAGATGATGTAAATGCGCCCCCGGTCGGTCCTCCAGCCAGGGATGCCCGAAGCGAAATGCTCGTTGGCATAGGCAATTCGGCGGTAGTGCTCTTCCTTAAAATCGTTGTCCGGCAAGTCCGGATTGGTACTGCGTCGCAGCCAGAAAGATTCAATGAACTGTTCGCGCTCTTCGTTGGTTTCCAGTTGCAGAAAGGCAGTGCGCTCTTCCGGCGAAATGATGTAGACGACGTCCTCGTTGAGCCACGTCTTGTAAGGCGTGTCCAACTCTTTGAGGGTCTTCTTCATCTTTTGCTTTTGTTCTTTGGTGATCTTCTGATTTTGCGGAATATCTTGAGGGGTAACAGGGTCTTGAGCCTGCTGAGCAGCGATGGGTAAGCACAGGAGTATGAAGGACGTCAAAAACGCGGAAGATTTTCTGACAAAGTTTTGCATGACCGACACCCCTACTCCGGTTCGATTCTAATCTCCTGACCATGCGGCGTCAATTCACGAATCTTGCTCATTCAAAAACACTTTTCCCCTTTGCGTATTAGACGAGAACGATTGGGAGGAAGTTGCCCAGCACTAAACGCAGCCGTCGCCGCATCCTCTGAAGGATCAAAAAAGATCTCAGAATGAGATGCGGGGTACTAGTATTAAGAGCTCATTGCACGTGTTGGTGCTGACGTTCTGACCCGATCAGAGAATCGAAAATCGCCAGCACGTGGCGACGGTACTCCACCATTCGCGCGAAGACATTGCGGAGATGCGGTTCGCGTTCGGCGTCTTTGTGCCACTTTGCTAAAACCGCCGGTGGCACTTCGATATCGCGGCGCAGTTCTTCCGGGGAATGTCCGCGGAGGAACAAACCGTAAAAGAAAGCCGCCTCGCGCTGCGGAAACGCCAGATCCGCAATCACCTCGGCCGGCAGCATGGGAGCGATTGTCGCCATAGCAAAAACGCAGTTTACCCAAAACTTTCCCGGCGTCAAGTAGCACGCCCGTTTTCTTGTCGCGAGGGAGTAAAGGTCTAACCCCGGAACCGCATGCAACGGAACAGCGCTTGACCGGTTCTAACCGGACATAGGATGCTAGACCTCGTGGCGAAGTTACCCAAGTCGGTGGCAGGACGAGCGGTTGGGAAATTCCTGCGCTTTGGCGTGCTGCGTGGTCTGCGCTCGGTAGAAATTGATCCCGAGGACTTTCGCCGGAACCTGGCGGAAAAGCATGGTCTCTGGGTGCCTCATTTCGGACGCATGAAAGATGCTCCCTTGGAGAAGCTAGATGCCATTGCAGAGCGCTTGATTCACGATGCGCAGCGCCTGGCCATGGCGCAAGGAGCTGGTTTTGGCCTTGGCGGGATCATCACTATCATCCCCGACACCGGATTCCTCACCGTGATTACGCTTCGCCTGATCCAGAAGCTTTGCCTACTGTATGGCTTTGAAGAAAATGGCGCCGAGCGGCGCACGCAAATGTGGATGGCGGCAGCCAGCGCGGCTGGTGTTGATTTCGGCAAAGACATCGCTGAGAAGCAGATGATTGAAAAGCTGGCGCCACGTATTGCCACCCGCCTTGCCGTACACCTCGGTGAAGAAAGCGCGGAAAAGTGGGTTGGGAGGCTGGTGCCGCTGGCTAGTTCCGCGATTGGCGGAGCCCTCAACTATTCGTTTGTGAAGAGTTGGGGCCGCCGCGTGCAGAAGCATTTGCGTGAGAAGCATGTGGCAGAGCGGGCCGCGGCAGCAACCAATGCCAGCATACTGAGACCGGCGATTGTTCGCTGAGCCGTCTTCGTTCGTACTTGATTTTCCATGCCACCTTTTGACGACAGTGCTTTCTCCCTTGGTGTGAACTACCCCTGGCGGATGTATGGACAGGATTTTGGGTGCGCGGGCGATGAACACGTTGGAATAAGCGTTCGCAGTGTCCGGGAACTCGTCGCGCGGGACTTTGAGCAAATCCGGCAAGCAGGCGTTTCCGTTGTGCGTTGGTTTGTGTTTGGCGACGGTCGCGGCGGTTTCCAGGCGGAGAAGGGAATCGCGCGAAAGCCGGATAATCACCTGTTCGCGGATGTTGCGGCGGCCCTGGATCTCGCCGAGCATAACCGCCTCAAGCTATGCTTTTCCCTCATCGATTTTCTTTGGCTTCAGGAGCACGGAGGGAAACGCCCCGCCCACGCCCACGAGCACGTTCTCCACTTTGCCGCTGGTAGAGAGGCCTTCCTTCAGAATGTTCTGATTCCACTTTTCCGGGAGTTTCGCGGACACCCAACCTTGTTTGCCTGGGAAATCGCCAACGAACCGGAGTGGGCGATTCGTGAATTCCATCCAATTTCCCAGGCCAAATTACGTTTTGCAGACTTCCGCGCCTACGCGGGAGAGATTGCGCGCGCTGTTCATGACCATGGAGAAGTGCCGGTCACGCTGGGTTCAGCTCGTCTGATGTGGGTTCGCGCGTGGACCGAACTTGGTCTCGACTGCTACCAAGCGCATTACTATCCCGCCGGCGAAGAAGCTCGCAGCGGCCTCGCTCAGCAACTTGCTTCTCTGCCTCCGCTGGACCAACCGCTTTGGCTTGGTGAGCTCCCAGCCCGCAATGTCTCCCAACCGGGGTATTCTTTGCCGCACGCCTTGGATACTTGCCGGGCCGCCGGACTTTGTGGGGCTGCCGTGTGGCGATGGACCGAACCTGATGCTCAAGGATCCGACGTGGCTCTTGGCCGAGTCGATCCAGCCGAATTGATCGCATGGGCTGCAGCAGGACCACCCGCGGACCAGCGTGCATGAGCGGAAGTTGCATAACTGGTGCTCGATGCAGCGGTGGAATTCCTCAGGCGTTAGCCGTAGAGTGGAATGGTCCGGATATCCGGTCGGAATGAGGTTGGCATGAAAAACTTGGGCAAACTCCTGGGCGCTTTCGCGCTCGTCGCGCTAAGCGCAGCGCTGGTCGTGGTTCCTCAATTTGGCGCGTCGCAATCGCAACAGCAACAGCAAATGCCTGGAATGGCTCACAGCGCCAGCAATCCCGCTGAACCCGTGCCTGCTTTCCACGCGCAGCCTCCCACGGGGGACCTGCCGCCAACGATGGAACCCTCCATTTACACCGACAAACTCGTCTTCAATGCGTATGTAGTCGCCGGACGCAGCAAGAAGGTCCTCTACCAGCAACCTTGCTACTGCCACTGCGACCGCGGCAACGGCCACGCCAGCCTGTTGGATTGTTTCGTGGGCCGCCACGGTTCTGGTTGCGACATCTGCCAGAAAGAAGTGTTTTATTCCTACGAACAAACTCGCAAGGGTAAGACTCCCACGCAAATCCGCGAAGGAATCATCCGAGGCGACTGGCAAAACGTGAATGTCGCGAAATACCAGAAGGATTATCTGCCGCCGCTGAACACACCCGTGAAATAGCGAATCGCCTCGGTTGGCAATGAGATGGGCCGAAAGGAACATGCGTCCGAAACTCCGGCCACGGCTTTTCTGCGGCAAAATGGCATAACTTTTACAGAGCATCTTTACGATTATGTCGAGCATGGCGGAACCGCTGAATCCTCGCGGCAATTGGGAGTGCTCGAGCATTCCGTGGTCAAAACTCTGGTCATGCAGGACCACGATGCCAAACCGCTGATCATCTTGATGCACGGTGACCGCCAGGTCAGCTTGAAAAACCTGGCGCGCCAGGTCGGCGCTAAGCGGGTGGAACCCTGCAAGCCGGACGTGGCCCAGCGCCATACCGGTTATCAAGTCGGCGGCACTTCGGCGTTTGGAATGCGCAAGTCTGTGCCTATTTTTGTGGAACGCTCCATTCTGGCCCTGCCTCTGATCTACATCAATGGCGGCCGCCGTGGCTTTCTGGTCGCCATCCCGCCCCGAGTCTTGACGGAGCTGCTCCGGGCACAACCTGTTGACTGCGCCGTCTCGGAATAGCGGCGAGCTGCACTCGCTTGTGTTCTTCTGTTAAACTCCGGCAGGTTGCTCCCCATGCTCCTTTTTTCTTGCCCAAATTCCACACAGGGGTGAATCGTGGACATGAAACGTCTTCGCTTGTTGGTGGGCTCGTCTGCATTTTTCGTTTTCTCCGTTGTGCTTCTCTTCTCGTCCCATTTGCCGGCAAGAGCCGCTGGCGATGCGCCTTCGTGGGGATTCTCCCTCAGTAACCTCGACAGAACCTGCAAACCCTGCGACGACTTCTATGAATTCGCCATGGGCAGTTGGATGAAGGCCAATCCGATTCCCGCGGAGTATTCTTCCTGGGGTACCTTCACGCAGCTCCGGGACAACAATTTGACCGCCATGCGCACCATTCTCGAAGCCGCCGCCAAAGCCAATCCACCGGCCGGTTCGAATGAGCAGAAAATTGGAGATTTCTATGCAAGCTGCATGGACACCACCGCAATTGAGGCCGCTGGTTTAAAGCCCATTGCGGGTGAGCTGGGCGCCATCGACGCCATCAATGATCGCAAGACGCTGGATGCCGCAATCGCCAAACTCCAACAAGAAGGCGCCGGAGTCCTCTTTCGCTTTAGCTCCGGCCAAGACGTCAAGGACAGTTCGCAGGTGATCGCCCAAGCCAGCCAGGGCGGTCTGGGCATGCCGGACCGCGACTATTACTTCCGGGAAGACGACAAATCCAGGCAGCTGCGCGCAGATTACGAACAGCACGTCGCAAAAATGTTCACGCTGGCAGGTGACGCGCCGGACAAGGCTGCCGCCGAAGCCAAAACTGTGATGGCCATTGAGATGGCGCTGGCCAAGGCCTCACGCACGCGCGTTGAACTGCGCGACCCGGAAAAGAATTATCACTTAATGTCGCTGTCGGAAATGAGCACGCTTACTCCTGACTGGCCCTGGCAAAGTTATCTCCGCGAGGTGGGCGCGCCTGCGGTTGAGCAGGTAAACATCCGTCAACCCGAATTCTTCAAGGAGATGAACCAGCAACTTTCGAGTGTTTCGCTGCCCGACTGGAGAATCTACCTGCGGTGGCATGTCATCCACGCGAATGCGCCGGCCCTTCCCGAGCAGTTCGTGCAAGAAAATTTCGATTTCTACGAGCGAAAACTTTCCGGCACCAAAGAGATCTTGCCGCGTTGGAAGCGCTGCGTGCAATCTACAGATCGTAACCTTGGCGAAGCGCTCGGGCAGGTCTATGTGGACAAATACTTTCCGCCTGCCGCCAAAGCTCGCGCGAAGGAAATGGTCAATAACCTGATCGTCGCGCTCCGTGACGATATTCCCACTCTTTCGTGGATGGGACCGGAGACGAAAAAGGAAGCGCTTGCCAAACTCGAAGCCTTCACCGTGAAGATCGGCTACACAGATAAATGGCGCGACTATTCCAAGCTTTCTATCGATCGCAGCTCGTATGACGCCAACGTGCGCCGCGGTACGGAATTCGAATATGCGCGGCAACTCGCTAAAATTGGCAAGCCCGTCGACCGTACCGAATGGGGCATGACTCCACCCACAGTGAATGCCTACTACAGCTCCAGCATGAATGAGATTGTCTTTCCCGCCGGCATTCTTCAGCCGCCTTTCTACAATCCCAACGCCGATGACGCGGTGAACTATGGTGGCATTGGCGCCGTGATCGGCCACGAAATCAGCCACGGCTTCGACGATCAGGGTTCCAAATTCGATGGCAAGGGCAATCTGCACGAATGGTGGTCGCCGGAAGATCGTAAGAACTTCACCGAGCGCGGCGACTGTGTGGTGAACCAGTTCAACGGCTACGAAGTGGAACCAGGTTTGCACCAGAACGGCAAGCTTGTTCTGGGCGAAAGCATTGGTGACCTCGGCGGTTTAACCATCGCCTATGCCGCATATGAAAAATCTATTGCGGGCAAGCGTCCAAACGACATTGACGGCTTTGCGCCGGAACAGCGCTTCTTCCTTGGCTGGGCTCAGGTTTGGGGCGCGAATCAACGCGCGGAAGCGGCACGCCTGCAAACCAACACGGATCCGCATCCCCTGGCGCGTTTTCGTGGCAACGGCCCGCTTTCGAATATGGAAGCGTTCGCCAAGGCGTTCGGCTGCAAGAAGGGCGACGCGATGGTCCGCGAGCAAGCGTGCAAGATCTGGTAGCGCCGTTTCGAATGCTCGCGCCAGCGTTTAGGTCGCTGCGTGGCCGGACTGTATTGTGTGGTCTGCTTTTATTACTCGTTGCCGTTCCTGCACACGGGAAGTGGAAGTACCTTCGCACCGGCAATTCGGCTGATTCGACGGTTACGCCGCGTGCTGGAATTGCCTTAATGGGCGGCGGCTCCAAGCAAGACGCTGCGTTCCAATTCCTGTGTGACCGCGCCAATGGCGGGGACTTCCTGGTCTTGAGTGCAAACGATGAGGACGATTACCTGAAAACAGAAAACGACAAAATCCGCGCGATTTGCCCGCTCAACTCCGCTGCAACTCTTTCCTTTTCCAGCCGTGAGGACGCCGACGATCCCAAGGTCGTCAAGATCATCGATCAGGCCGAAGGTGTTTTCATCGCCGGCGGAGACCAATCCAATTACGTGCGCTACTGGCAGGACACGCTCGTGCAAGACGCCCTCAACCGCCACATCGCGGCCGCCAAACCAATCGGCGGGTCCAGCGCAGGCCTGGCGATTCTTGGTGAGTTTTCCTTTGCTTCCATGATCGATACCATCCACTCACCAGAGGCGCTCGCCAATCCTTACGGCAATAAGGTGACGCTCACCCGGGATTTTCTGCGCATTCCTCTGCTGGCAGATACGATTACTGACACGCACTTCGTTAAACGCGATCGTCTTGGGCGCCTGCTGGTTTTCATGGCGCGGATTCTACAGGACGGCTGGGCCAAGCAGGTTCGCGCAATCGCCGTCGAAGAAAATGCCGCGCTGTTGGTTGAGCCTGACGGCACTTCGCACGCAGTCGGCGGAGGCCCAATCTACTTCCTCGAAGCCACCCAGGCGCCCGAAGTTTGCTCCTACGGCCAGCCGCTGACGTTCAACGGTATCACTGTCCAGCGCTTGCAACTAGGAAAGGTCTTCCACCTCAAAAAATGGTCCGGAGCAGTCGATAAATACTCTCTGTCCGTCGCAAAGGGGATCGTTCAGTCCTCGAGCAGTTCCCATGGAATTTACTGAAGTTTTGCGTACTCAGATTTAGCGGCTATCAAGATTGGGATGTTCGGGTCAGCATCGTTCCAGAGTGTGAAGAATTCCCTGTAGGCACCGAGGGCGCGCGCACGCGCCGCAGCAGCATCCGCGCCCTGGGAGCTTCTCGATTCAAACGCATACGCACGGGCCAAGCCCAGATGCGCCACGGATCCCGGCCAGCAGTTCCACACGATCCCACTGTGGTCGATGATTCTCTGGAATTCTCCGGCCGCATCTTGCGCGTTACCCATAGCGAGGTAGGCCTGCCCTCGCGTATAGACCGGGTACATGCACGAAATGCTCAGCTCAAACGGAATCCCTCCCAGGTCTAGTGCCGAGCTTGCTTTCAAAACTTCTACCGCGCGCTTGGGATCCTTTCGCGCGATCGCTAATTGCGCTTCAATCGCTGGGATCCAGTAGGATTGGACAAAAGTGTCCCGGGGAAAAAGCTTGTTCAGCTCCGACTTTACGGATTCGGCTTCCTCGATTTTGCCCGCCATCGCTAACGCCAATGCCGCCTGCACCTGCACCGACTGATTGCCAGGCATCTGGTGCAGCGCTGCATGGGCCTCCGCGGCAGCTTCGTTCAAATTGCCCATAGCCGCTTCCCGCAGAGCACCACTCGCCTGCCAGATGGCTGCGCTTTCCTTACTATCGGCGTGCAGAGCCAGGGCCGTCGCTTTCCGGTTCAGTTCGCGTGCCTGCTGCAGCCGCCCGTGATATGCCATGGTTCGCGATTCGATTTCGAGCCCGTAGTGCGCCGCATCTGGCCGGGCTCGCAGCCAGGCGAGTTCCTGCTCCATCGATTTCTCATCGTTATGAATAAATCCCAGTCCGTACAGCCCGAGATGCAGGATGAAGTCGTCGAGCCCGCGGTCTTGCGCAGTCTTGATGATCTTCTGTGCTTCTTCAAAACGTCCCAGGGCAAGATAATCGGAGGCAAGATTCTCATATGCATTCACGGCTACGGGCTTCGCCTGAATGGTCTGACTTTCCATTTCAATCGCGCGCTCATACTCTCCCAGTTGCTCATAGAGGCTTCCCAGATTGTCGGAAGCCGCCTCATCTCGCGGGTAGATCGCCAGGATTTGCTGATATGTTTGTGCCGCCTTCTGCAGGTCTCCCTCGACCAGGTAGTAGTAGTCCGCAGCGATGATCAGCGCTTCTCGTTCGCTGGCACGCTCCCGAAGTTCAAATGCTTTCATGAGATATTCTGAGGCACGCCCGGTCTGGGCAAGATTCGAGTAATCCAACCCGACCGCGCGGTAAGCCATAGCGAAGTTGGGATCCAGTTCGATTGCTCTCAGGTCAAATGGCAGTGCCGCCGCTGGCCCTTTTTCGTCCGAAGTCTTCAGACCCATACTGTAGGATTTCAGGGCCTCCAGCGAGGGAGTAGTCGCATGCACCAGGGGCACATCATATTTCTGCACGGTAGCCAGCGACTCTCCCAGTTCGCCTCGCAGCTTCGATGCTGCTTCGCCCAGTGCATCCAGCACTTTTTCTTTGGCCGCCGCCGTGACCTGTTCCTGCGCCAGTGTGTCTCCGCTCTGGCAATTCACTGCTTTCAAGGCCAGCACATATTGGCTGCCCAGCGTGGCGATTGATCCGGTGATGTACGCTTTGCTGCCAGCCCGCTGGCAGAGTTCGCGAGCCACCTCAGGCGTGAGCGGAGTGCCGGGCGGCCGAGCCATCAGCTGAAAGGTAGCTGCAACTTTGTTTTCCGAAAGCACATTGACAAAGGGAGATTGCTTTAGAGCGACACTTAGCGCGGTCTTGAGCGCATCGTCAAAAACAGGGTCACCGGTGCTGTTGGCAAAGTCAGCGAGTACCACGGTGTCCTTTTCGTTCAGCGGCTTGGTCAGATGCGAACGATAATAAAGTCCACCACCGGTCACTGCTGCCAAAACAACTGTTACCAGCGCCACGATTGGTAAGATTTTTCTCTGAGTCGTCGAAGTTTGGTGCGCAGCAACTTTGCCCGAGCTTGCGGCGGCAATCAGCCCGCTTTCCGTGTCTCGCTTCAAACGTTGCAGGTCGGCGCGCATTTCGGCCGCGCTCTGGTAGCGCAAATTCCGGTCCTTCTCCAGAGCCTTGTTGATGATTCTCTCCACCTCAAACGACAAGGCAGGATTCAGGCGCTGAGGAGAGGTGGGTTGGTCGTTGAGAATGCACGAGAAAATCACGCCGGAGCTTTCCCCGTGAAACGGCAGGACGCCCGTAGCCATTTCGTATAAAGTCGCGCCGAACGAAAACAAATCGGTGCGGCCATCCAGTTCTCTTGCCCGCACCTGCTCCGGAGACATGTAGGCAACCGTGCCCACCGTGGATCCCGGGCTCGTCAGGTGATACGGCTCGCCAACCGGCCCGGTCACGGTGTTCTCGGATTCAATCTCACTCGAAGAAGTGGCTGTCGGCCCCACTTTTGCCAAACCAAAGTCGAGAATCTTGGCGTGGCCGCGTTTTGTGATGAAGATATTCGCAGGCTTGATGTCACGATGGACAATTCCCTGGGAGTGCGCAGCGTCTAGCGCATCGGCAATTTCAATAGCCAAAGAAAGCAGCAGTTCGGTCTCGAGCGGGCGCCCGGCAATGCCGTGCTTCAGCGTGATGCCGTCGAGGTACTCCATGACGAGGAAGGGCCGGCCGTCTTGCAGGCCGATTTCATAAATCGTGCAGATATTGGGATGGTTCAGCGCGGAGGCAGCTTGGGCTTCGCGCTGGAATCGCGTTAAAGCTAAAGGGTCCTTGGCAACCTCATCCGGCAGGAATTTTAGAGCGACGAACCGGCGCAGGTCGGTGTCTTCCGCCTTATACACCACACCCATTCCTCCACCACCGAGTTTTTCGATGATGCGGTAATGGGAGACGGTCTGGCCAATGAGCGCTGGTGAATCCGCCATCGCGTGGTCATCTTAGGTTGTGCGCCGGAGGCAAGTCAACGAACGGGCGCCATTGCGATTGAAACGGGCAAAGGTTCCTATTTCCTGGGAATACCAAGTCGCAAATAGTCGTCGGATTTGTTCAGCCAATCTTCTCTCGGCGGATTGAATACGTCCAAATCCAAAGTGTCTTCCACCGCCCACGCTTCGTGAGGCATGTTCGAGGGAATGCACAACACTTCACCGGCGCGGACCACAATTTCCTGGCCATCGATGGCAAACTTCAGCGCGCCTTCGAGGATATACGTGACCTGCTCGTTGTGATGCCGATGCTCCGGGACATGCGCCCCCTTCTTCAGGAAAACACGGGCCAGCATCAGGTTGTCGCCGACCACCATCTCCCGGCCGATCAACTCGTTCAGCTTTTCATGCTCGACCGTGTTCCACGGAATGTGCTTGCAGGAAGGTTTTGTGGCCATTTCTGCGCGTCTCCTCCGTATAGCCGAGCGCTATTATCGCGCAAATCTCCCAACTTTACTCAGCACGCAGCGCGACTGCGACGCCGACATGGTGCAGGTGGAGACCCCTCCCCCTGTTTTTTGTAAGTGGTGGAAACAAAGATAGTTCCTAGAACTTACTATACTCGTGAATCAGAAGGTGCCGGATGATGGAGGAGCTTGCAAAGGAAAAACGGTTCCCATGGTGGGTCTGGTTGTTCGTTATTCTCTTCCCCATCCCGTTTGGAGTTGTACATTGGTGGGTAACACTCATCTTCTTTGCCATATTCGCCTTGCTGATGTGGGCGATAACCGGCTACTACACCAACTGAACATCTCAAATTCCCTCGCAAGGAAATCTACCAGGCATAATGTGCTTAGCGGTTGACGCCAGACCGTATATGCATCTAACCAAAGATTGTCGGCGCACCGACATTCCAGGGTTGCAGTGCCCTGAGGAAGCGGGGAGCGTATAGGGCGAGGAACAGTTCTGGAAACAGCCGGACGCAAAACTACCCAGGTGGCATTAGAACAGATTCATGGAACGGAAGGATTTTGCGATGGTGCGAAACCATCTTTCTTGTCTCGTTCGCTGGCATCCCGCCCGCGGAACAGGCGTTTCAGCTCGAATATGGCACTCGCACTAGAATGCTTCATGGCCAATGAACTTTCCACGCCGCACGTACAGCCAGGACACTCCCTGCGGAGCATCGCCAAGCTCTGCTGGTAATAAGCTTCGGAAGCCAAAATGGTTTCCAAACTATCTTTCAAGATATTTCCTACCGCCTTCAGTGGGTAACAACCCGTGAGTACGTCACCATTTGACAACACAAACACCTGCAGAAATCCAAGCACGCACGGAGGCTCCGCCATCTCTTGACGGTTGTAATACTTACGTATGTATTCGACTTCAAACTCGGGACGCTTCAGTTCCAGGCGCACAAACCTCTCGATTGCCGCCGCATCCGCTCCTTCGGGCCACATCGCAGCCATGTCCGCGTCCTTCAGGAACGATAAGCTGCGGCTCAGAATGTTCGTCTCGATCTCCGCGCCAACCCCATCCGCGACTTTCTTCAATCTGCTCAATTCCTGCGCAGATATTTTGTTGAGAGTGACGGAAAGCGCCACCTGTTTGCCGCGCAGCAAGCGGATGCCTTCCAAGGCCAGGCCGAAATATCCGTTGATCCCGCGAATCAGGTCGTTGGTCTTTTCGAGTCCATCCACGGACACGGCCACTTTTGTTATCGGCGAGTCGTTGCCTCTTTGTGTAGTTTCTTGAGGAGCAATCCGTTCGTCTGAATAATGATGCTCTTCAACGAGGATGTCTTGGCTTGTTTCAACACTTGAAACATATCCTTGCGGAGGAGCGGTTCCCCGCCCGTCAGACGCAACGAACGAATACCGGCACCGCTGATTTCATTCACCAGTTGAATGGCACGATCTGTGTCAATACTCTCCTGCCAGCGAGTCTTCCAGTAATCGCAACTGATGCAGCGCGCCTGGCAGTTCTCTGTAAGCTTGATGTGCGCCGATAAAGGGCGAATTTTGGATGGCAGTAATCTGCTGGAAATCTGGCTGCCCATCCATACTCGCGGCAGGTAGGAAATTGGAACAGACATCAGGAAACTCTCCTCTTGTCGACAGGACGAGCGGCCTCTACTGCCAATGCAGAGCTGCTTTTTCCTCGGTCCTTGCCCTATAGAATAGTCCCTTGTCCACCCTCGGAACACAAGCCACGTGCCTGGAGAGCTGTTAGGGGATTTCTATTACCGGCGGCTTATGGAACCACGCGTCGTAGCCAATGATGAACCACTCGATAGGGAAGCCGCCTTCATGAGCGATCACGGCATTGACCTGGCTGGCGCCAGCGGGAAGCAGGAACGAACGGCTGGCGACGGCGGATTCTTGTGGCTGCAGAAGAACATCGAACGGGGCGTCCGATGGATTGAACTGGGGATTGTAGCGTCGGCCGTGGCTGTCGATCAGATAAAGCGCCAGGTTACGCTCGCGTTGCGGGACGCGGAGAGCGCGACTGGAAAGCCGCAAGTCCACCGTGTAGCGGACAAGATCGCCTTCTGGCACTTTGCGGACGGCGGTCACCGCTGCACACCAATCATCGAAACACTGCGTTTCGCCAAGCTTGAAAATGCGACGAGGCAAAAACAGGGAGACCGCAATCACGATCAGCATGTAAACGCAGGCACAAAGGAACAGTCGCCAGAGAATGCGGCGGGCGCGTGTGAACTGGCGGCGTAGGACAAACGTGATGGCGAGAACGAGTGTAGATAGAGCGAGGAGGAAAAGAAGGATAAATAAAAGGTCAAACGGCGTCATGCCACACTTTATAATACAAAGTACTTAGCATTGCAATGGGAAAACGAACAACCCGTCGCGTGTGTCGGCGTAATGGGCTACGGCGATTGGGAAAGCGGATAGACCTTGATCCAGTGGTTTCGCATGCGCGCCTTGACTTGTTTATCGTGCAGGTTGGAGATGATCAGGTCGGAATCCTGTACCGGCATATGGCAGTCGATGCAGTTCTCCCGGGTTTTGGCGCCCAGTTTGGGGAATTCGCCGCAGTCTTTGTCCTTGTGGCACTGTAAGCATTTTTCCGAATACGCGGCTGGCTGCCGTTCCGGCGCGTGAACGTCATGGCAGGTGCTGCAGGTCATCTGCGAGGATTGGTAGCAGCGGCTCCTTTGTGTGAGAGCGACTTGATTGCCGTGCACGTCCACACGAGCATCTTCGTCAGGTTTCTGCAGTTTGATGAAACTTTCGAGGGGTTGCCCCGGGGTGTAGGTGAAAGCCCGGGCGAGTTGCTCGCCGATCCCACCGTGGCACTGCGCGCAAACTTCCATTTGGCGATCGCGGGGCAACCTTGCCGGATTCACGATCGCAGCGTTGGCCGCAGAAGCGGGAGCGGATTTCAGCCGCTGCTTTTCGACATGAACGCGACCCGGCCCGTGACACCGCTCGCAGGAAATGCCTAGAACGAAGCCAGTCTTAAGGTAGTGGTTTTCGGCTTTAGGAGAAGGCACGGAGGCGAAATAGGTGGCGTGGCATTCCAGGCAGCGAGGAACGATGGGCCGGTCAAAATCCGCGATGCCATCCGCGAAGCCGGGGCTGTTGACCCACCCGTGTAATTCGGTCCAATAGGATACGGGCAATTGAAAAAGCTGATTGCCTCTCCAATACAGATACGTTTGACCCTTTTCACCGGAGCCGGTGACGAAATCGATGCGTTCGGAGCGCGTTTTTTCGTCGGGAGGCTGCCAGAAGACGGCGGTCTCGTAGAAACCAGTCGCGCGGTCATCCATGCGGAAACGCAGGTCGGGATTGCTGGTCTTCAGCAAGTTAGAATCAGGTGTAAAGCTGCCGGCAATGGAATTTTTGCTGGGCAGTTGCGATGTGAGGTGGTGCGAGGTACGCAGATAACTATCGCTGATTGCCGGGTGACACTCGCGGCAAGCCGAGTCACCCACAAAATTGCGCGCGTGCGCCGCTGTTTCCTCACGAACCGGCGCTTTCGCCGGAACAGCAGGCGTTCTTGTGTCTTGGGCGGCGGGGAGACTCACAGCGCAAGCCAGACACAAGGCAAGGGCGCTGAGTCTCGAAAGTGGCATGAAAACGGACTCCCGCCGAATGCGGCAATCAACGCCGCACTCGTCCTGTGCGGACCTGAATACCCGTCAAGATTCAGATGTATGTAAGCCGCTACTGGTTTCCGGCTGGTGTCTTGGAGGCGTCGGAACGGACCTTAGGCCAATTGTAGACCGGGTACTTCGGGCGCTTGATCGCCGGCACGGGATGTTCCTTCAGATTGGTGAGCGCAACAGAGACCGCTTTCTCCAGTTGCGGGTCGTGGCCCTGGCGCCAGAGAGCGGGATCCAGTTCCACTTCAATGTCCGGCGAAACACCGATGTTCTCTACATCGAATTCGCCCGTTTTCGGATTGAAGAGGCCGAAACGCGGTGCGGTGATTTCACCGCCATCGATCAAAGACGGATAGCCACCGATACCGATCAGCCCGCCCCACGTACGCGTACCGATCAGCGGGCCAATGCCGAGTTGTTTGAACATCCAAGGCAGCGCGTCTCCGCCGGAGCCCGCGTATTGGTTGATGAGCATCACTTTGGGACCAAAAATCACCTGCGGCAGAGTGATGTCTTTGCCCTCGCGGGTCATGGCGGACATGAGCAGCGGACGGCTCAACCAATCCACGATGTAATCCGCAAGCCAACCGCCGCCGTTGAAACGCTCGTCGATAACGGCACCTTGCTTGTTGTTCTGCGGGAAATAATAGCGGTTGAAATTGGTAAAGCCGCCGACCGCAGTGTCCGGCAGGTAGACGTAGGCCAACTGGTTGTTGCTGAGCTCGTCGACTTTGCGGCGGTTGCTGTCCATCCAGTCGCGCAAGCGCAGGTTGTGTTCGTTGGCGATGGGAACGACGGTAACTGTGCGGGCATCTTTTCCGCCGGGATCCGGTCCCACTTTCAGTTGGACTTCCTTGCCTGCGCGCTCGATGAAGAAGCTGTAAATCTCATCGCTGCCATGGACGTCACGCCCATCCACAGCGAGGAGATATTCACCCTGACGGACGTTGACGCCGGGTTCAGTTAAAGGGGCACGGAGATCCGGATTCCAATTCTCGCCAAAATAGACCTTCGCAAAACGGTAGCGATTGTGATCGACAGTGTAGTCCGCGCCCAGTAGACCAACACTGACTTGTTTCACTTCGGGGCGATCGCCACCAAAGATGTACACGTGCTGCGCGGTGATTTCACCGAGCATGTCGGCAAAAATATAATTCAGGTCGGCACGGCTCATCACATTGTCTACGTAGGGTTGATAGGTGGACATGAGCGCCTTGAGGTTCGCACCGTGGAGATTAGGATCGTAGAAGAAGTCGCGCTCGATGCGTCCTACTTCGCGGAACATTTGTTCCCACTCGGCGCGCGGATCAACGTAAATCTTCATGGCTTCGAGATGCAGCGTGCCGTCGGGCTTGCCAGGTTCTCCGGGTTTGCCAAGCGCGTCCACCGGCTTGATGATCCAGGGGCCATGGGGCGGACCACCTCCGGCAGCCAGGGGATTCGGCGGAGGGAGTTGCTCGTAGAGCGCATGCTCGCCCTTCGAGGAAATGGCGAAGCCGCCCACGTTATCCAGCAACTTTTCGGTTTTGCGGGTGCACACGTCGAACTTGTGGACCAATCGGCCGGTGGGATTGCCATCGTTCACGGTCGGGCCTTCCAGCAGAAACAAAATGTGCGTCTTTCCAGCGAACATTTGGTCATAGTTCTTCGCGGGAATGGGCAGGGCCAGGATGCGTTGGTTGATGTTTTCGAAATCGATGTTCACATCGGCAGTTTTTTCAGGCGTATTTGCTGCCTGCTCGCCTTTCTTCTCATCTTTCTTCTCATCTGTCTTCTGTGCAGCAGACTTGTCACCGCTTTTGTCCGCCTTGTCCGCGGCAGGTTTCTCACCGGGCTTGCCTTCTGCGCCCGCTTTGCAGTCGTCTGTTTCACCGGCCGATTTGTCCGAAGCAATCTTTTCTTCATCGCTCTGCGGTGCGAGCGGCGATTTCAGGTCCTTTCGCAAAACAACCACGTAGGCGCTGCGAGTCACTGGGATTTTGAACGCACCCATGCTGCTGGCCAGTGTGGGACCCACATCCGTGCTGGCGAAGAAATAGAGATACTTCCCATTTTTGTCGAAGTTGGCGGAGGCTGTTTCGCTCAAGCCGTCGGTGACTTGATGCGCGGTCTTGTCATCCACACCGTAGATAAAGACAGCGTGCAAAGAACTGTCGAGTTGGCGCGTATAGGCGATCCAGCGGCTGTCAGGGGACCACGCAGGACTAAAATTTGCGCCATCGTAGGGATTAGTGTCCACCAGGATCGGCTTGCCTGAATCAATGTCCAGATACCAAAGGTTCAGCCGCTTATCGCTGTAGGCGATTTTCTTGCTGTCGGGGGACCACGTCGGGGAATAAAAGAAGGAAGGCGGGTTGCCAAGATTAAATTGTCGGACCTCGCCCATGCCGTCCTGCGGGCTCAGATGCAGGGCGTATTCGCCGGACTCGTCGGAAAAATAGGCGATCCATTTGCCGTCGGGTGACCAGGAAGGATCGCGGTCGGCGAAGCCGGGCGAATTGGTGAGATTGCGGATATCGCCATGCTCCACCGGAACAGTCAGGATTTCACCGTGAGCTTCGAAGACGGCGCGAGCGCCCGAGGGCGAAATATCGCCGGCTTGAATCTGTTCCGCCGCATCGACGAAATGCGGTCTCACGGCCGGAAAATCGCCGGTGACATGAACATTCACGGCGTTCTCCTTGCGCGTAGCGGGGTCGAATACGTGAATCGAACCAAACTGTTCGTAGACAATCGCATCCGGGCCCGCGGAGGCTGACTTAATGTCCACACCGTTGCTCTGCAGGGCCAAAGCCACTTTTTTCGTGCCTGGATCATAGACATACAAGCTCACGGGGCCATCGCGATCCGAGAGGAAATAAACTTTATTGCCGACCCACATGGGAGTGGAATCGTTGGAATTTGTGCGAGGAACTTTTTCGACGCTGGAATCGGAAAGCTTGGCGATCCAAATCGGGGAAGCCGTGCCGCCGCGATAGTGCTTTAGGCCACGATGACGTTGCCAGGACTCCGCGAAATTCGTGAATGGCACGTAGGCCATCTGAGAGCTGTCGGGTGAATACGAACCTTCAACGGCCATGGGCAGCGGGAGCAGCTCGGGCAGGCCACCGGAAAGGCTGACGGTGTAAAGCTGGGCGAAACGGGAATAGCTGTCGCGGCTCGAGCGAAATAAAACACGCTTGCCATCTCGGGTCCAGCCGACGACTTGATCGGCACCGGGATGCGAGGTGAGGCGTTTGGGGACTCCACCGGCGGCGGGAATCACGTATACATCCTCGTTTCCGTCGTACTCGCCGGTGAAGGCGATCATGGTGCCGTCCGGTGAAAACACGGGATCGATTTCGATGCCGACATCGCTGGTGAGGCGGCGCGCTTCCCCGCCATTGCGATCCACGATCCAGAGGTCGCCGCCATAACTGAAGGCAATCTGCGTTTTACTGACCGTGGGTTTGCGCAAGAGCGCGTATTGATTGGACGACTGCGCCCGCAGTGATATGGCCGCAAGACAAAACAAGAGCAAGGTCAATGCACACGGCGTCAAGACAGACAAACGGAATTTTTCTCGCATCAAAACCTCCGGTCGGTGCAACTGCGAAGGGGAACAAGAGAGAACGGAACTACCAGCGCGTCAATAAATCAATCAAACAGCAGGAGTCTACCACAGGGGCCGAGCAGAAACGCGGCGAAGGTGCAAAGACTTGGACGGCACGAATTCACGGTAGACAGGGCCAGGTCAGTGCGCTATGGTGCGGGTTCGAAGTATTTCTCACCGGGCGCGAAATGTTAGTCCGCACCCCCTCAGGAACCGCGCCGAAGGCGGGATAGATGAGCAAAATCACGCTCGCCGCGCTGGTTGTACTTGCATTCCCGTTCGCCGCTAGTACGAGTTCGGCGCAAAGCCCTGCACAACCGCGTTCAGCGAACCCATCGAATACTGCCGCTGCGCCCTGTGCCGAAACTCCTGCCGGCAATGGGTTACGTTTCAAGTGTGCGACGCCGGCATTCCTGCCGGACGAAAGCGACGACGAAGACGCAGATCCGTCCGCATCGGGCGTGCGCATTATCCTGAGGCTTCCAGAAGGGACCGCACTGCGGATCGCCATTGACCGGCGCACGCGCATTGCCCACGTGGGAGAAATCGTGCAGGGGCATGTAGTCGAGTCGGTGTACGCTTTCGATGAGCCCGTTATCCCTGCGGGCACCTTGGTCCGAGGCCACGTGACACACATTGCTGCGGTACCCAAATTGCGTCGCGCACAATCCTATGCCAACGGAGATTTTTCTCCCTTTCACCAATACCAAATCACGTTCGATCGGTTGATTCTCCCGGACGGGCGTGAACTAGCGATTGAAACGACGGTGGCGCCAGGCTCGCCAGAAGTCGTTCATCTGGTCAGCAAACCGCCGAAGAACGATGCGGAAAAGAACGAAAAACATAAGAGCGCCGCGGGCCGAGTCACAGACGCGGCCAAGCAGCAGGTGGAAGAAAGTGTGCAGGAAGCGAGTGCATCGGCACACCAGGCGGCCGACGAAATTCGCACTCCGGGCAGGATGCACCGGCTGAAGCAGTATCTGCTTGCGCAGTCGCCGTATCGACGGCAATACCTGGAGACCGGGACGCGATTCAGCGCCTCGTTGAAGGACGAATTGGATTTCGGATCTGAGATGCACGCGCAGGAACACCTCTCACAATTGGGAAGCCTGCCCCTTGCGGATACGGTACTGCATGCGCGGCTGGTGCTGGAGGTCAGTTCGGCAACAGCAACGCGGGGGTCCCCGGTGGTTGCGGAATTGACGCAGCCGGTTTACTCCGCCGATCACCGGCTGCTCTTACCCTCGGGCAGTCGATTGATCGGACAAGTAGTGGAAGCCAGGCCCGCACGGCGTTTGCACCGGAACGGCGAACTACGTGTGATTTTTGAGCACATTGAAATACCCGGCGGCAACTTGCAGGAAGTGCAAGGCACTCTGGAAGGCATCGAGGTGGACCGTGCAGCCCACATGAAACTCGACGAAGAAGGGGGCGCGCGTGCCACAGACAGCAAGAGCCGTTACTTGTCGACCGGAATTGCGCTGCTGATGGTCGCGGCCACCGCGCATCCGGATGTAGACCGCTGCTCCGTGGATCAAGCCGGGGACCCTGCCGTGCGCGCAGGAGCGGGCGCGTCGGGATTTGGATTGGCAGGCACACTTATTGGGCTGGCGGCGAAGTCCAACGCGGTTTCGATGGTGTTTTCGGCGTATGGGGCTTCAGCGTCGATCTACTCGAATTTTTTGTCGCGCGGCCGCGAGGTAGTGTTGCCAAAAGATGCGCCTCTAGAAATCGGCCTCGGAACTTCTCACTCAGGCGTCCAACACTAGAACAAGAGCGAATCCGTCGTAGCCTTTGCTGCCAACGGTCTGGATTTCCGTGGCGCTAACGCGGCGCTCGGCAGCGACTCGCTCGTTGAAACGGCGCACGCCTTGGATATCGGGGTCGGCGCTTTCAGCGTCGATCACGGCTCCGTCACGAATTACATTGTCGGAAATGATTAAGCTGCCCGGCCGGGAGAGCTTCAACGCCCAGTCAAAATATTCGGCCATCGTGGATTTATTCGCATCGATGAAGATCAGGTCAAACGGCCCGCAGCCTTCCGCGGCAACTTGAGGCAGCGTATTCAGCGCCGGGCCCAACCGCAATTCGATGGTTTTCTGCAAACCAGCACGCGCAAAGTTCGTGCGCGCCACCTCCGCGTGCTTGGCGTCCGCTTCCAACGTAAGCAAACGCCCACCCGGAGGAAGCGCACGTCCCATCCAGATAGTGCTGTAGCCACCGAGAGTGCCAATCTCGAGAATATTGCGCGCACCCACCGAGCGAGCCAGCAAATGCAAGAGTTTTCCTTGGGACGGGGAGACCTGGATGGATGGTAAGCCGGCTTCCGTGCCGGCACGCACTGCAGCTTCGAGTACCGAATCGCTGGGAATAAACATTTCGTTGATGTATTTGTCGACAGCGGTCCAAAGTTCCTGGGTCATACCATCTTCTCCTGTTGCGAGTAGTTTATTCAGAAGCGCCAGCCGTAGCCGAGCATAAGTTGGATGCTGTGCTGCATTTTGCCGCCGGGAACTGGTTGTATGTTTCCATCGATGTTCAGGTTGCGTGTGCCGAAGAAGAGGTGGGTATCGCCGGCTTCAATGCGCAGCGTGTTGCGTTCGCTGGGATAAAACTCGATGATGCCGCCCAGATCGAGGACAAAATTGTTGGAGCGGCCGTATGTGGAGGAAGGTGCCGCTTCGCTGCTGGTGGTGATGCCGGTCAGTGCTCTGGAGTAGCTTTGAAGGCCCGGGCGGACCTTGCCGAAGAATCCGAAATGGTTGCGGCGGATGCCGCCCTTCAGGCCGACAAGTCCCTGGAGAATGGTGCCACCGTCGTGAGGGCCAGAAAAATCGGGTTGACGTGGAAAGTAGAGTAAGTCCGCGTCGAGATAGAACACTCCGTAGAAACGGTAGGAGGCATAACCACCAAAGCCAGGTTCGGTGCGAACGTTGTCCGTCAGACCTTCGCGGGAGAGCGTCACGGCGCTGAAAAGAGGGCCAAACTCCCAATTGCCGGGAACATTGATTTCCCGCTCATTTTCGATCAGCGCGCCTGGCCGGTAGGCGACGCCGAAACTAAGACGGGTGGTATCGTTGATTTTCCCGGGCAGCACGGCATTGCCACCGCCCGAGTACGTGGAACTATAAGCGGGCACGCGGTAGGGATTGCCTTCGATATCGGCGCGCAAAACCCAGCGAGGCGAAGGGTAATACTCAATTCCACCTCCGAGATTAAGCACGAAATAAGTGGCGGGTTGCTCGACGTAAGAGACGCTGGCTTGTCCTGAAAGAACTTCGACTTCGGAGAAATGAAGCAAGCCCGGCCGGACTAAGCCGAAAACGGAGAGGCGCCGGGTTTGAATCACTTTGGCGCGAACACCAAAAACAGCTTGGAGGGTTTGGCCGCCCTGCACCAGCAGGAGAGGCACGCCCTGCTCCGGGAAGAAATCCACTTGGGATTCGAAGGCCAGGCGGCGGGTGAGATTCCAATCGAAGCGAGCGCCGAGGCCGGAGAAATTTGTTCCCTGATAGTCGGAATTGGTTTCGCGGATCGTGGAGTATTGCGCACCAAGTTCGAAGCGCGAGTACTTGTCCTGCGCTGGCGTAGGCGGCGGCAGCAGAAACGAGCCGAGAAGGACGATCGAGATAAGGAGAAGAGTCCTACCAACCATGGCGGGCCTGGGGCTATGTCCCTTCCGGCACTTAGACAGAGAACAGATACGAAAAAGTATCATACATGTGGAAACGAACATGGTGAACAGATGTCGCAATTAAGCCGGGTGCGTGTCGCGATATTCGACGCAAGCCTCGATGAAACGGTCGATATCCTTTTTCAATAAGTAGTAAGGCGTGGATAAACGAATCTTGGAAGGCAAGCCACCGCGAATGCGGATTTTCTTCTCCTTCCACATCCACAGTTCAGGATCAGGCATTTTGTAGGGCTCGATGGTGACGGTAGCAATGCCGCAACGCAAGGCTGCGTCGGGCGAGGTCCACGAATGGGCGCCCAAGTCCTCCATCTGGTCCAGGATGTAGTCCGCCATTTTGCGGTGCCGCTTTTCGATGCGATCCATGCCAATTTGATTGGCAAATTCGATGGAAGCCTTCAGGCCGCAGAGCGCCGGGACATTCGAGCTGCCGATACGCTGAAAGCGTTCGGCGCGGATCTTTGTGTCATCCCAGCCTTCCGTGGCGATGGTGTTCCACAGACGGTCGATTACATCGTCGCGGACGTACAGGAATCCGCTGCCCTTGGGCGATTGCAGCCACTTGTGAGGGCTGGCGGAATACATGTCGCAGCCTAGCTCGTGAACATCGAGTTTCATCATGCCGGGGACGTGCGCGCCATCGACGGCAGAGAGAATGCCTTTGGAACGAGCCAGCGCGGCAAGCTCTGTCACAGGTAGAACCACGCCGGTCACCGTGGTGATGTGGCTGAAGAAAAGGACACGGGTGCGAGGAGTGATGGCGTCCTGGAAAAGAGTGAGAACCGTAGCGGCGTCTGGCACCGGCCGGGGCAGAGTGACTTTCTTTACGACGATCCCGTAGCGTTTGGCGCGGAGGTTCCATGGATGCTCGCCACCGGGATGCTCCTGGTCGGTCATCAGGACCTCGTCACCGGGCTTGAGGTCAATGCCGTTGGCAATGTAGCTGTTGGCTTCCGTGGCGTTCCGGAGGAGGGCCAGTTCATCGCGTTTGCAACCGATAAACTCCGCGAGCGGATCCCGAAACTGGTTCCACGCGGCATAGCCCCAGATGGGGTAGTCCTCGGGATCGGCCTGGGCCAGGCGCTCGGAATCGCGATAGCCTTCAAAAACGGCCTTGAGGACCGGCGTTGGGGAGGAACCCACGGTGCCATTGTTTAAGTACACTTCGTCTTCGGGAATCAGGAAGAGTTTTCGAATCTCGGTCCAGTAGGCCTCTTCGTTGGTGTCATAGAGGCTGCGGTCCGGCAATTTGTCCGAAGAGTGCGCAAGGACGTCTTGGCAGACATCGGGTAATGGACTGGCGGTCAGTGCAGCCATGCCAGCAAAAGACGAAAGAAACCCGCGGCGGTCAATCATCGTGCCTCCGGAAGGACCAACCGCGGATTCTATCTCGAATTCCCGCCTACGGGCGGCCGAATGCGCGAAGCTTGCTTCAACGAGCATAATGCCAGCGCTATACTGGCCTTCCAAAAGGCGAGCGCATGACCGGGTGGAAGAACAAGGGTGGCGGACTTAGAGGTGCCAGTGTGCTGGCATTGTGTGCAGTGCTGGCGCACGCCGCGCTGTCACAAAACCCGCGAGGAACACTGCGCGGAACGGTCTTGGACGCCAGCGGCGGCCGTGTGGCAGGCGCGAAAATTCTTGTGAATAGCGTGCCGCTGTCGGTTACACGGGGAACCCAGACGGATGACCGTGGCGAGTTCCGGCTGGAAGATCTGCAACCATCTTCCTATTCGTTGACAGCGACCGCTCCAGGGTTTGAAGAGGCTCGCTCGGAAGTGCTGGTGGCGATCAGTTCGGTGCGGGAAGTTAGCGTTACGTTGCAGCCGAAGACCGTTGCGGAGAAGGTGGTGGTCAATGCTGCGGCGCAATCCATCACTACGGAACCGCTAGACACGGCGAGCGCGGTCCACGAAGCGGTCATTTACCGCCAGGATTTGGAGACGATTCCGCTGGCAGCACGCAGTTTTGCGAATATTGCGTATCTTGCGCCCGGGACGGAACCTGTTGAGCCATCGGACCCGACGAAAGCTCGTATCACCGCGGTGTCCACTGGAGGCAGCTCCGGACTGAATAATGAGATTTCCGTGGATGGTGGGGACAACTCCGACGATTATATCGGAGGGTTTCTGCAGAACTTCTCGCCAGACGCGATCCAGGAGTTTGCGTTTCGCACCGCACAGGCCGACGCAGATACGGGCCGTACGACCGCGGGCTCGGTGGTGATCACGACGCGAAGCGGCACGAACACATGGCACGGTGAGTTCTCCGTATACGAGCGAGCGGCGGCGCTGAACGCCCGATTCCCTATCGATAATCCTGCCCCGAATCCGAAGCAGCCATTTTCGCGGCAGAACTATGTGGGCACGCTCGGTGGTCCGATCGTGAAAGAGAAGCTTTGGGTTTTCAGTTCGCTGGAATATGTGCATGAGGATGCGAGCATCGCGTACAGTCCGGCGAGCACGGCGCAGTTCGACGCGCTGGCGCAACTCGCGTCAATGGGACTGATTCCCGGAGTTAACTCCATTGACGTGCCCAGCAACGTGCCGGTGCCGTTCCGCGATTATCTGGGAACAGTGCGATTGGATTGGGCGCAGTCCGAACGATCGCGCTGGTTTCTTCGCGGTGCGCTGGATACCTACACCACTCATAACGCGCTGGTGCAGCAGGGGGCCCTGCCGTCGACGGGTGCGACCTCGCACAACAATTACTTCAACGTCGTGATTGGGCAGCAATTCACGTTTTCTCCAGAATGGATGGGATCGCTGGTGCTGGAGTTCAGTGCGCTCCACCTCACGCAAACGCGCAATACCGATCTTGGCTTCGCGCTGGCGTTTCCGTTCACCACCACATCGAGTACCATCACCGGTTTTGAAACGTATGGCGACAACCAGTTCGTCACGGGAATCGCAAATTTTCCGATCCTGCGGAACCAGCAGAAATACCAGGTCCGCTACGACGTCACGCATGTGACGGGGCATCATGCTCCCCGCTTCGGCGTGAATTTCATTCATGAACCGGTTTTGAGTGGAGCGCTCACAGCCAATGCGGAGACGCTGGTCACGTTCCCGCAAGATCCGACCTACTATTTGGCGAATCCGGCACAGTTTCCGATCGACTATGCCGCGGGGAGCGACTTTAAACCGGCGGGAGATGGAAGTTTCTCGCAAAACGTGCAACGGCTAGGGCTCTATGCCGAGGATTCCTGGCGCGCGACGTCGGCGCTGACGGTCAACTATGGGTTGCGCTATGACACGACGTTCGGGCTGTTCGTCGCGTCGGGCCACGATCAGAGCTTCAATCCTGCCTTGAGCACCGGCTTGGTGAACGGCATTCCACACGATTACCGCAAAGCGTTTGCGCCGCGGCTCGGTATCGCGCAGATGCTCGGCTCCTCGCAGAAGACTGTAATCCGTGCCGGTGTTGGACTTTACTTTAACGATCTGGCGCAGAACGGGTGGATCACGGCGTTTCAGTCGGTGAATGCAGGCAGCCTGCAAAACGGGCCGATCACCTCGGCGCTGATCGATCCCAACTACCACACGCCCTACGCGTTGCACGCGACCGCCGGAATCCAGCACGCATTGAACAGCAACTGGATACTCAGCGCCGACTACACGCACGAAACCGGCATGCACGCGTATCGCAGCTATCCCTACGCCGCGGCGAATGTATTTCGCTCAGACAATCGTTCCAGTTACGACGGACTGTCTGTTCGCGTGCAGGGGAATGTTGCGCGGCGCGCCCATCTTGTGGCGCACTATACGCTTTCTTCGGCGAAAACCTGGGGATGTGTGTTGGGCGAATTGTTCGATTACGTAAATGGAGTTTGCGATCCAAACAACGCGTTCGCTCCAGGGGATTATGGGCCCTCGGGCGAAGATGTGCGTCACCGGTTCGTTTTTGTGGGTACATTCCAGTTGCCAGGAGGTGTGCAACTGTCGACGCTGGGGCAAGCGGAAAGCGCGCGGCCATTTACGATGACCACGCCAGCGGGAACCCGCGCGGTGATCAATGGGGTGGAAACCACGCTCGATGAATTTCGCGGAACGCCTTACGTTCAGGTGGATCTGCGCGTGAGCCGGCCATTCACGATTCAAGAGCGCTGGTCCGTAATGCCGTTCGCGGAGTTTTTCAATCTGTTCAACCGCAATAACCCCGGCGCATTTTTTATTACCAACATCGCGGCGTTGCCCACGCCTGTAAACAATCTGGCCAACGCGACGGCGTTCTGCCTGAACCCTGCCTGCACGCAAACTCAGCCGATCACTAACCTGAACCAACTGCGTTATCCCGCAGGCGCACTGGGCGATTTTTTCGGTCCTGGAACAACCGTGGGCATACCCTTCGCGGCGCAATTGGGCATCAAAGTAAGTTTCTAGTCCACAAACGAGACAAGACAGGCAGGCTTTCGCATGCTGACAAAACCGCGTTGGATCTTGCACGCTGAAGGAGCGGCAATTTTGGGGGCTGCGCTGTATTTCTATCACCTCAGCCATTATCCCTGGTGGCTATTGGCGCTACTATTTCTGGTCCCTGATTTGTTCATGCTTGGCTACTTGAAGAACGCAAAGTGGGGATCCGCAACGTACAACCTGGTTCACACCGTGACCGGGCCACTGCTGTTAGTTGGCGTAGCGCTTGTTTTTGCGCTGCCGCAGTGCATTCCGTACGCGCTCATCTGGCTGGGACATATCGGATTCGATCGCATGTTGGGCTACGGCCTGAAATATCCGACCTTCTTCAAAGATACCCATCTGCAGCACGTGTAATCCCTGATTGGATTGGGGGCGAATTTCGAATAACAGCTCCTTGATTGGCAATAGACCGAAATAGTAAAATTTTGGCTGATTTCAGTAGTTCAGTCTGATGATCACCAGCATCCACACCCTGATTTATTCCGACGATGCCCCCGCAACGCGGGCATTCCTCCGCGACGTCCTCGGCTGGCCCTACGTCGAGGATGCGCTGGGCGGAGGTGCGGGTTGGCTGATCTTCAAGACCGGGCGGAGTGAGATGGGCGTGCACCCGACCCACAGCGTCTACGATGGCAAGACGTTCGAATCGCCGCGGCACCATCTGATCTCCCTGATGTGCGACGACATCTCACACACGGTCGCTGACCTGAAGGGCAAAGGAGCGGAGTTCCGCGGCGAAGTTCAGGATCACGGGTACGGACTCGTGGTCATGATGGCCGTACCTGGCGCGGACGACATCATGCTTTACGAGCCCAAGCATCCGCTGGCGTACAGCCTTTGACCGATTGAAAGGGCGACTAACTCACTCCCACCTTTCACCCTTCGCAAGGCATCGTTCAAATTAGGACACTACTCGAATTTCTGCAGCAGGGACACGTTTGCACGCGAGGCGGTACAATAACAGGATGCATAAAGGGCATTGACAACCATGTTTGAGAACCTGACAGAACGGCTGCAACGGACATTCAAGAACCTGCGTGGGCAGGGAAAGCTCAGCGAAGAGCACCTGGACGTAGCGCTGGGAGAAATCCGCGAGGCGCTGCTGGAAGGCGACGTCAACGTCGGCGTAGCGGATGAACTGTTGGCGAATATCCGCAAAAAAGCGCTAGGCAGTGAAGTGATGCTGCAGCTTTCGCCGGACCAACAGGTGGTAAAGATTGTTCGCGACGAACTACTGAATTTGCTCGGCAAGCACGCCAAGCCCTTGTTTGCGTCGCGGCCGCCGTCCGTGTGGATGATCGTCGGATTGCAAGGATCCGGTAAGACCACGACCACGGGAAAATTGGCGAAGTGGCTTGCGCAGCACGGGCACCGGCCGATCGTGGTGTCGACGGACGTGTATCGCCCGGCGGCGCGCGAACAGTTGAGCCAAGTCGCAAAATCCATCGGCATATCGCTTTGGCCCGGCGCGGGAACAGACAAACCGCTGGAGATTGTGCGCGGGGCAATAAAAGAAGCGAAACTGTCGGCGAGTGACGTAATCCTGGTGGACACCGCGGGGCGTTTGCATATTGACGACACATTGATGAGTGAGCTTTCCACGCTGAAGAAGGAATTGCAGCCGAGCGAAATGCTGTTCATCGCCGACGCAATGATCGGGCAAGACGCGGTACGGTCGGCAGGGGAATTTCACAAGCGGCTGGGTCTGACGGGCGTGATCCTGACGAAACTGGACGGCGATGCGCGAGGCGGCGCGGCTCTTTCCATCAGCAAGGTGTCCGGCGCGCCGGTGAAATTCGTAGGTTTGGGCGAAAAGTACGATGCGCTGGAAGCATTCTATCCGGAGCGCATCGTTTCTCGCATTCTGGGCATGGGCGACATTTTGTCGCTGATAGAACGCGCTGAATCGGCATTCGATAAGAAGAGCGCGATGGAACTGGAGCGCAAACTCCGCAAAGAGGACTTTACGCTGGAGGATTTTCGAGACCAATTGAAGCAGATCCGCAAGATGGGACCGTTGGAACAGTTAGTCGATATGCTCCCGAAGGTTGGGCCATTGCAGAACCTGCCGAAGGACGCTTCCGTGGACGAGGGAAAGCTCAAGCAGGTGGAAGCGATTATCAATTCGATGACCAACCAGGAGCGACGGGATCACAACGTGATCGATGGCAAGCGGAGAAAGCGCATCGCCAAGGGCAGTGGCACCACCGTGCAAGACGTGAATCAGGTCATCAAGCAATTTCTGCAGATGCGCACGATGATGAAACAGTACGGCGCCATGGCGGCACGCGCGAAGATGAAAGGCTTGGGCAAATTGGCAGGTTTGGGCTGAGTTTACCCCTGCTTCTTCAATGGGTCGCGAACACGATATCTGCAACCTTCAGAGCGAGTTCGTCGGGATTGAGGTCCGTGCGGTTGCTCAAAACAACGATGGTGATGTGGTCATTCACAAAGCGCTGAATCGTGGTGCGAAATCCCTGCGTGCCGCCGTCGTGATAATCCCGCGGGTGCCCTTGATAAGGGTCGAGGAACCAGCCAAAGCCATACATTACGGCAGGTGGATCAGCCGATTCACTCGCATGAGGATCGCGTGGCCAGTGTGGTTCGCTTCCGTCGGCGAGTTTCACTGCCGTAAGCGCAGGCTGCATTTCCTTTTCGTCGAGTAAGGTGTGTTTAGCCAGGGCTTCATCCCACTTGGCTAGATCCTCAAGATTCGAATAGATTCCCCCGTCGCCGAGCGTTGCCGACGTCGGACTCTGATCGGTTTCAATGAGCTTGTCGTTTTCCTTCGAGTGACCAAAGGCGCGCCGGCTGATGATGTTCTTGCCTTTTTCGTAGACAAGGGTGTGATTCATTTTCAGTGGGGAGAAGATGCGGCGCTGCAAGAAATCGCGATAAGGCATGCCGGAAACCTTTGCGACGATCAGACCCAGAACGACATAGCCGGAGTTGCTATACTCCCAGCGGGTGCCTGGAACGAACAGGCCGCTGGGCTGGGCCTTCAGGAGAGCGAGAACTTGGTCATCCTGAATCTGGTGTTCGGCGCTCCACTTAGGACCGCTTCGTTTTTCCTCGCGTTCCATGAGTTCCGCGTAGTCGCGCAGACCAGAGGTGTGATTGAGCAGGTTCCGAATGGTGATGTCTTTTCCGTAGGCGGCGAAGTCCGGGAAGACGTCGGTAAGCCGATCGTCATAATGGAGTTTGCCGTCGTGGATTACGAGCATAATGGCCATAGCGGTGAATTGCTTGGTGACGCTGGCAAGGCGGAAGTTGGTTTCCGGGTCGATTTTTGCTTGCGAGCGCAGATCGCGGACTCCGTAGCCTTTTTCGAAGAGAATCTTGCCGTCCTGCTTCACGAGTACCGCAGCGCCGGGGTCGCCCGGGCGGATCAGGCCAGAGAACACGGAGTCGATACGGCCGGTCACGGCGCTCTGGGGCGAGGGTACGGCTGCCTGCAAAGTGATGACAGCAAGGAGAATAGGAATGGAGCGAAACGACGCAAGGCCTCGCATGATGTCCCCCAGACGGCAGAAAGCATAGCATTAGGACAGTCCGTTTATCTGCGTGTAACACATCTGAGATACTTGTCAGCACTCCCTAGGATGGTCTATGGCTCGCATTGCATTGGATGATCACCGGCTTTACCTGAATCGCCACCTGCAGTGGATGGCGTTTAACCAGCGCGTGCTGGATGAGGCGCGCGACGGACGCAATCCGCTGCTGGAGCGCGTGAAGTTTCTGGCGATTACCGCGAACAACCTGGACGAGTTTGTGGAAATTCGCGTGTCCAGCTTCCTGCAGAAAATTGAACATGGCTCGCAACATATCAGTCCCGATGGGCTGACGACCGAGGAAGAACTGGACCATGTGTCGCAAGCCATGCATAAGTTTGTCACGGCGCAGTACCGCTGCTGGAACGACGAGTTGTTGCCGGCGCTGGCGAAGCACCAGATTAACGTGCTCCCCGTCGACCAGTTAAGCGCGAAGGCGACGCAGATTGCCAAGACGTTCTATGACCGCCGGGTTAATCCAATGCTGACCCCTGTCACCGTGGATCCCACGCATCCGTTCCCGCACGTGCTGAACAAAGCGCTGTGTATCGCGTTCTTGCTGCGCAGGCGTAAGCGCGCGGGAGAAAAGCCGCTGTTCGGCGTCGTAACCGTGCCGCGGGCATTGCCAAGGCTGATTCGAGTGCCGACGGGGAACGGTGGGATACACTTCGCATTTTTGCAGGACATCATTTCACACTACGCAGAAAACTTGTATAGGGGCTACGAAATTCTGGCATCCGCTCCGTTTCGAATTACGCGTAACAGCAATTTGTACCTGGAAGAGGAAGAATCGCGGACTCTGCTGGAGGCGATCGACTCGCAGGTGGCGCAACGGCGCAAGGGACAGGCGGTGCGGCTGGAAATCGAGGCGGGAGCGCATCCGGATATCGTTTCGCACCTGGTAAGCACATTCGAATTGGACGACTCGCTGGTGTTTCGCGTGGCGGGTCCGGTCAACCTGCAACGATTGTTCCACCTGTACGAAGAGACGCCACGGCCGGACCTGAAGTATGGAAAGTTCGTGGCCCGGCAGGTGCACATCGGGCACGACGCGGATTCGATGTTCGAAGTGCTGCGGCATCAGGATGTGCTGTTGCACCATCCTTATGATTCGTACGATCCCGTGGTGCAATTTCTGCAGACAGCAGTGCACGACCCGCGCGTGCTCTCAATGAAGCAGACACTGTACCGGACGAATTCGGACTCACCGGTGGCGCAGGCGCTGCTGGAGGCGGCGGGCAAGAAAGAAGTGACCGTGGTAGTGGAGTTGAAGGCCAGCTTTGATGAGGCGTCGAATATCCGGTGGGCACGCAGCCTGGAGGATGCGGGCGTGCAGGTGTTCCACGGCCTGGCCAACCTGAAGACCCATGCAAAGTTGGCGTTGATTGTGCGACAGGATCCAGACGGAAAAATTCGGAGGTACGCCCATCTGGGCACGGGCAACTACAACCCGTCGACTGCGCGATTTTATAGCGACTTCAGCCTGTTTACGGCCGATGCCGCGATCACTTCCGCGGTGCATGATGTGTTTAATTTTCTGACAGCGTATGCCGAGAAGTCGCACTATCGCCCGCTGCTGGTTGCGCCGAAGGACATGGCGAAGACCATTATCGCGCAGATCGATCGGGAAGCGCGTCATGCGCGGCGCGGCAGGCCGGCGAGGATTATCGCGAAATGCAACGCGGTGGTGGATCCGCCGGTGATCCGGGCGCTGTACCGGGCATCGCAGGCTGGCGTGGAGATTGACCTGATCGTGCGCGGACAGTGCACGCTGGTTCCGGGTTTGCGCGGGATCAGCAGCCGTATCCGAGTGAGAAGCATCGTGGGACGCTTCCTGGAACACAGCCGAATTTATTATTTTGAGAATGGCGGGGCGCCGGAGGTGTATTTAGGGAGTGCCGACTGGATGCCACGGAACCTGTACGAACGGGTTGAGGTGCTTTTTCCATTGAAGGATGAAGAGCTGCGCGAGCGCATCTGCAAAGAGATCTTGCCGGCCTACCTGGCGGATAACCAAAAAGCGAGAGCGCTTGGCTCGAACGGCCAGTATAGTGAGATACGGCCCGCGAAAGGCAGCAAGCGCTTCTCCGTGCAGGAACATTTGATGCATCTCGCAGGCGGATTTATTAACGGATCAGGCAGAGCTAGAGACCATCATCCTCGGATTACTTATACTCAAGGTGAACCAGGGGCCGTCCCCACTGAAACCACGCAAACCCTAGAGCTGGAAGTACAGGACACAACTAATGCAACAGTATGATCTGGTGGTGATCGGGTCGGGGCCGGGCGGACAGCGCGCGGCGATTCAAGCAGCGAAAGCAAAAAAACGAGTCGCCGTAGTAGAAAAACAAACGATGGTCGGTGGCGTGTGCATCAACACCGGCACAATCCCCAGCAAGACCATGCGCGAGGCGGTGCTGCACCTTTCGGGCTTTTACGATCAGGCGTTCTACGGCTCCAACTATCACGTCAAAGAGAACATTACGATGAACGATCTCAATTTCCGCGTAACGCGGGTGATTGAGAACGAAGCCGCCGTGCTGCAGGATCAGTTGAAACGGAATGGCGTGGACCTGTATCACGGAGTTGGGGCGTTTACCGATCCGCATCACATTCGCGTGGAGAACACAACCGGCTTCAACGAACTGGAAGCGGAATTCATCGTGATCGCCACAGGAACAAAACCTGCGGTGAATCCTAAGGTGGCGATCAACGGGCGGAATATCGTCAACAGCGACCAGATTCTGGGCATCCCGACGGTGCCGAAGACGTTGATTGTTGTAGGGGGCGGGGTAATTGGTGTGGAGTATGCGTGCATGTTCACAACCCTGGGCGTGCGCGTGATCATTGTGGAGAAGCGACCACGCCTGCTGGAATTTGCCGATGCCGAGGTGGTGGAAGCGCTCAGCTATCACATGCGTGATAGGCGAGCCACGATGCGGCTGACCGAGGAAGTAGAAAGCGTGGAAGAAACGCCTGACGGCAAAGTAGCGGCGAACCTGGTCAGCAAAAAACGAATCTTGGGAGATGCGCTGCTCTACGCCGTTGGCCGGCAGGGGAACATCGACCGGCTGAATTTGCAGGCGGCCGGAGTGGAAGCCGACGACCGTTGCCGGATCAAGGTTGACTCGGAGTATCGCACCTCGCAGAAACACATTTTTGCGGTGGGGGACGTGATCGGTTTTCCGAGCCTGGCGTCCGTTTCGATGGAACAGGGACGGATTGCCGCGGCAAAAGCATTCGGACTGCAGGCGGAATCGGATCCGGCGGGGTACCCTTACGGGATTTACACCATTCCGCAAATCTCATTCATCGGAAAGACGGAAGAGCAATTGACGGAAGAAGATGTGCCGTACGAAGTGGGAGTGGCGTATTACCGCGAGATCGCGCGGGGGCAAATCTCTGGCCACACCGAGGGTCGGCTGAAACTGTTATTCCACCGCGAAACCCTGGACCTGTTGGGCGTGCACATTTTTGGAGAGGATGCCGCGGAGTTGCTGCACATCGGCCAGGCGGTGCTGCTCCTAAAAGGCAAGATCACTTATTTCATCCACACAGTCTTCAATTACCCGACGCTGGCGGAATGCTACAAAGCCGCGGCGTTTAACGGCATGAACCGGCTGAGTTAGCCGGGTCGCAGCGCAACACGTGTACCATTCCTCGGGTAATGAGAGCCTTATAGATTTGCCTTTGGTGCTAAAGCAGTGAGGGTAGGCGAAAAAGAGCGGATTCTCAGGAGCAGATAAAAACGAGGATTGTTTGCTGGTGGAGGGGAACTCACGCTAGAATAGAAAGCCTTTAGGAGGACGTACTGTAGTGTTAACTATTCGTTTGGCAAGGATTGGCAAGAAAAAGAAGGCGTTTTACCGCGTGGTGGTCATTGAGAGAACGCGGGCCCGGGATGGGCGAGTGCGCGAAGCGGTCGGAACGTACGATCCGCTGAAGAAGCCCGCGGAAATCAAGTTGGATTCCGAGCGTATCAAGTATTGGCTTGGCGTAGGGGCACAGCCGAGCGATACCGTGCGTAGTTTCATCAAGCAGCAAAAGATAGCATAGACGTCCGACGCTCAAGTTCGCAGGCTCACCAGGTCAGGTCCCAGTGGCGGAGATAAAAGGCGCGCTCTCTCGACGAAGTGAGGGCGCGTGAAGTAATTTGGCAAGGTGAACGCACGCGGGGGCCCTATGAAAGAACTGGTAGAGGAGATTGCACGGGCGCTGGTGGACCATCCCGAGGGAGTACAAGTCAAAGCAGTGGAAGGTACACAAGTCACTGTTTTGGAATTGCGAGTTCATCCCGAAGATCTGGGGAAAGTGATCGGGCGGCAGGGGCGTACCGCGAAAGCGATCCGCACGCTGCTGGGAGCGGCGGGGATGAAACTCCATAAGCGATTTACGCTCGAGATTCTGGAAGATTGAACAATCTCCACGAGACAACGCGGCGCTGGATTCTCGTGGCTCGAATTCTAAGGCCGCGCGGCAATAAGGGTGAGGTTGTTGCGGAGCTGTTGACGGATTTCCCTTCCCGGTTTTCCACTCTTAAACAAATTTACCTGCAAAAGGATGATAAAGAGCCGCGATTGGCGGAATTGCAGCATTTCTGGCTCGACCAGAACCATCCCGGCATGGGGGTTTTTCATTTTGCCGGAAGCGCGACGATATCGGACGCGGAAACGCTGCGCGGACAGGATGTGCTGCTGCCGTTCGAAGAGCGCGTGGCATTGCCGGCCGGGCAATATTTCGTTACCGATCTGATTGGCTGCACGGTATTTCAGCTGCCGGATAGCGCTACAGCATTGTCATCGCCGCCGTGCGCGATGGAAGAAGCGCCGAGAGCGCTGGGCACAGTCCGCGACGTGTTTTTTACCGGAGAAGGAGTAGCAGGAACGCCGCTTCTCCAGGTGGAAACGCAAGCAGGCGAGCTTCTGGTGCCCCTAGCCGAGGATTTTTGCAAGCGGATCGATGTTGCAGGCCGAAGGATAGAGGTTAGGCTACCCGAGGGCCTGAACGAATTGAATGCCCGGGAGTAAGTTGGCGTATCCGCGAAAGCCCATCTTCATTACACTGCAAAGCGATGCGTTTTGACCTGATTACCATTTTCCCGGAATTTTTCGTGGGGCCGCTGGACCATGGAATTGTGCGGCGCGCGAGAGAGGCGGGAATTGCGCAGATTCACGTGCAGGACCTGCGCGAGTTTACCAAAGACCGGCACCGCACCGTGGACGATCGTCCGTTTGGCGGCGGTGAAGGGATGGTGCTGAAGCCGGAGCCGCTGTTTGAGGCGGTGGAAAAGCTGCTTGGTCATGGCGTGGGAAGTGCGGAAGAACCGATTGCACCCGAGCCCGGCACGGCCATTCTCCTCATGTCCGCGGCGGGCCGCTTGTTTACACAGGAAACGGCGCGGCGGTACGCAAAGCTGGAACGGCTGATTCTGATTTGTGGCCGCTATGAAGGCGTGGATGAGCGCGTGGCCGCGCACCTGGCGACGGAAGAAGTTTGCGTGGGTGATTACGTATTGAGTGGGGGCGAATTGCCGGGGGCGATCGTCGTGGACGCGGTCACGCGGTTGTTGCCGGGAGCGGTGGGGAACGAGGCGTCAACCGTGAATGAGTCGTTCAGCGAATATCAAGGTGTGCTACCAACGGCCACCGGTGGACGAGGCACGATTCTGGACTTTCCGCATTACACGCGCCCGGCGGAGTATCGCGGTTGGAAAGTGCCCGAGGTTTTGATCGGCGGGAATCACGCTGAGGTGGCCAAGTGGCGGCGGGAGCAGGCGTTAGAGAAGACGGCGCGAAATCGGCCAGAGCTGTCGGGAGAAAACGGCTAGGAAAAAAGTAGGCCTTTGGCTATAATTAGAGTTTGCCTTAGAAGTGCTGGCCCCGCCTGAGTGGGTCTGCAGGGAATACAGAAAATGAATCCGGTAATCCGTAAGTTGCATGAAGCGCAATTGCGCAAAGACCTCCCCGAATTTCGCCCCGGCGATACCGTCCGTGTGAACGTGCGCCTGCTGGAAGGCGAAGGCGAAAAAGTGAAGGAACGCATCCAGGCCTTTGAAGGTGTGGTGATTTCGAAGAAGGGACGCGCCAGCAGCGCGACCTTTACGGTGCGCCGCGTGAGCTTCGGCACCGGAGTGGAGCGCATTTTCCCGCTGCACTCGCCTTCGATCTCTTCGATTGACGTGGTCGGCAAGGGCAGCGTGCGCCGCGCGCGCCTGTACTACCTGCGCGATTTGCGGGGCAAGGCCGCTCGCATCAAGCGCGCCGCGCGGGAAGAAGCCGAAGCGCCAGCCACAACGACCAACGCATAATCTACAAGCAATAGATTCTTCAGGGGACAGGCAGAAATGCCTGTCCTTTTTTTTGCTCGCTTGCTCTGCTCGGATTGTTCGGCGGAGAAGAAAGGGAGTCACGGCGCGCATTCGGATAGAATCATGGCGGCTGGAGAAAGAAGGTGCGAAATTATGGAATGGCGGAGAAAGATCCGGTGGGGCAAGCAGCTTCTTCCAATCGTGTTGGCCTCCCTTTGCATGAGCGCGGTAAAAGCACAAGAAAGCAGTCTGGCGAAGACGCCGCCGATGGGCTGGAACAGTTGGGACGCGTACGGCGAAACCGTCAAAGAACAAGATATACGCGCCAGCGCGGATTGGATGGCCAAGAATCTGAAGACTTATGGTTGGGAGTACATCGTTGTGGATTCTGGCTGGTATGTGACCAATCACTCCGCGGGCTTCAACGCGCAAAACGCAACATTCAGCCTGGATGCGTTCGGACGCTACACGCCGGCTGAGAATACCATTCCTTCCGCGACGGATGGCGCGGGGTTCCGGCCGCTGGCGGACTATGTCCACAGCCTCGGCCTGAAATTCGGGCTGCACATTCTTCGTGGCATTCCCAAAGAAGCAGCGGCCAAGAATCTGCCGATTCAAGGTTCGGACTTCCACGCGCGGGACGCCGCGGATACAACGGATACGTGCCCCTGGAACCCGTTTAATTACGGGCTGGACACCACGAAACCCGCGGCGCAGGCGTACTACGATTCGCTGGCGCGGCAATTCGCGGAGTGGCACGTGGATTTTGTAAAAATTGACTGCATTTCCAGCCGTCCGTATAAGGGGGAAGAAATCCGGCTCATTAGCCTGGCGCTGAAGAAAACGGGACGTCCCATGGTGCTGAGTCTGTCGCCGGGTGCCGCTCCACTTGAGAAGGCGGACGAAATGGCCAAGTATGCGCAGATGTGGCGCATCTCGGATGACGAGTGGGACGTGTGGCAAAGCAGTGAGGATTTTCCGCAGGGCGTAAACAACCAGTTTGAACGGGCCGCGAACTGGGCCATTCATTCGCGGCCGGGCAATTGGCCCGATGCTGATATGTTGGCCATAGGACGATTGGAGCCGGCACCGGGATGGGGCGAACCGCGCGCAACGCGGCTGAGCAAGGATGAGCAGCGCACCTTGCTGACGCTATGGTCGATCTTCCGGTCGCCGCTGATCATGGGTGGGAATCTGCTGCTGTGCGACGAGTGGACAAAGTCCCTGCTGACCAACGCGGAGGTGATTGCCGTGGACCAGCATTCGAAAGGCAATCACGCGGTAGAGACAACCGCCAACACCGCGGTCTGGGTGGCGGAGCAAGATGGTGCGGATGGCCATTACGTGGCGGTGTTCAATCGCAGCGACGCGCCGCAGACGCTGCAGTATGCCTGGAAGCGACTGGGGCTCGACGAGCAGGAGTACGCCGTGCGGGACCTTTGGGAACACAAGGAGCTTGGCCGCAAGGCCTCGATCCAAGTTGCACTGCCGGCTCACGGCGCGGCGTTGTATCTCGTTCGTGCTCAAGCCCAGCCGTGAACCACGGTTTGCGTGCTAAAATTCACTCGCTTACTACTCCTCCATGAGCCGACTCTGCTCTACCCGTTTCGAGCGAGCGGCGCGGAAGCTCGGCTGGACGCGCATAGCGGGTCTCGATGAAGCCGGGCGCGGCGCGCTGTTCGGTCCCGTTGTCGCCGCAGCGGTCATTCTTAATCCCAAACGAAGAATTGTGGGCCTGGACGATTCGAAGAAGCTGTCGGCGGACCGTCGCGCCGAGTTGGCACCCCGCATCAAGGAATTCGCGCTGGCCTGGGCTGTAGCCGAGATTGACGCGCAACGCATCGATGCGTGGAACATTTATCAGGCGAGCCGCCAGGCGATGACTGCCGCGCTAGAGTTGCTTGCGATTCGACCAGACTATCTGTTGCTGGACGCGATGAAACTGGATGTGCTGGTCGAGCAGAAGTTACTGATCAAGGGCGACGCCAGGAGCGTTTCGATCGCCGCTGCCTCGATCCTGGCGAAGACCCACCGCGATCTGCGCATGGAAGAGTGGGATGCGGTGTACCCGCAATACGGGTTGGCACAGCACAAGGGTTACTGCACTCCAGAGCATCTGGAAGCTTTGCGGATCCACGGGCCAACGCCGCTCCACAGGTATTCATTCTCACCGGTACGCGATGCAGGATGCTGGGCCGCCGGGGCTGTACAAGTGGAATTGCCGCTGGAAATCTGGCCGCGAGGGGATTGAGAAATCCTCTAGCTCAGTTCTGAATTTGGGAGTGCTCCGGCAGGGCAACCGAGGAACTCGCGTCGCGAAGTGTGGGTCGCTTCCTAGTTACCGATGTACATGGGCACGCGGAGTTTCTTTCCTTCGAAGCCAATTACAGCAATTTTCAGATACGTGCAGTTCCATTCGCTGGATTTACTGAACCGCAGTTCGTATCTTCCAGGTTTTAGGCGAAATTCGAATTTGCCATTCTTCTCAACGACACAGGCGCTAATGCGCTTCCCATCAGAATCTCCAGTTAAGTAGTCCCACAAAGGTACGGCGTTTTCTGGCAAGGTAAACACTTCCACGAGCACGCCCTCGAACGGAGTGGAATCTACAGGACGGTAGATTGTCCCCAATACATGTGTCCCAGTCTTCGCTGGCTCCAGTTCGACGATTTCGTGCGCGCATCCCAAGCAGCGCTGGGTTTCAGGTACAGGTCCACACCGCGCGCTTGCCCTCGGAATAATTCCAACGCAGAGAGTCAGATCATAGGTTACAGTTTGTGGAAAAACTCGGAGTTTTGAAGACAAGGCGATCTCCAGAAGGCCGCTCCCGTCTGACAAGCTATCACGAATACACGAGCGCGGCCTCCTCGCGATTGAGTTCCGGCTAGGTGCCAGGAGCGTCTGGAATTCCGCCTCGAGGGGCGATTACGCCGATAGCCCCGCCGGAGGAAATCCAAGTTTCGCCAGGTTTTCGCCTATAGGTTGCGTATCTGCTACGGGGATAACTGCCTGCTCACAATCTCCTGCGCTTTGATTGACGCACTCCATGCCGGGGCGTAGCGTGAAAAAGTAGGATCGCAGAAGTCTCAGCGCCTGCACTGCGTCCAGGAGAAAGTCGCGACGGCTTGGGTGGGAGGGCTGTCGTTCTTAGCGCATGGCCTATAACAAAAGTAAGTTCGTCGAAGCCGCACAGAAACTGCTGAATCAAGGGAAGGTGGCGCAAGCCATCGCCGAGTATCAGCAGATCTTGAAGTATGAACCGCGCGACCAGGTCACCTTGATGACCATCGGCGAGCTGTACATCCGCCAGGGCGAAACCCTCCAGGCCATCGATTACTTTGAACGGCTCGCGCAACTGTTCGTCAGCGACGGGTTCCTCACCAAAGCGATTGCCGTTTACAAGAGAATTGCCAAGCTCGCGCCGGAGGAAATCCGGCCGCTGGAGAAACTCGCCGACCTGTACGTGCAGCAGGGCGTGATGAGCGAGGCGCGGCCGCTGTTCCTGCAACTGGCGGAACTGCACCTGAAGAACAACCGCCAGCCGGAAGCGATATCGCTGCTGAAGAAATTGCTGTCCGCGGAGCCGGATAACCTGCGCATCCAGGTACGGCTGGCAGATTTGTACCAGGCCATGGGGCAATCTGGGGAAGCGCTGGAGACGTTCGTGTCGGCGGCGCAACGGTCGTTGGCGCGCGGCGACCACGCGGAATGCGAGAAGCTTGCCGATAAGGCGCTGCAGATCAACCCGAAGCAACTCGACGCGCTGATTGTGAAGGCACGAGCCTTCTCCACCGTGGGCAATGTAGCGGCGGCGGCGGAAATCCTCGAACGGGTGCCGGACCTGGAAAAGGGTGGCGAGCCCGCAGAATTGTTGCTGGATTTGTACCTGAAGAATGCCAAGTGGGACGAGGCGACGGCCCTGGCGCTGCGGATTTTCTCGTCGGATGAGAAGAATTTTGGCGCGACGCAGAAGGTAACGGAAACTCTCATGGAATCGGGGCAAGCGGAACGGGCGATGAGCTTGCTCTCGCGCATTCGCATCCCGATGATCGACGCTGGAGAGCATGAAGGCGTCACGCATCTTTTGACCGAACTGGCGACCCGGTTGCCCGGCAGGTTGGAACCGCTGGAATGGCTCGTGGATACGTATGGACGGACCAGCGATTCTTTCCGCATGCCCGACGCGCTGGCGCAGTTGGGCGACGCGCTGGTGGCGTCTGGGAAGCTGGAGCGTGCCAAGGACATCTTCCAACAACTGGTGGACCGCGAACCGGAGAGCGACCCGGCTAGGCGGAAGCTGAATGATGTTCTAAAAAAGCTGGGAATGGTAGAAGAAGAGGCCGCGCCGCCGGCTGACATCGTGGTGGTGACGGAAGATTTGCAGCCTGAGCTGCCAAAAGCGCCAGCACCCAAGGTCCGGCCAGGCCTGGAAGAGGAAGCGGCTTCAGTTGCCGCAGACACACCAGCGGCGACGCCCACCGAGCCCGAACTGGACGAAGAGACGCAAAAATTCATCGCGCAATCGCTGACCGATGTGGATCTGTTCGCAAGCTATGGATTGACGCAGAAGGCCATCGGGCTGCTGGAAGCGATCTTGCGGCGCGCTCCAACGCATACACCCACGCTGGAAAAATTACTGGACTTCGTGCTGGGCGCGGGAGACGACCGGCGCACGGCGGAACTTGCCGCACAACTGGAACACATTCATGCCACACGGGGAGATGCACGGAGCAGCGAGCGGTTCGGTGAACTGCGCCGGCGCTTCCAGCGGGCGGCGGGCCTGACCGACGACGAAATTGCAGCGGCGGTTGCAGCCGCGATGCCGCAGCCGGTCGAAACTATTCCGGTGGAAGAAGCGGCTGCGGCAGAAGTGCCTGTGGCAGAAGCCGCCCCGGAGACCGTTGAAGTTGCAGCGGTCCCTGATGAAGCGGCGGCTCAACCGGTGGAAGTGCCGCAGGATTTGGCCGAGGCGGAGATTCCGGAAATAGAAATTGTGGATGAAGCTGCTGAAGCGGCCACGCCCGAACCCGTTGCTGCGGCATCGGAAGAAGTTGACCTCTCGGCGGAGTGGGCGTCCCTGTTGGAAGAAACCAGGGAGCCGGAACCCGCGCCCGTAGCCGAGGCTCCCGTGGTTCCGCCTGCGCCGGCGGCGCCGGCCGTGGAAGAATTCGAGCTGCCGGAACTGGTGGTCGAAGAGCCACAGGCCGAGGAGTTGCCGGCGGACGCGATACCGGCAGAGCCGCTGGTGGCTGCTTACGAGGAAACCGGCCACGCCGAGGTTCACGTACCGGTGGAAGCTCTTGATCCGGAAGATTGGACGAGTACCGTCGAAGATGTACCGGCGGAAAATCCTGTCCCGACACCTGAGAACGTACCAGTGGAAGATGGAATTGGGCAGCACGCCGAAGTGCTGTTGCCCGGGGAAGAGCCGACGGCGCTGCCGATTCCGGAACATGCGGAAGTTGCCGCCGAGGGGCTGGAACCGGCGCTGGAGGAACCGCAAGCCGCATTGCCAGAGCCGCCCGCTCCACAGCCCGAGTTCGAGCTGGACCAGGAATTCGAACTGGTGCTGGAGCCGGAAGAGGTCGTGCCACCGCACGAGATGCTGGCGCAGCCGCCGCCGGCTAAAGCGATGGAAGAGTCCGTGCCGGCAGAAGAGTTGACGGCAAAGGGCGAAAAGGCTGCGGAGCCGGTTACCGAGAATGTGTTCTCGTCAGACCAGTTCTTGTCCGACCTGGCACGCGAGATTGACGAATTGGGTCTGGATGAGCTGACACCGACCATGTCTGTGCCGAACGACCAAGCCCACGAAGTTGTGACACCGGCGAAGGAAACGGTGGCCGCCAGCACGGAATCCGGGCCATTGAAGGAAGTGTTTGACGAGTTCCGCGCCGAGCTAGGAGAAATGGGCGCGGAAGACGAGGATCTGGAGACGCACTACAATCTGGGAATCGCGTTCCGGGAAATGGGCCTGCTGGAAGAAGCCATCGGAGAATTCCAAAAGGTCGCCAAAGCGAACGACCGCGGAAAAGCGTTTCGTTACGCGATGCAGTGCAGCACGCTGCTCGGACTCGCGTTCATGGAGAAGGGCCAGCCGGACATCGCGGCGATCTGGTACGAGCGGGCGCTGACGACGCCGGGGCTGGATTCGGAAAGTAAACTGGCGTTGCGGTATGATTTGGGAGTGGCGCAGGAATCGGCCGGCGATCTGGAAGCGGCACTCAAGAGTTTCTCTCAGGTCTACGCGGTCAATATCGATTATCGCGATGTGGCGGAACGAATTGCCTCGTTGCAGAAACCAGCGCGCTGAGCACTTGCCCACGGTCAACCAGGGCACACCCCAGGGACAATGAACCGGATTTTGCGTGCACTGACGGTTGTGTTGTTGTTTGAGATGGGTGTGCTATTGCTGTATCTTCCCTGGTCCTCCTTCTGGGAACAAAACTACTTTTTGAGCCATGTCCCGTGGTTGACGCCGATTGTCCTGAATCCGTCCCTGCGTGGAATCGTCAGCGGCATCGGTGTGCTGGATATTTTTGTGGCATTTGGGATGTTCAACTCACGCCCGACGCCCGCCCGTGTCCCTCCCCACTCCAATTCGTAAGATAACCGTGTGTTACGTGACAGACCGGCGGGCTTTTGCCGGCTCCGCGGAGGCGCAAACACGTCTGCTGCTGGAAAAAATGGAAAACGCCGCGGGTGCTGGCGTGGATTGGATTCAGATCCGCGAGAAGGACCTGACCGGGCGGGAATTGGCGGCTCTGGTCGCAGAGGCGGTGCGCCGGATTGCGCGGCCTTGTCGGATTTTGGTCAACGATCGGCTGGATGTGGCGATGGCCGTTGGCGCCGGCGGCGCACACTTGGGAGAGCAGAGCATGCCCATTGAAGATGCGCGACGCTTCGTCAAAGAGAAGAATTGTGGCGGAGACTTTTTGGTGGGAGCGTCAGCGCACTCGCTGGAAGCGGCACAAGCGGCGGAAAAGGATGGCGCGGACTTCGTGATTTTTGGGCCAGTGTACGAGACGCCCTCGAAGGCGGCTTATGGGCCACCCCAGGGGCTGAGTCGCCTTTCGACAGTATGCGAGAGGGTGTGCGTCCCGGTGATTGCAATCGGCGGAATCACGATTCAGAACGCCCGCGAATGCACGGCGGCTGGCGCATCGGGAATCGCGGCCATTCGCTTGTTTCAGGATGCCGATGATCCTGCGGCTGTATTGCGCGAACTGCGGGCCGGCTGATAGCTCGTTCAGCGCTCCTGAAGGCGGCGCAGCAGGCGAATCTGGCCGGCGTGATATACGTCATGGAAAGCGATACCGTACATCATCCGCAGATGGGTTTTGGCACTATGAGATTTCAGGATCTTGCGGATAGTTTCAACCAGAGAGCGATGCTCGTTTTCCAGAATGGCGCGATCGGTGCGCCAGGCTGCTTCGGTAGCTTTTCCTTTTTCTGGGCGCGCGAAGAAATTCGTGCCCTTTAGAACGAAGTAGCCGCGTTTACCGCCTTCCAGGCGGCGACGTACCGCGTACTTCCAATACGCCGCGTGAAGGGTTTCTTCCCAGATGTTGTGGCGAGCCGGCGCTGGACGCCAGGCAGCCTGCTTTGCGGTGACACCTTTGAGGGCTTGGCGGAGATTGGGGCCATGCCAGGTTTTCTTTGTGTAGGCTTCGTCCAGAAGAACGAGAATGATTGCATCGTTGCTCACGGTGCCTCCCGGAAAAATGAGGTCGTATTTTACTTCAAGCTATAGGGATCGGAGCTAGAGATCGCGAGCGACGTAGAGCAACATCTTAGTTAGAAGATGCGACTGAACTCGCAGCTTCGTTGAGGATCATCGCCAGGCGGACACCCGCTTGAGCAACACGTTTCTCGGCAATAGGAGCAGAGGCTTCCTGATAGTTCTGACCGGCGAAGAAATTCATCTGCAGCATGCGTTCGCCAATGTTATCGGCATCGCTGCAAGCCTGAACGGGAGCCGGAGTTTCCACTGGGACTTTCGGAACGAGTGCGCCATAAACGATGGATTCCGCCAGGTCGTGGCTCTCCCAAGCCCAATCCTCCACATGAATTCCAGCAGCTTGCCATTTGGAGAAGTCGGAGGAAAAAACGCGCCCGAGGAACTCCGCAAACTCCGGGGGTTCGGCGCCCTCCATATCCCGTTCCAAGATGGCGGTATCCCATAGGGCGTGAAGATTGGGTGTGAAGGAGTTGTGCTGCTCCTGGGGCCAGCGGCGGAAATAGCGCACGGGTACGCAGTTGCCACCTTCATCGTTATTGGTAGTGGCGTGAAGAGGCATGTGGAGGTCACCGACGAAGTGGATGATGTAGCGCACGGCGTCGGCGCGGAGGCGGGGATCGGCGTTCTTGTTCTTTAGGATTGCCAGTTGATCGGCGATTGCCTGGGTAACGCAGCCGTTGCTGCCGCAGAACTGCGCCAGCGGAGCGCGAGAAGCGCCGCGCGGAATATCGATGTAATGCCAGGGTCCATTCTTCAGGTTGCTGCGGACATCGTCGGGCCAGGTAGAAGCGTCGGCCATCAAATCGCGAGTCGCATTGCCGCAGTAGCGCTTAAGCTGCGGATCGACAGGATTTTCGGTGAGCAGCTTCTCGATGAACTGGCGCGCCTGTGGAGTCAGCTGTTTTTCAGCGATCAGAGCGACAGTCTGATGACCTTTGCATCCCCAAGCCCGGGAGGTGGGGCACCCTAGAAAGAACCCAAACAACAAGAGGAAGAGCAATCCAAGGGACTTCAGGCAGAGTGATTTCATGGGAAGCTCCAGGTCATTCGGGGATGAGGTGAATGTTCAGGCGCTGAGCCATCGCGCCACGGGCTTCCAAGATTCCGTGTGGTCGCAGATGACGCGCAGAGCAGCGGTGATCGGGATGCCCAGGATCAGACCCATGCCACCCCAGACCCAGCCCCAGAAGAGCAAAGAAATGGTAATAGCGACGGCATTGAGTTGCACCTGGCGTCCGACAAGCTGGGGAGCGATGAGGTTTTGCGCCACAATGTGAATGCTCGTGAGCACAACGGCGATGACGCCGAAGTGGCTAACGGCTTTGTATTTTAGTATGGCCAGGAAAAAGCCTGGTATCCAGGCAAGCACCGCGCCAATGTAGGGAACCATATTGAAGATGCCGGAAGCAATTCCTGCCAGCACGGGATAGTCGAAGCCCATGGCAAAAAAGAAAATGGCGCTGCAGGCGACGACAACCAAAGTGACGACCGTCATGCCAATCAGGTAATCACGAAGAACATTGCGCAGATCGTCGAGAGTTTCCTTTACCTGGGTCCGGCGCGAGATGGGAAACAACTGCAAGGTGGAGTGCCAGGCTTCCCTCTTGCCGGCGAGCATGAAGAAAACCAGGAAAGGAACGAAGGTTCCTTCGAGAACGAGAGCGTATAGAGATCCGATGCCGCGAAGAAAAAGCGTGTGCACCATGCCTGAGTCGCTCGGGGGAGCGACGGGCTTGGCAGCTCCTGTAGGAGTGGTCAGGTCGTTAACACTGCCTTCGATGCCGCTGATCTTGCCCTGAACTGTGCCCAGGGCGTCCCGAAGGATGTCTCGATATTTGGGCCAATTGGCAGCAAAGTCCGAACTGCGAGACCACAAGCCGTAACCCATGGCCCCAATCACAGCGATCAGGAGGAGAACCATGATCAAGGAGCCAATGGTTCTCGGTATATGAACCCGCTCGAGGAGCTCGACAGCGGGATCGAGGAAATACGCGAGCAAGACGGAGAGCAAGAGAGTGATGACGACACCGGCGGCGTAATAGAAAAATAGAAGGACCACCGCGCCCGCTAGAATGCCCAGGCTGGTCGACGTAGCGGAAATACTCAAAGCCGCTGGCGGAGTTTCCGTAGTGGACAAGCGACACCCCTCTGCCCGAACACGGTAACATACTCGGAGCCTTCGGGGGACACCGGGACGCGATTGTTACGCGGCGTTAATAAAGAGTTATTAAATGCCGGGCAATATCCGAAAGAGTCTGAGTGCAACGGCCGCGCAAGAGGTTGCGGGAAGGCTATACTAGACTGCCTCGAGGTCACTCGCTCTGATGACCCCGTTCAAACTATGGCTAAAGAACTTTTCGGTACTGATGGAATCCGGGGAATTCCCGGCACACCTCCGCTCGACGACGCCACGCTTTATGCCACAGGGCGAGGGCTAGGCGAGTACTTAAAGCGAGAACACGGTTCAGCGCATGTGTTGATTGGCATGGATACGCGCGAATCGGGTCCGCACATTGCAGCGTTGCTGGCGGCAGGATTGCACAAGGCGGGCGCAACCGCTGAATACGCTGGTGTGATCACCACGCCTGGGGTGGCGTGCCTGGTGCGGCAAAATGACTATCAGGCGGGGGTGGTGATCTCCGCCTCGCACAATCCCTATCACGATAATGGAGTGAAGTTGTTTTCGCATGCGGGAATGAAGTTTCCCGACGCGGACGAGGAGAAGATCGAGGCGGATATTTTTCGGCTAAGAGGTGAACCGGTGCCCGCCGGACGGCCTGGGCTTGTGGCGAATCATGCGCTGCACGTCGAATACCTGGATTTCTTGAGAAGCCACGTGCTGGCGGGTGCGAACCTTTCCGGGTACCGAATCGTTCTCGATTGTGCGAATGGAGCGGCCTATCAGCTTGGCCCGGAGTTATTTCGATCGCTCGGCGCGGATGTGGTAGCCATGGGGGTGACTCCGGATGGCCGGAACATAAACGCGGGATGTGGTTCGCTGTATTTGGATGGGCTGCGAGAGCGCGTCCTAAAGGAAGGAGCGCAGTTGGGTGTTGCGTTTGATGGCGACGCCGATCGCGCGCTGTTCGTAGGTGGCAGCGGACAAATTGTCAATGGAGATGGGGTCTTGCTGGTTGTAGCGCGGTATCTGAAATCGCAAAACACGTTAAAGCAGCAACGAGTCGTGGCGACCTCCATGTCGAATCTGGGGCTGGAACGCGCCCTGACGCGAGACGGAATTTCGCTGGCGCGTGCCGCTGTTGGCGACCGTTATGTGCTCGAAGAGATGCTGAAATCGGGTAACAACCTGGGAGGCGAGCAATCGGGCCATATTATTTTTCTCGACGATAGTCCCGCGGGGGATGGCCTGTTGACAGCGGTCAAGATCGCGTCTCTGGTTTCCATGAAGGGATCGCTGGAATCGCTGGTGGCAGGGCTGAAGGACTACCCGCAGGTGATCGTGAATGTGCGAGTGAAGGAAAAACCACGCTTGGATACGCTTCCTGAAGTGACACGGGCCCTCGCTGAAGCGCAAGACACTCTGGGCGAGAATGGGCGAGTGGTGTTGCGCTACTCGGGAACCGAACCAGTAGCGCGGGTGATGGTTGAGGCGGAGTACCAAGCCGATGTGGATCGTTTTGCAAAATCCATTGCGGACGCTCTGCGCGCGACAATTGGAGTGTAGGGAAATCGGAATAACGTTATTGTATCTGATGAAGAATTAAGCGATTGGTCGCTAATCCAAAAACGTATTTCCAAAGACTGTAGGAAATCAGTAGGAGTCTGTGGGATTTTGTAGATTCTGTACGTGAACCGCCGCCGCTGGTATCTGTAGAACTCGTGTAACATCATTTTTATCATTGAGTTGTGAATCGAAGCGTCGAAAGCGCACACTTGGCAAACCGCGTGCATCCTATGTCTGCAATTCATGACTTTGGCTTCCCGGGGTGGCCGGAACTCAACCTCGACTGAGTTACCGGTTATTGGGGGGTCAGATCAATACAGGGGGCTTGCACCGGCCCCCTTTTTTATTTCTATAGACATTACTTCCCACAAGTCCACCGCAGAGTTCCCACTAAGTACATGAAGTATGGTGATGGCATCTTCGGGCTGTTTCCCGAAAGAATGCGCTCCAAAAAAATGAGCGGCCGGTGGGGGTGCCGGCCGCTCTGGCGTGGGGGATGGAGGGACTACACTCGGAAGATCAGTCCTTTTCTGGGGTGGCAGGTTGTTCCACTGCGCTCGCCAGCAGAAGAACAACACACAGGAGCAAGATCGTTATGATCATTCCACCACTCCGGAAGCCGAACCGAACTCCCGATTACGTAAGCGATTGTGCCGGACCAGGCCAGTTGGGTCACTAGGCTGGAAGGTTCAATTCGGGGAGTACTTGGCGGTGGCACTTCCGTACCTGTACTTGATGGTGGAAGAGTAAGTGGCCGGGATCACTGGCCAGTGGCTACTGCCCTACGCTATGCTCTTAAAACTATGCATGACTTGAACTACTTTCGGGATCATCTGGACGAATTCGCCGAAATGGCGAAAAAACGGAACACGACCTTGGACTTGGACGGCTTCCGCGCGCTCGACAAAGAGAGGCGCGAGCTCATTCGCGAAAATGAGGAGCGAAAAGCCCAGAGGAATAAAGCCAGCGACGAAATTGTGCGCCTGAAGAAAGCGAAAGAAAGCGCAGATGCACTGCTGGCGGAAATGAAGCAGGTTTCCGAAAAAATCAAACAAGTCGATGAGCGCATCAATGAGCTGGACGCGAGACAGCGTGAATTCTTGCTGGTCATTCCGAATATTCCCCACAAAAGTGTGCCTTACGGCACCGGTGCGGAAGGAAACGTGGAAGTTCGGAGGTGGGGAGCGCCACCGAAATTTGATTTTCAGCCGAAACCGCATTGGGAAGTGGGCGAAAAGGCGGGAATTCTGGATTTGGAAGCGGCAGCGCGGATCACCGGAGCGCGATTTGCTGTGTACAAAGGCTGGGGAGCGCGCCTGGAGCGGGCCTTAGCGAGTTTCTTTCTGGATGTGCACACACGGGAACACGGATATACGGAAATATTGCCGCCATTCGTGGTGAATACCGCGTCGTTGATGGGAGCGGGGCAATTGCCGAAGTTCGCGGCGGACCTTTTCAAATTGCAAGATACGGACTTCTGGCTGACGCCCACGTCCGAAGTCGAACTCCACAATTTGTATCGCGACACGACACTTACCGAAGAGCAGCTCCCGATTCAGGTGACTGCGTGGACCGCGTGTTTCCGCTCGGAAGCGGGCGCGGCCGGGAAAGACACACGCGGGATTCTGCGGCAACACCAATTTCAAAAAGTGGAGCTGTTCAAGTTTACACATCCGGAGAAGAGCTACGACGAGCATGAATCCTTGGTGCGTAACGCGGAAACTATTTTGCAGAAGCTGGGCTTGCACTACCGCACCATGCTGCTGTGCACTGGAGACATGGGATTTGCTTCCGCAAAGACCTACGATCTGGAAGTGTGGCTACCACCGAGCAATGAGTTCCGGGAGATTTCGTCTTGTTCGAACTGCGAAGCCTTTCAGGCCCGCCGCGCGGGGATACGATTCAAGCCCAAGGCCGGGGGAAAGAGTGAATTCGTCCACACGTTAAATGGTTCTGGGCTGGCGGTCGGGCGAACGTGGATTGCCGTCATCGAGAATTATCAACAATCAGACGGCTCCATCGTTGTCCCCGAAGCGCTGCGTCCATACATGGGAATCGACGTAATCCCCACGGGTGGATAACGCTTTTCACTGGAAATGAGCGGCGTTCGTAAGCCTTTTGTAATCAGCCGGTTATGGCTCGATGGGGAACATCAAAGAGCTTTTTCCCCGAAACCAATACGCCGCGCAACCCCTTGAAATTACTGCTTTTCGTTTGACTCCCTGAGAAGCCCTGCATACACTCGGCTCAACGCTGCCTGCCTGCTCGGATGAGCAGGTCAGAATGCTGGCCGCGGACAGAATCAAGGATAAAATATGGGTCGCATACTGAGGTACCTTTTCTGGTTGATTGTCGTTTCCTGGAGCGTGGCCATCCTGCGCCGAATTGTCGGGAAAATGCTCAGCGGAGGCGTTGAGGCGAAACCCCACGTGGATGTGCCAAACAACGCGGTGAACCAGAAATTGGTGCGAGACCCGGTTTGTGGCATGCACATGGCCGCGGAACTCTCTTTGCCAGTGAAACAGGGCGCAGAGGTTCTACATTTTTGTTCCCCGGAATGTCGAGACAAGTACTTGGGCGAAACGACGCGGACAATTTCGGCTAGCGCGTAGTTGGCTGGCCTTCACAGATGAAAGAAGTGAATTCGGACTCGGTTCAACGCAGGTAGATAAATTCAGCGCAACGGAAAGGACCGAAGCGAATGGCCACGGTCGCAAAACCCCCAGTCCCCAGCCGCACGGTGAACGCGCCTCCGATAGTGCCCCGGATTGCCCCGCGGGAGGAATTAAATCCATTCCGCATCGCGCAGATTCAGTTTGATATTGCCGCGGAAATCCTGAAGCTGGATCCCGGTTTACGCCAGGTGCTGCGGACGCCGAAACGCATACTGGAAGTGTCGCTACCGACGAAGATGGACAACGGACAGGTGAAAGTGCTGACCGGTTTTCGCGTGCAGCACAACATCGCCAGAGGCCCGGGCAAGGGTGGGATCCGTTTCCATCCAAACGTCACGCTCGACGAAGTGAAAGCGCTGGCCGCGTGGATGACGTGGAAGACGGCGGTCGTCAATGTGCCGTTTGGCGGCGCAAAGGGCGGCGTGATTTGCGATCCGAAACGCATGTCGAAAAGCGAATTGGAGCGCCTGACCCGGCGGTTCGCCAGTGAGATTTTGCCATTGATCGGTCCGGACCAGGATATTCCCGCGCCGGACGTGTACACCGATGCGCAAACGATGGCTTGGATCATGGACACGTACTCCATGATGAGGGGCCACACGGTACCAGGTGTGGTGACTGGGAAGCCGATTTCCATCGGCGGGTCCTTGGGCCGGGCCGAAGCTACGGCACAAGGGCTGGTCTACGTCGTGGAAGAAGCCTGCAAGATGAAGAAGATCTCGCTACGTGGCGCAACCGTCGCCGTCCAGGGCTTCGGAAATGCCGGCGCCACCGCAGCGCGGTTGCTGGCGGATAAGAAGGCGAAAATCATCGCACTGAGCGACACCCGCGGCGGAGTGACCAACTCTCGTGGCATCGATCCGATTAAAGCGATTCGATACAAGGAACGCTCCGGAACAGTTGTGGGCATGCCGGGAGCTTCGCGGATCTCCAACGATGACTTGCTGGCGATGAAGTGCGACATCCTGATTCCCGCGGCGCTGGAAAATGTAATTACGCTCCAGAACGCCGAATCGGTGAAAGCGCGCGTGGTGGCGGAAGCGGCCAACGGTCCGACCACGCCGCACGCGGACGAGATTCTGGCGCGGCGGGGCATTACAGTCTTGCCGGACATTCTGGCAAACGCCGGCGGAGTCACCGTGAGCTACTTCGAGTGGGTGCAGAACCAGGAAGGGCTGCTGTGGGATTCCGACGAAGTAAACGTGCGGTTGCAGAAGATTATGATCCGGTCCTTCCACGACATGATCGAGGCGATGCGAAAATACCACGTTCCACCACGCGCGGCTGCAATGACAGTGGCGGTGGGCCGAGTCGCCGAAGCGACGCTCGTTCGCGGGCTGTTTCCGTGAAATGAAAGTTCAATATCTCGGGTGAACGCTTGATCTAACAATCTTCCCTCTCGGTGATTTGGCCTACACGGGCCAAATTGAAGTTCCCTGCCTGAAAATTCCCTTGCAGTGAAAATTTAGTGCGCGTACATTCGCAAGTGCCGGGCGTTTTCCGGTGCGAACAGGAAAACTCGCACCGGCGAGCGTGACCGGCTATTTTCTTCACGGAACGAGGCGAAAGACAAATCATGATGAGCCATCTTCACGCACCAGGAATTGCGGCGCCTCCGATTCTGCTGACGATTGCAGGCTTCGATCCGAGTTGCGGCGCGGGTGTAGCCGCCGATCTGAAAACGTTTGCGGCGCACGGATGCTACGGAGTGGCGGCGATCACGGCGCTGACGGTCCAGAATACCCAGGGTGTCGAAGCAGTGCATAACACAGCGAGCGCGGAGTTGCGGGAACAACTGGAAGTTCTGGCAAAGGACGGCGAAATCGCGGCGGTCAAAATTGGAATGCTGGGAAACCGCGGGAATGCCGTGGTGGTGGCAGAATTCCTGGACGCTCACAAATTTGCTTTAGTCGTGCACGATCCAGTGATGAGGTCGTCGAGCGATTCAGAGCTACTGGATGCCGGGGGAGTGAAGTACCTGGCCACGGAACTACTGAAGCGCTCGAGCGTGATCACTCCGAATGTGGCGGAGGCGGAGATTCTTACCGGGATAACCATTAAGGACCTGGCGGACATGGAAGCTGCAGCGCGAAAGTTGGTGGAAATGGGGGCGAAAGCGGTGATCGTCAAGGGCGGCCATATGGAAAAGGCCACGGACGTGGTGTTTGACGGAAAAGAGATGCACCAGTTGGGCGGCGACAAAGTGAAATTGGAAAACACCCACGGTACCGGGTGCACTTTTGCCTCAGCGCTTACGGCGCACCTGGCGGCGGGCAGAGGTCTTGTCGAAGCGGCCACTTTGGCGAAGGCCTATGTAATGAAGGCGATGGAGAAAGCGTATCCCGTGGGGAAAGGACGCCTGCCACTGGACCATTTTTACCGCATGAAGATCGAGCCGATTGCGCGGGGGACACACGAAGTTCCGCAACACGGATTGCACCCCGCCGCGGAGCCAGCCGCGCACTAGACCGCAGACAAGCAGGGCTCCGGCCGCTTTCAGCGGTCAGCAGCTGGTGAGCATGGGGTCAGGAGGGGACCTCCGAGCTGAAACTTCAGGCAAGGAGGCGCATTGCAAAAAATCTTTCGATGCAAGAAGTGTCAGCGCGGGATGCGCATCGTTGGATCCACCGGGTTGGGAAAAGAAGTCGATCACATTTGCGTGTGCCCGTACTGCAAGACCAGGAACAAAGTGAAATGGCCCCGGGGCGACCCATTTCGCGTACAAAGAATTGCGACGCGATGACCAGCTGAGATTCTGAGCCGATTACCATCCTCCTCCTCCTCCTCCGCCACCACCTCCTCCCGAACCTCCACTCCCTCCTCCACCCCCGGAACCAGGTGCTGTCGCCGACGAAGAAATGGCGGACGTAAGCGAACTGCCAAACGATGAGGCGAAGCTCGCCCCAGTGAAGCCATTCAAGGACGCACCGGAATAGAACGAAGGGGCATAAGCGGTCGCGGAATCTCCTGGCAGAGTACTCGCTGAGGAGAGGATGCCAGAGAATTTCTCCGCCCAATCCTGTTCCACATCCAGTGCCAACGCATATGGAAGGAATTTCTCGAAGACGGCGGGTGTCTGTTCCGGTGGCGCGGCGCGATTCAGACGATCGCCGTCCACCGCGCCGAGAAACATCTTGAAGCCTTCTACCTGATCCAGGAGCCGGCGACCGGCAAACGTGGGAGCTTTCATCAGATGAAGGAAAAGAACGTGAAGGAACCCGCAGGCTACGACGAAGCAGACAAGAGAGACCGAGGTGGTTTTGAGAAGGATGAAGAAAGCAGCGATTTCCGCAAGCAAAAAAGGAATAGCGAACAAGCTATAGAAGACCGCCTTCCCCGCGCCGACAACTTCCTGGCCAACCGAACTGCGGGAGCGCAAAACGGTCTGCCATGCGGTGTAGACGGCGGTCAAGAGCGCATAGACGCCGATGCTCCAGAACGTAAGCCAAAAACTAAGGAATGCGCCCATGAATACAGCCTGCTGCCCTATTCTCAACAGATCCGCTAGAACAATCACAATCGAAAGAATGACAGGCGGGAGGAGGTACAGCGAATTGGTAACGAAATAGGTTTTGGTTTCGGTAGTCTTCAGCCATTTCTGCAGCGCCACGATGCCGGCGTGGATCGTCTGGTGATTTTCCTGGTGAAGCCAAACTTCCAATCGGCCGTCAAAAAGTTCCGTGGCGACTTGCTGCTCGTCCGGGGAAAGGACGCGAAAGTCCTTGCTGCCCTTGTAGAGGGTGTAGGAACCGGCTTGCTCCTTGATGGTCAGAAAGCCGCGCACCGCCATGTCCAGTATGGCCGCAGAGAACGTTTTGTTGTCAAAGCCCATGCGAACCAGATAGCGCATGGCTGCAGGAGACAGGTTTTCCGGGGGCTGATAGTTGGCCATGATGACGCCTGGTGCGGGATCACGACCTACGGCGGACCACGCGATCAGGTAATACAGTAAAACGACGAGAAAGCCAGTAATGAGGATTATTGCGTCTTGATTGTCCTGGAAAAAGAACTCTAGCTTTTGGGCTACGGTGGGCTCGGCGATTAGGCCTTTGGGCCACTTCAGAAGGATGGAGAGCCCTTCGTGGGGTCCGAGGCGGCGAGTGGAGACGAATTGCAGTGCGGAATCTTCGGCCTCCACGTTCACCTGCGATTGAAGCGAACCCTGAGGGCCTGTGTAGCCAGAAAGCTGCACATTTGCCGCAGAAATAGAGATGGGCAGATGCACGGTTGCGGAGGCGTGTTGAATGGGGAACGCCCACCCGTTTCCGGTGGCGTTCCAGAAAAGCTCATCGTGATCCTTGAAAAAACCGAGTTGGCGCGTGGTTGTATAAGAAATTGTGTAAACATGACGGCCACGCGGAACCATGGCGTTGGGATCGCCGAGGTAGATGCGCTTGCCGTTCGAGTAGGCCTCGACGCGAAAGGGTTCGGCGGCGGAGTCGCGTGAGGCAGACAGCATTTCAAAGCCGACAACATAGCGATTGTTAAAATTATCGCGATAGTTTGTAGGGAATTCGCGGTAGATGCCGTGGCGGATCTGGTTGCCCGCCGCGAAGACGGTGATAGTCTCCGTGACTTGGAGAGAAGAGTCGTCCTGGAGGGTAATGTCGCTATGGTAGTCGAGGATTTGCTCCGTCTGCGCTCGGGACGGCAGAGAGCAAATCAGTACCGCCAACAGGAACAGGAGCAACTTGGCCAAAGGTCGCATTGGGATCCGTAACTCCAGTTTAAAGGCTGATCGACTGGCAGTACGCGGCATGCGGCGAGATGGTTATTGCTGAAATGAAACGAGACCCGACGAGAAAAAAGCCGTAACATGAGCGGGACTGAAAAGGCTCACGGAAGCCGAATCTCGGGAGATTTTCGATGAGATACGACTATAAGTCGATCCGCAACGCTGTTATTGCCTTTGTGCCGCAGGCGGTCCTTTGTCTTTTATTCTGCTTCGCCGCCATCGCTTCGCCGGGTGACAGCGATTTCGTTGTGGACACGAAAAGCGGCAAAGTGCATGGCGTGTCCAGGCCATCGGGCGGCGCGGAATTCCTCGGAATTCCGTATGCCCAGCCTCCGGTCGGCAACTTGCGATGGCGTGAGCCGGTTCTGGTCCGGCCATGGAAAGACGTGAGAGACACCAGCACGTTCGGCGCTCCCTGTGCCCAGCCGGAGTTGGGAGACTGGAATAAACGTAACGCCGAATCGAGTAAGGAAGATTGCCTGTTCCTGAACGTCATGACGCCAGTTTGGCCGGCGAAGACGCCGCTTCCCGTGATGGTCTGGCTTCATGGAGGTGGGAATGAGGGAGGGTCGGCGTCCAGCCCGCTTTATAAGGATGGAACGCTGGTGCAGCACGGAATCGTGCTGGTTACCGTAAATTACCGGCTGGGAGTGTTTGGTTTTCTTGCGCATCCTGGGCTCACCCGAGAGTCGCCCCACAAAGCTTCGGGAAACTATGGACTGATGGATCAAATCGTGGCGCTACATTGGGTGCACGACAACATCGCAAAATTCGGCGGTGATCCGGAAAACATTACTGTTTTTGGACAATCGGCTGGGGCTCAGGATGCCAGTTTGCTGATGACTTCTCCCTTAGCCAAAGGTTTGTTTCACAAAGCCATTGCGGAAAGCGGCTCGGCAATTAACCCGAACATGCCAACCCTTGCCATGGCCGAACAGGGAGGAGAGCGTTTTGCTGCGGCCTTGAAGGCGCCTTCAGGCGAGGAAGCGATCAAATTCTTGAGGCAGTTAACGACCGGAGAGCTGTTGAAGGGCATAGCAAGTCACGACCCCGAGCAACCTCCGATGGTCGGTCCGGACATTGACGGTTGGGTGATTCCTCGTTTACCTGCGGAGGTATTTGCCTCGGGGCAACAGATGGCTATTCCTCTAATGATTGGCTCAACCACTCGCGAATTCGGATCGACGGCCACTCCGGATGAACTGCGAAAAACGATTGAGGATGTGACAGGGAGCCTCGCGCCCAAAGCGCTCTCACTGTATGGACTGGCGGACGGCGGTCAAGGCACCAGCGATCCTCTGTATGGACCTGTCGGCAACCAGTGGCTCGCCGATTTTATATTTCGCTGCCCGGTGACAACCCAGGCGCAGTGGCATAACGCGGCGAAGCATTCCACTTACGAATACCAATTCGAGCACGCCATTCCCGGCCAGGAGGCAGATGGTGCCGTGCACTCCGCCGACTTGCCCTATGTGTTCGGTTACTACCCAAAGCGGGGAAATATCTCGGGAAAATTCGCGGAGATGGACTTCAAGCTTGCGGATTTGATCGAGACGTACTGGACGAACTTCGCGAAACGGGGAAACCCGAATGGCGAGGGGGTGCCCAACTGGCCCGAATATGATGGATCACAGGCATACATCGAATTCACGCAAGATGGTCAAGTGGTGGCGAACTCCGGCGGATTGCGGCGTGCGCAGTGCGACCTGCACCGTGAAGTGCTGAAACAGCGCATGAGCCAAAAGCAATAAAACTAAGAATCTGAAGCTAGTGCTTGTAGACGATTTTGCCGGCAACGATGGTAGCGACAGGGCCGCCCTTGAAGGAATGACCGTCGAAGGGGGAGTTGCGCGATTTGCTGGCGGAGTCGGCGACGTTGTAGGTCCAGGGACGATCCAGAGAAAAAATCGTAATGTCCGCGGGTTCACCAACGGCGAGCTTCCGCTCTTTGCCGAGCACGCGAGCGGGGCCGCTGGTGAAGAGTTCAATCATGCGCATAAGAGAAATGCGGCCAGAGTGGACCAGTTGCTCAAGGGCAAGACCAATGGCGGTCTCGAACCCAAGGATGCCAAAGGGGGCTTTGTCGAACTCCACATCCTTAATGGCCGGCTCGTGAGGCGCGTGATCCGTGGCAATGGCATCAACGGTGCCATCGGCTAAACCTTCCAGTAACGCTTCGCGATCTTCACGCGCAGCAAGCGGCGGGTTCATTTTGTAGCGCGAGTCGTAAGTCACGTCTTCATCGATGAGGGTGAAGTGGTGGGGCGTGACTTCACAGGTGACGGGAATGCCATTCTGTTTGGCAAACCGCACTTGCGCGAGGGAAGACTTCGCGGAGAGATGCGCGATGTGCAAACGCGCGCCGGTCAATTCAGCAACCTGGACGTCGCGCGCTACGCAGACGGATTCAGCGGCGGCCGGCATTCCGGGAAGGCCAAGACGAGTGGAAGCAATGCCTTCGCGCATAACCGCGCCAGCGGCGAGCGAAACATCTTCGGCATGTTCGATCACCGGCAGATCGAGCGAACGGCAGTAATCCATGATCTGACGGGCCAATTTTGCGGTGGCGATGGGCTTGCCATCGTCAGAAACCGCCACAATTCCCGCGTCGCGCATGGCGGCGATATCAGAGATGGATTCACCTTTGCTGCCGATGCTGGCGGCACCGATAGGCCACACGCGGACATGCCCAAAGGCCTTGGCGCGATCGACGATAAACCGGGTGATGGAAGCGTTGTCGTTCACGGGCCGGGTATTGGGCATGCAGCAGATGGCGGTGAAGCCGCCGCGGGCAGCCGCATGGGAGCCGGTTTCGATGGTTTCGGAGTTTTCCTGACCCGGCTCACGCAGGTGGGCGTGCATGTCAATAAATCCCGGCGCTACGATGAGGCCGGAGGCATCAAAGGTTTGCTGACCGTTGGCGTGGGCAATTTTTCCGGACTGCGCGATCTCAGCGATGTGTTCACCGTCGAGAAGAATGTCGCGGGGCGCATCAGTCTTGGACGCAGGATCGAGGACGCGTCCGTTCTTAATCAGAAGCATGAGCAGATTCCTTAGGTGCGGCGGTTTTTCCTTCGAGAGCAGGATGTGTGCCTTCCGTGGCGCCTACCATCAGGAGATAAAGAATGGCCATGCGCACGGAGACGCCGTTCGTGACTTGCTCGAGCACAGCGGAGCGCGGCCCGTCGGCGACGTCGGGAGTGATTTCGGTGCCGCGATTGATCGGTCCCGGATGGAGGATTAGGGCGTCGGGTTTGGCAAGTTTCATGCGTTCCGCATTGAGTTGGTAGAGAAGGATGTAATCGTTCTGCGATAGCGACGGCTCGTGAAGGCGCTCGGTCTGAACGCGAAGCACGATGATCACATCGGCATCTTCCAGAGCCTCTTCGACGCGGTAGACGCACCGGATTGGCGTTCCCGGAGGGCCGATGTGTTCGAGCTCGCGGGGCACCCACATCGCGGGACCACACAGGGTGAACCGGCAACCGAACTTGCCAAGAAGATGGATATTCGAACGCGCCACACGCGAATGCGAGATGTCTCCAAGGATAGTGACATTCAAATTGTTCAGCGACCCTTTGCGATCGCGAATCGTGAGGGCGTCGAGTAAACCTTGAGAAGGATGCTCGTGCGTGCCGTCCCCGGCGTTGACCACGGGAATTTCCAGATGGCGGGCCACAAAATCGGCGGCGCCTGAAGACGAGTGACGCATTACAAAACAATCCGGCTTCATGGCATTCAGATTGTTGGCGGTGTCCAGCAGCGTTTCACCCTTTTTGAGGCTGGAAGCTTCGGCCTGGAGATTCATGGTATCCGCGCCAAGACGTGAGGCGGCGGTGCCGAAGCTCAAGCGTGTCCGGGTAGAATTTTCAAAGAAGGCGAGTGCGACGGTTTTACCGCGAAGCGTAGCCAGCTTCTTCAGAGGATTGCGTTGAATTTCCTGAAATGGTTTGGACTGATCGAGAAAAAACGTGATTTCGTCTGCACTAAGGGGTTCAATCGCGAGCAAATCACGAAAGCGGTAGTTCACATTTGTTCTCGTAAGAAGCTGACGGGCATCCCGGAGCGAAGGAGCGGAGCCGCGCCCCTGATCGAAACTCATTTTACGCGGAGAATCGCCGGGACGCAAAAGCTTCCGAAGAAGCGGACTCAGTCTTCCACGCGGTCGACGAGCACCACACGCTCTTCGTTATCGATCTCTTGCATGCGGACTTCGACGATTTCCGTGTCGCTCGTTTGAATCGTGCGCCCAATATATTGAGCTTCAATGGGCATCTCCCGGTGGCCGCGGTCGATGAGTACGCAGAGCGAGACGCGCTTGGGGCGGCCGAGGTCAAACAGCCCATTCATGGCGGCGCGAATAGTGCGGCCGGTGTAGAGCACGTCATCAACCAGGACCAAGTCCATGCTGTCGACGCCGAACGGGATGTGCGAGGACTGCAGCACAGCCTGGGGAGCAACTTTGGACAGGTCATCGCGGTACAGGGTGATGTCGAGCGTGCCCACGGGAACTTCCACGCCGTCGATGCCGCGCATGGCTCTGGCGATACGCAGGGCGAGAGGAACACCGCGGCGGCGAATACCGATGAGAGCGAGATTGCGAGTGCCTCCGCTTTTCTCCACGATTTGATGGGCAAGGCGCTGCAGCGTCCGGTCGATCTCCGCGGCAGACATTAGTTGGGTTTTTTCAATGATTTTCATACCGGCGTAAATGCTAACACAAGTCAGCAAAAGGAAAAGTGTGCGAACACGGTGATCAAGAGGAGACAATCCGGCCGTGTTAGACTTCGCGAGGTGTAAGGAGAAAAGTCGATGCTCTTTGGGAAAACGTTCCACCGAAAAATGAGGCGAATGTGGACCGCGGGAATAGTGGCGATAGCGCTATGCGCAGGACTGGCAGGGGCCCAGGCACCGAAGGCCAAACCAGCCAAGGCAAAAGCTACTGTCGCCCACGCCTCGCGGCCAAAATTGGTAGTCGTAATTGTGGTGGACCAGATGCGCGCGGATTATGTGGACAAGTTTCGCGGCCAGTGGAGCGGTGGACTGAAACGGCTGTTGGAAGGAGGGGCATGGTTCCGTGCAGCAGCCTACCCCTATGCGGCGACGGAGACTTGCGTCGGACATGCCACGATATCGACAGGCGCGTTTCCGATAAGCCATGGCATGGTGGCGAATGCGTGGTGGGACAGGGACACGCAGAAAATGGTGACGTGCACCAGTGATCCCAACGTGAAGAACACGGCGTACGCGGGGGGTACAACAAAAGGAGGAGACTCGGCGTGGCGCATGCTGTTGCCGTCGTATGCCGAAGAGTTGAAATTTCAGACCGGCGGAGCCACTCGTGTTGTGACGTTCTCTCTCAAGGCGAGAGCAGCCATCACGATGGCAGGACATAAGGCGGATGTAGCGACGTGGTTCGACACGGCGACCGGCAGTTGGGTCACTTCGAGTGCTTACGGAACCATGCCGTTTGTCGACGAGTATGTTAAGCAACACCCGGTGACGGCAGATTACGGGAAGACGTGGGTGCTCTCCTTGCCCCCGGGCCAGTATTGGTACGACGAAAAAGCCGAGGGTGCCTCGACCGTGAATGGATGGAGCACAACATTTCCCTTTCCACTGCGTGGAATAGAAGGAAGCAGCTCGCCCGATGGGGCTTATTACCAACAGTGGAGCATCAGTCCGTTTGCGGATACGTATCTCACACGGCTGGCCGAAGCGGCCGTTGATTCACTGGGGTTAGGAAAAAGTGGCGCCGCGGATTATCTGAGCGTCTGTTATTCCTCGACAGACTATGTCGGGCACACGTTTGGCCCACGAAGTTGGGAGATTCAGGACATGCTGGTGCGGTTGGACAAGGATTTGGAGGAGCTGTTCACGCACCTGGACCAAAAGGTAGGGAAAGGAAATTATGTGGTGGCGCTTACCGCAGATCATGGTGTGGCGCCGATTCCGGCGGACATGCAGAAGACCGGATTCGATGCCGGCGTCCTGAGCCTGCCCGAACTACAATCGCGCATGGAAAAGGCACTGGAGCCGTTCAATCTCGGGAAACCGGCTATTGCGCGAATTGCAGGGAATGAAGTGTATTTTTCGCAGGGGATGTACGCGCAATTGCGGCACGACCCGGCAGCGATGAAAGCCTTGCTCGACGCGGCGCTGTCTATGCCTGGCGTGGCAGAAGTTTTTCGCGCCGAAGAACTTGGCAGCGGATCCAAGACGGTTTCGGAGACGCAGTCCGCTGCGGAGATAAGTTATTTCGCCCAGCGAAGTGGAGACATGTTCGTGCTGCAGCAGCCTTACTGGCTGACTGACGGCTCTGCAGAAGGATCGAAGCGCTATACCGGCACGGGTCACGGCACTCCTTATTATTACGATCAACGAGTACCGATTCTGCTGATGGGCTATGGCATTCAGCATGGAGAATATTTCGAACCGGTCACACCTGCGGATATTGCGCCCACGCTTGCCGCATTGACCGCTGTGACGTTGGCAACTCATGAAGGCCGCGTCCTGTCCGAAGCTCTCCAGAATCGGCCGGTGAAGTAGCGCGGGCCGCCGGATTTTCTGAAAGGGTAGGTCGAGCTTCGTGCTATCCTCTGGGGCCAGCGTAACTCCCATGAATCGCGTTGACCTCAGTGTGCAAGTTGGGGCTCTGCGCCTCAGTAATCCCGTCATCGCTGCCGCCGGAACCTTCGGATATGGGGTGGAGTTCGCCCACCTGGTCGACCTGAACCGGCTCGGCGGGTTCGTGACCAAGGGTATTTCCAAGGATCCTATCGAGGGTGCCCCTCCTCCCCGGTTACACGAGACCGCGTCCGGGATGCTGAACGCGATTGGTCTCCAGAACATTGGGGTCGAGGCGTTCGTCAGGGATAAGCTCCCACTGTTGCGGAAATACAACACTCACCGGATAGTGAACGTCTTCGGATACTGTTTAGATGAATACGTTGAGGTCATTCGCCGGTTAGCAGATGTCGAAGAGATTTCCGCCTATGAGCTCAATATTTCCTGCCCAAACGTAAAAAGGGGAGGAATGCAGTTTGGGAGTGACCCTGCTCTTGTTAGTGAGGTCGTCGGAGCCGCCCGAAAGGCTGCTCAAAAGAGGCCTCTGTGGGTCAAACTCAGCCCCTTGGTAACTGACATTGGTTTGATTGCCCGGACGGCGGAAGCGGCTGGTGCGGATGCGCTCACGGTGGCAAACACGTATCCTGCACTTGCTGTTGACATTAGGAGCGGAAAGTCAGTGTTGGGAAATGCTACAGGCGGATTGTCCGGACCGGCGATCAAACCCATCACTTTGCGCCTGGTCTGGGAGGTTCGGAAGGCGGTTTCGATCCCGGTGGTAGGGCTTGGCGGGGTAGAGACGGCGGAGGACGTGCTGCAATACATGATGGTTGGCGCGTCGGCTGTACAGGTAGGGACGGCCAGCTTCGCTGCACCGAAGGCCAGTGAGCAGATTGTTGATGGGTTATCGAGCGCCCTAAACGACGCTAAGACATTAACTTTCAGTGAGATAAAGGATCGGTTTCTCACTGAAAATGGTTGACATAATGCGGTTATCGTGCTACAGTATCTAGATATTTCGTAGCTAAAAGAACACACTATGCGACGACCACTCTTCATGACTTGGGCTGCGATTCGCTGGGTACCCCTAATGTTCCTGGTTGCTCCGGGAATTGAAGCCCCTCTGGTCGCACACCTGAGCGCTCCGGTTAAGCCGATCAAGGTCTGGGTTGGCAATGCCAGCTGGTATGGTCCTGAGTTCAATGGCAAAAAAACTGCTGATGGGGAGCGCTACAACGCGGAAAGCCTGACCGCAGCCCACCCGAACCTACCCTTTGGTTCCTGGGTACGGATCGTAAATCAACGGAACGGGAAATTTGAAGTGGCACGCATTAATGATCGGGGACCCTACCAAGAGGGACGCGAAATTGATGTATCCTATCGCGTAGCCCGGAAGATCGGTCTGGTTGGCTCGGGAGTGAGTCAGGTGCGGCTGGAACTATTACAGGTGCCGCCGAAGCGCACCCACGCAGACGCAGACCCGAACTAAACAATTTCGGGCACGCCCCGAACCTTGAGCTTCGACGCCCATCCCCGCAGCAGTCTGATTGTAGCCCTGGATTTTGATTCATTAACCGCAGCCGTAAAGTTCGCCAAGCAAGTGGCGGATCTTGTAGGCATGTTCAAGATCGGCAGCCAACTGTTCACCAGCGCGGGGCCGGAAGCGGTACGGCAAGTGGCACAACTCGGCGCTGGTATCTTCCTTGATCTAAAATTCCATGACATACCCAACACAGTAGCCGGGGCAGTGCTGGCTTCCGCAGCGATGCCTGGCGTGCAACTGGTGAACGTGCATGCGATCGGGGGCTCCGCGATGATGCGCGCGGCGGCGCAGGCTGTGAGCGCTGGCGTGCCGATGGGCGCGGATCGCACGCGCTTGCTGGCCGTGACCATTCTGACAAGCATGGACCAGAAGGCGATTCACGAGGTGGGCATTGGCGGCGCGCCTAAAGTGCGGGTGGTGAAACTGGCCCAACTGGCAAAAAAGGCTGGTGTGGATGGCGTGGTCGCGTCTGTGCAGGAAGCAAAAGCGATCCGGAAAGGGTGCGGCCAGGAATTTCTGATTGTCACGCCGGGAGTACGGCCGAAAGATAAGACCATGAGTGCCAAGAAGGACGACCAGGCGCGGACGGCCACCCCGCGGGAGGCCATCAAGGCAGGCGCCGATTTCATCGTGGTTGGACGCCCCATCATCGCCGCCAGTGACCCTCGAGCGGCTGCTCAAGAAATCGTAGACGAGATCGCCGCAGCGAAGTAACTCTTCGACTCCGAAGAAGAATCCGCCGAAGTATCAACGATCAAGGTTACTGGCTTGGGCTGCCTCATCACGCGAAGCAGCCGCATGCAGATTGTGGATCACCGTGTCCATTTCTTTTGCAAGCCGCGCGATCAGTTCCGCCGCGGACTGGCCCGTGCCAAACGAACGCCTTGCCCTGCCCACAGGGAGAGAAATTCGCCTCGGCCCTGATTTACTGCTGCGGAGCGCAAGGGACGAGTCAAAGAATTCTGTAAAGGAAAAGGAAGAATAGACTCGGCAGAGCCAGGAGATTCGATCTCGGTCATAAAACGGTTCACGATACCGCGGGCGGGGCGGCCTGAGAATGCTCTGGTAAGCCGAGTCTGGTCGTCGCGAGCGTGCAGGATGGCTTCTTTATACACGTTCGGGATTCCCGACTCAACGCACGTCAAAAACGCGGTTCCAAGCTGGACTGCGGTTGCGCCCAATGCCAGTGCTGCCGCGATTCCCCGTCCGTCCATGATGCCACCCGAAGCAATCACCGGAAGGTGGATCGCATCGACCATCTGCGGGACAAGGGAAATGGTGCCAATCATCCCGGCGTCGAAGGCACCGCGAAAGGTACCCCGGTGACCACCGGCCTCGCTTCCTTGTGCCACCACAGCATCGATTCCAGCCTTCTCCAACTCGACTGCTTCTTCCACGGTGGTTGCCGTGCCCATCAAAAACATTCCGCGATTCTTAATGGTTTTGATTGCGTCTTGAGGAAGAATCCCAAAAGTGAAACTGAACGCGGATGCACCTGTCTCCACCGCCGCAGCAAGTTGGTCCCCAAATGCATGCCCCGGTTCAGAGGGTAGGGATGGCGCAGGCAATCCAAGCTCGGAGTAGTAAGGCGCCAGGCGGGAGATCGTGGCGTGCACAGGTATCGGGGAGCTTACCGGCGGAAGTGGAGCGAAGAGGTTGATGCCGAAAGGGCGCGCTGTCCTGCTTCGAACGGCACGTCCGGCATCGATGATTTGTTGCGGCGAGAGATAACCGCAACCGATAAATCCGAGAGCCCCTGCGTTGCCAACGGCGGCGATAAGTTCGGGCGTATCGCCTCCACCTGCGAGAGGCGCCTGGATGATAGGGTGGTCCAGTTGAAAACGGCGAAGGAAATTGTCGCTTGTGTCTCGCCTCTCTTTGAGGGCAGATGAATTATCCATAGCTTCTGATGCGCGCGCGAATCCGCAGGTTAACGTCTCTGATGCCCTCTTGCAGCGAGACAGCCTGCAGGCGTGTTTGACCCCGGACTCGGGTCTCTCGTAACATCAAACCTTCATCCTCCTCCTCCTTTTATGATTACCCGCCAAAAGAGCATCATTGTCGGAACTGCCGGGCACATCGATCACGGCAAGTCCACATTAATCGAGGCGCTGACGGGCACGCATCCGGATCGTCTGGAAGAAGAGAAACGACGCGGAATCACAATCGATCTGGGATTTGCGTTTCTGGAAGAAGAAGGAGTGCGTTTCGGTTTTGTGGATGTGCCAGGCCACGAGCGGTTCGTGAAAAACATGCTTGCGGGAACGTCGGGCATTGATCTGGTGCTGCTGGTGGTTGCCGCGGACGAAGCGATCAAACCGCAGACTCGGGAACATTTCGATATTTGTCGGCTGTTGGGAGTGAAACGCGGCGTAATTGCGATCACAAAAGCGGACCTGGTTGACCGCGACAGCGCGGGAATGGTGCAACTGGAATTGGAAGAGCTTGTGAAAGGCTCATTCCTCGAGCGCGGGCCAATCGTGGTGGTGAGTGCAAAAAGCGGGACTGGACTGGCGGAACTGAAGAAGGCACTTCAGGCAGAAGCGCGAGAAATCACGGAAAAGCAGATGGAACGTTATTTCCGCCTTCCGATTGATCGCGCTTTCGCGATCAAGGGTTTTGGCACCGTGGTTACCGGGACATTGATCTCTGGACAAATTGCCACCGGAGATGAAGTGGAACTTCTGCCAGAAACGAAACTGCTGCGAGTGCGCGGTTTGCAGACCGCTGGCAAAACAGTGGAACGAGCGCATGCCGGGCAACGAACCGCCGTGAATCTTTCGGGAATTGAGCATGGCGCGCTGCAACGCGGGATGGTGATCGCCGCGCCCGGACGATTCGCCAAAACGCGACGGATCGATGCGCGAATGGAGTTGCTTCCGAGCGCGCGAGCATTAAAGAACCGGACAAAAGTGCACTTCCACGCGGGAACCGCCGAAACCACCGCGGAGGTTCTGTTGTATGACAAGACGGAATTGCGTCCTGGCGATGCTGCTTTCGTGCAGTTGCGATTGGCGGAGGAAACGGTGATTGTCCGCGGCGATCGGTTTATCGTGCGGCAATCTTCACCGATGACCACACTTGGTGGAGGAGAAGTTCTCGATCCTCTGGCACGACGTGCCACGCGGAAGGACTCCGGACGTGTGAAATTCCTGGAAATGCTGGTGAACGGCACGTCCGAGGAAATCCTTCGCGCAATGGTCGAGCGAAATATCCTTGGGCTCGGACTGCATGAAGTTATTCCACGAACGGGCTGGATGGAGGCAGATGTAAAAGCCGCGGCAGAGAAATTGGCAAAGACCGGCGCGATTCGCGTGGTGAACCGCGAGCCACTGCTGCTTTTAGCCGGACCGGTGTTCCAGGAAGTCGCGAAGAAACTCCACCAGCGTCTGGAGGCTTTTCATAAGGAGAATCCCTTATTGCCGGGCATTCCCCGAGAGGAACTGCGCGCCGCCGTAGGACGACGAGTGAAAACCGAGACGTTTCGCGCGGCACTTGAGGAATTGGCGAAACAAAATAAAGTGACGTTGCAGGGCGAAGTCGTGAAGAAGCCCGGGTCGGAGATCACGCTGACGCCGGAAGAAGCGCGCGCGAAAGAGCAAATCGAGCAGGCATTTGCCAAGGCGGGCCTGACCGTGCCACCGGTGAAAGAAGTCATGGGACAATTGGCGATCGAAAACCGGCGTGCGGAAAAAATCCTGCAAATTCTGCTGCGAGAAAAAGTGTTGGTACGAGTGTCGGTCGATCTTATTTTTCATCGGCAGGCGCTGGGACGGCTTCCCGAGTTGCTACAGAGCTATAAGAAATCCAAAGGGGAGCGGATTGGCGTACCCACCTTTAAGGAGCTGACTGGAATCACGCGTAAGTACGCCATTCCGCTGCTGGAATACCTTGACAGGCAACGGTTGACGCGGCGCATCGGGGATGAGCGTGTTATCCTGTAAGGGACTCAATAACAACGATTCCGGCCTCAATGTAGTGCAATAGTCCCAGCTTGCCGGGCAGCCGGACAACAACGACGGAGTGGAGAGCGATTATGGGTGAATTCAGCATATTTCATTGGCTCGTAGTATTGGCCATTGTTCTGATTTTCTTTGGGGGGCGACGCATTCCTGAAGTGATGAAGGGTCTGGGCGAAGGCATCCGCAGTTTCAAAGACGGAATGTCCGGAATGTCCGGTGCCGCGACGCAGACGGCAGCTCCGCCGACTACGCTATCCGCCCCGACTGGAATTACCGCCAAGCCCGGACGCGGCCAAGTGGCTATCAACTGGAACCCCAGCAGCGGCGCGAATAACTATAACGTTAAACGTTCGGGAACCAGTGGTGGGCCTTATGCGCTGATCGCCTCAACAGCAGCCACGTCTTACTCCGACGAAGGACTGGCTAGCGGAAGCTATTATTATGTGGTCACTTCTATTGGTGCTGGTGGAGAGAGTGCCAATTCTGTGGAAGTAAGCGCCACACCTGCCTAAGCAAAGGTTCTCGCAGAGAAGCTACTAAGGTCGTCACACAACTACGCGTTGCCGGCACGTTTTTTTCCCTGCTGTTTCTGCCCCACTAGATTTGTGCCCAAAAAGTTATCTCCCCTGATCTAAGTCGCGCTACAACTGCACTCACGACCAGTAGAGCGCGCGCAACTTTTTTCCGAAAATTGGGTATTACCAGCAGCCCGGGAAATCGTCGAGGAAGCAAAAACAAAGGAGAGCTAAAGTCATGAGTATCACACTTTCGAAGTGGAGCCTGTTGCCCGGAGCGGTGCTGCTGCTGGGCACTGTGGCACTCGCGCAAGACTCGTCATCGAGCACTTCTTCCACCCAGAGTTCCAGCACGCCGGCTTCTACACCAGCGAAGCCAGGCGAAGTGGCTCAGCGGAAGGAGAATCAACAGGATCGCATCGCCAACGGCGTGAAGAGTGGCCAATTGACCGCCGGCGAGACTGCGAATCTGGAAACCAAGGAAGCAGCGATCAATGGCGAGACGCGCGCGGACCGTGCGGCCAACGGTGGCAAACTGACTGCAGCCGAGAAGCAGCAGGTGAACCAACAGCAGAATCAGCTTTCGAAACAGATCTACAACGATAAGCACAATGCGAACACCGCGCACTACGGCAACAACGAGGTGGGACAGCGCCGTGAGAACCAACAGGACCGCATCGCGCAAGGCATTAAGAGCGGCCAGTTGACTGCCGGTGAAACCGCCAAACTGGAAAACCAACAGAAGAACATCAACCAGCAGGTGAAAGCCGACCGCTCAGCGAATGGTGGCAAGTTGACGCCAGGTGAGAAGGCGCAGGTCAACAAGGAACAAAACGCCGCGTCCAAAAACATCTATAACAAAAAGCACAACGCCCGGACCCAGGGAACCAAGTAATCCGTAGCGGGAAAATCTAAGGGCGAGGCGCCCCGTTTCGGCGGGGCGCTTTTGTTTTAGCGCGACAATCTGAGGAGCCTGATATGCCGGCAGGCTCACGCAACATTATTGAGATTCGTGCTCCTCGGACCAGCCCAGTTCCTGGAGAGCGGCAACCAGGCGCGCCAAGGGAAGGCCGACTACATTGAAATAGCAGCCCTCGATGCGTGAAATGTAACGGCCGGCATGGCCCTGGATTGCGTAGGCTCCGGCTTTGTCGTATGGCTCGTCGGTGGAGAGGTAGCGGGAAATTTCATCGGGAGACAGCGGGACGAAAGTCACCAGCGTACTTTCAATAAATTGGCGGCGCTCCATTTCCGGCAGGCGGATAAGAGTGACGCCGGTTACTACAGAGTGCGTGCGGCCAGAAAAAAACTCCAGCATGCGGCGCGCATCGTCGGTGGAGCGAGGTTTGCCGAGGATCTGTCCATCGAGAACCACAACCGTGTCCGCAGCAACCAGGATCGCGGGGCCAACAGCGCGGGCAGCGACCAGGTCCGCCTTGGCGTCCGCCAGACGCTGGACCATTTGCTGTGGCGACTCATTGCCATAAGGCGTTTCATCGACGGCGGACGAGAGCACGGAAAAAGATATGCCAGCATCGCGGAGAATTTGGGCTCGGCGAGTAGAAGAAGAGGCAAGAATCAGCTTCATGGAATTGTGCTCGCGGCCAGAATACTACAGAGCCGAAGAAGTGGCAGCTGCGCTTTAGGTCAGAAAATGGAGCGGGTCGATTGAGCAGGCCAGTCAACTCGGTGCTGCGTTTGATGTTGGTTCAAATAGAACGGGCACGGCGAAACGAACTGACAGCGAAAAAGACAAAAAGCAGGGCGACGCCGACCGAAACCGCGATCAGCCAGTGGGCAACGTCGCGGGTCCAGGCACGAAATGCATAGTTGAACCAGGCAAATGCCAGAAGCGCAAAAAGTGCGCCCACTACTTCGTAGAAAAGCTGTTTCAACACCCGCCAAAGCCGCTTAAACCCGCGAGGCTCGGGAGAGCGGGGGGCTATACTCGCCGCCGTGGACATAGTTGAATCTTAACGCAGAAGGAGGCAACGTGGTCGCGCAGCGTATTCCCGTCCAAACGTACAGGTAGGCACGACAAAGGACTGTGAATAGATTGAAGACAACGGCAAAAGGTCGGCTTGTATCAAAGAATGCGTAGGCCTAAAATTAGGTTTAGTGGTACTGGGGGAGCCGCCTTGCAACTTGACGATCACCTCAAAAATCTTCTGCGCGAGCTCGGGCACGCCATCAACGATACGGTGTCGGAGTCGGAGCGCATTACCGGCGCGATAGCCGGCGTTCGCGCGCATGGCTATGACATCGTGCTGAAGTTGGACGCGACCATCGGCCTGGCACGGCGCGACGGAACGGATGCGCCGAAGATGACCACCCAGGACCGGCGCTTTCTGGAATCCCTGCGGATTCAGGTGGACCAGGAATCCATGGACCAGGACCCGGACAAGCGGCAACCATCACGGTTGAGCATGACCGCCCAGGATGTTCGTTTTCTGAAATCCTTACGGATTGCCACGGACGATATCGAATGAAAAAGACTTTCGCGATCGCGGTGGTCTGCGCACTGGGGATCATGGTGCTGGGAACCGTGGGCGTGTCCCGTGCGGCAGCTCAGGATCCCATCCTGACGCCGATCATCGTGAACGAACTGGAACCGATCGTGGTGAAGGTGTTAACGCCCAAGCCCAAGCCAACGGGCCTGGAGAAATTCGAAGGATTTATCGTCCATGCCAACGTTGCCCAGGTGACGGTGCGGGCCAAAGGCAACGATCTGGGTATCCAGACATTCCCGCTCAACCCCGATGTCGCTGCGAAGATGCAGAAGATCGTGGATAGCGGCGGATACCAGTATGGCGACAAGGTCACCGTATATTACGACCCGACGTCGCGCACGGCTGTAAGGATCAAAGGAAAACCGTCGCGGCCCCTCTAAACCAGGAGGGAGTCATGTTGCGCCTTCCCGCAGTTGCCGGTCAGTTTTATCCAGGCAATCCCAAAGAACTATCCGCGCAGGTCGAGAGATATACAAAAACAGATGCGGCTCAAGAGAAGGTGAAGGTTCGCGCCTGCCTGGTGCCTCACGCCGGATACATGTATTCGGGAGGCGTGGCGGGCGCAGCGTTTGCACGAATCGCTCTGCCGAAGAAGATTCTGGTGCTGGGAGTGCGGCATTACCCGCAAGGAGAAGCGTTGGCGATTCTGTCGGAAGGCGCGTGGCGAACTCCGTTAGGCGATGTCCCAATCGACACAGCACTGGCCAAACACCTGAAAGAGGAATGTCCGGCAATCCGAGAGGACAGCGTGGCACACAGCCGGGAACATTCTTTGGAAGTGGAGCTACCTTTCTTGCAGGTGCTTTCGTCCGGATTCTCGTTTGTCCCAGTGGCCGTCGGCACACTGCGTTTTGAGGATCTGAAAGACACGGGAGAAGGGATCGCGCGGGTGTTGGCAAAAATACCGGAAGAGATACTGATCGTCACCTCCTCCGATATGAATCATTACGAGGATGACGAAACCACACGGCAGAAAGATGGCAAGGCCATTGAATGCATGTTGCGCTTGGACCCCAAAGGGCTGTACAAAGTTTGCCGCGACGAGCACATCTCCATGTGCGGCTTGGGGCCCGCGGTCGCAATGCTGACGGCGATGAACCGCTTGGGCGTGGAAAAAGCCGAACTAGTTCGGTATGCCACGTCGGGTGACGTGAGCGGTGACAGGGATGAGGTTGTTGGCTACGCAGGAATGCTTTTCGGATAGTGCAGCTTTCCGTTGGTCCAACATAAAAGCGGCTCGCAGGTTCTTCTGCGAGCCGCCTTTTCTAATCGCAATTTCGTGAAAACTTAGTGATGTCCTCCCCCCGAGGAATGCCCACCGCCGGAGGACGAAGTGCCGTGCGACGAGCCTACGGTTGAGCTCGTGCCGCTGGAAGTGGCCGAATAGCCGCTCCACGTGGCTGCTGCACCTGATGAGTGGGACGAGTTACCGGAAGCTGGCGGCGATGGAGGATTGATGTGTGGACGCGCCGGAACGACGGCATTGCGCGCGACAGAAGGCACTACTGGAGTGTTAGCGGCGCTAGGGCCAGGGACTACCGCGTTCGTTTCATTCTTGACGCCTGCGGAAGTGCCCGCCGGAATCTTGGCTTCTTTTGCGGCGACGTTGGTGGAAGTTTTGCCATTCACGAAGCGATGTTGGCTGGGATCGTAGACGATGGAAGAATCCCGGCTCAAAGTGACAGGCCTGCTGCCGGAATTTCCAGAGAGAATCGTACGGGACACCCGCGTCGGTTGCGTTGTCACAGGTAGTGCAGTGGCAGTAAGAGTCCCGCGCGGAGGATTCTTGCCAACCGACCACTTTTCTCCTGTTGCAGGAATCGCGGTACCGGCGATGGCGTTTCCTTGAAGAGTGTAAACACCGTTGGTGAGATTGATTGGCGCGTTACCATGTCTATCAAAAGGATGCATGGGAACCAGGCCATTCGTGGTGCCCGAGTGAACCCAAACCGCGGTTACCGGGTGATAGATCGGGCCAAAACCGAAAGCGGACGGCATCCACACCCAACCGAACGAAGGACTGAACACCCAGCCTCCGTAGTGGTAGGGGAGCCAGCCCCATGGCGCGGAACCGATAAAATTCCAGCCAAAGTAGGGGTCGGAATACCAACTACCAAAAGCAAACGGGTTCCAGCCAAGGCCCACACCGTAAGGTTGCCAGCCAAAACCGTAACCGGGGACATTGTAAAAGGAGCCATAGTTGTAGAGGTCAGCGAAACCCGAAGTGTAATCCGGAGAATTGACGTATTGGTTGGTATAAGCCGTGGCGGTGGCGACGCTATCGATGCGCCCGGAAACCCACTTGTCGAAATCGTCGCTGTCGCCCGCGCGGGCGATGACCGGGGCGCTGCCATCGTTCACATTGATGGAATAGGACTGGCCTTTTTGCAGCAGCTTGGAAGTCTTGTTGCGGAGCACGTTAATCTGCCCCTGGTCGACGCTGACATTGCTGCCATCGTCAAAATTGTCTAGGCGGAAACGGGAGCGCCCATTGGCCTCCACGCTGAAATCACCGCCGGTGACGCTGAAATAGTCACCCTGTGCGGGGTGCACATAAAAGATGGCGCTTCCCTGACGCAGGATCAGCCGTGAAATGCGCGCTCCGTCGTCCAGCGACAGATCGTAAAACTCAATCAAGGTGTTGGCGCTAAGGAAGGCCATGGCGCCATTTTCAAATTCAACTTCGGCTCGGCCATTCCCGTCGGTGGCCAGGGCGTAACCCTCTCGAATCGGGAGATTTAGAGGCGCGACTTCCCACACGGCCTTGGCATCTCCCAGGGCATCCTTGTGGAATTCCCGGGCAAAGCGCACGTCACCCTGGACCAAACTGAGCCGCACGATGCGAGCGTGACTGGAATCGGCGTTGGCCGGCGATGGCATCAGCCCCCATACCAAAGGCAGAGCAAGAGAGAAGAGCAGTGGGAGCAGTCGTTTCATGGGATACCTCAAGGGGCGCGGACCCTGCAAGTTAGACGATAGCGCATCTCCGCGGGTTGCGTCTGTTTTAATTGCGAAGGCACCCCTGGCTGCAACTCTAGAATGTCGGCGCGCCGCCCAAGTGTGATACGTAAACAGTTAGTATATAAATACCCCTCTCCCTGCTCTTTTCGCTATACAAACGCATAAACGATTGAAAGCGCAAGGGATAGCCCGAAAACCGATGGAACACCGAACAACCCGGGGGCTGCTTCGCAGAACGAAGATTGTCGCAGGTGAATTGATTCCGGTCGGCAAAGAAACTGAGCGGCATTGGGAACACGGCGGAGATCCGAGCATGATCGATTCCAGTGTTCATATTTATGAAACACAAAAGAAGATGTGCGTGGCTGATCTTTCGGACCGTAGGAGGTGGCGACAGATAGGCGTCCGTAACGGGATGCGGAGGTCTGGGTTAAGTCAAAAGGCCGTTTCTGCCATTCTGAACGGAGAACCTGTCCGGATTGTGACACTCGCAACCTTTCGGCGTGCAATGGAAGTCTAAACGAGCTCGTTAAGAATGTGTCTAGCGCAGCGGAACGCCTTCCCCCGACGCCAGCAAGACGTTGGTATCGAAATCTTTCGCGTTTTTGAACGATTCGTCGATCTCACGGAGTTTCTTGTAGCCTAAAAACCTGATCACTTCGTTGAGCCGTAGACATGGACCAGAGAAGGTAGGCCTACTCAGTTCTTCAAACACCTTTTTCCGTCGGTCCTCTGAAGCCACTATGAACAAGGGGTAGTTTGAATTCGGCGCTTCTGCTCTGAGATCAGATAATCTGAGAATTCCAGAATAGATCGAAGTGGAATGCTCGATTTCGAAGGCCGACTTTATCGAGTACGGACCGAATTTCCAGACTACGTCAATGTTTTCGACGCTCCGTGGTACGTCCAACGTTTCGTGGAATTCGTGCAGCACGAAGTCACGGAAGTGGTGACCCTCGTAATGCTTTGGTTGATCGGCCCGAGGAACCCAAACATCACATCTTGCAAGCTGTCCCAAACGAATTAGTCGCCATTGCATCTCATCGTGATCTGTCGGCGTACGCTCGATGCGCTCATCAATGCCAGCGATCAAAGCTTCCTTGCGTGCAGGAAGGTGGATCAATTCCTCACCTTTTTCGAGCGTCTTCAGCACACCGAGGATGTCACCGTAGTTCTGCGCGAAGCTGGAGACCGCCGCTTCGTTAATCATCGAGAATCCTTGCGGGTGGTAGTGCGCCTGGTAGCCAAATAATGGATTTAACTTCTCGATGGGAACATTTGTTCTTTCCTCGTTAACAATGAAGTACATGAGTTCCCACGTGGTACCACCCTCATTCTCCTTCCAAAAATACCGGGCGAGCTCCCTGTTCCTCACCTTGGCAGCCATCTCACCAGCAAAGCGAATGCGACCATCGTTGTAGATCAGCACAACGTCGCCGGGTTTCATCTTTTCCCATCGCGTTTCGTTCATCGGACCCGGGACCGCTCCCCACACGATGAAATTCGAGCTGTGATAGATCTTTTCTAGGTTTTCGATCTCCTGGGCTGGCAAGAATCGCCTAACTTCGTCTAGTGTTCTTTTGCGCTGGATTGTGTCCTCAAAATGTCGCTCTGCGGCAGGATTTCCTCCCGCGACTACAAGAAACACGTTTCTCGAATTTCCGTGAGGCATTCGAAGCCATCATACGGCAGTCTTGCAATGTTCAGCGAAGAAAAAAACCCGTGCCGAGCATGAGGCATTCTGTTAATGTCCTCAGTCTCGGAGTCACGGTGTTTCAGACGATCTACACTTTTCAACTCGCGGTTCATCGGCATCAATCCGCACCTTTGCGACGCGAGCGAGAACGATTCCTCGAAAAACGCCGGGACGATGGGGCGAACAGGCACTTGCTTCAACACGACGCCACTTTGCTAATTCACATTGTCGACCAGCTCAAAATTGAGAAACTGCGCCCCGTCAGCAATTTAGAGATCAAGGGAGCCGCAAGGAAGTGGTTAAGGAAAATTGTCAAGGAAAGAAAGACGGTCCCTAGCGAGACGGCCTTCTATTCGTTCACCGGTTTAGCCAAACGATTTTTACAATTTCATAACAGCTTTGTAGAACCCAAGAAAGTCCCCACCGGATTTGAACCAATCGTCAAGCGTTACGTGGAGTTCCTCGAAATCGATAGAGGCAAACACTCGTCAACCGTCATTAGCTATCGCTGGCACACCGTCCACTTTGTGAACTGGATTTCACTGCGACACAAAGAGCTGCGTTCGCTGACGCTGAGTGATATCGATAACTATTTGCGTGAGCAGTCCAAACGATGGAATACCTGGACTCTTGTAACAGCAACCAATGCAGTTCGGTCTTTTCTTCGTTTCACCAGAGACCAAAGACTGACTCACGTCATTCCAGAAGGAGTAAGAGGCCCACGCGCGCGGAAGAGAGTGGTCCACGCGGTTGGTCCGTCATGGATAGATGTGAAACGGTTGCTTCGATCTGAGAGTCTAGATACACCAGCGTCGATGCGTGTTCAGGTTCTTCTGTTTCTGTTCGCCTTGTATGGGCTGCGAACTAGTGAAGCAACTGGGTTGACATTGAATAGTTTTGATTGGGCCACAAACACCTTCACCGTGCGACGTGCGAAGAACTACAAGCTCCAACGATTTCCGATTTTTTCGAGATTCAGGGCTGGTCTGAAGAGGTATTTGACACTCGGTCGACCACAATGCAGCAGTAATTTCTTGCTCGCTACTCTCCGCCCGCCGTATCGAGCGCTCAAACCCGGTTCTGTATCTGCAATTATTTCGTCGAGAATGGAAAAGCTAAACATCCCGAGCTATCGCAAGGGGGCTCGTTCGTTGCGTCATTCTTGCGCCACAAGGCTTCTGAGCAAGAAGATGTCTTTACAACAAATAGCAGATTACCTAGGGCACTCCGACTGCGCATCAGTAAGTATCTACGCAAAACATGATTTATCGAGTCTCAAACGTGTCGTACAACCTGATTTGTGTGATGGCTTATGAAGCTTCGACGGGCGATCAATCAATGTGTAAGTTGGAAACACTTTTGTGGTAAAGCATTCCTAACTGGCGAGAGGGACCTTAAGGGCTTCCTATCGTTTGTAGGAAATGTCGAGCTTCATCACATAACAAAAGGGCAAGTAGCTTCTTATATTCAAGGACGGACAGGACAACTGGCAGTTTGGAAAGGCAAAGCCAGCGTCCTGAGTCATTTCTTTAGACACTGGATAATTCGTGGGGAATTGAAGACATCCCCGATGCCCCGCACTCGTCACATTAAGCCTAAACCTCTTTTGCCGTATGTATACACACGCGCAGAGATACGTAACCTTTTGGCGGCAGTGGATTTGAATCAAAGATCAACGAATTGTGTGATCGATGCGCGGACGTTCAGAACATTCTTGGTCTTTTTGTATGGTTCGGGCGCGTACTTTGGCGAAGCTATTTTTCTTGCAAAATCAGACATTGACTTCACGAACCACGCCGTGAAACTGCGCCGCCAAAGCAGAAGGTATGAAAGAACCATTCCGATTGCGCTGCACTTATACAAGGTTTTGCTCTCTTACGATAAATCCATTCCACTGGCTTACCGGAATCGTGAGTATTTTTTTGTGGATAAGTTAGGACGGAAATTGAATGCTACGACGGTGGAAAAAATGTTTGTTAAACTCCGGCGACGAGCGAGTGTTTCACGAAAAGACGATTTGACGAATATTCCTCGACTGCATGATTTCCGCCACACGTTTGCAGTTCACAGCCTGAGTGCCTGGCTTAATAAGGGCAAAGACCTGAGGCATTTGTTGCCTGCTCTTTCTGCGTATATGGGGCACTCTAGTTTGTCTTCGCCGGAAAGATATTTGAGCATGCTGCCAGAGCGTTTTCGACCACAGGTTTTCGCGCTGATCGGTTCGGACCTCAAAAATAAGAGTTCACAAAATCGAGCGACAGGCAATGAGGTGGTCAGTTCTTTTAAATTCAATCAGCGTAATTTCAAGGGCGGCTTCTAAGCGAAGACAACTAAAATGCAGGGTGTATCACTTTTCCCCCGCCTGTAACTATACCCGCGGGTTTCTTGACCCTGTGCGCACACGGCAAGTACACTAGTAAATTCCGAAAGGTGCCGCGGAAGGGCTTGCTGGCTCAGGCATTTGGAAAGGGCGGCAGTGCGCTTTCTCTGCACTCATTGGGTAACAAAATCAGGGTTACATAGGGAGTGCGGGAGCCTGGCTCCCGCTTTTGCGATGCGGACGGAATGACGCCAAAAAGCGGCAGCCGGGCTGCCGCACTCCACATGGCCGAGGGGGAATGTCTTGCCAAAGCGTACTTTTCAACCGCGGAAACGACGCCGCGCGAAAACTCACGGATTTCGAGTCCGCATGAAGACCAAGGGCGGCCGCAAAGTGCTTGCGGCGCGCCGCAAAAAGGGACGCCATCGCCTTACGCCCGAGTAGTGGCGGCGGGCCCACGATGGGCCTGACGTTTCCACCCGAAGCGCGGCTGGTGCGTAGCGGCGATTTTGACGCAGTTTACCGGGCCGGAAAGCGCTTCTCGAGTTCGCACTTCACCGTCTTCGTTCGTTCCAACGAACTGGCCCTGAGCCGTTTCGGCTTCAGCATCAAGAAGGCATTAGGCGGCGCAGTGGTGCGCAACCGCATTCGGCGGCGATTGCGCGAGATGGTGCGCTGCCACCGGCAGGAGATATCCGCAGGATGGGACATCGTCATTCATCCGAAAAGTTCGGTGGCCAAGGCTCCGTTCCAGGCGCTCACGGAGGATCTGTTGCGCCTGCTGAGGAAGCTGTGAGCGCTGCACGCGCGGCGAACAGGCATTCCGCAGGCGCGCGCGTGGCGCTTTTTGCCCTCGGCTTCTACAAGTCCTACCTTTCGCCATTGCTTGCCGGCAATTGCCGTTACGAACCGACTTGCTCGGTGTATGCCTACCAGGCGATTGAACGATTTGGAGTAGCCCGCGGCGTGTGGTTAGGAACGAAACGGCTGCTGCGTTGCCATCCGTTGTCACGAAAATTTGGGTATGACCCGGTTCCGGAGAAATGGGAAGAGATGCGATCGAATTCTGTGATGCCTTCTGAGACAACCGGGGTGCGCCCGTGAGTACGCCGCCGATGAATCAATTTACGCCTCTCGGGCCCAACGAAGACAAGTTCACGCCGGAGCTGCGCATCCTCGTAGCCTCTTTGCTGTCGATGGTCGTGATTCTGCTGTGGGCCAAGTTCTTCGCCCCGAAGCCGCCTGCCCGTCCGCAGCCCCAGAACACGCCGGCCGCAAGCGCTCCCGCAACTCCGGGGGCACCCGCAACGTCAGCGGCACCTGGCGCCTCTTCTCCATCCACATCGGCCAGCACAACTGTTTCCGCCGCTAATACAACTGCCACGCCTGCCATCGGCGATTCGCAGGAACGGACGATCGTCGTGGAGAATGCACTGTACCGCGTGGAGTTTTCCAATCGCGGGGCCGTGGTGAAAAGCTGGCAACTCAAGAAATATAAAGATGACGCCAAACCACGCCGCACGTTGGATCTGGTCCATCCCCAATCCGCGGCACTGACCGGCGGCTGGCCATTTTCCATGGTCTTCGATGATCCGCAATTGGAAAAAGCCGCGAACACTGGCCTGTACAAGATTTCCGGTGACAGCTCTTCCCTAACCGCTCCCACGGATTTGAGCTTCACCTGGAGCGATGGCCACCTGGAAGTCACCAAGAAATTTCACTTCGACCACTCGTATGTGGTGACCGTCGAAACCACGACAAACTACAACGGCTCGCGCGTACTTGCGGGACTCGCGTGGCGCGGCGGTTTCGGTGATGGCACGGTGACGGACCCTGCTCCGGAGACGACGCTGTACACGTTCTACAGCGAAAGCGGCAAACTCTCCACCTTTCTCGAGAAGAAGCTGGATAGCCCGGACAAGTGGGGAAACACTTGGCAAGGCGGGAAGACGTTCACGGGGATTGAGGACCGCTACTTTACCGCGACGTTCATGCCGCCGAGCGATGCTCTTGCGACGCCGCTGCAAACACGCTACTGGAAGGTGTGGGACACGGTCACGGCGGACGGCAAGGAAAAGTCAGAAGCTGTCCCCGAAGTCGCTACAGCCACAACCACGCAACCAATGGCTTTGCGGGTGTATGTGGGGCCGAAAGATTATGACGATCTGAAGGCCATGCATCCGCAGCTGAATGCGCTGGTGCAATTCGGCTGGTTGGAAATCATCGCCGACCCGTTATTCCACGCATTGAAGTGGATCTACAAATACATTCCAAACTGGGGCTGGGCGATCATCGTGCTGACGGTTGTCATCAACATGCTCACCTTCCCGCTGCGCATCTCCAGCTACAAAACCACCATGAAGATGCAGCGCGTGGCCCCCGAGATCAAGCAGATCCAGGAGAAATACAAGAAATACAAGATCAACGACCCGCGCAAGGCCGAAATGAACAAAGAAGTCATGGCCATCTATTCGCGCGAGGGTGTGAATCCGGTGGGCGGATGCCTTCCGATGCTCTTGCAATTCCCCATCTGGTTCGGCTTGAACACGGCGCTGCGCTACGCCATTGAATTGCGCCACGCAAGTTGGCTGTGGATCTCGGACTTAGCCTCGAAGGATCCCTATTACATTTTGCCTGTGACGGTGGGCGTTTCGATGTATCTGGTTTCCAAGATGACGCCGATGACCACGACCGATCCGCAGCAGGCACAGATGATGAAATTCATGCCAATAGGCATGTCGGTTATGTTTGTAGTTTTCCCATTTTCGAGCGGCCTGGCGTTGTATATTCTTACCAGCAGTTTGATTGGAATCCTGCAGCAGTGGTACCTGAACCGGACTCACCCCCTTCCCGCCCCGGCCAAGCCAACACGCGCCAAGAAGTAAGCGCAGGCAAGCTGCAAGAGGGACTCTGACAACGTAACCGGGAGTCACATGACCAAGGAATTTGTCCGCGAGGGTAAGCTCGACCGCGAAGCTGCGGCGGAAGCCTTGCGCGATTTTCTGCAGAGAATTATTCGTGCGAGCAAGTTTGACCTGAGCGTGAAGGTGCGGACGACCGAACCTTCCAGCGGCGCAGGGGAAGGCGAAGCCGAGGTTTTTGGCGATCTCGACGGCAAGGACAAAGAGATTCTGATTGCGCGTGGGGGCGAAGTTCTGAAGGCCTTAGAGCATCTGGCATTCCGCGCCCTCGGCCTGGAACCAGCCTTCCACGAAAAAATTCATCTCGATTGTGCCGGCTTTCGCGCGCTACGCTTTGAAGAGCTGCGCATGACCGCGCGAGTGGCCGCCGAACGCGTACTCACTTCGAAACAACCATTCCAGTTGAACGCCATGTCTTCGCGGGAACGACGCATCGTGCATCTAGCGCTGAAAGATATGCCGGGCGTGCGCACAGAAAGCGTCGGCACCGGCGAAGACCGCCACATCGTGATCCATCCGGCCAAATAGAATACAAATTCGTAGCTCAGGCCTTACAGGCCTGAGGGTTTTTCCTTCCACCAAGAGAGGCCGCCCTATTACGAAAAATCCTCACCCCTGAAAGGGGTGAGCTACAGCTACTGCAGGAGTTACCGCCGTGCCCAGCCTTGGCTGATGGCCTTGCCGGCGGCGGAAAAGCGCACACGATACGTGAACGAACCTGGCCGGTCGCGGCGGATCTGCGGGAAGCGTTTGTCAGAGAACTCCACGATGGCGTCACCGCCTTCTTTGTGAAACTGTGTAACGGGAAACCGGGCGAACCACAAAACCTGTTGCACTTCGGGAAGCCGCCGCGCCATCTCAACATACTCATTCGGAGGGGCATCTGGATAATACGTGTGCGTGAGGACCTCGCCATCCGCTGCGCCGGTCTTCTTCAGAAGTGTATCGCTCAAGTCCATGCGGACCTCATACACGCCGCGCGGCGCGCGCACCAATCCGTCCCAGTGCCAGATCGATGGCGGCAAGGGCAGTGCGCCGATTGCTTCCACTTCCAACTTCTGTTCAGCGGCAAACTGTTTCACGCGTTGGAAAGCGGCGCGGTGCGCCACCGTTGCCGCGAGAATATAGGCGATGGCCAAGCCCAGCCCGACGCGGTTCCAGTTTTCATAGCGAACGCGTAATCCCCAACCGCGGGCCGCAGGCAGAAAGAACAGTACGGCGAACATCGCGGTGGCTACAAGAATCGTAGTGTTGGAAATCGGCGCGCCGACCGCGAGGCCGATTCTTGAAATCAACAGCGGCGCCGGCGTAAACACAACCCACAAAAGCATGGCCCGCCACCGCGTGTGATCCGGATCTTCATACGTCCATGCCAGCAATTGCGGAATTAGCAGGATGCCCGTAAACGTAAAGTCAACAATGAAGAGAATGTCCCACGCCGGCCGCGACCAATCCAAGGGTGACCAAATCATCGTTCCGAACGTGGTCAGTAGATCCAGAACGATGTGGCTCAGAATCCCAACAGCGTAGAGCCCAGTCAGCATCGCAAAAGTGGGAGCTTGCCATTTTCGCCAGCGCGCCAATGCTCCCGTAAGCGCCGCCAGGATTACGGACCAGATCGGAAGCAACAACAAGGAATGCGTGATGCTGCGGTGCCAGGTGATCATCAGCATCGGATTACTGGAGAAAAAGTCGCGGAGTACATCGGAGTCCGGGAAGATGGCGCCGAGCATCAAGGCCCAGGTAGCCAGCCGCTTCTTCCCCATCTCGATCGGTGGGAACAAATCGCGGCCGCCGAAAGCCGCTTTACTGATCAAGGCGCCGGCGATTCCGTGAGTGATCGTGTCCATAGCCAGTGGTTCAACGTAATTCTCAAATCACCTGCAACAGCGGCGAAGTTTTCTTGAGCACCCGGCCGATGCGGGCGGCGTTCACACCATGCCGCTGCAAACAATCGAGCGCAATCTTCGCGCTGTCTGGTGCAATGGCGATCAGCAAGCCGCCGGAGGTTTGCGGATCGAACATGAGCGCCCGATTTTCCTCGGGAATGCCTTCGGCAAAACCCACACAATCGCCAATGAAATCGCAGTTATTCTTTAGCCCTCCCGGAATCATGCCTTCGCGTGCGGCTTCGAGCGCACCAGGCAACAGCGGTACGGCGCGATGGTCAATCTGCAGAGAGACCTCGGCGGTCCCAGCAGCAGGATCCCCCAAGGCCATCTCGCGTGCATGGCCCAAGAGTCCAAAGCCGGTGATGTCCGTGACCGCGTGGACCGCGCGCAATGCGGCGTGTGCTTCCAGTTCGTGGAGCGCATCCGCAGCCGCGCAATTCAATTGGGACATCGATATAACGGCAGCATCCAGGGACACTTTTGAGGCCCGCTCCTTTTTCAAGGCTGTGGAGATGACCCCAGTGCCCAGAGCTTTGGTCAAAAGAAGAATGTCATCGGTCTGCGCGCCGACATTTCGCCAAACTCGATGCGGGTTCACGGTCCCGGTAACCGCATAACCGAATTGAATGTCTTCGTTGCGGATCGAATGACCACCAATGACGCTGCACTGCGCTTCTGTCATTTTGTGGAGGCCGCCGCGGATGATCTGTTCGAGGATCGCGGTGTCGCCCTTTTCCGGAAAGCCGACCAGGGAAAGAGCGGAAACTGGCCGGCCGCCCATGGCATACACGTCGCTCAACGAATTCGCGGCGGCAATCTGGCCGAAGGTGAAGGGATCGTCCACGATCGGTGTGAAAAAATCGACTGTTTGCACCAAGGCCAAACCGTCCGCGATTAGATACACCCCTGCGTCGTCGTTGGTGCTGAACCCAACGAGCACTTTCGGATCAGTCGGCAATGGTAGGCGCCGTAGTATTGAGTCCAGCGTCCCGGGACTCAGCTTGGCCGCTCAACCAGCTGCCTTGACCATCGCCGTAAGCTTCACGGAATCGGTCAAGCCACACCTCACGGTACTGCGCTCCGATTATAACGATGCCGGAGCGTTCCTGCTTGTCGCGTTGATTCGGAAAGAAATTGGCTGCTGCTAGGGCACGATAGAGAGAAACAGAAATACCGCGAAGATAACGAGGTGCACGATCCCTTGCAGCACCGTGGTGCGGCCCGTACCTAACGTGATGACGCTGACAAGCAGCGTCAGAGCCAGCAGCACCGTTTCCTTTGGATTGATACCCAGCGTCAGCGGTTTGTGCAAAAGAATCGAAACCGCCGCGACTGCAGGGATCGTCAATCCGATACTCGCCAATACAGAACCTAAAGCCAAATTCATGCTCGTCTGTAAGCGGTTCGCGCTCGCAGCGCGAAAAGCCGCCAGTCCCTCGGGGAGCAGCACCAAGCCGGCGATGATGATGCCCACCACACTTTTCGGCGCGCCTACTCTCTCGATTCCAAACTCCATGATGGGCGTGAGCGCCTTCGCCAGTGCCACCACCGCAACAAGTGAAATGACCAAGAGCGAAGCGCTCACCAGCGTCACCTTGTTGGAAGGTGGCGGCGCGTGCGTCCCTTCCGTCCCACCATCCGCGGGAAGAAAATAATCGCGGTGACGGATGGTCTGAACGAAAAGGAAGGAGCCGTAAAGGATCAGAGAAACGAGGGCAGCGAAAATGAGTTGGGACGAGCTGAACGTCGGTCCTTCGGTGGTTGTGGTGAGATTCGGAAAAACGAGCGTCAATGTCGTAAGCGCGATCAACACCACTAGCGCCGCATTCGCTCCTTGCAGCTGAAATGCTTGCTCGCGATGGCGCATGCCACCGGCCAGAAGGCACAGCCCCACAATGCCATTGCAGACAATCATGACCGCGGCGAAAACCGTGTCGCGCGCGAGCTCAGCCTTTTCGGGACCCCCGGTGATCATCATGGAGACGATCAAGGCTACTTCAATGATCGTGACGGCAAGCGCCAGCACGAGCGTGCCGAATGGTTCGCCCACGCGGCATGCCACGACTTCGGCGTGATAAACGGCCGCGAAAACCGTAGCGATTAGCGCGAAGCCTTCGGCGGCAGCAAGTGGGCCGCCGGAACCCAAGAAGAACTGCAGAACCAAAACCACGCAAGCCAGCAGCGGCCACGTCCAAGACCACCACGGAATTCGAGTTGGCGTTGTGCCCATTGCGAGTCCTATTAATCCGGAGCAGCAAGATAACACAACCCAAGGGCACGTAAGGCGGCGTACGTCGGCCCGCTGCCGTAAAGACATGTTGCCAGAAATCAGGCAACCGCCGGCAGGCGCGAGCTTGCGCTCGTGGCTGGGAAAGTGTTCTCATCGGTCGATGCCCTGGGACTTCTGGTTGATCTTTGTGGTTCTCGGCGTGGTCATTCCCTGGCGAGGTCGCGTTCGCTTGCGACATCTGTTGGCCCGGCCTGTCGTCAGCACAAGAGAAAAACTTGTGCTCTATGGCAGCACCATCGCTTTTCAGTGGATACTGATGGGCGTGGTGGCGTGGCGCGCTTTCGCCCGCGGATTGACGGCGGCGGAACTCGGACTAGCCCGGCCGTTAAGCACAGAATTGCTACTTGTGAGTCTGGCGGGAGCCGCGCTTCTTGGCAGCTTTCAATGGTTCAATCTACGGCGCGTCGGCCGGATGACGGGAGCGGTGCCGGATTTCATGCGGAAACTCGCCGAGCGTGTCCTGCCGAGCTCGACCGTTGAGCTGGCACCGTATAGCGCACTCGCAGTGACGGCTGGGGTCTGCGAGGAGTTTCTCTACCGAGGGTTTGCTATGGCCGCCTTGACACGCGCAGGAATCGCACCGTGGTTGGTCGTAATTATTGCCTCTGTTATCTTTGGTTTGGCGCATACTTATCAGGGCAAGAGTGGTGTGGCAGGGACGACAATCATGGGTTTGGTATTTGGTGCGGCTCGAGTGGCGCTGCAAAGTCTTGCCCCGGTGATGGTATGGCACGCGGTCGTGGACCTCGTTGCAGGAGTCGCCGGTCCAAAGTATCTCAGAAATGGCGTAAAGGCTGTAGTTTCATGATATTACATGGTGTTTACTTTAATGACAACAAATGTGGATAGGCCGCTTTCTGACGAAACCATCCGACACGCTTTAGGCGAGTTCAAAGTGACCGTCGATGATAAACAAGTGCTTTTGATTCATAAGTATATACGGATGCTACGGCACTGGAATGAGAAGCTGAATTTGACGGCAATCCGGGAGCCACTAGAAATACTATATCGTCACTTCTGCGAATCGATGTTCGCAGCGGTGGCGGTGCCCGTCGATTTTGGTCGGCTCGCCGACATTGGCTCTGGTGCTGGCTTTCCGGGCATTCCGCTGAAGATATTGCGGCCTGAACTTGAGCTTTTCTTGGTGGAATCGAATATCAAGAAGGGCACATTTCTCGCGGAAGTGATTCGTGAACTTGAACTTACAAATACCCGGGTGTTGATCAGCCGGTATGAAGAGCTGTCTGAGGAGTTGGCACCCTTGGACTATGTCTGCTCCCGGGCACTGGGTGAGTTCGGGCCGTTCTTGGATTGGGCCGCTTCCGAACGATTGTCGGCGCGCCGAATTTTGCTCTGGATCGGGGGACGCGATCTTGATGAAGTGCGCAAATCGTCTCAGTGGGAGTGGCAAGAGCCGATTTCGGTGCCACAATCACTGCGGCGGTACCTCATTCTGGGCACGAAGAGGCCAGAGGCGTCGGCGTGACGACGGCACCGTTCTGTCATTAATTCTATCATTCCTAGTTAACTCCAATTCAGCGATCGAATAGGTTCCACGTGGAACGGGAATGTTCCGCAAGACAGACGAGAGCAATAAAATTCGAGGGTTTCACGTGGAACGTCTGGCGAGCCGGGGCATCGAGGAAGGTTCCACGTGAAACGAATGTCTACAAAGTTTGGTCACTTAGGAAGTGACATACGGGTGATCAAATGTTTCCTGTGGAACATCCGTTTCACACTCTTCAAATTGAGTTAGTAAGTCCTTCACGCAGTTTCGATTAGAGCGAGTGTTTCACGTGGAACAGAAAGATATAAAAAATCCACAGAAAATCCGCATGCGCCCCGCTGTTTCACGTGAAACAACTTGCTTCTTCTGTGGGGCTTTGTTACTTTCCGTTCATTGGGAGCGTGTTCTTGGCCCGGGTCATCGCGGTTGCAAATCAAAAAGGTGGGGTGGGTAAGACTACAACGGCAGTGAACTTGGCCGCTTGCTTAGCCGCCGCTGAACAGCCAACGTTATTGGTCGATTGTGATTCCCAAGCGAATGCCACGGCCGCGATCGGCTTTCCCAAAGATCCTTCACGCCGAACTGTTTATCACGCGCTAATCCTGGGCGAACCATTCGAAAGGATCGTGCAGAAGTCCCAAGTTGATGGCCTGGATGTGCTTCCTGCTGACAAAAACCTGGCGGGAGCGGCTGTCGAGCTCGTTGTAGCGGAAAACCGCGAATACAAATTGCAGACCTTCCTGCAACCCTTGCGGGGGAATTACAAGTTCATCGTCTTGGATTGCCCACCGGCGCTTGACCTTTTGACATTGAATGCGCTGGTCGCTGCAGATTCGGTCATGGTTCCCATTCAGTGCGAATACTTAGCGCTCGAAGGAGTTTCCGAGTTGTTGGACACATTGATGAGGATTCGCCGGACACTCAATCCAAGCTTAGAAATCGAAGGCATACTGCTTACGATGTATGATGAGCGCACGACGCTGTCGCGGCAGGTGGCAACCGATCTAAGGAGCTTCTTCGGCACTCAGGTGTTTCAGAGCCTGATTCCGCGCAACGTGCGGTTGGCCGAGGCACCTAGCTTCGGTAAGCCTATTATTTTCTATGATATCCATAGTAAGGGTGCAGAGGGCTATACACAACTCGCTCAGGAGGTGATTGCTAATGCCGAGAAACGCGCTAGGCCGGGGGTTAGGAGCGCTCATCCGTGAGCCTGAACCACAGGTTCCTTCGAAGCCGGTAGAAGGCGTGCCGCAGGCTGTGGGCGTCCCTACATCGGGCGGGTCCGCTGCGGCAGCCGCACCAGCGCTGAGCAGCACCGCTCCGGTTGGGCCGCTGCAGGTTGATATCGATCTAATCGAGCCCAGCCCTTATCAGCCACGCACGCGTTTCCGTGAGGAAGCCCTGGATGAGCTGGCGCGCTCGATTCAATCGAGCGGCATCATCCAACCGCTGGTATTGCGCCCGATTGGGAATCGCTACCAACTGATTGCCGGGGAACGTCGCTGGAGAGCCGCGCAACGTGCGGGATTGCGAACTGTGACCGCGATTGTGCGCCAAGTGCCGGACGAACTGGCGCTGGAAATGACGCTGGTGGAGAATATCCAGCGCGAAGATCTGAACGCGATTGAGCAAGCTCGCGCTTTTGAACGGTTGATGGACGAATTCCATGCGACGCAGGAGGCCGTGGCGCAGCGAACGGGCAAAGATCGCGCAACGGTTGCGAACGCGATTCGACTGCTGAAACTGGAGCCTACAATTCAAGATTGGATTGAAGAAGGGAAATTAACGGCGGGTCATGGCCGTGCGTTGCTGGCCGTGCCGGATTCGCAGATGCGCATGCGTTACGCACAGAGAGCAGCGCGCGGCGGTCTTACGGTTCGTCAGATTGAACGCCTGGCGTCACGGCGTTCCCGCGGCGCGAAGACACTGACTGAAATGCAGATGGATCCAAATATTCGCGAAGCTTTGGAAGAATTGCAACGGCACTTAGGGACCAAGGTTCTGTTGCGAAACAAAACGCGAGTCAGGCCAGGACAGTTGGTGCTGGAGTATTATGACGAAGCGCAGTTGATGGGAATCTACGATCGCCTGATGAAGTGAAGCCTCCTGCACCATCGTTCAGGAATTGCATTCGACAACTCGCCGTGCGAGCATCGTTGACATCTTTCGCGTGCGAGCTACATTGGTAGGGAATCCTCTGGGGGTATGTCAATGGCATGGAAGTGGCCAGGCACGTCAGGTAATGGCATCAGTGAAGAGTGGACGGGCTTCATCGATCAAGGCGTGTCGCTCGAAGGCACACTGACACTGACGGGCACGTTTCGTATCGACGGACACGTGAAGGGAAATATTATATCCGAGCAGACTGTAGTGCTCGGAGAAAACGCGAAAGTCGAAGGACAGATCGAAGGGAATCGCGTCGTGATCGCCGGACGGTTCGACGGAGTGATTTTTGCCAAGGGCCGCGTAGAGATTCAGGCGAAGGGCGTTGTGACAGGTGAAGTGCACTCGCCATGCATGGTGATTGATCCGGGCGGGATCTTCGATGGACGGTGTCACATGCTGGCATCTTCTGACGCTGCGGCAGGAGTGACAATTCCGATTCGAGCATTAAGCCAAGCATAGAGAGACATTAACCAATATAACGACGATTAAGGGTTAGCAGGATCTCCGCCGTTCGCTTCACCCCTTTCCTTGACTTGTCCAGGATCGAATCGAGTCTCCTCCGCAAAAAGTTGACACCCCCGGTGCGGGCCGACTATTGTTCGAAGACGGTCATCGCGAGGCGATTACTCCATGAAAATATTGGTGATTGGTGGCGGCGGGCGCGAGCACGCGCTGGTGTGGAAGCTGAAGGAAAGTTCCGGTATAGACAAGTTGTGGTGTGCGCCGGGTAATGGCGGCATCGCTGGAGATGCAGAGTGCGTTGCGGCAGATGCTGGCGACGTGGCGGGATTGGTGCAACTGGCGGAAAAAATCGCGCCAGACTTGACGGTCGTTGGCCCGGAGCTGCCGCTTGTGAATGGGCTGGTTGACGAGTTTGAGCATCGCAAGTGGGCAGTCGTGGGACCGACGAAACAAGCTGCCCAACTGGAAGGCAGCAAGGTTTTCGCAAAGGAGTTCCTGGGGCGGCACAAGATTCCCACGGCGGCGATGTATGGCGCGTACGACTCGCCGGGAGGCGCGTACGGAGCGCTTTGCGAAGTGGATTGGCCGGTGGTGATCAAGGCAGACGGATTGTGCGCAGGAAAGGGAGTGTTTGTAGCGCCGAATCCGGATGCGGCGACGAGTTTCATCGAACGCGTGATGGAAAAGAATGAACTTGGTGCCGGCGGGAAACTGGTGATGTTCGAAGAAGCGCTGGAAGGAGATGAACTGTCGTTCATTTTGCTGACGGACGGCGTACGATATGCGCCGCTGGTGCCGACGCGAGATCACAAGCGCGCCTTTGATAATAACGAGGGACCGAACACGGGTGGGATGGGGGCGTACTCTTCGGATGAACTGTTGCCAGAACAACTGCAGCGCGTAATCACCAGCACCATCGTGGAGCCGACGATCAAGGGTCTGGCGGCGGATGGGATCCGCTACCAAGGTTTTCTGTATGTTGGGTTGATGCTGACAAAGAGCGGACCCAAGGTACTGGAGTTTAATTGCCGGCTGGGTGATCCGGAAACTCAGGCGATCGCCGCACGCGTGGATTTTGATTTGGCGGAGGTGTTGAGCGAAGTGGCGGCGGGAAAACTGCGCCCGGAAAAACTAAAGTGGAAGCCAGGGGCGAGCGCGTGCGTAGTGCTGGCGTCGGGCGGATACCCGGGCAAGTTCGAAAGTGGCAAGGAAATTCACGGGCTGGAAGAAGCCGCCAAAATTCCCGAGGTGAAAGTGCTGCACGCTGGAACGAAGCGCGAAGGAGAGAAAATCGTCACCAGTGGCGGGCGCGTGTTAGGCGTAACAGCAACGGGACAAACGCTGGAGGCAGCGTTGCAGAGAGCCTATCAGGCGGCTGCGAAAGTCGAGTTTGAAGGTATGCATTACCGTCGAGACATTGGACGGCACGGTCGGCAGAGTACTGCAGCAGGAGATTGAGAAGTGGCAAAAATATTAAATCTATTTCGAGCCCCTAAGCGGCGCGCCGCGATGGAAGAGTTGAGGGAAGCGCGCCTGGTCGAGAACGCCGGGATTGATGGGTGCGCGCACGCGCGGCCTGGCGGGAAGCGTCAAGTGCTTTTGGTGGATATCGAAACGCTGCGCACCATGGGCTTAGCTCCGGGGGTCATTCGAGAAAACATCACCACGGAAGGATTGGACGTAAGCGCGCTTAAGATTGGCCAGAAACTGCGCGCTGGTGAAGTTGAGCTGCAGGTGAGTGCCGTGTGCGAGCCTTGCGAGTTGATGGAAGAGATTCGCGCAGGTTTAATGGCTGAACTTCAGGGTCGACGGGGAATGCTGTGCCGGGTGTTGCGTGGCGGCGAAGTGAAACGGGGCGATTCAATCGAGCTGGAACAATCACTCAGCGATTCGGATTAGGCTTACGCATCAGGGTTGGGGCATCGGCGGGCCGGTCCTTGTCTTCGACGTGCTGTGTTTTCTCGCGAGGCTCTTCGGGAGGAACGATCCATTCGAAGCCGCCGTTCTCTCCCACCTGTCCTTCCACGAAATGAGCGTTGCCGGCGAGGAAAGGCAGAGCGGCACGGAGGAAATCGGAAGCATCCTGCATGGTCACCTTGTTGGCCTGTCCGCGTTCGATATGTTCGGCGACTTTGTTGAAGCGAGGATCCGAAGAGCGCAATTGGGCGATTCGCGGATCATTTTGCTGGATCAATCCAGTCAGGGGAATGTCCTGAAGAGTGCCGGGGAATCGAGTCTCGATCAGGGTCTTGGCCTGATGTTTTTCCGGGGGATAAAGTTGCGTAAAGCGCGGACGCAGCACCCGCGTTTGCCAGAAATCAGGGGTCGCACTGACAGCTTCCTGCTCGGCATTATAGTCGATGAGCCAAACTTCCGGGCCGTATCCTTGGGGCGCGTAGCCGATGAGCACAATCTCAAGGAGAGGCTCGTCGGGTTTCAGCTCGATTTTGTGATGGAGCTGAGAAACCAGGGGGCGGAGCTTTTCGAGAAAGCCGACGCCAATTAACTCGAGATCAGCCTCGCCCGAACCGGGAGGGCGATAGGTATCGTGCGTGGCGGCCCGGACATCACCGACGTTGCGATCCAAGCGGATAGGCTTGGGTTGAGCGGGCACCTGCCATTCGGACGCCCCGAAGAAGATACCGATGTGCGACGAGCCGACGGTAGCCACGCGGGGAGGAACGGATTTGGCTTCCTGAGGATGATCGATGGCGGCGAACACAATGCCGTCGTTCGCGACGTGAATGATCACCCGGCCACCGGCCAGATTGGCGACAATTTCGTCCTCTTGTGCGGAAGCGGGGGTAACCGCCAGTGCCAGCATCACGAAGAATGGGAGCAAAAAACGCATGCGTTAAGGTCCGCTTGTCGGCGAGAGTAGCAATTCTCGTCTCGAACACTAGCATACTCTTCGGGGACGCCGGTTTGCAGGGCTAGGACTACAATGAGGGGATTGGCCGGGCAAGCGGGGAGTCGTTATCGACCGGGAACAGGATTAGGTAAAATAGAAGATTGAGATCAGGGGGAAGAATGAGCTATGGGGCTTCGTAAGTTGAACAGCTTGAGACATAACGGCAAGAGGTTAACGGAAATCCTGGAGGAGCACAATCGCTTCTGGAAAGGCGCCGGGATTCGTGCCGATCTGACGGGAGCCAATCTCGCTGGCGCGGATTTGAGCAAAGTGAATCTGGCGGGAGCGATCCTGCGGAATGCAAACCTGGAAGGAAGTGACTTGCGAGGAGCGCGTCTGCCCGGTGCGGATTTTGCTGGTGCTCGAATGCGCAAGGCAGACCTGCGCAACACAGATATGACGGAGGCGAGCCTGGCCGGTGCAGATCTGACGGAAGCACAGGCGAGCGGGGTAGAATTTTTCCGTTGCGATCTGACAAACGCAAATTTTCACAAGGCGTTACTGCGGAATACCAATTTCCGCGACGCGCACGTGGACGGGGCGAAGTTTACGGGCGCAGACATGGGGATTGCGATTTTGCGGGAAACGGATATTCGCAAGGCCGACCTGACGGGTGTGGACCTTTCCACGGCGCTGCTGCCGCCCGGGTACGCGGCCAAAAAGCAGGGAGATTAGGCTTTGGATTTTGGGCTTTCTGCTTAGGAACAAATTTACGAAAAAACCGCCGGGCTAGCGGACTCTCCCGACACGGCAAGGCTAAGATGGAAAAAGCTGGCGGTGCATGTTAGCCTCACGCGAACTTCCCTAGAGGGCAAATCTTGGCCACAACTTCTACACAATTGGACCTGCCGGGCCTGCGACAACGAGTAATGGATGTGCTGCGCGGGCTCCTGGAAGAACTGGGGAGCCACGGCGCCCTGGAGACGCTATCGACGAACTCGAATCTCGATCGCGACTTGGGATTGGGTAGCCTGGAACGCGTAGAGCTGCTGACGCGGCTGGAGACGGCATTTGGAGTGCGGCTGCCCGACAGATTGGCGGCGGAGGCGAATACCCCGGAAGAGTTGATTCAGGCGATCCAAAGCGCTCCCGGAACGCCCCTGGTAGACGAAGAGGAGAGGTCTGGCCTGCGATTGGCGGTGGCAACGGAGAGGATGCAGGAAGAGGCGGACGAATCGATCACCGAGAGAGCGGAAACGCTAGTGGAAGTAATTCGCTACCGGGGGGTCCACGATGCCAACCGCGCGCACTTGATAATCACGGAAGACGATGAGCGGGGAGAACACCCGCAAACGCTGACGTTTGGCGAATTGGCCTCATCGGCTCAGAAATGCGCGGAAGAATTGGCGCGGCGCGGAGTGCCAGCGGGGGGACGTGTGGCGCTAATGCTGCCGACTTCGCGGCAGTTTTTTGTCTGTTATGCCGGGATTTTACTGGCCGGAGCAGTCCCGGTGCCGATCTATCCGCCGTTCCGAGCAGACCGAATCGAAGAATATGCAGAGCGGCAATCGGCCATTCTGAACAACGCGGGAGTGTGCCTGCTGCTGACGTTCCGGCGCGCCGAAGCGGTGGCGAAGCTGCTGCAGCCACGGGTGAAGTCGCTCCTGGGCGTGGTGGACGCTGAGAAATTGCTGGACGCGGCGGAGAAAGAGCCGCCACCGGCCCCGGGGGCATTACCAGCTTTCCTCAGCGGCAGCCGCTTGCGCAAAGGAAGCGACATTGCGCTGCTGCAATACACGTCAGGGTCTACCGGCGATCCGAAGGGCGTGACATTGACACATGCCAATTTGCTGGCCAACATGCGGGCGATTGTGGAAGCGGTGCAGATGGGACCGCAGGACGTGGGCATCAGTTGGTTGCCGCTGTACCACGACATGGGCTTGATCGGGGCATGGCTGACGTTGCTTCTGAAGGGCGTGCCATTGGTGGTGATGTCGCCGCTGGCGTTCCTGACCCGACCGGAACGCTGGCTGCAAGTTGTTTCGAAATATAAGGGAACGATCGCAGCGGCGCCGAATTTCGCTTACGAACTGTGCGTGCGGAAGATTTCCGATAAAGCCATGGAAGGGGTGGACCTGAGCTCCTGGCGGGCAGCGTTGAACGGGGCGGAGCCGGTCAACCCGGAGACGTTGGAGCGATTTACAAACCGGTTTGCGAAGTATGGATTCCGGCGGGAAGCGATGTTGCCGGTATACGGATTGGCGGAGGCGTCGTTAGGCGTAACCTTTCCACCGTTATACCGGGGCCCGAAGATCGATCGAGTGGAGCGCGAGACTTTTGCGACGCAGGGGCGAGCGGTACCGGCGCAGGCGGACGATGAAAATGCGATTGCGTTTGTGTCTTCAGGCATGGCGCTGCCGAGGCACCAGGTAGTGATTGTGGACAACGAAGGAAACGAAGTGCCGGAACGAACCGAGGGATTCTTGTGGTTCCGGGGAGCGTCTGCGACGAGCGGGTACTACAAGAATGAGGAGGCCACAGCGGAGTTATTTGCCGGCGGTCCGGCAAGTGCGGAAGGCGAGTACCCGTGGGTGCAATCGGGAGATCGCGCGTATCAAGCGGATGGAGAGATTTACATCACCGGGCGCGTCAAGGACATCATCATCAAGAGCGGCCGGAATTTATATCCGCATGAGGTGGAAGAACTGGCGTCGCGTGTGGCGGGGATCCGCAAAGGATGCGTGGTCGCGTTTGGATTAAAAGGCGAGGAGACGGGAACGGAGAAGTTGGTGATTGTGGCGGAATCACGCGAAGAGGACCGGGGAAAACGGGGAGCGATCGTTGCGCAGATCAACGAAGAGGTATCGCGGGGAGTGGGATTGCCGGCGGATCGCGTGGAACTGATTCGGCCGGGCAGCATTCCGAAAACGTCGAGTGGAAAACTGAGGCGGGAGGAAACGAAGCAACTCTACCTTGCGGGCACACTTGCGGAGGCAAAACCGCCGGCGTGGGTACAGATCGCGCGGCTGGGCACGGGATCGTTCGTAAAGGGTGTGGTAAAGGCGGTAGCGGGCGGTATTCGCACGGGACTCGAGAAGATTTACGGGGTGTACTTCATTATTGTTTTTGTTTTGTGGATTATTCCGGCATGCGCGATTGTACGGTTGTATAAGGATCATCGTGCGGCAGGACGGTATACCTCGGCGGCATTGAAGCTGTTGTTTGCGCTGACGGGAATCCGCGTGAAGGTAGTCGGAAAAGAGCACATGAACACGCCCGGGGCCAAGGTGTATGCGTCAAACCATGCCAGCTATTTCGATGTGCTTCCGTTGATGGAGGCCTTGGGAGTGCCGTATCGGTTCGTGGCCAAGGGTGAAGTGAACAACATGATGTTCATCGGAACGTTTTTGAACCAGATGGGACACCTGTCGTTCGACCGGCACGACGCGAATTCACGGCTGCGGCAGGTGGATGAGATGGAAGAATATCTGAAACAAGGCGAATCTGTTTTTGTGTTCCCGGAAGGGACGTTTACGCCGGAGGACGGAGTGCGGCCGTTCCAGTTGGGGGCGTTCCGCGGTGCGGTGGCCACGGGTGCGCCGGTGATTCCGGTGTCCCTCGCAGGGACGAGAAGGTTTTTGCGAGATCGAACATTTCTGCCGCGGCCAACCAAGGTGACCATTACCCTTTCGCCGCCGATTTATCCAGAGCAGGTGGCGGATGGCGACCCGAATCAGTTGCAGCAGATTGTGCGGCTGCGTGACGAGGCTCGCGAAGCGATTGCGCGGCACTCCGGCGAACCGCTGCTGTAGGTTTTTTCCTTCCCTCGGTTTGCTCCTCGATGCCCATTTGGTTGAGATCCTTCGACCCCGCAAAATGCGCGGGGCCTCAGGATGACAAGGCATCGGTTGTTTGCGCTACCGATTCAACGTGTAAATCACGGTGATATGGGTGTCGACCTCGACAGGCTGTCCGTCGAGGAGTGTGGGTTGATAACGCCACTCGCGGACGGCAGCAAGCGCGGATTGAATGAAGAGCGGGTCTCCGCTGATGACCTCCAGAGCTTGGATTGATCCATCGGTGGCGATAATGGCGTGGAGTTCCACGCGCCCTTCGCGACCAAGCTGTCGACCGATAATTGGATAAACAGGTTCCACGCGACGAATGAGCCTCGCGGCGATGACTGGTTCGCTGATCCGCCGGGGTGTGGCCGCCCGCGGGTGTGTGGCGGGAGGAGGAGGCTCACGGTGCGAGTCAATTGACGGTGAAATGCCGGGAATGTTTGCACCGTCGGGAACCCCAGGAATTGTCGAGACGTTAGAGTCACCCGGGTCAGCCACGGGACCGACATCGCGGGTAACAACCGCGGTGGGAATACGGTTTGGCTGCTGACAAATAGCACAGACCGGATGATGGGAGCGAGGGGTTGGCTGTGAAGCCGTTTGGCGCGGATGGCTGGAGCCACGGACGTAAGGAACGGTTGGAAATGAAATCACACGGGTGGCAATGTTTTCGCCTTTGGTGAAGAGCGGAAACAGAACCATGGCGGCGACGATGAGGATTTGGAAGAGGATGGAGAGAAGAAGAGCGCGCTGCTTGCTACGGCGCACGCGCTGCTCTTGGGCAGCATCGCCCTCCACCAGACAGGTTCGCAGAAAACCAAGACGTTCTTCGGGAACAGGATCAATGGCCATCACACACCTCCGGAAATTTGCCCGCGAGCTTCGGGAGTTTTGCGGCGCCAGCCTCCTGGGTTGCTTCAGGAGACCAGCGCCGCTCTCGCAGGGATGTGAGGTGCGCGCGTCCTCTGCAGCGTTTGACACCAAGGAGAGCAACATGTTCCCGGATAATCGAAAAGGATTAGGAGAGCGTTCATCTAGGGAATCGAACTAACGAAACTGAGACGAAGCAAACAACCGTTTGGTGCATCTCAGTGAGATACCCGAGCATCTAAGTTTTCGAGAGCGGAGGGAGGAGGATTTGATGGATAGGCAGATTCCGGAAGTTGTCGGGGTACGGCGCACGGGCTGGGCGGCTCTGGAGCGCGATCCGCAGACGGATACGGTGGAATTTCAATGTCCCCATTGCGGCGCGAAAGGCCAGAAGAAAGCAAGGCGCGAGCGGGCCGAGTACCGGTTTACAGACGGGTTCTTGCAGGACCTTCAGGGAGAGGGCGTGCAGTGCCATTTCTGCAAACAGTCGATGCGAGTGGTGCCCGTTGTGCTACTGCATGATGGGGATGAAGTGAAGCGGTTCGAGGCGATCTTTTCTGAAGAAGTTGAGGTTGCAGCAGGATCATAACGAGAACAGCATAAATACCAAACGGGGCGCTGCGGGATGAGCGCCCCGTTTTTATTTTTTTCCGCGAGCCAAAAACAGGGGAACAGTTTAGCGCCAGTCGTGACGGCAGCGATCCAGATGCTCATAGGCTTCGTGGCGTTCGTGCGCCCAGTGGCGTGCCGCGGGACTGTAGGGACCGAAGTGTTCGACGGCTTCGCGGTAGCGATAGTTCGTATAAGCTACACGGCGATTGCAATCACTGCACGAATCGGCTTTCGCGGCCGGAGCGCCGGCGAAGAAAAGAAAGCCACCCAGAGCCAAGGCTGCGAACGTAGTCTTGCCAAGAATCGAACGCAACAACGAAGCAAAGAGTTTCATAAGAGCCTCCAAGAACGAGCCCGGGCTTGGCTTCGGGATAACGTCCTTGGGGAATCAAACACCTTTGTGATGGAAAGGTTGCTTGCGAGCACGACAGAAGAACGGAAAGCGGCAGAAAAGGAAAGGAGGATGCAGTGGGGGACTGCACCCTCCGTTGGGGGTGGTGAGGTGAGAAGAATTAATTAGTGATTGTCGCGGTCATGGTCGTGGTCGTCCCAGTGCTCGGAGCGCCACTGCTGGGTATCCTCGTCCCACCAGCGATGATCGTGGTCCCAGCAATAAGAACGTGCTGTCGCCAACTCCGCTCGCCAATGGTCAGCTTCCGGACTCCGGACACCGTGTTTTTCGATGGCTTCGTGCAACTTGTGGTCCGCCTTAATCGTGCGTTTCTGACAATCCTCGTCCGCGCGAACGGCCGATGATCCCAAGAAAAAAAGTGCTCCTGCGATAACAACAGGGGCGCAAGCAAAACGAATCGATCGCATTTCCACTCTCCTGTAATCGTCTAATGGTTTTCCTTGAGTCGCCGGAAGCTGGAGCGGCGGTCAGTGCTGGAAGAGTCAAACCACGAGGGATGAATGTGCACGCTTAGTGCCAAGAATTCTATATTGATAAAGAAGAGAGTTAGGAACGGTGTAGAACGAAAAAAATTCAATAAGCCTGTAAGAAAGGGTCCACTTGCATGTGGTATTTCTCCAGGCCACCGCGGATAAGTTCGAAAGCTTCGTCCACGTTGTCGGCGAACTGCAATTGATCGAACTCATCCCGATTGATAGTGCCCCAGCGGACCATAGCCTTTAGATTCAGGATGTCGTGCCAGTATTTCCGTCCGTAGATAAGGATCAGAGTGTGCTTCGGCATCTTGCCTGTCTGCGAAAGTGTCATCATTTCCCAAAGTTCATCCATAGTGCCAAAACCGCCGGGGAATACGATGAGCGCTTTGGCGATCTGCGCGAACCACAATTTGCGCATGAAGAAATAGTGAAAATTGAAGCTGAGCTCGGGGCTGATGTACGGGTTCGCAAACTGTTCGTGCGGCAGCTCGATGGACAGGCCGATGGATTTGCCTCCAGCTTCGTAAGCGCCGCGATTGGCGGCTTCCATGATTCCGGGTCCGCCGCCGGAGCAAACTACGAAGCGACGCGGACGAGGCCCCAGGGAGAGAGCCCACGTTGTCAATTTATGGGAGAGTTGCCGAGCTTCTTCGTAATAGCGAGACATTTCGACGGCGCTTTTCGCATCGCGCACGGCAGCGTGATGCTGCTTCAGTTTGAGTTTGCTCAGGTTGCCGGTCTTGGTGCCTTTCAAACGCGTGTAGCGCGCGGAAGCTGTTTCGTGCGATTCAATGCGGGCAGAGCCGAACATCACGATGGTGTCGCCAATGCCTTCCTTTTTCAGTTGAGCAAGCGGATGAATGTACTCCGCGAGGATACGAATCGGCCGCGCGGGAGTGCTCTGCATGAATGCGGCGTTCTCGTGAGGCGCTTTGGGCGCGTGCTGGGGCTTGAGTCGTTTACCGTCGGGCATGGGCAATCTCCAAGGGAAGCGAGTTACGATTGTAGGCAGAGCACAGGCTTCCGGCAACGTCTTTGGGCTCGCATGCGTCGAAAGGAACACAGGGAAAAGATTCGTGGATATCGTCCGAGGAGCGATGAGAGATCTAACGCGGCATGGGGCGTTGGCAGTCGCGTTGTGTGTCTTTCCGTTCGGTTTGCACGCCCAGGCCCCGGAAGGCCCGATGACGCCGCAGCCGGGCGTGGCAATTCAGAAGGCGCCAGAGAATATCAGAGTGCGCACGCTGCTGGTCAACACGCCAGCGACGGTGCGCAACGAGAAGGGCGAGATGGTGAACAACCTGGAGAAATCAGATTTCCAAGTGATGGACAACGGCGTGCCACAAACCATAACGCACTTCACGCTGGGTGGAGACCCTGTTTCGGTGGTGGTGGTGGTGGAGACGAGTGAGCGTATTTCGCCGATTCTTCCGCAGATACGCAAGACAGGAATTTTGATCTCGCAGACAGTGATGGGGCCGACGGGCGAAGCGGCGGTCGTGGGATACGACGACGAGGTGAAGGTGTTGCAGGATTTCACCAGCAGCACCGACGACGTGGAAAAGACGATGTCGCAGTTGAAGGAAGGCTACTCCGGGGCAAGACTGTTTGACGCGATGTCAAAGGCAGTGGAGTTGTTGAGCGCGCGGCCAGAGGTTTCCGCCACGGACCTGGGCAAGCGGCGCGTGATGCTGGTCATTGGTGAGGCACACGATAAGGGCAGCGAGGATAAATTGGGAGAAGTACTCCGGCGGGCGCAGCTGGCGAACGTGACGATTTATACGGTGGGAATTTCTGAGCTGAGATCGGACTTAACCAAGAAGCCGAATCCGCAGCCAGTGCCGAAGGCGACGCCAGATGGCGTATTCGGAATGCCGGGACCGCCGGGAACGGTGCAGACACCGACGACCGATCAAAGTGCAGCCGGAGGACCGAATTTGATTGGGTTGGCCGTTTGGGTGGTGACGCACGTGAAAGACAAGGTGACGTCGCGTCAAATGGAAATCGCCTCGGCGGCCACGGGGGGAGTGCACGTCTCGACGTGGAAGAATTGGTCGATTGAGAATGCTATCGATGGAATAGGCGGGGAACTGCACTCGCAGTACACGCTGACGTACACGCCGAGTGGCAATGCGGCAAACGGCTATCACGAAATCACGGTGACGGTGGACCGCAAGGACCTGATCGTGCGGGCGCGTCCGGGATATTACATCGAGCCTCCCGAGAGCTGATCGAAATGGGTTGAGGCTGGTGAGCTAGGCGATCTGTTGCCAGAAGGCGGATTCCTTGGAGGCGAGTAGGGAATCCTTACGGGCATTAAAGCGCAAGAAGTGAGGCGTGCGAGTGTGGGCGGCGTGGTGCTCGCGGCTTTCCCAAACTTCATGGAATAGAAACGTTCCAGGCTGATCCGCGCCGCGATGCAAATCATATTGCAAGCAGCCCTCCTCCTTCCGCGTAGGGCCAACGAGGGCGCGCAGTTCAGCTTCGAGGAGCAGGTGCTGACCCTCCTTGGCGCGCAGCGTGACGATCAGAGTAAGGGCGCCCTTGGGAAGCTTGGTGATTCTGGCGCCAGGAGACCTACGGCTGGAGCGCCGCTTGGGGGACTTCTTCACTTTTCGTTTGTGCATGTTGGCGGGGATTTTACTCCAAACAGGCCACAGGGCAAGGAGAATTGTGCGTTATTTGTCAGCGTCTTTGCGACCGGCGTTCAGGCTGTCAAAGTTCAGCAGCGTGTTGAGGACGAGGGAGTAGGTGTTCTCCGTTTCGCCGCGATAGATGGGGTTGATGGAGAAGAGGATGACGTGTCCGCTGCCACTTGGGACGTCGATAACGGCCGGGTGCTGGGCGATGTCGCTTCCGCCCTCCACCAAGCCGGAAATGGGGAGGTCCTTGGTGTCGGCATAACGAAGGATGACCCGGGCGCGGGCGGCGGGCGGGATCACCCGCGGATTGTTGTGCAGTTGTTCGTCGGTGGGGATAGGAACCTCCCACTGTTCCCGCTCGGGTTCGTCGGGGATTTCGGGGGCGGGACGGCCGACGACGAAGTCAGGATCGTCCTTGGTGCCGCGTCCCGTTGGGCGAGTATTCATTTCCGGGCCGAGATGCCGGCGGCGCGAACCGAGCAAGCTATTCACAGAAAAAATGGGGCCATTGTCGCAGTAGGCGGACACTTTTTCGTCGTAGCCATAGGCGATGGGGCTAGCGGCATCGACAAGGCGCGTGCCAACGATGGCTCCAACGATTTTCATTTTTTCCGAGTTGGCAGCCGTGACGCCATTGGCGAGCCCGATGGCAAGGACGAATTGGGAAGTGTCCGTTGCGGTGAGCAAAACGCCGCCCTTGGCCACGAAGTCCTGCAGCTTGGCGGCACCATCCCAACCAAGGCCGGGGCGCATGTCGGGCGTGGAGTCGTTCTTGCCGACCAGGTTTGGCGTTTCCGGCGTGTTCAGCCACGGAAGGGGATTGCCCCAGTAGGTGGGCAGTCCGTCGATGATCGTCGAAGGGCTAGCATTCCAACCGATGGGCGGAAAAAGGATGACGTCGTACCTGGCGTGCAGGTCTGGGATCTTCGCCAGTGCTTGGGTGCTCATATAGTCGTAGGGGATTTGGAGATTATCGAGAGCGAGGCGCCACCAGCCTTCGTCTTGCGTGCTGATCCAGGTGTGGACGTAGGCGATGCGCGGTGCGCGAATGGGATGAGTTTTGACGCTGGGGGCTGAGGCAAGGGCAACCGCGCGTAACCCGATGGCCTGGGTCGCGGCGTCGAGATCGGGTCGACTCACATGTCGAATCAGGAACGTGCCGCGAGTGAATTTGCGGTCGCCGATCTGGAAGGGTTCCTCGGCCGCGTCGATGGTCGCTTCTTTCAGACGATAACGAAGTGTGGCGAGGGCGGGTTCGGCGTGATTGTCGATAGCAAAGAGCGCGCCTTCTCCTTGGACGCCGCCACTCTTGGGAAGTTCCGTAACGCGCTCCATGGGCACGCTGAGTACTTTCAGGTCGGTGACGCGCGCGACTTGCACACCGAATAGTTCACCGAAAGTCCAGGCAGTGTCGTCGTAAGGAGTCTTCTGCGGATCATCGGGACTCCAGTATTGGTAATCGAGAAGAGCGTCGGCAATGCGGGAGTAAGGCTGGTCCATGCGAATCACATAGCTACCGGAGGGAAAGCTGCGCGTGGTGGGAGCTGCCGGTTTGGGCTTCTCTTCGGTCTCCGCGGGCTTGGCAGGCTTCTTCTCTTTCTTCACGGGTAGCGCAACTGTAAATGCGCCGGTGGAGCGGGAAATCTCGACGTGCTGCTTGAACATGACGCGCAAAAGGTCGGCTTGCACGGACGCGCGCGGATCGTCGGCGGGAAGGACGTAAGCTGCGGGACCTTCGGCGGAGGGCTTTTGGATGGAACGTTTTCCCTTTAGATAGAAATTCTTGAGGAAGAGACGCTTGTTCTGGTTGAAGTAGTGGAGAGAAGTGAGCAGGCCGGTTTCCTCGTAATTGTTGTTGTTGCGCTGCGACCACAATGTTTTGGGCAGAGGAGGATTGGCGCGATACCACGTGCGGGCATACTCCTCGGGTTCGAGGGTGCGTTCGCGTGTGTCCGCGCCTGCATTCCCAAAGGTTTCGTAGAGGCGGCTGATGCCATTGTGCATCGCGGCGATGAACATCAAGTAGCCCGGCGACCACGTGTCGAAATCGCCGTGGGTAAATACCCCGGGCATACCGAAACCATTCATGTCGGCGACGTTGCGCGCGCCGATCATCTGCCACTCGTCGACCAGGATCGGGTCGACCCAGGCGTTGTAAGGGCCATCGCCGGCAGTGTTGTCGTAAAGATAGGGGACGGACTCATGGAGGTCGTGAAGGACCTGGGCATCCCAGCCAACGTAGGTGTTCAAGACGTTTTCGGTCAGCTTCAGGGTGACGGCCATGGCATCGCGATTGTTGTCGTGGACAACGTATTTGCCCCAATAGATCAGCGGCGGATAAATATCGTTTGGATGGGCGAGATTCCATTTGTAGAGATCGACCATGCGGTCGCGGCCGTCGACTTCGACGACCGGAGTAATAAGGGTGATGACGCCATCGCGGATTTCGCGAATGTACGGGCTTTCGTCGACGGCCAGACGATAGGCGAGTTCCATCAAGGCCGTGGGGGCGCCGGTTTCGGTTGAGTGGATCGTGCCGGTGATGTAGTAGACCGGGACAGCTTCGGCAACGAGTTTGTCGGCTTCCGCGTCGTTCAACTGGATAGTGCGCGGATCCGCGAGTTTTGCCAGGCGCTGGTGATTTTGCTCGAGATTTTTTAGGTTGGCTTCCGAGGAGACAGCCACGGCAATCATTTCGCGGCCTTCTTCCGTGGTGCCGATAGAGAAAACTTTGACGCGCGGCGTCGCCTTCTCGAGCAGGCGCATGTACTTGTACACGTCTTCGGCGTAAGGAAGGATTCCTGGCGCACCAGCGATATCGCCGAGCACTACTTCGGGAGTAGGAACGTTTTTGCTGGCGGGGAGATAGTCGACGAGAGGCGAAGAGAAGTAAGGTTGGGTCGTGTATTTGTGAATCTTGGCGGTATAGGCCTCGTCGAGGGGCTGCTTGGGATCGCGCCCGGGCTGCGAATCGCCGTCTGCAAATGCGCTATTGCCGGCGGCGAGCGCGGCCAGAACGAACAGAGTGAGCGTCAGCGATGGACGGCGCATAAGGATCTCCTTGTAGCAGATGAAGCGGAAATTCCAGCGTACGAATGCTGCATGCGAAAAAGCCGCAGGGCAAGCGGACACGCCGTGCGCTACAAGTATTAATGCGGCAAGAAGGCTAAGCAAACCGGCGAAGCGATGCCGTCCGCCTGAGAGACCTTTGTGAGAGCGCCAGTGGCTGAATCGATGCGGAAGACGACGATAGAGTTGGAGTTCTGATTTTCGGCAAGAAGATATTGGCCAGTGGGGTCCATGGTGAAGTGGCGAGGCTCCTTGCCCTGTGTGCGGAAGTCGCCCGCTGACTGGAGTTTGCCGGTGGCTGGATCGATGGAGAAAACGGCAATGGAATCGTGACCGCGATTCGAGGCATAGAGCCACTTGCCATTGGGATGAACCGCGATTTCGGCGGTGTCATTGCGGCCGTGAAAGTCGCTGGGCAGTGTGGAGACGACCTGGAGACTCTGGAGCGAGCCCTTCGCAGGATCGTAGGAGAACGCGGTGACGGTGGAGTTTAGCTCGCTCACCACATAGACATACTTCCCATTGGGCGAGAACGCGACGTGGCGCGGTCCTGCGCCGGGAGCTAGCTTGGCTGACGGCGGGTCGTTCGGAGTAAACGTACCTTTCGTGGCATCGAAGCGGTAACTGAGAATCGCGTCCAGACCCAGATCAGAGACGAAGACGAAGCGATTGTCGGGCGAAACCTGCACCCAGTGGGCATGCGGGCCTTCCTGACGCTTCTTGTTGGGCCCTAGGGTGCCGGCGTCCTTCACATTAGCCGTGTGCTCGCCGAGCCTGCCGTCGGGAAGAATGGGGAAGACCACCACATTTCCCGAGGAGTAGTTGGCAGCGAAAAGATATTTTCCCGTTTTATCGAATGAAAGATGGCAGGGATCGCCGCCGAGGGCCGGGAGTTGATTGAGTTGCGTGAGCTTCGCAGAATTGGCGTCGACGGAAAAAGCGGTGATGCTGCTCCCTTTGCCGGCTTCGTTCGCCGCGTAAGCAAACTTGCCGCTGGGATGAATCAGGACCCAGGAAGGACTTGAAGTTTCGGCGGCGACACCTTTAGGCGTGAGCTTGCCGGTAGTAGAGTCAAAATCGAATGCGTAGATGCCTTTGCTACCGGTTTCGCCGGTGTAGGTACCCACGAAAGCAAGGTAGTGCGAATCCGCTGCGGGCTTTGGGGCAGCGGTGATAAAGCCGAGGGCGATCAGAGATGTGGAGAGAACAAAGAATGCAAACAGGCGGCGTGTGATTTTCATGGCGAATTAGTGTACCAAGAAATCAAATCGAGCACGTGTGATTGCGCGTGTTTTTTTTGTGTGCAAGCCCGTCGAAAGAGTGGACCGCCTCAGAAGGCGGTCCCTACAGGCGTCCTGTCACTCACTTCTTTTCTTCTTCGCCTTCTTCCTGGAGGACGGCGGCGGCGGCAACGGAATCATCGTCGTCGAGGCGGAGCAGGCGGACTCCTTGTGTGGAGCGGCCAGCTTCGCGGATTTCGTTGGCGTGGACACGGATGACCTTGCCGTGTTCGGTGATGATCATGACGTCGGACTCTTCGGTGACCTGCAGCGTGGCAACAACGGAGCCGTTGCGGTCGGTGGTCTTCATGTTGACGACCCCTTTGCCACCGCGCGAAGTGATGCGGTATTCGGCCAGGGCGGTGCGCTTCCCGTAGCCCTTCTCCGCAACAGTAAGCATGAGCGTGGTGAGGGAATCCTTGATGTGCTCATTCTCGAGTTCCTCGAGGTTCTGGCTGGTCTGGTTATGTTCCTTGGCGATGATTTCGAAGTCGGGCTGGACCGCGTCCATGCTGACGACGTAGTCGTCCTTGTCGAGATCCATGCCGTTGACGCCACCTGCGTTGCGGCCCATCGGGCGCACTTCGGTCTCGCGGAAGAGAATGGCCTGGCCCTCGTGGCTGGCCAGGAAGATCATCTGCTTGCCATCGGTGAGCTTCGCGCCGATGAGTTCGTCCTTATCTTCCAGATTGATGGCGATGATGCCCGTGGAACGGGGGTTGGAGAATTCGACGATGGCGGATTTCTTGACGGTGCCAAATTTTGTGGCCAGGAAAACGTAGCGGCCTTCTTCCTCAAGGTTTGTGGCGGCAACCAGAGCGGTAAGCTTTTCGTCTTCCTGGAATTTCACCAGGCTGGAAATGGCTTTGCCACGCGTGGCAGCGGCAGCTTCGGGGAGTTCGTAAACCTTGAGCCAATAAACGCGGCCCTTGGAAGTAAACAGGAGGATGTAACTGTGCGCAGAAGCGATGAAGAGATACTCCACGAAATCTTCTTCTTTGGTACGCGCGCCGATGCGGCCCTTTCCGCCGCGAGATTGATGACGGTAGGTTTCCACTGGTGTGCGCTTGATATAACCGGCATGGCTCACGGTGATGAGCATGTCGGTGTCGGCAATGAGGTCCTCGAGTTTGATTTCGTCGACCTTGTCCACGATCTGCGTGCGGCGGTCGTCGCCATAGGCCTTGAGAACCTCGCGCAACTCGGCGGTAATAACCTGCTTGAGTTTCTTGTCGCTGGAGAGAATCTCCTTCAGCTCGGCGACAAGCTCACGGATGGACTTCAATTCCTTGAGAATTTCGTCGATGGAGAGTTGGGTGAGGCGGTGCAACTGCAGTTCGAGGATGGCATCGATCTGCGTGTAGCTGAGAGTGAGGGCACCGGGACGGCCTGCCGCCTCTATTTCGGCGGCGCCAACGAAACGATACTTGCGGCCATCAAGTTTTACGCCTTCGAGCTTCCTGGACTTGCCGTTTTCGGTGATGGTGACATCCTGTTCGCTGAAATACTTGAACAGGTTTTCCTTGGCTTCGGCGCGGCTGGTGGAACCGCGGATGATGCGGATGACGTTGTCGAGGTGGTCGAGAGCGATCTGGTAGCCGACTAAAATGTGTTCGCGCTCTTCTGCCTTGCGCAACTCGAAAATGGTGCGCCGGCGGACTACTTCCATGCGGTGTTCAATGAAGAGCTTGATGAGCGGGATGAGGCCAAGTTCACGGGGCTGTCCGGCGACGATGGACAGCAGGATCATGCCGAAGGATTCCTGCATCTGGGTGTGCTTGAAGAGGTTGTTGAGGATGAGCTGAGATTCCTCACCGCGCTTCAATTCCACGACAATGCGCATGCCTTCGCGGGAAGATTCGTCGCGGACATCAGAAACACCTTCAATTTTCTTGGTCTGCACGAGCTCGGCAATGCGCTCGATCAATTTTGCTTTATTGACCTGATACGGAATCTCGGTGATGACAATGTTTTCGCGGTCTTTGCTCGCCTCTTCGATAGCGGCTTTCGCGCGCATGATAAAACTGCCGCGGCCGGTTCTGTAGGCGGCTTCAATGCCCTCTCGGCCAGCAATGTAGGCGCCGGTCGGGAAATCGGGACCCGGCACGATTTTCATCACTTCCTTAAGCGAGGCGTCTGGCTTTTCGATCAGCAGGATAGCGGCCTCCACGATCTCGCGCAGATTGTGAGGCGGGATATTGGTGGCCATGCCGACCGCAATGCCGCTAGCGCCGTTGACAAGAAGATTTGGAATGCGCGACGGAAGGACAAAGGGCTCTTCACGGGTCTGATCAAAGTTGGGGACAAAATCGACTGTCTCTTTTTCGAGATCCGCGAGAATGTCTTCGGTAATCTTGGCTAGGCGTGCTTCGGTGTACCGCATGGCCGCCGGGGGATCGCCGTCGACGGAGCCGAAATTTCCCTGGCCATCAATGAGCGGATAGCGCATGTTGAAGTCTTGCGCCAGTCGAACGAGCGCGGGATAGATAACCGCTTCGCCGTGCGGGTGATAGTTACCGGAGGTGTCGCCGCAGATCTTGGCGCACTTGCGGTAGCCGCGGTTGGAGGCGAGGCCAAGGTCGTTCATGGCGACGAGGATGCGACGCTGGACGGGCTTGAGGCCATCGCGCACGTCTGGAAGCGCACGGGCGATGATGACGCTCATCGCGTAGTCGAGATACGACTTGCGCATTTCGGCTTCTATATCGATGGGAAGGAGTATTGATGTGTTCTGTTCGTCAGCCATGTGTCCTCAGCCTTCGCTCTTTCTCTGCCAACAGGATTTCGAAATAAAACCGTAATTTACCGTTTGACGCATTCGAGTACGTAGGCCTTCACGGTGTCGAAGGCGTCGGCCGCATTGGTAAAACGGCGCGGCGCAAATTCCGCTTCTAGTTTCTGCAAGAAGGCGTCGCGGTCGAGTTCGGTTTCGAACGCGATCGATACGCCCTTCTCGTTATCCGGATTCGCGGTTGGCGACGCGCGAAATTCGCTCACGCTCAATCCACGCAGTCCCGGCAAGGTGGTCCAACCCAACTGGTAAATCATCACCGGGTTAAATATCCAGGTTCACGACTTCGAGAGCGTTGTCCTCGATGAACTTGCGGCGCGCTTCGACGTTTTCGCCCATGAGTGTAGTGAAAATATCCTCAGCGGCGACGGCGTCTTCGAGCTTGACCTGGAGCAGCGTGCGGGTATCGGCATTCATGGTGGTTTCCCACAACTGCTCGGCATTCATTTCACCCAAGCCCTTGAAGCGGGTGATCGTGAAATCTTTCTTCGCGTCTTCCATGACGTAGTTGAGCACGTCGGTGGCTTTTTCCCTGGTCACCTTGGTGCCATTGCGCGCAACGGTGAAGGGTGGGTGATTGAATTCCTCGATCTGTTTGGATAGCGCTCGCAGGCGCTTGTACTCCGCGGTGGAAGCGACAGCCCAGCTGATCTTCTGGTTGTGGGGAGCGCCGAACTGGATTTCGTAGAGGCTGTGCTCCTCATCGAAATTGAGTTTGCCTTCCAGTTTGAGTTTGCTTTTCTCGACTTCCTTCAAGAGTTTTTCCAGCGTCTTCTTGTCTTCGAAATCGGTCTTCTTTTCCAGACCGCTCTCCGCGAGAAGTTCCACCAGGCCCGGTTCTCGCAGGCGTCGGCCGAGCTTTGCGGCAGCGGCTTCGTATTCCTGCACATTCAGCAGGAAAGAAGTCAGGCGAGCGCCTTCGAGATTGACGCCTTCCTTGGCCTTCACGATGTGGTCTTCCGTGGCGCGCTTCATGAGTTCGCGGGCGAAATCGCGCTCATCGCGAATGTAGCGCTCGCTCTTGCCACGCTTGACGCGGTAGAGAGGAGGCTGAGCGATATAGACGTGGCCACGTTCGATCAATTCCTTCATGTGGCGGAAGAAGAAAGTGAGGAGAAGAGTGCGGATGTGCGAACCGTCGACGTCCGCGTCAGTCATGAGAATGATTTTGTGGTAGCGCAACTTGCTGGCGTCGAAATCGTCTTTGCCGATGCCGGTGCCCAGCGCGGTGATGATGGTGCGAATTTCCTCGTGGCCGAGCATCTTGTCGTAGCGGGCTTTCTCGACGTTAAGGATTTTGCCTTTGAGTGGAAGAATGGCCTGATATTTGCGGTCGCGGCCCATTTTCGCCGAGCCACCTGCGGATTCGCCCTCGACAACGAAAAGCTCGCAGCGAGAAGGATCACGCTCCTGACAATCGGCGAGTTTGCCGGGAAGGCCGCTGGAATCCATGGCGGACTTGCGGCGGGTAAGTTCACGGGCTTTGCGGGCAGCTTCGCGGGCACGGGCGGCGTCAATACACTTGCCGATGATGCGGCGCGCAACGGTGGAGTGCTTGTCAAACCATTCACCGAGCTTTTCGTTGACGAGTTGCTCGACGTCGCCTTTGATGTCGCTGTTGAGTTTGCCTTTGGTCTGGCCTTCGAACTGAGGCTGGGGCAGACGCACACTGACCACGGCAACAAGGCCTTCGCGGACGTCATCACCGGAGATGCTGACCTCGTCCTTTTGCTCCTTGAGCATGCCGGCACCTGAAGCAAAGTTATTTATGGTGCGGGTTAGGGCAGAACGGAAGCCGGACAGGTGCGTACCCCCGTCGACGGTGTTGATGGTATTGGCGAACGAAAAGACGTTTTCACCGTAAGTGTCGTTGTACTGAAGGGCAATTTCGATTTCGACGTTACCCTTCTTGCCTTCCATGTAGATCGGTGAGTCGTGGAGCGTCGCTTTGCCGCGATTGAGATGCTTAACGAATTCGGCGATGCCACCTGTAAAACGGAATTCAGCGGATTTCTCGGAGCGCTCGTCGTTTAACGTGATCTTCAGACCCTTGTTGAGAAAGGCGTATTCACGAAGACGAGTGGCGAGGGTGTCGTAGCTGAAAGTGATTTTTTCGAAGATGCTGGGATCGGGATGGAAGGTAACTTTGGTGCCGGTCTTGCGTGTTTTGCCCGTCTGCTTCAGCTTATTTGTAGGCTTGCCCTTTTCGTAGCTCTGCTCCCAAACAGCGCCATCGCGCTGAATCTCAAGTTCCAGCGTATCGGAAAGAGCGTTGACAACGGAGACGCCGACGCCGTGAAGACCGCCGGAAACCTTGTAGGTGTCGCTGTCGAATTTTCCTCCGGCGTGAAGAACCGTGAGGACCACTTCGGCCGCGGGGCGCTTTTCTGTGGCGTGCATATCGACGGGGATGCCACGGCCATTGTCGACGACGGTGACGGAATTGTCCGCATGGACGGTGACGTTGACTTCGTCCGCAAAGCCGGCCATGGCTTCGTCGACGGAATTGTCCACAACTTCCCAGACGAGATGGTGCAATCCCATTTCGCCCGTGGAGCCGATGTACATGGCGGGACGCAGACGGACGGCTTCGAGGCCACCGAGAACTTTAATGGATTTCGCGTCGTACTGATGACCGCCTTTGCCCGTCACAGTCTCTTTGTCGCCCATTTCATCTCCTGATGTGCGTGCCTACAGCAATCCGATCGAGTGGAAAGTTCCCCGGCGCACAACGGGGTTTCCAATGGCGATGGTGCAAGACCAGTTTTTTTGAAGCCAGGAAAGGCGTGATGTTGGCAATCCGCATTCGTCGCCTCACCCTTTGACCGCGATCTCGCTGGGGCCAGATCGAAGCTCGTAGGGTTCCTGCTTCATCCCATCCCGCGCTCCGGGACGTGGCGAAGACTTATATTCTCCAGGCCGGTCGACCAACCCCTGGCGCAGGGCTTTTTCCGGGCAACCACTCCTGGCGGACGTGTCGATTTGGAGGAAGAACTGCGAATCGACAACAAAACAATTCTACTGGAAAACGGGTATTTTCTCAAGGAATTGGCAGTGGGTTGTGGATAAATAAGTCTTTTATATTCTGCTGGTTATGTCGGAGTTGGCCTTTCGCCTTGGGCTGCGTGCAAGCTCGGTTGCGGCGTGAAATCCGATCTGACGTTTAGTGGGAATTGGCATCTCCAGCATTTGCTTAATGGTCGCGAAAACGGCCTGGAATCTGGCGTCGTATTTGCGTTCCATCTCCTCGATCTTGCGGCGCAGTTCGTCGTGGGTGGCCAACAGACTTCGCAATTGCACAAATGCGCGCATGATGGCGATGTTGACTTGGACAGCGCGTTCGCTGCGGAGCACGCTAGACAACATGGCGATGCCTTGTTCGGTAAAGACGTAAGGCAAATACCGCCGACCGCCATGGGAGCTTTGATTTGAGGTTCCCGATTGGAACCTCAAAAATCCTGATTCTTTCGAAGTGAGCTGAAACATAAAGTCAGACGGAAACCGTTTTGCGTTGCGCTTAACTCCCTTGTTCAGATTCTTCGTGGACACACCGTAGAGTTTGGCTAAGTCCGAATCGAACATGACTCGAAGTCCACGAAGGAAGTAGATTCTCTGGCTGATTGGGGCGGACGAGAGGATTATTTTGTTGCTCAAAGTTGGCATAAGGCATTCACTTTTGAGGTTCCAGTTGGGAACCTCAGGCCATATACTTATGTGTAATATAATACAATATTATTTTATATTAATTCAAGGCCGGCAATTCTTGTAACATCAGCTGAACTTTCGATCAGCATAAGCGAGGGTTCAGATGCGCATGGGCATGATGACGTAACGGTAGCGGTAGCTTTCGTCAGCGAGAGGACGCATCTGGCCCGCGGACTGTTCGTCCTTCAGTTCAATGCTGATGGGGCCATCGGCGGCTGCACCGAGGAAATCGAGCATGTAGCTGGAATTAAAGCCAATGGAGATGGGATCGCCTTTGTATTCTTTTTCTATAGATTCCTTGGCTTCGCCGTATTCGGGGCTTGAAGCGGAAATTTCCACGCCTTCCGTGGAAACCGCCAACTTCACGGCGTGCGAGCGCTGATCCGCTAACTGAGAAACTCGGCGAACCGCGTCTGTCAATTCGGCGCGCTCCAGGACAACGGTCTTGCTGTTTTGCCGCGGCAGAACTGCCTCATAGTTGGGGAACTGGCCAGTGAGAATGCGAGAAATCAGGAGGCGATGACCAACCTGAAAGAAGAGATGGCTTTCGTCCTTAGCAAACTCTATTTGTGCGTCTGAACCAGCGGCTGCTGAAAGCTTTTCCACTTCATCCATGGCTTTCTTAGGGATCAACACACGAACTTCACCATTAAGGCCAGCGAGCTTTTGATCTGTTTCGGCAAGCGCCAAACGGTGTCCGTCGGTGGCAACCATGGCGAGAGTGTCAGGCTTGAGGATCAAAAGACCACCGTTCAGCGTATAACGAGATTCCTCCATGGAGATGGCGAACTTCGTCTTACCGATGAGGCTCTCGAGTATGGCGGCGGGGATTTTCACCAGTGTGTGTGGCATAGCCGGCAGCGCAGGGAAATTTTCCTTTGCCATGCCAACCATCTTGTACTTCTTTTTGTCGCTAACGATTTCAACCCAGTGATTATCCAGGAGCTTG
>DATERF010000046.1:0-2251 GCA_035271845.1 Candidatus Acidiferrum sp.
ATTGAACTGTTGAAGTACATGCGGAAACACCAGAAGGACCTAGTGCTGAAGCCCAGCGATGAGTATGGAGGAATGGGCGTGACGCTGGGATGGGAAACGGACGCCAAACATTGGGAGCACGCCATCGAGGAGGCATTGCCCGGTGGGAAGAAGGCCAAGGCGCATGGCTGCTGGATCGTGCAGGAGCGTATCCCGGTGAGCCGTGACGTGTATCCACATATTGGGGCGGGCAACAAGGTGGATTTCCAGAATATGCTGGTGGATTTCGCGCCATATCTGTTCCGTGGGAAACTGGCGGGATTTTTGACGCGCCTGAGCGCTACAGGACTGGCGAATGTGACGAGCGGCGGGGGGCAGATACCGTCGTTCCGGGTGGAACCAAGAAAAGTGGGAGCGGCGTAATCAGCAGGGAAGATGAATCGGGGCAGTGAATTAGTTTCCGTTTAGGGCGCTATACGTCCAGGTGAACTGGCAGTTTGCTCTCAAACTTCCTCGAGCGCCGTCTGTGATCCTGAGGTCGGCAATCCAGATTTCGACTTTCATGAATTGCCGGTTAATCGTTTTGGATTCGGCTATCGACTGGGGCCGGCTTCCTTATGAATCGACTTGCGCAGGTCGTCAGCGGATCCGCTTAAAAGATTCCGGAGCACTGCCACTTCTGCGGTGATGCCAGTGCGCAGCGCGGGCTCCACGTCGGGAGCGAAAAGGGGGGAGTGATTGAATGGCAGAGCCTCACCGGTTGCGGCGGCTTGCGCAAACTTCTGCGGATCGGCGCCACCCAGTGCAAAAAAGAATGACGGGATGTCTTCCTCGATGAAGTAAGCAAAATCTTCCGAGACCACCAACGGCTCAGCCGTCACTACATTTTCTTTGCCCAGCGCTGATTCCAGTGTGCTCCTCAAGCGGCGGGCAAGGGCGGGGTCGTTATACACGGCATTGGTGGTTTCATAACGCTCGATCAAAGGTTCGCGCTGCGCACCCGCGGCTTCCGCTTCGGCTTTGGTGATGCGCGCGATAGCCATCAGGACTTTCTTGCGAACTTGGGGCTTGTACGTGCGAACCGTCAAGCCAAGTTCCGCGTGATCGGGAATGATGTTGTTTTTTGTGCCCGCATTGACATATCCAACGGTGACCACGGCCACATCGCCGGGAGTAACCTCACGAGAAACGATGGTCTGCAATGCGACCACGGTCCTAGCGGCGATCAGGACGGGATCGATGGTGTATTGTGGCGCCGCGCCGTGGCCGCCTTTTCCGTAGATCGTGATGCGTAAGGAGTCGGCACTCGCGTATCGATACCCGGACGTGATGCCGATCTTCCCGGCGGGAGCCAAATTATCAACGTGGAGCGCCACTCCCGCGTCCGGTTTAGGGAACCGCTTTAGCAACCCATCATCGAGCATCTTCTTGGCGCCGGAAATGGTTTCCTCCGCCGGCTGGCCAATTAGCATCAGGGTTCCGTGCCAGCTCTCTCTGCTATGCGCCATGATCGCCGCCGTTCCTAACAGCGAGGCCATATGCAGGTCGTGGCCACAAGCATGCATCACGGAAACGTCGCGTCCCGAATCGTCTTTCACGTGAACTTTGCTCGCGTACGGAAGACCCGTCTTCTCCTCCACCGGAAGCGCGTCAAGTTCGGTCCGCAGCATGACCGTTGGCCCTGCTCCATTCTCGAGCAGCGCGACAATCCCGGTACCTCCAACCTGCTCCGTGACCTCATACCCGAGCCCACGGAGACGACTCGCGAGTTTCGCCGCTGTTTGCGTCTCGTGCGAGGATAGTTCGGGATTTTGGTGCAAATCCAAATACAGTGAATGCGCTTCAGGATATACGGCATCGACTTCCTGAGACGCTGAGGGATTTTGCGCCCAAGCGGACGCACTCAGAGCTGCGATAAGGCAAAAATGTGCCAATCTCATTGTGCGCAGATGATAGCTGCAGTTCCCTCTGCCCGCAACTAGATTGCCCAAACACCTAGAAAGACTCGGCTTCGGGCGCCAAGATACGTGCATCACGCTAGGCGTTGAACCGAAAAGAGCTGACGCGGTCCAGAAATCCCGTTGTGGGAGGTCGCGCCGGCCCGAGTTTCTCTGCAGTACCGGTGTTCACAATCAGGCTTACTTCAGATCAAGGGAGAATTGGCACAGAGGCCAGTTCAGGTAAAATAGTTAGCATGTCCTTTGGAATCGCACCGAATGAGCTGATGCCGGGCGCGAAGAACGCCGTGGAAGTGTGCCTGGGCGTGCGCGCG
>DATERF010000047.1:0-4490 GCA_035271845.1 Candidatus Acidiferrum sp.
ATTCGCCCGGGAAGTCAGGAGAGAAAAATGCGCGCACGCCTTGGATGGTTGTTTGTGTTGGCCCTATTGGTATTGGTGGGGAGCGGAGCAAGAGCTGCCGAGGAGGCACCTCTGCTGGCACAAGAGCCTACGTTGAGCAAAACGACAATTGTGTTCAGCTATGGAGGATACCTGTGGAGTGTGCCGCGGGAAGGTGGGGAAGCGCGGCAGTTGACGACCGGAGGCCATGAAGGCTTTCCCATTTTTTCGCCGGATGGGAAGTGGATTGCATTCACGGGCCAGTATGACGGGAATACCGACGTGTACGTGGTGCCGGCGGAGGGCGGATCGCCGAAGCGTTTGACTTGGCACCCGGACCAGGATGTGACAGTGGGTTGGACACCGGACGGAAAGCGCGTGCTGTTCTTGTCGAACAGAGATGCGTACGCGGACTTCACCCGGTTTTATACCGTTCCGATGGAGGGAGGAGTCGCCGAGGCGCTACCCATGTGGCGCGCCTTCGAGGGGTCGTATTCGCCAGATGGGACGCGAATGGCTTATGTGCCAAATTTTAAGTGGCAAGCCGCCTGGAAGCGCTACCGCGGAGGACAAACCACGCCGATTTATATTGTGCGGCTCAACGATTTGGCACTGGAGAAACTGCCACGAGAAAACTCGAATGATGCGAACCCGGTATGGTTCAGCGACACCGTTTACTTTCTTTCTGACCGGAATGGGCCGGTGACGCTGTTCGCCTACGACACGAAGAGCAAAAACGTGAAGCAGGTGGTGGAGAACAAGGGATTGGATCTGAAGAGCGTGTCTGCAGGACCAGACGCGCTGGTTTACGAGCAGTTTGGCGGGATTTTTCTGTTCGACCCGCAATCGGGAAAATCGAAAAAGATCGAAATTCACCTGAATGGCGATTTGCCAGCGACGCGGCCGCATTTTCAGAAAGTGGCGGACGCTATTCAGAATGCGTCGATTTCGCCAACCGGTGTACGGGCAGTATTTGAGGCGCGTGGCGAAATTTTGACGGTGCCCGCGGAAAAGGGTGACATCCGGAATTTGACGCGAACCACGGGAGTTGCGGAACGTGACCCCGCTTGGTCGCCAGATGGGAAGTGGATCGCTTATTTCTCAGACGAGTCAGGAGAGTATGCGTTGCATCTGGAAGATCAGTCCGGATTGGGCGAGGTAAAGAAGATCAATCTAGGGAATCCGCCCTCGTATTTCTATGGGCCGACGTGGTCGCCAGACAGCAAGAAGATCGCGTACACGGACAAGCGGCTGAACCTTTGGTACGTGGACGTGGAAAAAGCCACGCCGGTCAAGGTGGCGACAGAACGGTTTGAAGACCCGACAAACTCAACGAATGAGGGATGGTCGCCAGACAGCAAGTGGCTGACGTACACGAGATATTTGCCGAATCACCAGCATGCGGTGTTCGTGTACTCGATTGAAAACAGCAAGGAATCGCAAATCACTGATGGAACCGCGGATGCACGGTTTCCTGTGTTTGATAAGAATGGAAAGACCCTATATTTCACAGCGAGCACGGACGTGGGATTGAGCGTGGGATGGCTGGACCTTTCGAGCTTTCAACATCCGTTAACGCGCAGTGTGTACGCCGTAGTTTTGAAAAAAGGCGATCCGAATCCGGTGGAACCGCAGAGTGATGAGGAGAAAATAGCGAAAGCAGACGACAAGAGTAAGGACGCGGAGAAAGATAAAGGCAAAGCAGGCGACAAGGACAAAGAGAAGGGGAAGGAAGGCGAGAAGAAAGAAGAACCGTCGGCCGTCACCATTGATTTTGATGGGATTGGGCAGCGGATTGTGTCGTTGCCCATTCGCGCGGCAAATTACATTCAACTGGATGCGGGTAAGACGGGGGTGCTATTCCTGTCGGAAATTGTGGACGTTCCACGATTCAGTGAGCCGCCAAGCGTAACGGTGAGCAAATTTGACCTGAGCACCAGGAAGACAGAGCCGTACGTGAGCGGTGTAACGGCGTTCTACGTATCTGCGAACGGAGAGAAGGCGTTGTTCCGCCAAGGACCACCTCCGAATGGACCGTGGATTATTGCGGGGACTGCCGCTGCGCCAAAACCAGGAGAAGGGGCGCTCAACCTTGGGGAGATGGAGGTGTACGTCGACCCGCGGGCGGAGTGGAATCAGATGTACCGCGAAGTGTGGCGCATCCAGCGTGATTTCCTGTATGACCCGAACCATCATGGGTTGAACATTCCCGCAGCAGAAAAGAAATACAGCCCGTACCTTGCAGGAGTGGGTGGACGCGGCGATCTGAATTATCTGTTTGTAGAAATGCTGGGAGAAGTCACCATCGGGCACATGTTTGTTGGCGGCGGCGACGTGCCGAAACCGCGGCAAGTCAAAGGCGGGTTGTTGGGGGCGGACTTCAAAGTGGAGAACGGACGCTATCGCTTTGCCCGCATCTACAACGGTGAAAACTGGAATCCGGATCTGCGCGCGCCATTGACGCAACCCGGCGTGGACGTGAAAGTGGGCGATTATCTGTTGGAAGTGAACGGTCGAGAGGTGCGGCCGCCCGCGGAAGTGTACAGCTTTTTCGAAGAGACTGCGGGGAAGCAGATCAAAATCAAGGTGGGACCGAATCCGGATGGGAAGGATGCCCGCGACGTAACCGTGGTGCCGGTGGATAACGAATTCGCACTGCGAAACCGAGCGTGGGAAGAGGGCAATCGCCGCAAGGTAGATGAATTGAGCGGGGGAAAGTTGGCATACGTGCACGTGCCGGACACGGCGGTGGGCGGGTACACGAACTTCAACCGCTTCTACTTTGCCCAAGTGGAAAAACAGGGAGCGGTGATTGACGAGCGTTACAACCATGGCGGTGAAATCGCGGACTACATCATCGACATGCTGAAGCGGCCGCTGCGGAATTGTGCCATTTCGAGGGAAGGGGAAAAGTTCTGCTCACCACTGGCGCAGATCTACGGGCCGAAAACCATGATCATCAACGAAATGTCCGGATCGGGAGGCGACGCGCTGCCGTGGATGTTCAAGCAGGACCACGTGGGACCCCTTGTGGGGACACGGACGTGGGGCGGACTGGTGGGAATCTACGGGTATCCACCGCTGCTTGATGGAGGGTTCGTGACCGCTCCGCGCGTGGCGATTTACGGGCTGCACGGCGAATGGGAAGTGGAAAACCGCGGGATCGCTCCAGACATCGAAGTGGAAAACGATCCGGCATCGGTGGCGGCGGGCCATGACCCGCAGTTGGAAAAGGCGGTGCAGGTGACGCTGGAGGCGTTGAAGAAGAATCCGGTGACTCTGCCGGATCATCCGGCATATCCGAATTACCAGAAGAAATCACAATAGGCTGATTGCAGGCGTTGACTCACGGAGTTCGATGGAACCTCGCACATTCCACCTGGCACGACTGGCTCAGTGGATACGCGAAACCTCGTTGTCGATTCGCGCAGCGAGTTGCTCCGGCAGGGGAGCATAGCCGAGACTGCTGGCCGTCGCCTGCGAGTTCTTGGCGAGCATCCAGCGCAAGAACTCCCGGAGGTCCTGGGCTTCCGAAGAGTTGCGGGAGCGGAGCGGCGCCAGAATCCAAGTAAAACTGGAAATGGGATAAGCGTCTGGGGCGGGCGCATTGGTAATCGTTACGCGAAAGTCGTTGGAATTGTTTGCGACTAGGCCAGCGGCGGTCAAACTCGCCAGATTTGCCTTAATAAATTTACCGGCTGGATTTCGAACGCTGGCAAACGGAATTCTGTTCTGCAGGGCATACAGGAAATCCACGTAGGCAATGGCTCCCGGTGTTTGTCTAAGCAGGCTCGTGACGCCTTCGTCGCCCTTAGCGGCAATGCCGACGGGCCAGTTTACGGAGGCGCCCCATCCCACAGTTTGCTTCCATTCCGGACTAACCTTCGATAGATAATCGGTAAAGATGAATGTCGTAGCACACCCGTCCGAACGACGAATCACAATGATGGGCAGATCCGGCAGGTCCTTCGATGGGTTGACCGTCGCGATAATTGGAGCATTCCAGCTAGAAACTCTCCCGGAATAGATTGCCGCGAGGATTTCCGGCGTGAAGCGCAATTCGGCCACTCCGGGCAGGTTGTAGACCGGAACGACTCCACCAATAACGGAAGGGACATGGAGAACGGACATGTCTACACGTGCGAGCTGCTGATCGTTCATTGGCACGTCCGTTGCGCCAAAATCAACCACTTTCTCCTGGAGCTGCTTGATTCCCGCACCGCTGCCGACGGCTTGATAGTTGAATTGCACCCGGGGATGAAGTTTGTGGAATTCGTCGAACCATTTCGAATACAGCGGGTAGGGAAAAGTTGCGCCCGCGCCGTTGACCATTGCCGGGGTCGTGGGGTCGTAAGAGCTGGAGGGTGCTTTGGGGGCGGGGTCTGGACTCGACGGGGACGAGGAATTCGCAGGCAGGTCAGAGGACGGACCTTCCGGTGCGGGGGTATCCGTCTGCGGCGTGTTGGTGGGGT
>DATERF010000048.1:0-2264 GCA_035271845.1 Candidatus Acidiferrum sp.
ATTGTCCTCATGGACATCACCATGCCTCAGATGGAAGGCATCGAGTCCGTGGAGCGCATCGTCCGCCAGCATGGCGACGCCCGCATCGTCATGGTCTCTTCCGTCGGTTATCAGGAAAATATTCTTGCCGCGCTGCAGAAGGGCGCGAAGCACTTCGTCCAGAAACCCGTCAAGCCCGAAGTGCTTTACGAAATTCTTCGCTATGTCCTCGGGGACGATCCCAATGCGGCCAGCGTCCCAGTCGAGCTGGCCGGGGAGCATCATTCATGAGGATGGAACTCATTCAGCCGTTCATCAACGCTGCCGATGCCGTGTTCGCCGAATCGTTGCAAGCGCCCACGAAAATCGCCGACCTCTCCATGGACGAAAACACCTATCGCCGCAAGGGTGTGGCCGCTCTCGTCACCATTAAGGGTGACATCGAGGGCCGCGTCATCCTCGATCTCGCGCCGGAAGTTGCCATGCGTGTTGCCAGCCAGCTTGCTGGTGCGGAACTCCCGGAAAGCGAGCAGGTCATTTGCGAAACCGTCTGTGAACTCGCCAACATGGTCATCGGCAATTCCGTTACGCTTCTCAACGACCAGGGCTTCCGTTTCAAGGTTTCTCCGCCCGAAATCCATTTGAACGAAGAAGGCCTTGCGGGCAGCGTGGATACCGAGGCCATGGTCCTCTGCATCGAAACCCCTTGCGGCGAAATCTACATCAACATCGCCATGCACTATCTCCATCGCCGCCGCCGCGAACAAGCCAGCGTCCACGCCCTCGACTAATCCACCCCCACCAACCTCCGGGCACTTGTAGCGGCCGCCTTCTGAGGCGGGCGCCTTTGCCGTTCACTGTCATCCCGAACCCGCGCTCTCGGCGGGTGAGGGATCTGCTTTTTCTCGCCCGCTGCGATTCCCGGGTGCCGGGCTCCGCCAAAAAGGATTTCGAGCGAGCCATGCAGGGCCACATTCTGGCGCAAGGGGAATGGATGGGGCGCTACGGCCGCTGATTCAGGCGCGTGAACGCGGCTCCGGTCCACGTTCGTACTGGGCGGAACCAGTCCGGCTTCGTGACTAATCAGGCAGTTACAGCGACTTCGGCATAGAATCGCCAAAATGAAGTGCTCTGAACTGTTCAGTGGGAGTAGCAACAAAACATCTGGCAACAGTTCATGACGATGTGAGATATCGGACGGAAGATGAGAAGATGAAGCTTAAAGCTTTCCACTTCTCATTCGCTCCGGACTTGGGTATCGCATGAATCGCATGATTAAACACTTCAAGTATCACGATGACTGGCAGACCGTAGAATTGGAATGTCCAAAATGCCATTGGAAGGGGAAATTCAGCGAGGGTGCCGTTGGATATCGCCGGGAGTTACAGGATTGCTGTTGTCCCCGATGCGACTTTGCTACGAGTCCGATGCTGGCAACAGTTGACTACCCCAGGCTCGATGAAATGCTGGCATCTGACAACCCCGCCGACGTGCAATACGCCAAGGGCTTACAACAAATTCAGCAGAGATTTGACGCGGCTAAGCTAGTGAATAAGGAACAATTGCCGGAGGTGGACTCTGCCTCTTTCACGTTGACATGGGACTTTGTTGAGTTCAACGGCGAGGCGATCACATTCATACGGCACAATGACCGGCTTTTGTTCGCAGAACCGGCCTCATGGGAAGGCTACGAGCGATTTGAGGAGGTCTGCAGAATTGTGCGTGAGAAATACGGCGCACGCGTCACTGACTTGGTTCCCACCCCGGCTAGCGAGTTGTATCTCTATGGTGACCGTCTGTCTTCTCCAGATTTCGTAAAAACTGTCCGGCAGACCATATTTGCCCGCATGGAATAGTTTTTGAAACGCAGGTCGTAATACGGTGCTGTTTTGGACTGGGTTGAGGCTGTTGCAGGATAGGGATGTTAGAAATATATTACGCCTTGGGTGGGGGCAATGGTATCGGCTCCAGGTGGTGGTTCCTTGCAACTCTTGGGGCCGCAGTGGATGTAGTTTGCCTTTGGGGCTTCAGTTTTTGAAGCCACGCTAAGTCCCGATTAACGCATTATAAAAGGGCGCCTGCTTGGAGTAGGTTTTGATCGTTCTGATCAACGCCTACAACAAGAAGCGCCCTCATGAATGACGCCAAGTATATTGGTCTGGATGTGCATCAAGCAACGATCTCCGTGGCTGTTTTGGAATCTGCTGGCAAGTTGGTGATGGAAGCCATTCTGGAAACCCAAGCGGAAACGATTCTGCAGTTTCTTCGCGCTAACCGGAGAAGTG
>DATERF010000049.1:0-5707 GCA_035271845.1 Candidatus Acidiferrum sp.
GAATACACCCACTTCACTTCGCCCATTCGCCGTTATCCCGATCTCATCGTCCATCGCATCCTGAAATGGGCCATCGCTCATCCGGACACTACGCCGCCCTCGTTCATCAAGCCCGTCGTCGGCGCCGAAGCCACTCTCTACTCCCAACAACATCTCGAGGAAATTGCGGCGGAAACTTCGGAGACGGAACGCCGTGCCGCTTCCGCCGAGCGCGAACTCATCACCTGGAAAACCGCGCAATACATGGAGCAGCGTCTCGGCGACGAGTTCGATGGCCTCATCATTTCCGTTCAAAAATACGGCTGCTTCGTGGAGCTTCTCGATCTCTTTATCGAGGGCCTTCTCCCCATCGGCGTTCTCGAGGAAGCAGCCGGCGCCCATTGCGTCTTTCGCGAGAGCGATCGCGCCATTGTTGCCATGGGGGAATCCGGGGGCGCGCGCCGCAGCCGTTCCAGCCGCCGCAAGCCCACCACTCCGCTCATCTGGAAACTCGGCGATCGCATCCGCGTCCGCGCCGAACGCATTGACCCGATGCGCCGCCGCGTCGAATTCGCCCTCGTCGCCGGACCATAGACTGTTTTGGAGTGCGGCAGCTTGCTGCCGCTTTTGCGATTTGAACAAATATCAGGCCAATGGCGCGCGCCTCGGCCGCCTGCAGCGTCGGCTTCCTCAAATTACGAATTCCGGCCGACGACGGAACTACACCGGCTTGGTGCTGGCGTTGACCAGGCTATCTTCCGGAAGCGCACTGCTCGCTGACTCGTTCACCGGCGTTTTCAGGCATAACTCCACCGCTTCCGCCATGCTTTGCGATTCCTGCTGTTTCAGCGTCAACCAATTGCCAAACGTACCCTTCTCCCGCGCCATTCCGTCCAGGTTGCGCCGCAGTCTTTCCCCATAGCGCGCTTTCACGCGCTCGAGTTCCGCCTGAATTTGAATGTTTTCCTCCGCCTTCTGCGCCAACAGGGCCTCAAACTGTTTCCGCTGACCGGCCTCATAGGCGTCGATGGCCTCCTGGCGCACTCTGGCGTCCTGCAGCACTTCGTCCACCGAAATGCCGGCAGCATCCAGAGCCATCAGCACCGATGCCCGCTTCATCTCCTTCGATGATCCGCGGATGTGTTCGCTGTGCAGCATCTCGATCACCTTGTTGATGCTGTAGCCCTTCCGCGGATTCATGATCCCGGCCGCGCGGTAAATATCTTCCATGGGCAACAACTCAATTGGGGAGCTCACGGCGCTCTCTTCCGCCGCATCCGCAGAAGCGTGCTCCGCCTGAGGAACTGGCACGGGCGCGCGATTCCCCAGGTCGCCTCTCTCGTTGCTCCTTCCGTCGCCGTTCCCGTTGACACTGTCCTGTTTGTCATCCTTCTGTACCAGTCCGAGCCATTTGCTTCGCATACGTATCCTTTCCTTGCCAGCTTCCTTTTCCTTGGGAGGCTGTTTCGTTTGCTTTTCGGTCCGTGGAAGAGTGTCAAAGTCGAGGGGCTGCAAGCTGCGGGGGATCTCTCTGCTTTCTGCTTCGTGTGCAACTCGCCTGGCGGGAATCGCTGCCGAGGAGCTCGCGAATGGCAAGATTGCCACAGTGTCCAGTTTCAGTTTGGTGACAGGAATTTCGGTTGGCTTGTCTTCTGGGCGCTCGGGCAAGCTCTCGATTATGGCCGGCGAAACGGAAGCTTCGCTATTTCGCGCGCCGTGCCGCACTGGAACATCCACGAGGACAGGCTTCTTGGAGTTCGCACTCGTCTCCGCATTTCGCTGGATGCCGACAACATGCTCACGTCCATCGTTGCGGCAATATCTTGCGACACCCGTGAACTCCGCCCAACGCCACTGAACTCGCAGATTTGTGCCGACTTGGATCTGCGGCTTCAGCCGAATGCACGTTCCCGAAACGGACCTGTTCCCCATCCGCGCACGCGAGCGCTGCAACGTTCCACTTTGGTCGGCCCACGACACTTCCACCACGATCATCACCGGCATTCGCGGTTCGGGCGTCCTTTCGCTCATGGCATCCCTATCGGCAGGAACCTGGATCAATTCAAAATTGATCCAGCCAAGAGGTGCCCAAGTTGGCGCACTCGCTCTGCCTGCCCCCAGTAGGATGTGCACGACGAGGGCCAACGCTATGGATGTGCCGCGTATTGGTCCGTTCAATGTTCCGTGGGTGGCCTACCCTTTGCGCCGTGTGCGCACGGTGGGACCCCTTTTCTCTTTTCCCTGTGCGGCCTACTGGGGTTTTGGCAACTGCAAGATCATGCCGGCGCCTTGCCCGGCTTCGACGCTGGGCAATTGCCCGTTCCATTTGTCGATCAGCGCGCGGGCATTTTCGATGCGGCGCAGATCCAGGAGCTGCGGCGTCAGTGAATTTTGCCGTATGCGATTGGCATCGGCTTCGCCCTGCGCTCGCGTCACCAGGGACTTGGCATCGCCTTCCGCTTCGGCAATTTTCTTCGCCGCTTCCGCCTGCGTGGTCGCCAGCTCGTTTCGCGCGCGTTCCGCTTGCTGGATGGCTTGCGCTTTCGCCGTAATCGCCGCCGCAATCACTTGCGGCACGCGCGGCGCTCCGATGAAGCCGAATTGCTGCACGCCCACGCCCACCGGTGCCACCTTCTGCTCAATCATCGCCTGCACCTTGTGCAGGAACTCCGCCTTGCCTTCGCCATAGATGTCTTCCACGACGTACGTGGACGCCACTTCGTTCAGCGAATTGCGCACGATATCCCGCAAAATCCCGTGCGTGAAGCGGTCCAGGTCGTCCACGCGGTATTTCACGTAAAACTCCGGAGCTTTGCTCGCCTCGATCGCGTAGGACAGCGATACGTCCACGAAGATCTCCATGCCTTCCTTGGAATTGAAGCCCATCTCCTCGTTGATCGGATGGCCTTCGTTTACGTCCTTGGTCCACTTCACCGTTTGCACGTAGGTGGGAAATTCGATGATCTGCGTGGTCAGCGGGGAATACAGCACCCAGCCCGTGCGCACCGGAATATCCGAAGCGCCGCGCTGTTTGCCCGCCAGATTGATCTCCACGCCCACGTGGCCCGCCTCGATGCGCGTGATTCGCACCGCGAACGACAATATGAATAGCGCCACCACCAGCACCACCGCGCCAATGATGATGTTCTTCAGCCCGGGGATGGCTGGGCGCAGCGTAAACTCCGCGTTCTCCTCACGTCCTTGCCTGAAAATGTCCATAACCTGATTCCTCCCGTCGCACGCTCATGGCCGTGTCAGCTTGCATGGTACGCTGAAACAGGTAAAGGATGCGTAAGCGCTTCAACCTCCTGATTCCTCGGTCCGTTGGGGCGCGATACACGTGTCCCGACTCCCGGCGAAATCGTGCTCTCTTCGAGCGTGTTCTAAGCGTGATATAGCCGCAACCAGATATTAATCGCACAAATACATAAGTCATTGTTGACGGGAACCCATCACTGGAGTAGCTTCATGTCCCCCTTGCGGCGGGTGAAAACCTCGAAAGCCGTAAACACATAGATTTGGAGGAAAAAATGAAGCTGCAACCTGGTGCAGTTCGTACCCATATCAAAAAGGGAAGTTCGCAATCGCATCCCGGTGTGACCGCACAGAATCCGCTGACGCACCGCAATACCGGCTATCAGCCCTTACCCAAGCCACTCGGCCTGCCACCCTACCACTACGTGTTGAGGGACCAGTTCCCGGAGGTGGCAAAGCACATCAGCGATGCCGGCAAGATGGTCTTCGACGTGTTGGGCGACTCCGGCGGGGTAAAGGATGCGGAGTTTCAATCCCACGTCGCCGACGCCATGGTGGAGGCATTGGCGAAAGCAGGCAAGAACGCATCGCAATTCTGCTATCACGTAGGCGACGTGGTGTATTTCACCGGGGCGCACGATGATTACTACTCCCAATTCTACGAGGCGTACGAGCGATACACGCCTCCAATCTTCGCCATTCCGGGGAATCATGACGGCGAGGTGGACGATCCGAAGGCGCAAACATCGCTGGACGGCTGGGTGGCGTACTTTATGCAGGCCAATCCGGACGTGGATCCCATCTCCAAAGACGCTCCGCGCGTGGGTCTGAATCTTCCCAATCCTTATTGGACGTTGCTTACGCCGCTGGCCACAATCGTCGGCATGTACACGAACGTGCCCGAGCACGGCTCCATCGACTCCAACCAGCAGCAATGGCTGACCAACGAGTTCGCCACCGCGGACGAGGACTTGCCGCTGATTCTTGCACTCCACCATCCGATCTACTCGTTCGATATTTTTCACAGCGGAAGCTCCAAGATGGCCGACGCGCTGGAGAATGCTATTCGGGATACCGGGCGAGTGCCCAACCTGGTTTTGGCGGGTCATGTCCACGACTACCAGCGCATTGAGAAGGTCATCGCGCCGGGTGGCTCCACGCCCTTCATCGTCGTGGGGAACGGCGGCTACCATAATCTGCACCAGATTCACTCGGCGAATGGAGATGTCGCCACCGACACACACGCGAAACTCGTCTACGGCAAGGTCGAGTGGGGATATCTCACTCTGACCATCGATAAGAACACCATCAGCGGCGCCTCCACCGAGATCGACAGGACCGGAAAGGGAACGGCGGGAGATAAATTTTCTTACCCCGCGGACCCCATCAAGCTGAAAGACCCGAAGGGCGTGCCAACGCTGTAAGCTAACTTCCACGGCACCCGCGCGGGCACGATACACTTTCGCGCCCCTAAGAAACAGCAAGCCCCGAATGCTCTTTCGCAAAGCATTCGGGGCCGCGCCGGTCTGCTTGCCGCACGGAAGCGACTCTTACTTAGGCATCACTTCGCGCGCCAACTTGCTCGCCACCACTTCGCGTATCTCACTGCGTTTCTTTGCCGCATCGAGCATGGCGTCTCGCGAGCCGTAGTGCTTGGTGGAAATGGTTACGGCTTTGGCGTCGATCTGATCGATCGCCGCATAGTTGGGATAGAGGAGCCCCACGGCAACGTCCCAGTCGTTCGGGCTATCGGTGGTGACGTTCGTCCAGACTTTGTAATCGGTGATCCAGCCTTCTTTCTTGGCCGCATCGTACACGGGCCTGAGGTTCTCGCGAAAATCCTTCCAGAACGCATCGCCCTGAGCGGGCTTGATGTGGTAGTAGGTGACGCGCCACACCGGCCCGACGTCGTAGTTTGGACTTTGCGCAAAGGTGGGAAGCGCGCTCAAAAGCATCACAACAAACAGAGTGGCCCGTAGAACTTTTCTCATGTATTCTCCTGAATTTCTTGAAGATGATTGTGTTCGGCCCAGGTCTAGGCCCCGAAGGGCAGGCGCGAGTCTACACACCGCCTGTGTGCGCGTCAAATGCAGCGGCGTTTCTCGCGGTCCTCCCGACCTCCTGCTCGTGTGCAGGAGCGAAAATGTCGGCGCGCCGACATTTTTAGGTACGTTACCACTAAGGTACCTACCCCCACCCCCCTGTTTTGCGTAAGTGCGGGAAAGAAAGGACTTACGGGAGCCCGGTTCGTAAGTGCGGGAATGATTGGGGTTAGGGGAGCGAAGCAGTTCACAGTCGACAGTTAACAGTGCACAGTTGGAAGAAAGCATTGCGCGACGATCCGGGAATTGCTGACGTGCAGTGGTTCGTTCCCGAAACAAAATTGTCGGCGCGCCGACAGTTCTTGGGCACGTTACTATTATGATACTCCACCCCCCACCCCCCTGTTTTTGCGTATGTAGGGGAAACAAAG
>DATERF010000050.1:0-158444 GCA_035271845.1 Candidatus Acidiferrum sp.
CGCACCCGCGCCAGCACTTCCACCCTTGCCAACTCCCGCTTGCTCATCTTCGTCCGCCCCAAGCTGACCTCCTGAACGAGCTCAGCTTAAGGGGACATTTCTATCGAGGACAAAAGGGGACATTATCACTGAGGTTCAACACGCTGCCTTGGCGCTTATGAAAAATGAAAAGGGATCAGCCGGGAATGCTGGTGAATTTCAACAAGGGATAGACGTCCTTGAACACCTTAAGAATGTTCTTGCAGAAGGTCGGCTGGGTTGCCGCGGAAGGTTTCATCTTCTTGCGCACGATCCACGCCTGAATTTTCTTCCAATCCTCGGGTGCCGTCGGCCAGCTTTCGTGCTTGGTCCACTCGCCTTTCACGGTGGAATACCAGTAGCTCTCGTACTTCCGGCTGAGGCGCTTCTTCTGTTGTGCCACCCATTTCGGATTGGCGATGACGCGCGGGTGCGCAATCAGAGCCAGTGCAGATTCCTTTCGTTTCGAGCCCGAATAGATACGGAACCCGACGGTCACCGTTTTTGCGGATAGGCCGACATAGAGTTGTCCCCTTTCCCGGTCGCCCGGTGTGGGACGTTGAAACTTCAAATACATCTGCGTCTTATATAGCGTTTTGTCTTTCGCAAACCGAATATCGCGGTTGATGCGAGAGAAATTTGTGCCCGTTCTACCACACACATCAAAATCAGCATCCAGATCCAGCACAGACGGAGTGAGGTCCTCCAGAAATCGGCGAAACGGCAGCGTAATACATTCACGATAGCGCTCGCGGTTCTCGTCCATCCAGACTTTGCGGTTGTTCTTGCGTAATTCGTGGAAAAATTGAAACGTATCTTTTGTGAACGGGGCTTTTACGGCGGGCATGACATCTCCTTCAGATTCGGACGGGCCGACGCGCACAACAGCATTTCCTATTGTGCCTCAATTGCACTATCCTTTTTTCGCATCGGTTTGAGGTGCTTCAGAACTTCAGCAAAATATTTGGAACAGGTGGCCCTCGTGATGCGTGAACTGTGGTTTGTTGGAATAGCTGTGGCGCTTATTTCGACTGGTGGCGCTCTTGTCGCTGCCGACGAAAGCAAAACTCCTCCCAAATCCAGCCCCTGGACACCGGAGGATATCGTGTACGTCGAACGTTCCGGTGGTTTTCGCATTTCACCGAACGCCCATTGGGTCGCTTGGGTCAAAGGCGAAGGCGACAAAGAAAGGGACAAGTCAACTTCCAACCTGTTTCTGTCCAGTCTAACCGAGGACCGGGAGATTCAGCTCACACGCGGCAGCGACGACATCTTTGATCTGAGCTGGTCTCCCGACAGCGAGTGGATCGCATTTATCAGCAACAGGGCGCGAGCTCAGGCAAAACCGGACACCGACGCAAATCAGATCTGGTTGATCAGTTCGCGGGGTGGTGAAGCTTACCCTTTAACGGAACTGTCCCGGGGGCCAAGGGGAGTCCAATGGCTCAGTTCGGATACGCTGATTTTCAGTGCTCCGGAGGACCCCAGCGCTTATGAGCAGGCGCTCAAGAAAAGGAAGGACGACTCGGAGGTCGTTGACGACTCCGCGCATGAACCTCCGGTCCGTCTGTTTAAGATCAATATCAAAGACAAGAAAATCACGAGATTGACGGAAAATCTGGACTGGATTCAGAATTGGTACGCGTCCAAGGATGGGAAGTATGTCGTAGCCATCCACCAAAAGAGCCTGCACTACACGTATGACCAGAAAGTGCCCCCGGTTTCCATTCTCCACAACCTTAGCGACGGCGGTGAAAAGCAAGTTTTCACAGAAGGGCGAATTCGTCCTTATGGCTTCGAGTGGTTACCGGATAGCTCAGGTTTCTATGCGTGGGCACCTTATTCCACAGACGCGAAATACCTCACAGCTTCGATCATCCGTCTCTATTATTACGACCTTCCTACGGGAAAGAGTGGCGCGGTTCCCCTTGATTGGGAGAATGGAATCGGCTCTGACCTGGCGGCCACGGAGCATGGCTTCGTCATTGGTTTAGCTGCGGGCCATCGCTTTGAGACGGCGCGATTTGTTCGCGAGAAATCAGGAAGCGCGTGGAGTTGGAAACGGGTACCCCTTGAGGGAGAGCATTCCAAGAACATTCAAAACTTTGAGGTCTCGGCGGACGGGAAAACAATCGTCTATCGATCTTCGAGCGCCAGCACAATGCCACAACTGTTTCGAGCGACGATTCAGGGCGACAAATTGGTGTCGACTGTCCAGCTTACTCATCTGAATAGCACGCTGGTGAAATCGCGTACGTTTTCCAGGAGTGAAATCATTCGATGGAAGGGTTCGAACAACGAGGAGGTCGAAGGCATCCTGCGCTATCCCACCAATTACGAAGCCGGCAAGAAATATCCGGTCATTACCGCGATCCACGGTGGCCCTACGTCGCAAGATCTGGATGCCTGGAGTGACCGCATGGCGTACCCATATCAACTGTTGACCCAGCGTGGGGCATTTGTCTTAAGCCCGAACTATCACGGCAGCAGCAACTACGGGTTGCAATGGGTGGAATCGATCTGCTGCGGCAATTACTACGATCTGGAAACCCCGGACATCAATGCGGGAGTGGACTATCTGATCCAGCGGGGGCTGGTCGATCCCGACAAGGTTGCCACGATGGGCTGGTCTAACGGTTCCATTCTTTCCACCAGCCTGATCGTCACTTATCCTTCGCGTTACAAGGTGGCCAGCGTCGGGGCTGGCGATGTGGAATATTTCAGTGACTGGGGTAACTCCAGTTTTGGGGATTCCTTCAACTCATATTACTTTGGCAAATCGCTGCTGGAAGACCCCGAGCTGTACATGCGGAAGTCCACGCTCTTCAAGTTGAACAAGGTGCAGGCGCCTGTGCTGATTTTCCATGGCAGCGCCGATACCAGCGTGCCGACTTCCCAAAGCTGGACGTATTTCCGCGCGCTGCAGTCTCTGGGCAAAGTGCCCGTGAAGTTTGTCCTCTTTCCTGGTGAGCCGCACGGCCCGCGGAAGCTGACACACCAGATGCGGAAGATCGAAGAAGAAATGGCGTGGTTCGACAAGTACTTCTTCAAGACTGCCCCTCCGGAGAACGAAGCCGTGAAGGCGGGTTCCCCGCTCGACACCGCTCTGAGAACGAAGAGCGCTGCCCGCCGTGGGGAGATCTATGGCGCAACATTTACCAGTAAGGGCAAAGCCGTGCTGATTCCCGAAGTCGTGAAGCGCGGTGATCTGGAGATCGGGCGCTTTGAAGTGACGCGCGCGCAGTTTGCTGCGTTCGATAAGAATTACAAAGCGGAGCCTGGCGCGGAAAATTATCCCGCAAGCGGAGTAACCCTTGAACAGGCTAAGGCCTACGCGGAATGGCTCGGCAGGCTCACGGGACAGGCGTGGCGGGTGCCCAACGAAAAGGAAATGGCGGGGCAATATGACAAAAAAGAAGGCGAAAACACGCTGGATTATTGGGCCGGCTACGCGCCTAATCCCGATGACACGCTTCGTTTGCGCGAGAAGCTAAAGCAGTTGCCGGGTCCAGCGCCGCTGTTGAGGCCGGTGGGGAGCTTCGCGGGCCAAGGCCAGGAAAATGAGGAACTACTCTTTGATCTGGGGGGCAATGCCGCAGAATGGGTGCTGACCGCGGATGGAAAGGGCAAGGTGATGGGCGGAAGTGCGGATTGTCCCGCTGACACGCGTTCCAGTTGCACTCCAGCGCCGGAATATATTGGCTTCCGCGTGGTGCGCGGCACGCCGGCGGCGCCAGCCGCAGCCAAGGAGTAGGGAGGCAGGCAGCCAACTTGGCTCTGGCGCGGCACGTCCTTCCCGTTAGAATGGGTGTATGAGCGAATTTCAGCCTACCGAACGCACGCAGGTCAAGCGCCTGCCGAAGCGTGGCCATTATGATCGCGAAACCGTCTACCAGATTCTGGACACTGCCTTTGTGTGTCATGTCGGCTTCGCGGTCGACGGCCAGCCCTATGTAATCCCGACTAACTATGGCCGCGCGGGAGATACGCTGTACCTCCATGGCAGCGCGGCGAGCCGGATGCTGAAGACGCTGAGCGCAGGAGTGCCCGTTTGCGTGACGGTGACGCATGTTGATGGGCTGGTGCTGGCCCGCTCCGCTTTCCATCACTCCGTGAACTACCGCTCTGTGGTGATTCTAGGAACTGCTCGTCTGGTCGAAGACCCTGCGGAAAAGATGGAAGCTCTGCGCATTTTCACAGAGCACGTAATGAAAGGGCGCTGGGATGACGTGCGCCAGCCTAACGACCAGGAATTGAAAGGCACCACCGTCCTCGCGGTGCCTCTCGAAGAAGTCAGCGCGAAGGTGCGCACGGGCGGACCCGTGGACGACGAGGCGGATTATGCACTGCCGGTCTGGGCTGGGGTGTTGCCGCTGGAAACAGCCGCGAAGCAGCCGGTACCGGATTCACAACGAAAAAATGACCCACCTATTCCTGACTACTTGAAAAACTACTCGCGCTAACCTGGCATTGAAACAGCCCTGTTGGGTCCGATGCGTTGAGGCACTTCGTCGCGTAAAATGGGCGCTCCTCAGGATGACACGCGTGCAGCGGTGTGAGGGGCGAAAGAAAACGGGGCTCACTAGGGGAGACAGGTGTGAGCCCCGTGGGCGGGATCTTTGACTGGCGAGACAGCACCAGCAATTCAATTCTTGTACTGCTGAGAACCAGCTAACTCTTCGAGTAGGTCGTCATAGGAGTGCATGGCTTCCTCCACCATGGGTTTGGCGGTGGCCATCGCTAATTTCAGGTTGTTTCTGTACATAGCGACCTGGTCGGGATCGTCCAGCATGGTGCTGCGCATCGCTGCCACATCGGCCATGACCGCGCCGACGCTGGCGTGCAGGGACTTTACGCAGCCGAGGAGAGCTTCCAGATACGCCAGGATCTCTTCTTGTTGTTCAGATTCCTTGTGGCGGTTAAACATACCAAAGTCCTTTCTGCTGCTAAGCAGGACTGCCGGGGAGGAGTGCCCACGGCAGTCCGAACCAGCGCTAAAGCACGTCAGGAAGGGGTGAGGATGAGAGAGAACAAGAAAAACATGTGTAACGTGCAGGGGCAGTCTGCGATTGAGCAGGCAGGAGGGATGTGCGACTTATCACGCAACATGGTGATTTGCGTCACACCACGCGCGTGCTGTGTTTCGCGGACAATGCGATGCCCAAAAGGATTACGCCGAACAGGCCGCAGATAAACGCCATGGAAAAAACGAGTACGCTGGCGGACTCAAGATCAGTGTAAGCAATGCTCGCTACGGCCACTTTGAGGCGCGGATGGGCCACAGCTAAGCTGGCGCCGTCAGCTAAAAACGTCACTTGCAATGTGTAGTCGCGTCCCGCTTTGCCTTGAAAATCCCCAATGACGCGAGTAACGATTTGCGATTCGACCGGTACGCTGTGCAGTTCAACAGAACTGCCGCGTTTGAGCTCTTGGCCTTCGCTGGAGAGAATCCAGTTCGCGGCAATGGCGGCCGGTAGACCTTTGCATCGCGCTGGATCCGCCTCTAAACCCATGAGGCAGTGGAGTGTGTCGGGCGGAAGCGTTCTCCCCGCGTCAATTTCAACGAGATACAAGCCATCGAAGTTCGGCTTGAATTGCGCGGTGATGCTCTGGTTCGCGGCCAGCGAAACTGGGATATCCACGGGGACAAAGTTCCTCGTTTTTGTCCACCAGTGCCATGCGGAAAAAATGCCGACGCCTAAGGCGACTAGTACAAGCCCGGCTTTTGTCGTTAGTTGCACGTGGCTCGACTCAATTGCCGGTGGCCCATTGCGGAAAGGCGCGAAGGACGTTGGCGAAATTGTGGATGACGTCGGTGTGCGCGTCTTCCTGCCAGCCGCCGAGGCTTGGACTCTTGAAGAGATCCCGAGGACGGCCCTGGCCGTCGATGGAGTAAATCGCGAAATTCAGCGCTTGGTGGGCTTCGCTCGCGAGGGGTTCTGAACCAACCGCCTTTGCATAAAGGGCAAGGACCGCGCCATAAGTTGAATTCACTCCACCCCAAGCCTCTTTGTCTTCATCCTGCTCATGACAGACAGTCACACCAAATTCACGGTGGGTGAAATTCTTGCGCACGAATTCGATCAGAGCGCTGGAATCGGCCCGCCAGTCTGGATCGAGCGCTTCCCGCTTTTCCAAAAGGTAGCGCGTAAGATTGAGTGGAGCCCACGCGGTCCGATTGGTAGGCGTGTCGTGATCTTCAAAGAACTGCGCGAAGAGTGCCCCATCGGAGCTAGCGCTGGGAATTTGATAACCCTTGATCCAGTGCCACAGGACTTCGCGCGGCTTTGCGAATTCCTTGTAACCTCGACCGAGAAGTTCATCATACAGACGTAGGATGTACGTCATGTTGCCGGAAACGGGACCGCGGCCTTCTCCGCTGCGGTAGTCAGCGCGAAAAGGCCAAGGAGAATGGGAGGAGTCGCCAGCTAATTGACTCGCGGCCAAGACTCGCGCGATCTGCAGTGCCTCGTCCAGGTACGTTCGTTCGCCGGTGGCTTCAGACAGAAGCACCAAGGCATAGCCGGCAATGCCGCCCTTGTCCGGCTCGATTTCATACGGGCGATCACCTTGCGTGCCACAGTCCGGCGGCTGCGGGAATTTTCCCCGTGTGCCGGTAGAACGCGGAAACCGTAGATACTTGCCTGAGTCCGATGTGAGTGCCTCCTTGATGAGATAGTCACCCATGGAGCGCGCCGTGGCCAAGTAGGCTGGATCGCTCTTGCCGCGGAGTTCATAGAACTTGATGTAGGAGAGAATGCCCATGCCGTTCTGCATGGCGGGAATGGTGTCCATATGATCCGGCAGCGGCGTCCAATTGCCATCCAGAAACGTGACGGAGACGAAGCGGGGATAGCCGTGGTCTGCTGGACACTGCTGGTAGAAATGCATCTCGCGATCCAGCGCCGTGTTCCAGGCGATCCAGGGTAACAAATGACCTTGGGCATCGAAGCGGCCTGGATGGCCGGCGATAACGACGGTCTGAGCGGATTGAGGCGTTACGACAAGGGGGGAAAAAATCACGACTCCAGCGAGCACGGAAGCAATCAAGAGTCGCAATCGAGCTCCAGATGAGTTAGTGGCAGGAGCAGCCGCCACCGCAGCACCCACCGCCGCCGGAGAAACCGCCCGAAGGAGTGGAAGAGCCGGAGCCAGCCGTGGCAAAGACGGAAAGCTGAATCGTGGCCTTCTTGCTGGAGCACTTGGGGCAGCTGATTTCTTGCTGCTTGTTGATGACGATCTTTTCGAAGCGCTCGTTGCAGCTGTCACAGATGTATTCGTAAATCGGCATGTAGCAATGTCTCCAAAAAGCGCCGAAATCAGGTGGCGGCGCGAGGCTTTATTATACCGCACCGTTTGTAATTCACCAGGGCATGACGGTCAGCTTCAGGAAGCGCGAAAGCTGTTCACAGAGACAAAAACGGCCCTGAATTCGTCAGGGCCGTTTGAGAAAGCTGATCGGTAAGGCGGTGTTAATCGCCAGCTACGGCTTCGGCGGCGGTTTCTTGTTCTTTGGCCTTGGGCGCGGAGGCTCCGTGGCCATTCGAATGGCCATTGCCATTTCCGGTGGCAGGCGCAATCGAGAGGGGCTTGTTCGCGTTGGTGAAGTTCGCCGGAACGGCCTTGGCGATATCGCTGACGGTGCCGATCTGCACGACTGCCTGCTGAGGCTTCTTTAGGACCAACTCTTCATAAATGGCGCGAACCTTGGCCTGCTCCTCGAGGGCCTTCTTGCGGCGGATGCGGTTTTCTTCGGCGGCGGTCAAGGGTATGTCGTGCTCGATGTGGCGAACGCGGGCGGCGTCTTCGGCGTCAATCACGAGCGAGTGCTCGTAAGATTGCAGGCTGACGCTTTTACCCTTGGCATAAATCTCATGTTTGCCGTGCTTCTTGTACCACTCTGCCACGGCCGCGTTCTTGTGCATGTTTTCGATGATGTTGCGCCAGCCGATGCCGGTGTTGTAGGCGCAGAAGCTGATTTCACCCTGCTGCGTACCGTAGGGAATGATGCACATTTCGGTGCGGCGGAAGTCGTAGTTGAACAAATCCTGGAACCACATACCGGCGATGAACAGGAAGTTCCACGGGTCTTGCGCGCGGCGCTTCATGGCATCTTCATAGGTCCGCTCGGGAGAAGTCTTGCCGTATTTGCTGGTGGAACCCTTGGTGAGCGCCCAGGTCTTGTCGAACTTCTTGAACAGATCCCAGAGCTTCAGGCCCTTGGGTCCTTGGAAGGGATGGTAGTTCTTGAGCAGCGCCATGGCCATCATGAAGTTAGAGAAGCTTTTGCCGCGAGCCGCGTCGGTAATGGCGGTGACGTCTTTGGTGAGCTTCTGGGCATCCAGGAAGCGGGGCACCGGAGCCCATTCCTTGGTCTCCTTGTTAATCATGATCGCGGTGCCTACGCCGCAGTTGGGGTGGCAGCCGCAGGAGAGCGAACCCCACTGGGATTCGTTACCCTTGACCATGTCCGCGAAACCAGCAAACGTGCTGATGAAGGAAATGGGGAACCAGTCGCGGGTCGGCTCAATCTTTCCCACTTGCTGGCTGACGTCCTTGGCAAGGTGCGAAAGCGTGTAGCGCTGGCGCAGGCGGCGTTCGGGAGTAATATCTTCGTCGCGGCCAGTGAAGGAAACCGGCTGGAAGCTGATGAAGGCGATTTTTTTCGGATTTTCCATCGCGAACTTCACAACGGAGCCAACCTGGTCGTTGTTCACGTTATTGACGATGGTCACGACCAACACGATTTCAATGCCAGCTTCGTGCATGTTCTCGATGGCGCGGAGTTTCACGTCAAACAGGTTGCCGATCTGGCGATGGCTGTTGGCGTCGTTGCCGATGCCGTCGAACTGCAGGTACGCATAGCGTAGACCCGCGTCGAATGCTTTCTTTGCAAATTCCTTGCTTTTGGCGAACTCGATACCGTTCGTCGCCGCCTGCACCGAGTTGTAGCCCACCTTGCGGGCATACCGGATGGCGTCGAAGAAGTAAGGGCTCATGGTCGGCTCGCCGCCGCTGAACTGCACGGACATCTGGCGGCGCGGCTTGATCTTCACTGCGTTATCGAGAATTTCCTGAATTTCTTCCCAAGAGAGTTCGTGAACATAGCCAACCTGGTTGGCGTCCATAAAGCAGGGATCGCACATCATATTGCAACGGTTGGTAAGGTCCACGGTGAGCACAGAACCGCGGCCGTAGCGCACATTCGAAGAGCCGTGCTTGTGCAAGCCTTCGTCGTTGTGCGCGGGAATGTCGCGGCCGGGGAATTGGCTCTCAATCCACCTCAGGAAGGTGGAGTCCACAGCCATCAGGTCTTCGTAGTGACCGTGCTGCGGGCAATCTTTCACCATCCAGACCTGGCCGTCGCGCTCGACGATCTGGGCTTTAATCTCGCCGACCTTTTCATGCATCAGGTCGCGCCAATCCTTTTCGCCATCGATGATGGCTTTGCGCGCTTCTTGCACGCAGGCCGGGCAGAGCGAATCCGTCTGGCGCGGGAAACCCAGCGTGGGCTTGGACTTTTCCCAAGACTTCAGCAGCGGCTTATCGGACCACTGCGGCGTGGGAGAGGGATTGGGATTGCGCTTATTGAAATGTTGAATGGTATCGAAGGTGATACCCGCCGTCTTGCAAACTAACCAGTCGAGCGACCGGAAGAATTGCGTAGAGATGGAATTAGGCATGCTGCGGCTGCCTCACTTTCAAAAGTGCGAATTAACTTCAGAAACCCACGAACGCCAAGTCAGCCTGATTTGCAACAGCCCCCCAAGGCTGATATTCAGGGTAACACGCAGCGAGGCGGACCCTAAATCATTGGACCCATACAGTTTGCAGGGGACGGTAGGGATTAAGCCAGAAGGATACGGCGAACGGTCAAAAATGGCAGTTAAACGGCAGTAAGAGGCACTAAATGGAGGTAAGTTGAAGAAGCAAAAGGGGGTTACTGATTAGCGGCGGGGCTTATACTTCCCACTCTAGCACCGGCGGGGTTATTCGTTTAGAGCTGGACGAAGCACTGCGACCAGGAAATGAGCAAAATGCGCCGCGTCCTCATCCATTTGCAACCAGCGCACCACACAATGGTCAGCCAAGTATTTGGACACCCGCGATTCCGGAATGCCCAGATGTTCCGCCAGTCGAGGCCGGATTGATTCCCCTTTCCGAGTCGATCCACCGCGAATCAAATTTGGAATCGCCACGCGCAGCGTCTGGCAAGGCTCAACATAATAGTAGGTGGTCAGGTCCGAGTCCGTGAGGACCCAAACACCGGGCCCAGCAGGGGCCTTGTCGGCAGCGTCCAGCGGCGTAGGAGCAGAGGCGAGCAGGCGCCGGAAATTCATCTCCAGTTGCGTCAGGCGAGAGGCCAGTCCCGGATCGCCGTAGCGACCACGCAGGCTCGGAGCAGCAGGTATTTCGGTTGCAGATTCTCCGGTAATGGGTTCCTCGGAACGCACCGGGCGTTCTTCCGAGGACGGAGCGCGAACAGGCGAACTGACTGCGGGAGCGACATTCCTGGCTGCGGCATGCTGTGACTCTCGCCGGGAAGGACGCGAGTCTCGTCCGCCACGGCGTCCGCGACGTTGGCGACTGGGCTCCGGAGAAGTTTGTGGTGATCGTTCTGGCGCAGGTTCGCTTTCAGCGGGCGCGGGACTGGAAGAAACGGGGACTTCCTTTTCTGTTGCAGTGTCGGCGACCGTTTCTGCGGGAGTTGCTTCTGTTGACTTGGCCCGAGGGACCGGCGCAGGAATTTCCGCGGGCTCGGTAGCACCGAGACGCGTCGCGCTCTCTTGCGCCTTAGTTTTCCAGTCGGCCCGCCGGAAACGCTCGGCCGCGGTCAAATACCAACGACCCGCATCGGCGGTGTTGCCGCTGGTCTCAAAATAACGCGCCAGTTCGAAGGCCACCATGGCGTCGCGCGTTTTGGAAAATAGATTCGTAAGTTGCCCGGCAGGATCCTTGCCCGTGCGTGCGCGGCGAATGCGCGCGGTGATCTGTTTCCAGTCGGCCATACAGTGAATGGATTCTAACAGTGATGTGACGGTTCCGCCAGCGGCACCGGCGATGGAGTGAGCGGAAGCGCTCGCGAATCCACGTGTTTACCGATTGACGACAAAGTAGAGGGCGAAGTATGCTTCTACCGTTCCGCCCGGGAGGGTTTTATGCAGCGTCTGCGCGCAATCGGTGCAGCCGTACTGAGTTTGAGTCTGGTGAGCGTACCCGTGTGGGGCGCTAAGCCTACCGTTTCGCCGCTTGGCACAGTGATTGCCGCCGAGCACGCCCATGTAGGGCAGGCCATCGCTGATGTTGGCACCACCATATACCCTGGCGACTGGCTCAGCACTGATCTACAAGGAAGCGTTCAGATGCGCGCCGGGGCGGCCCGATTGCTGCTTTTAAGTGCGTCGACGGCAACTGTGAACGATAGCGAAGGTTCACCTTCGGCTAAATTACTGCACGGCACAGCGACATTCTCGACGGCCAATGCGCACGCCTTTGTTTTGTACGCGTCTACGGCAGCCATCCGTCCCCAGTCGGACACGCCCACGATTGGACAAGTCACCTATGTGAACGATAAGGAATTGCTGGTGACGGCACGCCGCGGCGGACTTACGGTTACCGTCGAAAACGAAACCCAAGTCGTTGCCGAAGGAAAATCCTATCGTGTGCTTTTGGATCCATCGACGGACGCCCAAGAGCCCGCAGGCGCCGGCGCCGGCCAGGGACCGACTTCACGCAGCAACGGACCATTAAAGGCAGGACGCAGCCGTTTTCTGATTTTGGCCACGATGCTGACGGCTGCCGGAACCGGGGTTGCGATCTACGAATCGCTTGAGAGCCCCGATCACCCGTAGCACGGTCCTAATCCGAAATGCTTAACGGTCACTGTGAGCAACTGCGGTGGCCGTTTTCTTTTAGACCTGTTTCGTTGAGACGCTAGAGCGAAGCGATAACCTCGATTTCCACCAATGCGTCCTTCGGCAGGCGGGCGGCTTGCACGGTTGAGCGCGCGGGAGGAACTGTGCTGAAGTAACGCGCGTAGACCTCATTCATGGCCGCGAAATCGTTCATGTCTTTCAAAAACACCGTGGTCTTCACCACATGATGGAAGGACGCGCCTGCCGCTTCCAGAATTCCCTTCACATTCTCCAACACGCGCTCCGTTTGTTGTCGAACATCCGCGCCCACGAATTCTCCGGACTGTGGGTCCAGAGCGACTTGCCCCGAAACGAACAGTAACCCGTTGGATTTAATGGCTTGGGAGTAAGGGCCGATGGGCTTCGGCCCCCGCGTAGTAAGAATGACGTCTTTCATGATCGCACGCTCCTTGGTAACGGAAAGGAAGAATACCAGATAGGGAGTGATGAAGGGAGTTCAGTGCTTGCGGCCCCGAACGTGAACAAAGCTGGTGTTGGAGTGATTCCGGGCGCCTTCGCGCTTCGCGATCAGCGCTTCGGCCTCCTGATCGGAGAGGCCCTGGCTGACCACGTCAAGGATTTGCGCTTCGGACATGGCGGTGTTCTTCAGCCGGCCGATCTGCTCGCTGGTAAGGGTCGGCAAGCCTTGAATGCGCCGGTGGATAATCGCCTGTACCGTCGGGTTCGTAAGCCCGATCAGCTTTAGCGTAATGGCTTCGACGCTGAGAATATCAATCTGATCGGACTGCGCCATTTCCAAAATCTGCGCATCCGTGTACCCCGCGCGTGAAAGATCCATTGCGGCATCGGCATTGGAGAATTCGTGATTGTGCGCCCGCGAGGCTTTCACCAGGGCAATGCAGAAGTCATCGGACGCGCCTGCGTGTTTCAGCTTTGTTACTTGGGCGATCTCCAGATCGCTCGGCTTCATTTTCTTGAACTCATCCAGGCTGGATGACCACATCCCGGACTGATCGAGTGCGTTGTAATTCGTCGGGGGCTGCTTTTGGCATCCCAAAAGCGCGAGAGTACACACACCGATGATCAGGAGAGATTTCCTCATGCTCTCATTGTACGAGGGGCGAGACTGGGCGAGAGTGCGTGTGCTTCCGTGGGTACTGGACGAAGGAACAGGTGCGTCGAGCTAGCCCGCAGCTTTATTCTTGCGGGATTGTCCAGGCTCCTGGGCGAAAGCGGCTTCGATCGCAATGATCAAGTCCTCATATTCGAAAGAGGCGTCGTGGCGCTTTCCATTGATGAAGAAGGTCGGAGTGCCATTCACTCCGCTGCGAACACCACCGGTAAAGTCGTTCTTTACGCGCGCCAGGAACTCACGGTGTTCCATGGCTTCCTCCAGTTCCTGAGGGGAGAGTCCCAACTGCTGCGTCAGCCGCAAATAGAGCGCGCCACCCAAGTCCTCCTGATTCTCGAATAGCGCGTCATGCATCTCCCAGAACTTACCGTGGGCGCCGGCAAATTCCGCAGTTTCCGCGGCTGGTTCGGCGTTAGGATGCATCTCCGCGAGCGGGAAGTTTCGGAAGACGAAGCGCAGTTTTTTCCCAAAGTGCTTTTGCACGCGTTTGACGATGGGATGCGCATGCCCACAGTGGGGACATTCGTAATCGCCGTACTCCACCAAAGTGCATTTCGCGTCCGGACTACCTTGGATGTGGTCGTGCTCGTCGACGGGAACTCGCAAACTCATGGTCAACCTCCTGTTCGGTTCCTATTTGGGAAGATTTTCCAGCGCTTCCAGAATGCCGTCGGCCCCTGGATTAACGGCTACGGGTGAACAATAGCTCCAGGCAATCACGCCGTTCTTATCGATTACGAACAACGCGCGTTCGCAATAGCCATCATCGGCGCGATAGGCGCCATAGGCCTTCGCCACCGCACCCTTGGGTTCAAAATCGGCCAGTAGGGGGAAATGGAAGTGGCGTTCTTTTGCAAAGGCCTCGTGGCACCACACTCCATCCACGGAAATACCCAGGAGTTCCGCGCCAAATTTGTGGAACTCCGACAAGACCTCGTTATAGAGGGCCATCTGGTCGCCGCAAACTGGGCTCCAATCCGCGGGATAGAACGCCAGAATCACCGGCTTGCCGCGGAGTTCTTTCAGGGAGAGTCTTTGATCGGGAGTAACGTGCAGGGTGAAGTCAGGTGCGGGTGTTCCAGCCTACAGAATCATATCCATTGGGTTCCTCGCCAGGAGATCAACGGCTTAGATTCGCCCAATGGGTCCAAGGATACAGAGGAGGATAGAAATTCGGCAGAAAGTGGCTTGGCGACTTCATCGCTGAGAGCTAATCGTTAAATATCTCGTAAAAGAAATGACAGCCAGTCAGACCTGGAAGGTGCGCTCCACGCCGTAGACGCCATTGACGCGGCGGATGTTGGCGAGGATGGACTCGAGCTGGCGCTTATCAGTGATTTCCAAGCTGGCTTCCACACGCGCATTCTGGCGGTCGGGCCGACTTTCCAGCGTGCGGATATTCGAACCCGCACCGCTGATAACCGCCGTGATTTCAGCAAGCAGCCCCGGGCGATCTTTGGCCCGGATCAAGAGCTCCACGGGGAAAGTGGCCACATTACTGCCGCCCCACTCTACGGCGATGCGCCGTTCGGTCTGGTACAGAAGGTTCTGGACATTGGGGCATGTGCGGGTGTGCACGGCTACGCCGCGGCCGCGGGTCACGTACCCTACGATGTCATCGCCCGGGATCGGATTGCAGCACTTCGCGCGAAATACCAGCAAGTCGTCCTGGCCCTTTACGATGAGCGGGGCTTCGCCAAAGCCCAGCATGCGCTTTACGGTTTTGACCAGCGTAGGCTTGGCGTCTTCGTCCGGCTCTTGGGTCTCCTTGCTGGGTTCCCCAAAATAACGCGCGAGCACCTGGCGCGCAGAAAATTTGCCAAAACCTACGGCAGCAAAAAGATCTTCGGGACGGGACAGCCCATATTCTTCGCTGAGCTTCTGCAAATCTTCCGCGGAAATTTTCTTCAACCCTTTCGGGAAATTGCGCGATTCGTTTTCTAGCAGCCGCCGGCCCATATCCGTGGCTTCTTCGCGTTCCTGCGTATTGATGAAATGGCGGATTTTGCTTTTGGCGTGAGAGGATTTGACGAAGCTCAGCCAATCACGACTAGGTTTATGGCCTTTCTGGGTGAGAATTTCGACCACATCGCCAGATACGATCTCGTGGCGCAGGGTCACCATCTGGCCGTTGACCTTGGCGCCCACGCACTGGTGACCCACTTCGGTGTGCACGGAATAGGCGAAGTCCACCGGCGTGGCTCCCTTGGGCAGTTCCAGAACCCGCCCCTTCGGGGTGAACGCGTACACTTCCACCGGCGCCAGATCCACTTTCAGCGTGGACAGGAATTCGCCTGGCTCCTGCAATTCCTGCGACCACTCAATCAGTTGCCTCATCCAAGTGATGCGCTGATCGTCATCACTCGAAACCGGTCTTCCATCTTTGTATTTCCAGTGAGCCGCCACGCCTTCTTCCGCGATGCGATGCATATCCTGAGTGCGAATCTGGATTTCGAAGGGTTGCCCACCATGAATCACAGTAGTGTGCAGTGACTGGTACAAGTTCGGCCGCGGCATGGCAATGTAATCCTTGAACCGGCCGGGAACGGGCCGCCAGATGTGGTGAACGACGCCCAAGGCAGCATAACAGTTGCGTTCCGTATCGGTGATGACACGGACCGCCAGCAAATCGTAGATCTGATCCAGGCTGCGCTCCTGGCGAATGATTTTGCGATGGAGCGAATAGATGCCCTTGACGCGGGCTTCCAGTTCCGCCGGAATGCTGTTCTCGACGAGCTTGGTGCGAATGGCGTTCTGCACTTCCTCGAGGAAGCGTTTGTGGACCGGAGCCTTTTCGGTGACTTCTTTTTGCAGAGCGAGATAAGCATCCGGTTCAAGAAAACGGAATGAGAGATCCTCGAGCTCGCCTTTTATGAGGGCCATGCCCAAGCGGTGAGCGATGGGGGCATAGATATCCATGGTTTCGCGCGCAATGCGCTGCTGCTTGGCAGGCGGTAGGAATTCCAGCGTACGCATGTTGTGCAGCCGATCGCCGAGTTTGACCAGAACAACGCGGACGTCGTTAACCATCGCCAGCAACATCTTGCGCACGTTTTCAGCCTGGCGCGCTTCCGGCGCCATCATGTTCAGCCGGCCAATCTTGGTAACGCCTTCCACCAGATGCGCGACTTCGGTGCCAAATCGTTCTTCCAGGCGCGAAAGCGGATATTCCGTGTCCTCGATGGCGTCGTGCAGCAGCGCCGCGGCCAACGTGGTGGCATCGAGTTTCATGTCCGCGAGGATGTGCGCGACTTCCAGAAGATGGGTGATGTAGGGGTCGCCAGAACTGCGGAACTGGTCGCGGTGGCGTTCGGCGGCAATGTCATACGCGCGTCGAACAAGCCAGGGATCCTCGGAGGGGCGGTTGGTACGCAGTTTTTCGAGGAGCTCTTCGAGACGGGCGTTGAGCTGACGCTCGGTGCGGTCCCGGTTGAAATTCAAGGGCAGGTTGGCCCGCGATCCCATAACTTAGTTTACGCTCCCAGAGACCGTTGCGGAAGTCTGGCACCGGGCGGGAAACGCTTTCAATACGGTGTCCTCGGCCAGGAAACAGCAACCGCGCAAAACAAAAGGCCCCGGCGTAACGGACCGGGGCCTTTCGTAAAAAGTTTAGAGGACTTACTGCGCCGGTGTCGTCTGTTCGGCACGCTTTTGCTTGATCTCCTTGACCTTGTCGAGAAGATCATCGGCCATCTTCGTATAGTTATCGCGTTCCGCCGTCGATTCGACCATGTCGGCCTTGCGGCGATAGAGCAGGTTCAGATAGGTCATGGCGTCATCATAGTCGGGCTTGAGTTCGATGGCTTTTTTGAGACTGGCGATTCCATCGTCCACCATGGCCTGATACTTGTCGGTGTATGCCTTGCGCACGTCTGGCGGCAGGGGATCGGTATCCTTGACCTGCTTATTGATGTGCGCTTTGTTATAGTCCGCGCGCATTTCGGTATTGCCGCGGTAGGCGAGCGCCCAGTCAATCACGCCGATCGAATAATATGGTTGAGGATCCTGCGGCTTCAACGCGATGTGCTTCTGGTGGTAAGCCTTGGAGTCTTCAAATTTCTTCGCGTCGAAGGGCTGTCCGGCCATCTGGTACAAGATGGACGCTAGCCCGTCGATGGCGCTGAGGTTGTTGGCATCTTTTTCGAGCACGTCCTTGTACTCGGCAATCGCTTCCTGGCCATGGCGCATGTTTTCATCCGAGGGAGCGCCCGGAATGTATTGACTGGCATAGGCGGTGGCAAGGTACAGGCGGGCATTGATCAGTTCCGGATCGAGTTCCTTGGCCTGCTTAAAGTCTTCGACCGCCGCGTCAAATTGAGCGTTCTTGAACGAGGCAACACCTTTGTTGAGGAGGTCGCGGGCGCGGAGCTTGTTGCATCCGGAAACGCCGACGACGAGTGTGAGTAATACCGCCAGGGAAAACATCTGGCAGGCAATGCGGGAGACCCGCGAGGACGTCCCCCGTCCAACCGTAACTTGTGTCATGGAAGATTCCATCCCTGAATCGCGCCGCCCCGATGCATTGGAGGCCGGTGCGTGGATTCACGTACGCCCTCTAGAGGTCATTCCATCACGTTCAGCGGTTTTTTTCCAGTTCCGAACTCAATAATCCTACCGGGGAAGCGCCCGCAACATGCAGGACGTCCAGAACCTCAGCAACCACCTGAAACTCGAGAGAATGATCACCCTGAAGAAAAACAACGCGATGAGCACGCCGAGCGAAGACCTGTTCCAAACGATTGCGTAATTCATCGTGCTGTACAACCGAACCGTTCAGTCGAATCGTACCATCGGATGCGACCTGAACGACGATAGTTTCCGGATGCAATATTGGAACCGGATCGCTTGTTTCCTTCGGCAAGCTCGCCGGCAGTCCCATCTGCCGGTGCGGTATGACCATAAATATGACCAGCAGCACCAGCAGAATATCAATCAGCGGGACAACATTCACATCAGAAACTATCCTGCTTCTACCACCAGCAAACCCGATACCCATGAGCCACCTCGTTTCCGGCAACCACACCCGGCGAGGAGCACTCTCACAACCTGCGAAAACGCAACGAAATCTTTACTGACCAGCTTCGAGTTTGGCGGTGATCAGGCCGACACGATCGATGCCGGCTTGCTTCATGAGATCGATGGCCCGGGCCACGTCCATGAACTGGACGTCGTTATCGCCCTTGACAAACGCCACTTTCTCCGCGCGATCCTTAAAAATCTGCTCCATGCGGGGCTCAAGACCGTCCCAATTGGTGTCCTCATTATTGATCTTGAGCTTTCCGCCCATCAGCACCTGAACGACTACGGTCTTATTTTCCAACTCCACGTTCTGCTGCTGGTTCGGCGACGGCTGCGGAACGAGGGCATCCAGGCCCTTGGGCGTCAATGGCGTGATGACCATGAAGATGATAATAAGGACCAACAGAATGTCGATGAGAGGCACGATATTCGGGTTGGCCATCGCCCCTTCTGAGCTTCCAACATCCATTCCCATGGCAAGTTCTCCTATTGATCCGCGGCGTCCTGTTTTTCGGAGGAGTTGGGCGCGCCGGGTGGGAGCCGGCGCGTTTCCATCAACTCAGCAAACGAATGACGACTACGGTAAAGCTAACCTTCACGCTTCAACTGCCAGCAGGTTTCGATGCTGGTGCTGTCGGAGCGCCACCAAGTGCTTTGGTTTTTTCCGTCAACAGACCGAGGGAATCCACACCGGCTGAACGAATCTCGTCGACGACGGCGACGACGTCGCCATACTTGGCGCGCGCGTCGCTCTTGACGTAAACGGTCTTGTCCAGTTTATTGGCGATCTGGTCCTTGATCTGGCCCGTGATTTCTTCCTTCTTCACCTTGGTGTTGCCAAGGAAGATGCTGCCATCCCGGGTGACCGCGACGACGATGGCGTCGTCCTTGTCCGCATCCTTCATATCGCGGGGGTCACTGACTGGCGCCAAATCCACCTGATGCGTCTTCTGCAACATGGGCGTGACCACCATGAAGATGATCAGCAACACGAGCATGATGTCCGCCATCGGAATGACGTTCGGCGCCGCCATTTGTGCCCCGGCTACTGGCTTATAGGCCATGATTTACCTTCCTTCAGTTTACTTCTTCGCGCCGCGCCGCAGAATGAAGTAGTTGATCAACTCCATCGAGGAGTTGTCCATTTCCACGTCAAACGCCTCGACTCGGTTGGTGAAATAGTTGTAGGCCCACACGGCAGGGACCGCGACGAGCAATCCGAACGCGGTGGTTACCAACGCTTCGGCGATACCGCCAGCGACTGCCGACAGACCGGTGGCCTTCTGCGATTCGATGCCCTTGAACGCGTTCAAAATGCCGACCACCGTCCCGAACAGTCCGACGAACGGTGCCGTCGAACCAATCGTGGCAAGCGCCGACAGGCCGCGCTTCATTTCCGCGTGGACGATGGCGACCGAGCGCTCGAGACCGCGCTTCGCGGCTTCGATCACTTCGGCGTCAGAAACTTGCTGGGAGGCGGACTGAAATTCCGACAAGCCCGTCGCCACGACTTTGGCGATGTGGCTCTTCTTGTTGCGCTCGGCGATGGCAATGGCTTCATCGAGCTTGCCATCCTTGAGCGCTCCCGCCACTTGCTGCACGAACAGCCGCGACTGCTTGCGGGCATTGTTGTACATCAAGAAGCGGTCGATCATGACACCGAAGGAGTAGACTGACAGAAGGAAGAGGATGACAACGACGATCTTCGCGAGAAGACCCATGTTGCCCCACATGGAACGGAGGTCCCAACTGGTGGCGGCCTCTTGAAGCCATGCCGCATAAACAAAAACTGTTGCTAACATTCGTTTGCTCCTTATTTTGCTGGTGGTCCCCGCGGGCGAGAACCAACAAGAGTCTAAATTCCACCACGTACTCAGAACGGCACCAGGCTCCCACGACTCCCGCGCCGCCCCGTTGTGTTACTGAGCGAGAGAGAAAATCACGTCAATTTCGGTGTCGACTTCGACCGGTTCCCCGTTCAGCAAGGTGGGCTGATAGCGCCACTGCTTCACGGCGTCGAGCGCCGATTGCACCAGCAACGGATGGCCGGAAACTACCTGAAGCTGCTCGACGTTTCCGGACTTGCCGATGATGGCATGCAATTTCACCGTGCCGCTGATGCGCGTCTGGCGCGCCAGTGGCGGGTACAGAGGTTGCACGCGGTTAACCAGCTTGGCGGCCTGGACCGCGCCGCCAACGCGGGTGCGCGTCACGGCGGCCTTCGGAGGAGGCGGTGGAGCTGCGGTGCCCGCACCACCAATCACGCCGCCAATCACGCCGCCCATCGAGCCACCGGCCACGCCACCAGGAACACCACCGGCGATGCCAGCGCCCATGTCAGGCGGTTGCTCTTCTTCTTTGATGATCTTTACGTCCTTCGGGATCACCTTCGGGGCTACCAGTTTGCCCGCTTCCATCAAGTGCGCCACGGGTTTCACGTGAACCACGGCAACGGGAGCCGGCGGGGGAGGGGGCGGAGGGGGGGGCGGCGGCGCCAATAAGATCGAGGACATCAGCGTCCTCGGCAGCGCTTCCGTATAAATCAGCGGTATCAGGATAAGAATCGCGAGGAAGAGGACCTGAAAGAGCATGGACACAATCATCGTCCAGGGCTTATTCGTCTTCTTCATCGAGGTTGAAACTACCATTTCTTCAAACATGGGTTACCACTACCTCCTCCCCGCAGGTGCAAGGCGCGCGGTGCCGCCCTCACTCCCTCGGGTTTTGTTGCCGGCTGCGGTTCCGGTGCCTGCTGCAACGCCCTGTCCACGCCAGCGATTCCAAGCGACGACGAGCGGTGCCGCAATACCAAAACTTGAGTACGTTCCTACCACAATCCCCACCACCAGGGCAAAAGCAAATGCCCGGAGCACCTGGCCGCCCATCAGGAACAGGACGAGCACGGTGAGAAAAGTCAATCCGCTGGTCAGAATGGTTCGCGAAAGGGTCTGATTGATGGACTTGTTCACTACGTCCGCGAACGGTTCCTTGCGCAGCAGGCGGTTATTTTCCCGAATGCGGTCGAAGATGACGATGGTGTCGTTCATGGAGTATCCCACGAGGGTCAACAACGCCGCAATGACTGTCAGCGAAATCTCAAATCCAAAAATCTTGAAAAGGCCTAAAGTGATAAGCACATCGTGAAAGACGGCCAGAACGGCGGCAAGGCCAAAGATAATGCGATCCATAAATCGCAGTACAAAACCAACGCTGCCCCTGGATGCCCAACCGGTCGACCCACCGATCTGTCCACCATAGAACCGGAAGGCAATATATACCAGCATGCCTGCCAAAGCATAGAGGGTAACGCGAATGGCCTGGTTGCGGAGTTCGGCTCCGACCTTGGCGCCGACGATTTCGACGTTGCGAATGGCGAAGGGCGCAAGTGAGTAATTGGCTTCGATAGCGGAAATCACCGCAGGAGTGGCACCGCTGACCTGCGCCAAGTCTGCGAAATTGGTGAGCACACCGTTCTTTTCCGTATCACGGTAGGCCAGAAGATTTTTCGCCAACGTCTGGTACTTGTCTCCGGCGGCGACGGAAAGGCCGAGGGGATCTTTCTGGGCTAGAAAGTTGGCCAAGGCCGAGGGAGTGACGGAGTTGAAGTCAGACTTGGAAGCATTGGAAACGCCATAGGTGGCGTTGAGGGCGCTGAGGACCTTGGCCTTGCTCTCGCCGAGAGCCTCGTCGCTCTGCCCAGCCTGCTCTACGAAAATCAATACTTCATTGGAGCTGGAAAGTGCGTTGTCGCTCACACTTTGAATCTCGTTATTGGTAAGCCCTTGTGCACGCAGCCCGGCGCGCAACTTGTCAATATCAGGGGACTGGGCGAAGCGCACATCGACGTTGGTGCCGCCCTTAAAATCGATTCCGTATTTGATGCCACCCTTGAAGAAGATTGCGGACCAACCGATGACCAGCAGAAGGCCGCTTAAAGCGAAGAAATACTTAGCCTTGCCCATCCAATCGATATTGGGCTGTTTAAAAAGCTCAATCATGCCGTTTTGCGCTTCCCTTCATTAGACTCCAGGGTGTTTCTGTTTGTTCCCGGTCAGGTAATTTACCCGGTACTAAAACCGCTAGACCTGGCTAAATGCTAAGTTCCGCCTGTCGTTCCATCTTCGTCAGGTGGTAGTGGAAAATCGTCTTGGACACGTAGATGGCCGTAAACACGTTGGCAATCAAACCGATAGTTAAAGTGATGGCGAATCCGCGGATCGGGCCGGTGCCAAAAATGAACAGAAAAATGGCGGAAACCACGGTGGTTACGTGTGTGTCGATGATGGTTAGAAATGCCTTATCGAAACCGGCTTCCACCGCTGCCGAGGCGGATTTGCCGTTGCGAATCTCCTCGCGAATGCGTTCGAAAACCAGAACGTTAGAGTCCACGCCCATACCGATTGTCAGTATGACGCCCGCAATGCCGGGCAAGGTCAGCACGGCGCCGAACATGGCTAACGCGGCCAGCAGAATGATGAGGTTCAAGATCAACGCCAACACCGCATTCACACCTGACAGACGGTAATAGAACACCATGAAGATCATCACTACTAACAAGCTAATGATCGATGCCTGTACGCCGTGGCGAATGGAATCGGCGCCGAGGGACGGTCCGACGGTGCGCTCCTCCAAATACTTGATTGAAGCAGGCAAGGCTCCCGCGCGAAGGATTTGCGCCAGTTCGTGCGCGCTCTCCTGACTGAAGTTGCCGTCAATGCGTCCTTGGTCCGCGATCTTGCCCTGGATTGTGGGCGCTGAATAAACCTTCTTCTCGAGAACGATGGCCATTTGACGGCCGATGTTTTGCTCCGTGAACCTTTCAAAATTGCGCCCCGCATCGCCGGAGAGCACGAAGTTAATTTGCCACTGCCCCGGCATGTCCGTGTTGCGACTTTCCGTGGCGCTGCGCAAATCACGTCCGGTGACTGCCGGGGTGCGGTTCAACAAATACCAAGCTTCTCCCGGATTCTGTCCCGCGGGCGTGCGACCTTGCGGGCTGCCCTGGACAAGTTCGGTGCCCGGCGGCAACACGCCGCCCTTGGCCGCCAGTGCTGCTGCTTCCGAAGGATAGGTTTGTGGATCCTCCACCAGCTTGAGTTCCAACTGGCCGCCAGCCTGAATCACGCGCCTGGCTGCTGCTGGATCGCCTTCACCAGGAAGTTGAACAAGAATCTCATTGTCCTGGCCGACGCGTCCGTGCCTCTGGATGGTAGGTTCGGTCAGGCCAAGAGCATTGATGCGGCGCTCGATGGTTTCGAGCGTCTGAGACATGGTGATTTCCTCGATCGCGGCGACGGTGGTCGGACGCATGGTGAGCAGCGTGGCGTTGGCCTCGCCCGGCGCAGTGCCGACGGTCCAGTTGTTTTCGAATTGATCGTGCAGCAAATCACGGAACTGCGAGAATTGGTCGGAGGGCACGTTGCGCACGATGATGTGGGTATCGTCGACGCGTCGCACTTCATCGTAATGAATGTTCTTCTGGCGCATGGCGGTGGTGAGCCGGTCGACGGTCTGGTCCGTCTCTTGGCCAACCGCTTCCTGTACCTGCACCTGAAGAATCAGGTGAGTGCCACCCTGCAAGTCAAGCCCAAGCTTGATCTGGCGCGTGAAGTTATCTTTGAGCTGCGCGAATGACGTAGGGAATGTGGGCAATCCAAAGATTGAATACAAACAAAGAACAACCACTGCCAGGATAAAAATTACTTTCCACTTCAGGTTGGGATTCATGGTTAGAAAATTTGGCGCAGCAGCGCACAAGCCGGGGCGGAATTACTTGGCATCTTCTGGAGCCTCCACCTGGGCGATTGCCGCTCGCGCAATGCGAATTTTTACGTTATCGGCGACCTTGAGAATAAAAGTGTCGCCGTCGATACCATTGATGGTGCCGTAGATGCCAGAGGTGGTGACGACCTTGTCGCCGTTCTTCACGGCGCTGAGCATCTCCTGCATTTTTTTCCGCTGCCGCTGCTGCGGCATGATCACCAAAAAATACATAATGCCGAACATCAGCAGCAAAGGCAGCATAAAGCCACCAAGCCCCCCGATGCCCGCCTGCCACAACAGAAATGCTGCCGAATTCATGTGCTGATTTCTTACCGTACCCTTTCGGAACTTTCCTTCATCCTAATCATAGGCCTAAAGCAGCCGGCTTTCCTGTCAGAGGAGAAAAAACAGCCGCGAGCGGGAAAAATCCCGCTTGCCCTGCCCGCACGATTCTCGTGATGAGAGTCGACTCACCGCGGGTTGCCACAGCATAGCGGACCTGGTCCGCTTGCCCGGCGCTTCGCCTAGGCTGGCCCCCCCGCGTAGCGGACGCGCAGCTCTGACGCGAAATTCGCTAGATGTCCAAAAGTGATAGCCTCTCGAATTTGCCGCATTATGTCAAGGTAAAAGCGCACATTGTGGTGGGTCGCGAGGATTGCCGCTGTGATCTCTCCCGCAGCGAACAGATGCCGAAGATACGCGCGCGTGTAACGGCGGCACACGCTGCACGCACAATTTGGATCGATGGGCCGCTGGTCCTCTATATATCGGGCGTTCTTGATGAGTACGCGCCCTTCGCTGGTGTACAGGCAGGCGTGCCGCGCCGCGCGCGTGGGCAACACGCAATCCATCATGTCGATGCCGCGCGCCACGTAGTCAGCCAACTGCTCCGGCCGGCCCACTCCCATCAAGTACCGCGGTCGCTCTTTCGGAAGCAGCGTGGTGACTTCGGTTGCCATCTTGCAGGTCACTTCGTGCGGCTCACCAACCGCGAGGCCGCCAACCGCGTAACCGGGAAAATCCATCTCCAAAAGCTGCCGCGCACTTTCGCGCCGTAGATCCGCAAACGTTGCCCCTTGCACAATGCCGAACTGCCATTGTGCCGGACCGCCGTTTCGGCCTGCGGCATCCAGAAAATACCTTCGTGCTCGTCGTGCCCACTCGGTCGTTCGCTTTACTGCCGCTTCCGCGACTTCGCGAGGAGCCGGCGTTTCGATGCATTCGTCAAGGACCATGGCGATGTCCGATCCGAGCGCGAGTTGGATCTCCGCGGCTTTTTCCGGCGTGAGGAGATGCTCGGAGCCATCCAGGTGCGAACGGAAACGCACGCCTTCATCCGTAATCTTGCGCAATTCGGACAAGCTGAAGACCTGATAGCCGCCCGAGTCCGTGAGGATGGCATTTCGCCACGCCATGAAGGCATGCAAACCACCGAGCTTGCGAATCAGTTCGTGCCCCGGCCGCAAATATAAATGATAGGTGTTGGCGAGAATGATGCCCGCGCCCAGTTCTTCCAACGCGTCTTGCGTGAGACCTTTTACCGTGGCGGCAGTGCCCACCGGCATGAATACCGGCGTTTCGATGACTCCGTGGGGAGTCGTCAGCTTACCTCGTCGCGCCCCCGTCGGATCGCTGTGCAGAACTTCAAACGAAAAACTCACTCGTTCAGTGTATCAGGAGAAAATAAACGCCCAGAGCGTCTTGACAACAACAAGCGCCCCCCAAATCGAAAACGCAATGATGTAGGATTTGGCGCCCTTCAGTTTTTTGGGATTTAAGGTGGCGAACCCAATCGCAATCAAGACTAAGGTCCAAATCGTAAAAATATCGATCGATTTGCACAGTGTCATCAGCCATTTCGCCGACTCTTCCGGCAAAAATGCCCCCAGGTTCGTTGCCACTGGATTGTTGGGATCGATTGAACCTTTGTCACGCAAGAACACGACCAATAAGAAGATTGGCGTACTCACCAGTCCCACCATGAGCGTGTGAGACACAATTGCCAGCGATTGCGAAAAAGTGGCATGTGCGCCGGCCAATAAGTTATACGCCAGCATCATGACGCCGGCGACGATCACCGCAAACAGAATCGAGCCGAGAATCCCCGCAACATAAACGACGTACGTGGTCACTTTGACCGAGATGTCGAGTTGCTTCTCCTTTTGGTCCGGAGAAAGCTGCGCTGTCTGGGGATTCTTTTCGAATTGTTCCGATAGATATTGGCGCCAATTCATCCGCTGATTGAGGGACACTGTAGCTACAATTCCCAAGATCGTGGAAATCACGACGGGGAGGATCCAGCTTGGTTTCCTGGCTATGTCTTCAAATGTCGACTTCGGAGAAAACAGCACGCCGATAATTCTTCCAAATGGGGAAATCTTGGCTTCGGGCTCGACCACAGGAGCAGGGGCTGGCATCGGTTCGGTTGCCATTCGAGGACTCCTTCACCACAGGATTGCTCGCTTCTGAGGGTTACTACGCAATTGCTGACGTGAAAGTATCACAGTTGGCCGGGCCGGGGTATCTCCGGCACCCCGCCAACAGGTCACGGGTGCAAGCCCGCTGCGGCTCACGCAAAAGCTGTGCGGCCGGGCTGGACTCAATTAGCTTCCCGGCACGCATCACCGCGATGCGGGTGGCCAGTAACTCGAGCCTCGCGCAGACGCAACCGCCCCTAGACTCTTCACTCCAGATGATTCAGTCCGTGCCGCGTCCCCGCCTGGTTCGCTTTCGTATCCGGGGCAGTCTTGGGGCGGTGGCCATCGTGGTCGTCGCAGTCATCGCGTTTACGGCATTCCTTGTGGCGACTCGTTCCGGCAATCGGGCGAAAGAGGGATTCCTCACTCCGCGGACTCCGTTCGGAATGACGAGTAAGTAGTTGGGTGACGAAACCTGCCGCAACCCTGTCTGCAGTTTCGCGAAGTTTCGATAGTAGAATGTAGGGCTCGATGGCCACGCCCGCAACGCATCGTGTGGACTGGTCGCTGCTGTGGGGGCGGCGGGCGTTCCGCTTTTTCTTCACGGCAATGTTCGTCTCGCTATTTGGCAGCGGGATGAACTTCATCGGCGTGAGCTGGTACATCATGTCCGCCACGCATTCCACGGTGGCGGTAAGCTGGCAGGTCATCGTGGTCACACTGCCCGGGCTGGTCGTGCCGTTTCTCGGGGGCGTGCTGATCGACCGCTACGACCGGCGGTATCTGGGGGTGTTGCTCGATCTCGCGCGCGGCTTCGCCGTTCTGGCTATCTCCTACATCGCGTGGCACGGCCATCTTCAGCTCTGGCATCTTTATTTCATGACGCTCATCACCGGCACTGGTTCCGCGATGTACTGGGCCAACGTCAACGCGCTGGTGCAGGAAGTCATTCCGCCCAGCCAATTCACTGGAGCCAACGCCACCGTACTCGTCGGCGTGCAGACCGGCATGTTGCTTGCCGGCACGTTCGTGGGGTTCATTTACGACCACATCGGCATCGGCGGAATCCTGCTCATTGACGGGCTCACCTATTTTGTTTCTGCGTACTGTCTGTCCTCGCTGCGCACGGGGTACGTTTCTCCGCTTATGCACCGGCAGTATCCGCGTGAGTTTTCCGAGTCCTCGGAAGGAACGGCGCAGGCGCTGGAAAGCGGCGAAAACCCGGAAGTTGCGGAAGCGGGTTTGTCACTGGCGGTGTACACGGACATGAAGGCGGGTTGGGCTTACCTGCGCGAGCAGCCAGTCGTCGTGGCCTTGGGAATCACGCACGCCATGTTAATGGCCAGCATTGTCAGTTCGAACGTTGTGTTGGTGGCGCTCGCCAGCGAGATTCTGCACTCCGGCGCGCGTGGATTCGGCTTCATCGAAGCAGGCTGGGCCATTGGCGCAATTATCGGCGGCTTGATCACCAGCCAATTACCGCAGCGCTTGCGCCTGCCACTGTATGTTTTAGCAATCGCGGGAATGGCGCTGGGGCACGTAGCTGTGCCGTTTGTTGTGGTGCTGCTTGGCGCGACTATTTTGCAAGGTTGTTTCGGATTTTTCCGCGCGCTCGCGGGCATTGTGGCGCAATCGTCGCTCATGGCCATCGTGCCGAAACAATTCATGGGACGAACGCAATCCGCCTTCGCCATCTTTGCCACCATTCTCCAACTCGCCATGAGCTTTTCTCTTGGTTGGATTGCCCAGCGTTTCAGCATTGCCATCGGCTTCTTCCTTCTGGCCGCGATGTACTTCGGGGCAACGCTGACGGCCGGCCGCGCGCGCAAGCTGCTTCAAGGCTCCGTGCCCTAAAGCGAATGCTGCCGGCACACAATTCCTGTTAAATTACGATCGTCCTCATGTCAAGCGAGGTCGTCCATGGAAATTCATACCATTCAGCCATTCATGCAATATTTTGGCAACGTGCGAGAGCGAACTATGCGCGTAGCGAGGTGCGTTCCGCCGGACAAAATTGATTGGAGCTACGCTCCCGGGAAATTCACGCTGGGCGACTTGCTGCGGCACATTGCGGTCACTGAGCGTTACCTGTTCGCCGAGAATATCCAAGGCCGCCCGAGTCGCTACACCACGCACGGCAAGGAACTCGCCGACTGCCGGGACGCCATTCTCGCGTTGATGGAACGCCTTCACGCCGAATCGATGCAGATTTTCTCTAACCTGACCGACGCCAGCCTTCAGGGAAAATGTGTCAATGTGGGTGGAATGGAAATTACCAGATGGAAGTGGATGCGCGCGATGGTTGAACACGAAATTCACCACCGGGGGCAAATCTATTTGTATCTTGGCATGCTCGGCGTGCCGACACCGCCGCTCTATGGCCTGACGTCGGAAGAAGTGCGCGCCCGGAGTAAATCTTAAAACTGGGAAATAAAGTCGATTAGCCACGCCGAGCGGAGCGAGGAATCTGCTTTTCGCGGAAAGACCGAAGCAGATCCCTCGGGCAAAACCCGCCCTCGGGATGACAAGTGCGAGAAAACGTCGTCAAGCTTCTAAGTCGTGACCGCCTCGGGCTTTGCGCCGAGAAGTTCCACTGCTGCTTGATTCAGCTTGTTGCGCAATGTATACCGGTCGTTCGCGCGTGTCACATAGCGCACAGCGACCTCGATGCCGCCCACAACCGGTTTGACGCTAATGGCGGGCGCCGCGGACAAGCCGCTCAGTTCGCGCGAGGTAGTGGAATTCTTCCATTCCTGCTCCGCTTGCTGCACGGTTTCGCTCGTGGCTTCGATCACCTTTTTGTGGATTGCGTCGAGCATGGGGTATGGATCTTTACCTGCCGGGAGCACCACGGCCAATTCGTCCCAGAGCCACTGGCCAGTGGTCGAAAAATTAAAGTAATGGCCTTCAATGGCGAAGCTGTTCGTGAAAGTCACGCGACGGCCAGTGGGATGGCCGCTGTCGGTCCAGTTCCCGGTCTCCAGCAGGACCGTGTGAAATGGCCCAATCTCCACGACTTCGCCGGTGACCCCGTTAATCTCCACCCAATCGCCCAGCCGCATTCCATTTTTGCCCATCAGCACGAACCAGCCAATGAAGCCGATAATGAAATCTTTCAACGCCACCGTAAGTCCTGCGCCGGCCAACCCGAGGAAGGTGCCAAGTTGCCCCGGCGGCCCGAGGAACACAAGCAAAATCAAAAAAAGAGAAACGATCTGTAGCGATACGCGCGCGACCGTGCGCAGAGACTCAATCTGCCGGCGATCCATGCTCAAACGCTTAACGAGCGAGTCCATCCATGAACTGAAGAAAAGGCCCACCAACGCAATCAGCAGAATGATACCGATACCGATAAGCGCGCGATGCACCACCGCCCGCTGGTGCGCGGCAACCAGGTCGATCCACTGGGCATACACACCCGCCAGTTCCTTCTTTGTGTCGATTCGCTCGTCGTATGCCGAGAGGACCTTCTGGTTCTCCGCAATGGTTTCTGTTTTCTTGAGCAGCCCTGCGGTATCCACCTGGCTCGCGCCCACGGAGGGGGCGCCAGCATTGGCGACATTTGTTTTGAGCTTTTTGGCATGGTGAGCCAACTGCGGTACCGCCAACTTTTCGGCGTCGATCTGCGCGTCCAACGCATTATGCTTGGCGACCAGCTCCGCCAGGCTGGCTTCGGCCGCAGATTTGGCCTGCCAAAGCTGGAGTTGTTTTTCGTGGAGGCCTCGCCACTGGATGGCGCGATGAATCAAGCCAACTTGATCGGGAACTTCGGGTCCGGATGGAACGGCGGACATCGTGCCGTGCGCTGCCTGCTGGTGTTCTGCTTTTAGCGCTTGGAGACGGCCAACCGGGTCGCCGCCCGCTCGCTCCAGATCATGTTTGGCGTCGTCGACTTCGTCCTGAGCCAGTTCGCTATCCGCTTCGGATTGGATGAGGTCCGCTTGTATCGCATCTTGTTTGGACGGGGGAGCCTTAGCCAACTGCTCGGAAAGCTGCTTGGAGCGTTCCTGCTCGGCCTGCAGAACAGCTTCGGCCTTTTGCTGGCGTTCCTTACATTCTTTGGCCTCTGCCGAGAGCGCCGGCGGATGCAACCGTGCTTGCCGGATGGCATTTTCAAAAGCAATATCGACGTCGTAGTCCGCGAGCCGTAGTGCTTCCTGCGCGAGAGAGCGCTCGTCGTGCGTGGTGGCCAATTGCGCCAACTGCTGAGCGGTGGTGAGAGAACTCTGGTCGACTAATGGTTTTTCCGCCGGTCCGGATTGTTTAGCGCCAGCTGTCGTGAGGGACGGCAAAGGCTGTCGCGTCTCCCAGAATCCATAAAATGTAAATCCGGCCAGTAACACAATGACAATTGCCGCGACCTGTTGTGCTTTTCTCATAGGAATTACCGCTTCTCATCCTATCGTCAGTTTGGCTGGGATTCCTTCCAATCTCGGCGATTCCTTCGTGAAAGGCAAGCACTTCCTGAGCACATTGATGCGCGAGATCTCTTGCTCCCAGATTTCCGCGCGCCTAATCTTACTCATAAGGACCCGCCATGAAAGACCCGCGACTTCCTACGCTTCTCTATCTCCTCCTGGTTGTGTTCGCGCTGCTGCGGTTTGCTCACGTGTATCCTCTGTTGCCCGACGTTATGGCCTCGCACTTCACCGGCCACGGCACACCAAACGGCTGGCAACCAAAACAGGCATTCTTCGTCTTGATCGCAGTGGTGATCGTCACTTCCGCGATTTCTACGTTTGTCGTGCCTCGCCGTTTGCCCCTAATGCCGCCTGAGAAGATCAACTTGCCAAACAAATCGTACTGGCTGGCTCCGGAGCGTCGCGAGGAAACCTGGAGATTCTTCCGCACGCAGATGGCCTGGTTCGGTTGCGCGCTGCTTTTGCTGTTGCTTTACACAATGTCTCAAGCCATAAACGCCAATCTTCCCAGCATCGGCTTTTTCGATTGGCGTGGAATGTGGTACGCCCTCGGCGGATTCCTGTTCTTTTCGATTCTCTGGGTGATTTACTTGTTGCGTCATTTCTGCAATGTGCTTAAATCGGAATTTGTTTCGTCAGCCCACTGAGGAGACAAACGCGTCTAACGCATTGACGCCGAACACTCCGGGGATTAGTGTAGGTATTAATACGGTTGCGTCAGAAATTGCGAGACACCTGGTTCCGCTCCGAACTGCAATTCACCCTTTCCGTGAGAGATCAGTATTGACGAGTCTTCCGCCGTCGCACACGTGTCGTAGAACTTTCGCTCCAGAGGGTTGCGGGTTATCCGTGGCATCATGAAAAAATATCTCATCGTCGTTGAGGAAACCGGATCAGGTTATCTTGCGTATTCCCCGGATATGCCGGGCTGCGTTGCCAACGGCCGGAATCGCAGCGAAGCGGAACACAATCTGCACCGCGCGCTGGTTTCGCATCTACAGAACCTTCGCGAATGCGGCGAAGTGCTGCCGTCGCCTCATACGTATTCCTCATATGTCGAGCTTCCCTGAATCCCGATTGTTAAATTCGAATTGCCGTTAACGAAGAGCAGGTGTGAGGTCTGTTCGCCGGAAGTCATCGCCTTTGAACAGTATCGGCTCGCGCATCTCTTTCGCCAGGGCGTAGGCAAAACACTCTCCCAGGTTCAAGGCGGCCGGCTGTCCGCTCCCTTTTCCGAAATCGCGGTAGGCGTCGCGGGCCACACGCGCTTGCGCCTCGGTCACCGGCTCGATCGATATGTTTGCTTCTCGAAGGAGTTCATCGAACCGGCGGGTGGCCACTGGATCGCGGCTCCCGTCGATGACCGCTGCCGCTTCGGCGAAATTCACCGCGGAAACTCGCCGGTTCCGCGCGCCGGCGATCGCTCTTGCAAACGCCTCCGCCTCTGGCTCCGCTCGCAGAATGGCCACAATCGCAGAAGTATCGATAATCATCGCGGCAAGCCCTCTTCGTCGTAGAGCAATTCTCCATGGTCCTTGCTAGGAAACGGTTCCTTCAGACGCGCCGCGCAGTCTCTGCCAATCTCCAACATGCGGTCTGCAAGACCACTTCCGCGCTGATTCCGCAGTCGATCCAAGCGCTCGCGAACGGCTTCGGTTACTGCGGTGGTCAGGCTCTCGCCCGTCAGCTTCGCCAATTGATGAGCCAGTTTGTGAGTTTCATCGTTCTTGATATTGATCGCCATATGGTCCACCAGTCTACCGTTGATATTCTACCATTCTACCACGATCCGCAGGCATAGTTGATTTCTTGTATCCCCAGACACCTGCATCGCGCTGGCGGTCACATCATTTCTGGAGGCTCGGTGCTATCTCCTGCAAGGTCGCGCAGTGATGGATGCGGGCTCATCTTGAAGGAGCTAACGCGGCGCGGCAGTCAAACCGCGAAGGGGACTTCTATGCTTAAAGGTTGCAAGTGGTTTTGTGTTTCGTCGATGCTGTACCTCGTTCTTCTTGTGATCGCTGCGAGTGTGGTGTCAGCGCAAACGCCACTGAAATCGGTCAATTCGCCTGAGGGGGGCAGAATCATTTACGGCGTGGTAGACGGGGCCGCCGGTCAGGCGGCCGCCATGGCCTCCGTGTTGCGCGCGGTACATAGCAACTGCGGCGAGCGGCCACAGGTAGGTCAGGTTTTCCAATTTCGCGGTACCGATACAGTGGGAGTCTTCTTTACCGTGGTGAATCACCCGGCCGGAAACGTAAAGGTTGCGGGGTTGGTTATGGCTGCCATGAACCCGTCGCAGCGAGTGGAAGCGGCTCTGGTGTCGGATAATGCCACGCGATTTGGCAACACGGTGAATGCCATGCTGAAGGAACTGTTCAGGGAGTGGCATCCGGGCTCGGCGGTCGCGGCGACCCCGAGCACGCCCAAAGCGACTAGTACGGTTCCAGCCGCGGCGAGCGGACATTCAGCGCCGGCTGCTAAGCTGCGCATGGTCACGGCCACCGACAACTCGGCGAGCATCGGCATCCCCGATGGATGGACGCTGGATCCTCGCAGCGCCGGCGGCACCATGCTGGTCACCGGGCCGCAGGGCGAACAGATCGGTCTGAGTATGACGCGCATGGCGATCGACCCGACGAATCCGAATCAACGGAGACTTCCGCACGTTCCAGGCACGATCGTCTATCCATTCCGGGGGGACCTGGTGAAGTCCTATCCGGACCTCTTTCAGGCCTGGAGGCGCGCCAACGGGAAACCGCCAGCGCAGCTTCAGGTGGACACGATCAAACCAATGCCTGCACCGCAGGGCAACCACTGCATTCTGGCAAACGGGCACATGGATCCTGACGGAAAAGGGATGCAGACATTCAGCGATTACATGTGCGCCTTCGATCCCGGAAACTATGGCGCATACATCGTCACGCTCAGTCACATGCTGGTTTCCAATACCCTCGCCGAGCAGGAACATAACACCCTGACCGCAATCATAGACAGTTGGAAGGTCAATCAGGAAGTGATCAACCAGCAGACGGCAGCGGCCAGTCAGCAAATGGCTGCCAACACCCAGGCATTAATCCAGCAGAGCCAGCAGTACGTAAACCATATACACCAGATCGGGGCGGACGCCACCGCGCGAATGAACGCTGCACAACAGGCCCACGACATGCAGAACCAAGCCTTTGAGCAACACGAGGACGCCATATCCCGCAACGGCCAAGCCTTTAGCAACTATCTGCTGGATCAAACCGTAGTTCAAGACAACAACATGTACAACAACGGCACTATCGGCCACGGTACGCTCTGGAACTCTACCGCCGACGCATTGGTGAAGGCCGATCCCAATCGATTTGAGATCGTGCAAACTCCCAATTTCTGGAAAGGCATCGACTACTAACGCAGGGGTGTGATGGATGTCTCACAGCCACTCAGTGGGAGGGGACACTCTCGCGATCGTGGTGACGGTGAGATTTGATGAGGAACATGAAGGGGATCATCGCAAGGCAAACGACGCCGAGAAGCCAGAACACATCGATGAAAGCCAGCATGGCAGCTTGACGCTGAAGTTCTCCGTAAAGGACTGCACTCGCTTGCTGCGCAGCGTACGCCGCATTTGAACCTTTCTCCTGAAGGCCGGCAGCAAGCCCATGGAGGGCCGCGAGATAGCGTGAATTGAGCGGCGTCATGTGAGAAACGAGGTCGACCTGATGTTTTTGCGTGAGGCGTGCCTGAATAGTGGTGACCATTGAGATGCCCACGCTGCCCCCAATATTGCGCGCTAAATTGATCAAGCCCGTGGCGCTGTTCATCTTTTCCTTGGAGACGAAGGAAAACGCCACCACGTTGATGGGCACGAAGAGGAACCCAAGGCCGCCGCGAGAAATCATCCAAACATAGACAAAGGTCCAGAAATCGGTCGTCAGATTAATATAGGCGAGTTGAAACATCCCGAACGACAGAACCAGCAAGCCAAAAATGACCAGCCAACGCGGTTGGTACCGTGCCAGCAGCCAACCCACCAGCGGAAGTGAAAGCAGCGTAACAACCGCCCCGGGAGAGAGCACCAAACCACTGAGTTCGGCTGTATAGCCAACCAGCGTCTGCAAGAGTACAGGCAGCAAAACGGTGCTGCCGTATAACACCACGCCCAACAAAAACATCAGCAACGTAGCGGTCGCGTAGTTACGGTCCTTGAATAGACGCAATTCGACGACGGGATCTTTCTGCCGAAGTTCCCATACGATCGCTCCAAGCAGCCCAACGGCACAAGCAACTGTGCACCACACAATGAAACGAGAACCAAACCAGTCGTCGCGCTGCCCCTTATCGAGAACAACCTGCAGGAACCCCAAACCCACACTCAGCAGGCCGAGGCCGATGTAGTCAATCCGCACGCGATGGCTATTTTCGTTCTTCGTGACGTGCGCCGGGTCGTGGATCAACGTCGAGGTAAGAAAAATGGAGAACAAACCCACAGGAATATTGATAAAGAAAATCCATCGCCAGGAATAGTTATCCGTGAGCCAACCGCCCAATGTGGGCCCAACGATGGGAGCAACTACCACTCCCATCCCATAAACCGCCATGGCCATACCCTGCTTCGAGCGCGGAAAACTTTCCACGAGGATAGCTTGCGAGACCGGCTGCAAACCCCCGCCGCCCGCTCCTTGCAGCACTCGGAAAAACACCAGCAAAGGCAGGCTGGTCGCCACGCCGCAGAGAAGCGAACTGATGATGAAGATAAGCACGCACGACATGTAAAAATTCTTGCGGCCGAATAGCTTGGAGAACCAGCCGGTCAGCGGAAGAACGATGGCGTTGGAAACCAGATACGAGGTGAGCACCCAGGTGCTTTCGTCGACTCCTGCCGACAAACTACCGGCGATGTGCGGCAAGGCGACGTTCGCAATGCTGGTGTCCAGCACCTCCATGAACGTAGCGAGCATCACCGTAAAAGCGATCAGCCAGGGATTTACACCGGGGCGGGTGAAGTCCGTGACGGGCAGAGCCTGAGATTGAGCCAGCGTGCTCATCGGCAGCAGCGAGCGGTGACCGAAGTCGGCGGGAGCGAAGGTTTATCGAACGAAATAAAACGGTTGCGTCGGAACGGTCACCTAAGCAGGATAGCGCCAGGGAAGCAAGTGGAACAGTGGCGTGCGTCACACCGCCAGATCGCACGAATTGGGCGCTACCTACGAGTCACCAACTACTTCGGTGGGAAGAGCGATAGGAATTCTGGATCGCTATGCAGAGAGATAAGGTCGGGATCCTGGCGAGGCCAATCGGCGTTGGCATATCCAGCCGCGAGAGAACGCCGTAACAGGGCGAGAGCTTCCGCCTTTTTGTCCAGCACGGCGTAGGTGCAGGCGGCATTGTAGAGGATGTTGGAATCGTTGGGACGAAGCGCCACCGTCATTTCTAGATGCCTCACAGCATCATCAATTCGGCCCATATTGGCGTAATCGGCGGCGAGCAGGCTTCGCGCGCGAACATCTTCGGGAACGATTTCGAGTTGGTGTTCCAGAGTGCGCATTTCCATTTCGCGGTAACGTTTGAGCTCATTAACGCGCCCAAGGCGTTCGAGCGCATTCACAATGGGGACGAATACGTTGTAGTCATCGCCATTCGCTTCCATCGCTTTTTCAGCCAAATCCGCCGCTTCCTGGAACCGGCCCGAAGCGAAGTACACACGTCCCAAAACGTTGTAGACCCCTTCGCAATCTGGCTTCAGCGCAATCGCACGCTTCGCAAACTCGATGGCTTCCTCGTGCTTGCGCTGCGAATACGAGATGCGCGCGCGCGCCACCAGCGCCTCAGCGAGATTGGGATCCAGTTGAAGAGCCTTGTTGCAGGCCTGATCGCCTCGCTCCACCCATTTGGGATTGTGTTCGCGGATTTCATGAATGACCGCGCAAATATAGGCAATGCCGGCGTGCGCGAGGGCGAAACTCGGGTCCAGCTTGATGGCTTGCTCATACATCTGCAGCGCAAATTCCAGGCTCTCGCGGCGGGCATAACTTCGACCGCGAAGAAAATAGTCGTAAGCCACAGAATTTTGGGTGGGCTTGGAGGCGATCTTCTGCTCCTCCTGCGGGGAAAGGTTGATGCGAAAGGCTTGCGCGATGCTGCGTGCGATTTCGTCTTGCACTTCGAACACGTCATCCATTTCGCGGTCGAAGCGCTGCGCCCATAGTGCGTGGCCTGTGCGGGTTTCGACGAGTTGCGCGGTGATGCGCAAGCGGTTGCCGGAACGACGGAGGCTCCCGCCAAGGACATACGCCGCGTTCAGTTCGCGGCCAACCTGAGGTGCGGTGACGGGCTTGTCTCGATAAGGCAGCAGCGCCGGGCGGGGAAACACTTTCAGATTCTTTATGTTCGCCAGCTCGGTGATGATGTCTTCGGTCATGCCATCGCGGAGATATTCGTCTTCCTTGGCGCTGCTGAGATTTTCAAAATAGAGAACCGCGACGGAATTTTCGGAGCGACTCACGGAGGCTGGGGAAGGAGCAACATAGGAAGCGGTTCTGCCAGAAAGAGCGCGCTTCCCGGAATCCAGGTCGCGTTTCAGACGCTTGAGGTCGGCGCGAAGCTCGGCCGCGGACTGGTAGCGCAGATCGCGGTCTTTTTCGAGCGCTTTGAAAATAATGGCGTCCAGCGACTCCGGCAATTCCCGATTCAGCGAGGCGGCGGGCGGGGGATTGCTGTTAAAAATGGCATCGAAGATGACTGCCGAGGTTTGTCCACGGAAAGGTTGTGATCCGGTGACCATCTCATACAGGACCGAGCCAAAGGAGAATAAATCAGAGCGGGGATCGAGTGGATCGCCGCGCGCCTGCTCCGGAGACATGTACGCGATCGTGCCCATGGAAGTGCCCGGCGTGGTCAACGTCTCGTCGTGTACCGGAGTACTCTTATTTGTAGAATCGGACGGCTCGGTCTCCGGAGAGACAGCGAGGACTTGGGATAGCTTGGCAAGCCCGAAATCCAAAATCTTGGCCTGGCCCGTGCGTGTGACAAAGATGTTAGCGGGCTTAATGTCGCGGTGGGTGATGCCTCGAGCATGGGCGTGGTCGAGTCCGTCGGCAACTTGTACCGCAATGTCCAGCACCCGGTCCGCGCGCATGGGAGTTCCTGAAATCAGGTGCTTCAGCGTTTCGCCTTCGAGGAATTCCATCACGATGAAAGGATGGCCCTCGGCATTTTCCCCGATTTCGTGAACCGTGCAGATATGCGGGTGGTTGAGCGAAGCAGCGAAGCGAGCTTCACGCAAAAAGCGATCGAGGGAAAGCTTATCGAGTAGCGCCTGGGCCGAAAGAAATTTCAGAGCCACGCAGCGGTCTAGAACGGTGTCTCGCGCGGAATAGACCACACCCATCCCACCGCCTCCGAGCTTCTGGAGAATCTGGTAGTGAGAGATGGTCTGACCAATCATTTCGAACGAACGCCTAAACCAGGCTCAACGAGGATATTGAGAATTGCATGCAGTGTCAAAGAATCGCTAAACCGGGCGGAAATGCCGGTCAGCGACCACGGGAATGCTACGTAACGTAGCGGCCTAAACAACCCGCCGGATATCAGGCATCCACCTTTTTTGACGCTTAGGGGCTGCTTTCCTTAGCCTGAGGAACCCAAGCACAAACAGAATTCCAACAAGCGACCCTATCAAAAGAAGTTGATACATAAGACCGCCTTATTTTGCATTCAGGATAGGACGATCCCACGAAATCGCCCGGCTATACCTACAATAGAGCGAGCTTCGCGCGGCGCGAGCGACTATTTGGGGTCGTGTTATGGGCTTGTAAACACGGCCAGGATTGACGGGATTTATGCACAAGCCGCTGTGAATTTGCGGATGACTAAACAAGTAATTCTATAAACTTGGGCTTGACGTATGGCGAATGAAAGGCGAACATTTCCATGACTGCCTCGGGCCAGCAGCAGGATATGACCGCAGACAAATTCTCCATAACGTTGAAGCGGTATTGGGGCTATGACGGCTTCCGCCCCCGGCAGGAAGAAGTCGTGCGTGGTTTGGCATCTGGACGCGATGTCTGCGTGGTCATGCCTACAGGTGGCGGCAAGTCTCTGTGCTACCAATTGCCGGCGGTGCTGGACGAACGGCGCACGGCTGTGGTGATCTCACCACTGATTGCGCTCATGCAAGACCAAGTTGCGCAATTACGGCAAATGGGCATTCCCGCCGTGTTTCTGAACAGCGCCGTGGTGGAGGCCGACCGACACGAGGTGAAGAAAAAAGCCACCGACGGGGAGTATCGGTTGATTTATGTTTCGCCCGAGCGCGCAGTAATGGAAGGCACGGCCGAGTGGCTACGGAAAGTGCCGGTATCGTTTTTCGCCATCGATGAGGCGCATTGCATTTCGGAGTGGGGCCACGATTTCCGGCCGGAGTATCGCCAGTTGAGCAAACTGCGGGCGATGTTTCCAGAGCAGGCTATCGCCGCGTTCACCGCTAGCGCCACGCAGCAGGTGCGCCACGATATTGTGCAGCAACTGCGACTGAAGGATCCGCTGAAGTCCGTGTCCAGCTTTCGCCGCGAGAACCTTCGCTATTTTGTAACGGAATGCAAAGGCCGGATGCAGGATGAGTTGCTTCTGGAAGCTGTCCGGCGGGTCAAACAGGGAAACGTGATTGTGTACTCGCCCACCGTGGCCCGCGTCGGTGAAATCATCGACATGCTTGGAGAAAACGGAATTGCCGCGGTTGGTTATCACGGGCAAATGGATAGCAGCACCCGGCGCGAGAATCAGGAAAAGTGGATGACGGAAGAGGCCCGAGTGTTGGTGGGCACGATTGCGTTTGGGTTGGGAATCAACAAACCCAATGTTCGCGCCGTGGTGCGCCTCGGACTGCCAGACAGCATCGAACAGCTCTATCAGGAAACCGGCCGCGCGGGCAGAGATGGATTGCCGGCCGACTGCTATCTCCTATGGGAGAAGAAAGACAACGGGCTGCGAGCGTTTTTCATTAACCAGATCGGCGACTATGAAGAGAAAGAAAGAGCGTGGGGCCGCTACCATTTGATGCAAGGATTTGTGAACGGCAAGCAATGCCGCCAGAAACAGATCTGCGAGTATTTTGGCGAAACCGTGAAGTGGCAGGGATGCGGAGTCTGCGATGTTTGTGGGGGCTTGCCATCCTGGATGCGAGTAGCGCGCAAACCAAAGAAAGAAAATGGAAGAGAAGTCCAAGCAGCGCAATCGAGGAAGTGCGATTTGAGAGGGCCGCTGCGACTGGGGCGCCCAGCATCCCCGTGAATGAGGAGTTGCGCGAGTTTCTGCGGGAATGGAGAAGAACAACCGCGCGAGAAAAGATGATCGCAGCGTTCATCGTGCTGCATGACACCACTTTGGATGAACTGTGCCAGAAGAAGCCAAAAACCATGCGTGAACTGCGCCAGATCTCCGGTATGGGAGAAAAAAAGTGCGAGATGTACGGCGAAGAAATCCTCCGACTGTTCCCACGATTTGAAAACGGAGAGCGGGCCAGCGAGCAATCTCGTGCCAAGCCACCGAACGCTTCGCTCGAAACTCTGGAACTGCTGCAGCAGGGCCACAGCTTTGAGGAGATTGCACAGATTCGCGGGAGAAAAGTGACGTCGGTGGTTGCCCTGGTGGCCGATCTAATCGAAAAAGGTGAAGTGGGATTCCAGCAACAATGGATGTCGGTGGGCCGGCACCAGCAGATTCGCGAAGCGTGCGCACGCGTAGGGCTGGAGTGGATGAAGCCCATCAAGGGAGCCCTGCCAAACGAGGTAACCTTCGACGAAATCCGCCTGGTCCTCGCGGAAATGAGACGAGAGAAAACAGCTCAGGAAGAGGTGCATCTGTAGGGGTCCAGCACTGCTGGATCCGACGTCCTCATCAACATCAACACGAAGACAGCGGAGCCATCTCTATTTCAGAGGAGCGTGGCCGTCGAAACGGGCGGCGGAGCCCAGTTCTTCCTCGATGCGCAGCAGTTGGTTGTACTTGGAGATGCGATCCGTGCGCGAGGCAGAACCAGTCTTGATCTGACCGGCGGCGGTGGCCACGGCCAGGTCGGCGATGAAAGTGTCCTCCGATTCACCTGAGCGGTGAGAAATGACGGATTTGTATCCGGCTTTACGTGCCAATTCAATCGCGTCAATGGTTTCGATGACGGTGCCAATCTGATTCAGTTTGATGAGGATGGCGTTGCCAATGCCCTCGTTGATGCCACGTGAGAGTCGTTCAGTGTTCGTAACGAAGATGTCGTCGCCGACGAGTTGAAGTTTTTTCTTGGAGGTTTTCGAGCCGATGGATTGCGTGAGCACTTTCCAACCAGACCAGTCGTCTTCGGCCATACCGTCTTCCAGCGACACGATAGGATATTTTTCCACCCATTTGGTCCAATAGTCCGCCATTTCCAGGGACGAATGCGTGGACTTGTCTGATTTCTTGAAGACGTATTTACCGCTGGCCTTGTCGAAAAACTCACTAGCAGCCGGGTCAAGCGCAATAGCGACCTGTTCCCCGGGTTTGTAGCCAGCCGCTCCTATGGCTTCCAGAACAATCTGGATGGCTTCCTCGTTGGATTTGCAACTCGGCGCGAACCCGCCTTCATCACCGACGGCCGTGGAGTAGCCGTGCTTCTTCAGCGCCGATTTCAGGGAATGAAACACTTCCACGCCCCAGCGCAGCGCTTCGGAAAAAGTCGGAGCGCCCACGGGCATGGCCATGAATTCCTGGAAGTCGACGGAACTGTCCGCATGAGCGCCGCCATTGAGAATGTTCATCATGGGAACAGGCAGGAGATTGGCGGAGTGATCGGTAGAATAGCGCGCCAGATACTTGTAGAGCGGTTCCTTGGCAGCCACCGCAGCGGCGCGAGCAGCACCCATTGAAACGGCGAGGATGGCGTTAGCGCCAAGGCGCGATTTCGTGGGCGTGCCATCCAGCAAAATCATTTTGTGATCGAGGGCGCGCTGGTCGGCAGCATCGGAACCGACGACGGACTTAGCGATCTCCGAATTGACATTGGCTACGGCCTTGAGCACGCCCTTGCCAAGATATTTGGATTTGTCGCCGTCTCTGAGTTCGAGCGCCTCGTGCTCGCCCGTGGAAGCGCCAGAGGGAACGATAGCGCGGCCAAACGCACCTGATTCGAGAGTAACTTCGGCTTCGACAGTGGGATTGCCGCGTGAATCGAGCACCTGGCGGGCATGGACGCGGGTGATTTTGGTGGACATGGTAGTTGGTTCTCCTGTGTGGTTTACAGAAGGCAAATTGTAGCAGAGGAGGGCGAAACATCACGTGACGGGCGACACGTTTGCGACCCCGAGTTAAAGACCGAAGATTACGGAGACGTTATTTTTACTCTACTTTGCCGTTGGCTCCTTTGGGAGAGCAAAGGCTACGTACACGCCACCCGATTTGGCTTTAAAGTCCCTGCCGCCTCCGGCTGCAATGACGATGTACTGGCGGCCATCCACGGAATACGTGGCGGGTGTAGCATTCCCCGCGAACGGAAGTGTGGTCTCCCAGAGCAACTCACCGGTGGATTTGTCGAAGGCGCGGAATTTCTTGTCGTAGTTCGTGGCCCCAATGAAAAGCAATCCGCCCGCAGTGACGATAGGCCCGCCGTAATTCTGCGAACCGGTATTCTTCATGCCTTGTGCCACCAGTTCCGGGTATTCGCCGAACGGAATCTTCCAGACATATTCGCCGGTATTGAGGTCGATGGCATTCAGCGTGCCCCAAGGAGGCTCAACTGCGGGGTAACCGTCAGGATCGAGAAAGCGCCTGTAACCGGTAAGGTGATACTTCATCGCCGGCAAGAGTGGGCCCGTGGTGGTCAGGTCTCTATCTTTTCCGGTCGCCAGAAAATTCATCAGGGCATCCAGTTGTTCCTCGGAAAGGTTCGGGAAACCAGGCATCCGCCCTTTGCCTTCCATGATAGTGGTGGCGATCTGATGTTGAGACAGCCGGTCGGCCACGCCGATAAGCGAAGGAATGGCCGGCGGCGAACCGGCGAGATTTTCCCCGTGACACATGCCGCACTGGCCCAGATAAATTCCCTTCGCGCTTTTCTGGGCCGTGGTTTCCGCCAGGGCTCCGGTCCAGACAATGTCATTGGCATTTACATAAAGGATGGCGGTATCCGGGTCGACCGCGGAGCCACCCCATTCCGCCCCGCCATCAAATCCAGGAAAGACGACGGTGTCTTTTCCCACACTGAAGGGAACAAACTGACCTTGATTACGAAAGGTCTTGAATCTTTCGAGCGCCCATTGGTGTATTTCGGGCGTGCGTTTGGTCAGCATATCTTCGGTGAGGGTCTGGCGGGCGAATGGCGCTGGCTTTACGGGGAGGCCCTGTTGGCGGGCCGTAACCTCGCCGGGCAAGGAACTCTTTGGGTAGTCGCGATACTCGATGGGAAAAAGAGGCTGGCCGGTCAAACGGTCAAATAGAAAAACGTATCCTTGCTTCGACGGTTGCGCCACGGCATCGATGGATTTGCCGTCATGGCGGACGGTGACAAGCACCGGAGGCGACGGGAAATCGCGGTCCCACAGATCATGGCGCACACCCTGAAAGTGCCAGAGGCGCTGACCGGTCTCGGCATTCAACGCGATAAGACAATTCGCAAAAAGATCATCACCAATGCGGTCAGGCCCATAGAAATCGAATGCAGCAGAGCCGGTGGGGACATACAGGATGCCGCGAACGACATCGACGGACATGCCCGCCCAGTTGTTCGCGGAGCCGCTGGTTTTCCAGGCATCTTTGGGCCAGGTGTCATACCCAAACTCACCGGGGTGCGGGATCGTGTGAAACACCCACCGGAGTTTGCCCGAACGAGCATCGAAAGCGCGAACATCTCCGGGCGGTGCCGGTAGCGATTCGGGATTGCGCCCACCCACGATAAAAAGATCCTTGTACACGATCGGGGGAGTGGTAAGAACCACAAATTGCGCGGACGCGGGTTCGCGGCCAAGGCCTTCGCGGAGATCGATGCGGCCGTTCTGGCCGAAAGAAGGGATAGGGTTGCCAGTCGCGGCGTCCAGAGCGTAAACGAAGTTCATCACACCGGTAAGTATGCGTTTGTCGTGGCCATCACTCCAATAAGCCAGGCCGCGATCTGGCTGGGTCCCACGAATGCCAGAGTCAAATTTCCAGAGAAGTTTTCCCGTGGCGGCGTTCAAGGCAAAAATTTTCTGGGTGGGAGTGATGCCGTATAACACACCGTCAACAATAATGGGGCTCGTTTGTAGGCCGCCGGTTTCACCGGAATCAAAACTCCAGGCGAGTTGTAGACTCTTGACGTTAGCGCGATTGATCTGCACGAGCGGCGAATAGTGGGTGCTGCCGGCCGAGCCGCCGTAAACCGGCCAATCCCGCTGTTCCTGCTGTTCCTGAGCAAGCGAGGGATTCGCCACACAGAAAACTACCAGATGAAAAAACAGAGCGAAACGATGCGCAGTGCGGCCTCGCACGAATGAAACAAGATCAACTGCAGCTGGAGAAATCCCGCTCACTGAGATTCCGGCTCTTCGATCAGGGATTCCTGGCGCACGACGACCACGATGCCAGAAGGAGTTACATGGAAACGGCGGCGGTCCGCTTCGATGTCAAAGCCGATTTCAGTATGCTCCGGAAGGCTGACATGGCGGTCGATGATAGCGCGGCAAATCTTGGAATGACGGCCAATGTTGACGTGGTTGTAGATGATGGACGCGGTTATTTCGCAGAAACTATTCACACGCACGTCGTAGCCAATCACGCAGTTCTGCACCCTTCCGCCGGATAGGATCGAACCGCCCCCGACGATGGAATCAAGAGCGACACCCATGCGGTCTTCGTCGGCAAAGACGAACTTGGCGGGAGGATACTGCTGCTGCCAAGTCCGCAAGGGCCAGTGTTTGTCGTAGAGGTTAAAGACCGGCGAAACGCTGACGAGGTCCATGTTCGCCTCGTAATAGGCGTCAAGGGTGCCCACATCCCGCCAATACAAGGATTCCTTGCTGTTTTCATCCACAAAGTTATACGCAAAGACGCGATGCTTGGAAATGATGCGGGGAAGGATGTCCTTCCCGAAGTCGTGGGCGGACTTGGGATCTTCAGAATCCGCAAGGAGCACAGGAATCAAGAGTTGGGTGTTGAAAATATAGACGCCCATGGACGCGTTGCAGTGCGTACGCTTGTGGGGAGAAGGTTTGGGCGCGGCAGGCTTTTCCTCGAATCCCTGGATCCGCCAGTGTTTGTCCGTCTCAAGTACTCCAAGTTGCTTAGCAGCTTCTGTCACAGGGATTTCTATGGTAGCGACGGTGACGTCGGCGGCGGAATCAATGTGCTGCTGAAGCATTTTGGCGTAATTCATCTTGTAGATGTGGTCGCCGGACAGAATGAAGACAAACTTCGAGCGCTCGCTCCCAATCGAATAGATATTCTGGTAAACGGCGTCGGCGGTTCCCTGATACCACTGCTGGGAGACGCGCATCTGTGGGGGAAGCACTTCGATAAACTCACCCAATCCCATCAGCGGTGACCATCCGGCGCGCACGTGGCGCGAAAGGCTGAGCGCCTTGTACTGCGTGAGGGTGAAGACGCGTCGAAGGCCAGAATTGACGCAGTTGGAGAGAGTGATGTCAATGATGCGGTAGAGCGCGCCAAACGGTACGGCAGGCTTGGCGCGGTCGCGGGTGAGCGGCCAGAGACGTTCGCCCTGTCCGCCGGCAAGTAGGACGCCAATGGCATCGCGCATGTCGGGCATGAGAATCGGCTCCCGAGGCAGGAAGTATGAAGCAACCCAGTGTACCAGCCTATGCAAGCGAATGGAGACAAAGAGAAGTACAGTGGAATACCGAGAAGGGTTAGGCTCAGAGCAAGAGTAACTCGAGAGATAACAAATCCAAGCGATACCCCGGGCGACAGAAAGAAAGCTTGACTTGCAACGAGGGAATTGACTACAAGAAGCCAGCTACCCCGTGAGATAATGTACTCAGGCGTAGCGTCGCTGCTGGTGGTAGACGCTACAAGCAACCAATCCGAACCGGAATAGAGGTGAAGTTCATTGGCAGAGGTAATTATTCAAGAGAGTGAGTCTCTTGAGAATGCACTGCGGCGCTTTAAGCGCAAGGTGCAGCAGGAAGACATCATCAAGGAAATAAAGAAGCACAGCTTCTACATGAAGCCCGGTGAGAAGCGCCGGGCAAAAGAAGCGCTTTCGCGGAAGCGACTGCGCAAGAAGCAGCGTCGCGAGCAGGACTAAGCTACTGCGCGAGACGCGGCTCGGCGCCGCACTTCCGGGATCAGGCCCCAGTCAGGCAGAGATGTTGGGAATTCGTTCAGGTTCTTCGCCCGCCGGCCCAAAAGACCTGCGCCCGGTGACCCCGGAGCATGGGTCTAGCTTTCAGTCCAGGCCCATGGTGAAAGACGAGCCCGTCCACCCTGCCCGAGAGGGGTCCAGGGGGAGCGGGTCATGGAATTCCACGATAAGGTCCTGAAATGTTCGGAGTGTGGCGCCGAGTTTGTATTCACTGCCGGCGAACAGATGTTCTTCGCCGACAAAGGTTTCAAGAACGAGCCAAAACGGTGCAAAGCCTGCAAGGCCAAACGAGCCGAAACCGGGGGCGGGGGAGGTGGCGGCGGGCAAATGCGATCCGAAACCAAGACAACGTGCTCGCAATGTGGCAAAGAAACAACAGTCCCCTTTAAGCCAACGCAGGGCCGGCCGGTGTTCTGCAGGGAGTGCTTCCAGGCCAGAAGGTCGATGGGAGCCGCGTAAAAAAAGAAAGAAAGATTGATTGGGAAGGATTGGGAGGGCTATCGGAGTCGATGGCCCTTTTTTATTTTACGGGGTGAGTTGTGAGCCAGGACTCAACCTGCGCGAGGGCTTCCGGCATATTCCGGCGACCGTAGCCAAACCGAATATGACGAGGTTCATCGTAAACCGTACCGGGGAGCAGGAGTACACCCGCCTGTTGAACGAGTTGCTCACAGAAGGCATGGACGTCCTGTTGCGGCTTATAGCGAGCGAATCCGATGGTGCTGGCATTCGGAGCCGTCCACTCGAACAGTTCAGTGTGGTGCGCGAAAAATGCGGAGAGCTGCGGAAGATTGTAGAGAACAATCTGCAGATTGCGATCGATGAACTTCTGACGATGGCGGAAAGCCAAGGCGGTCAGGAATTCGCTCGGGGCGCTGGAACAGATGGTGGTGTAGTGTTTGAGCGAGACGATCTTTTGCAGAAATGCGCCGTCGCGGCAGGCCAACCATCCCAGGCGCAGGCCTGGCAGGCCGTAGGTTTTGCTGACAGAACCGAGGCTGAGAGCGCGTTCATAGAAATCGCATGCGGCAGGCAAGCGGACGCCGGGATCGTGTTCCAGTTCCCGGTAAACCTCGTCGCAGAAAACGTAAATACCATGCAGCGCGGCGAGTTCCAGAACTCGGCGAAAGATCTGCGGACGCATGAGCAAGCCGGTGGGGTTGTGGGGAGTATTGATATAGATTGCGCGGGTGTTCGGACGAATCAGCTTCTCGAGAGCCGAGAAATCGTGAGCCCAGCCATTCTCCGGCTTGCGATGCCACTCGCTGACCGTAGCACCGGTGCTCTTCGGAATTGTCAACGCACTCTCGTAACAGGGCGTTTCCACGATGGCGTGGTCGCTGGGCGTAAGGAGCGCGTGGTAGAAGAGGAAGATGGCCTCTTCGGCGGCGGAAGCAACCACCAACTGGTCAGGATGAATCTGCTGGTAGATGGTGGCGAGAACTTCGCGGAGCCAAGGCGCGCCGGGCGATTCCGTGTAGCCACACCAATGTTTCAGGAACGCATCGTGGGCACCCGGCTCAAGAGCGAGTAGCTCCTCGATAGTCTGCGACTCGGCATCCGAGGAGGACAGCAAGTACTTTGCAGAAAATTCATGCTTGCCCATGTACTCTTCGATCCGGAATGGTGTGATTTGCATGAACAGGAGTTTGCCAAGGGCGGAGGGCGAGCGTCTAGAACCAAATTGACTGCGGGTGGCCGCTAGAGGGATGTGTTTTGAGGGATGACGGAGTATGATACTGGCTCCGAAGTCCCCTGTAGCGATCACGCTATCCGGAGGGCCACGCATGGCTCACCGCTTCACCATCGGTGTCGAAGAGGAATTCCAAATTATTGATCCAGAGACGCTGGAGTTGCGCTCGCACGTGGTGCAACTTCTGTCGGCCGCGGCCTCGCGCGGGCTCGGCGACCAGGTCAAGCAAGAAATGCACCAATCGATCGTCGAAACGGGGACAAAGATCTGCGAGAACGTCAACGAATTGTGGCTGGAAATGCACCGGACGCGAAGTGAACTGGTGTCTGCCGCGGAAAGCACGGGCCTGCAAGTCGCCGCCGCTGGAACGCACCCTTTTTCAAGCTGGATCGACCAGGTGATTTCCCCAGGTGAGCGCTATCAGAACATTGTGGAGGAAATGGGACAGCTCGCGCGATCGCTGCTAATTTTCGGGATGCACATTCACGTGGCCATGCCGGACAAGCAAACCACCATCGACATCATGAACATGGTGCGCTATTTCGTGCCACACCTGCTGGCGCTTTCGACAAGCTCGCCGTTTTGGATGGGAAGAAACACCGGGCTGAAATCGTTTCGAACAACGGTTTTCCGGCGCTTTCCGCGGACAGGGATTCCCGAACAGTTCGATTCCTGGAGCGCCTACGAGCATTACGTGAATCTGCTGATCCGGTTGAATTGCATCGATAACGGAAAAAAAATCTGGTGGGACGTCCGGCCACACCCGACGTATGGAACACTGGAGTTTCGTATGTTTGATACCACGACGAAAGTGGAGGAAGCCGTGGCGATTGCCGCGCTGACTCAAGCGATTGTCGTGAAACTGCACCGACTGTACACGGGCAATATGGGCTGGCGAATGTATCACCGCGCGCTGATCGAAGAAAACAAATGGAGAGCGTCGCGCTATGGTATCGAAGGCAAGATGATCGATTTCGGGAAGGAAGAAGAAGTCCCTATGCGAGATTTGATTCCCGAACTGTTAGAGCTCGTGGACGATGTGCTGGACGACCTGGGTAGCCGCAGCGCGGTAGAATACATTCATACCATCTTGAACGAAGGCACGAGCGCGGAGCGCCAGGTGCGCGTATATCAACAAACCGGCGACCTGAAAGAAGTGGTCAAGCACCTGGTGAGGGAAACGCGTGCGAGCGCAATGGAAAGTCAGTCCAACTCCGCAGGCGCGATGCACTAAAATCATTTCTTTGGGCCGCGAGCAAAGAGGGAGGAAACCATGGTGAAGGTGGGATTGTTGTGCGGACGAGAATTCAGTTTTCCTCCGGCGTTTCTGGAACACGTGAACAAGTTGGGTCAGAGAGACGGTGTGACCGCCGAGCTAGTGAAACTGGGCGGAACGAAGATGGGAGAAGCGGCGGAATACCGGGTGATCGTGGACCGTATCTCCCACGAGGTAGAATATTACCGTGGGTACTTGAAGCACGCGGTGTTGCAGGGAACCTACGTAATCAACAATCCGTTCTGGTGGACCGCGGACGACAAGTTTTTCAATTACGCACTCGCCGCGAAACTCGGATTAGCCATTCCAAAAACAGTACTGCTGCCGCAGAAAGGCTATCCCGCCGACGTGGATATCAACTCGGAATCGCTGCGCAACCTGAAATATCCGATCGATTGGGTAGCCCTGCTGGACTACGTGGGCAGGCCGGCGATATTGAAGCCGTTTTCTGGTGGCGGGTGGAAGCACGTCTACAAGGTGAATAACGAAGAAGAATTGCTACAGGCCTATGACCAGACGTCACCGTATTGCATGACGCTGCAAGAGTTCATCGATTTCGAGCAGTATGTGAGGTGTTTCACCTTCGGCAAATCCGATATTTTGCCGGTGGCGTATGACCCGAAGGAGCGCCGCTATCTGGTGGAGCACAATTACCTCAAGCCGGAGTTGGGCACGCGGGTGGTGAAAGACGCGCAAACCATCAACCTGGCGCTGGGTTACGAAATGAACACCATCGAGTTTGCGATTAAGGATGGTGTGCCGTACGCGATCGACTTCTTGAACCCGGCGCCGGACTTCGAGCGCGACCGCATCACGGAATTCTATTTTGAGCACGTCGTGGAGAGGATGGCGCGCTTAGTGATCGACCGCGCACTGCACGGCAACGTGGCCAATGCCTGGCCGCGCTGGGAAGAAATGCTCGGCATTGGCGCGCCAGCAGGATTTACAGGTGCTCCGCGCACTGTCCAGAGCGCACAAGCAGCGCCTGGTGCGCCTTCGGCAAGTGTTCACCGATGAGAACCGCAAAACCACGAGCCACCGGGAACCCGGATCCAGTTGAGTATTGGGATGAGTTGCTTCGCCCGCTGGTCAAAAAATCTTCGGAACTAGCGAAACACTTCCTGGAAGAAGTGCGCGCCGCAAACTTGACATTCGGCAACCGGGTGCACTGTCCGTTTTTGCGGCCGGTATTCCTCTCCCCACAAGACGAAGAACGCGTACGTAAAGTGGCAGAGACTATCGCCGCGATTGCGGAACGGTTGACGAGCGCGGCGCTGGAAGATACTTCACTTTTCGAACAATTTCATCTGCGCCCCGAAGAAGAGCGGTTGGCGCGCATGAATGGCGGCTATGCTCCGGCAAGCGCCGCATCACGCCTGGACGCGTTCTTGCTGCCCGAATCGCTGAAATTCACCGAATACAACGGCGAATCGCCGGCGGGTGCGGGCTATTCGGAATCGCTTTCGGACATTTTCCGCAGACTGCCGATGATGGAGGAATTCAAGAAGCGTTTTGAAGTGCACAGCTACCCACTGACGGCCAAATTGCTAGACGCTCTTGTGACGACCTACGTGGATTGGGGCGGAAAATCGAAACGGCCGCAAATAGCGATCGTGGATTGGAAAGAAGTGCCCACCTGGAGCGAATTTGAGATTCTTAAGGACCGCTTCGAAAGGTTGGGCATTCCCGTGGAGTTGGCCGATCCGAGCGAACTGGAATTCGACGGCAAGCAACTGCTGGCCAATGGAAAGACAATCGAGTTGTTGTACCGGCGCGTGCTGATCAATGACATTGTGGCCCGGCCAAAGGAATGCGAAGCGCTTGTGAAGGCCTACGAGAGCGGGATCGTGTGCGTCGCGAATAACTTCCGGTGCAAAATTCCACATGTGAAGGCATTCTTCGCGGTTCTGACCGACGAAAAGAACGCACGTTATTTCTCTACGGAAGAGCGGGAGTTGATCCAGCGACATATTCCCTGGACGCGGGTGGTCGCCGACGTTAAAACCGAATATGACGGCGAAGCAATTGAACTGCTCGAGTACGTGCGCAAAAACCAGAAAAACCTGGTGATGAAGCCGAGCGACGAGTATGGCGGCAAAGGCGTAACCCTCGGCTGGGAAGTGGAAAAGAAAGACTGGACAACGGCTATTGAACAAGCGTTGCCGGGCGGAAAAGCGGCAAAAGAGCAGGGGTGCTGGATTGTACAGGAGCGTATTCCGATGCGGCGCGGAGCGTTTCCCCATATCGGCAAGGGAAATAAAGTGGAGTTCAAGAATATGCTGGTGGACTTTGCCCCCTATCTGTTCCGCGGGCGAGTCGCGGGCTACCTGACGCGTCTCAGCAGCACCAGCCTGGCAAATGTGACCAGCGGCGGAGGCCAAATCCCGTCGTTTCGCGTAGAGCCGAAGCGGGTAGAGCGGCGTGCTTCGCTCGCCAGATCGTAGTCTCAAGGGAATTGGCAGAACATAAAAATACGGTAAAATATAAGGATGTCTTTCGGACACGCACCTGTTGAACTGATGGCCGGCGCGGAAAATGCCGTAGACGTGTGCTTGGGCGTGCGGCCCGCCGAGAAAGTGCTGGTCATTGCCGATGAAGTCAGCCGCAGCGTAGCCGCCAGCCTGCAGAGCGCGCTAGAAGAGCGTGGCGCGAGATTCACCGGCATGTTGCTCGAAGACTTTGGACGCCGGCCGATGAACGAGGCCCCCCAACCTGTCCTGGAGGCACTTGAGAAAACAGACGTGGGCGTGCTGTGCATGACGCCCCAACCGGGCGAATTAGGCGCGCGCATGGCCATTGTGCACGTGGTCGAGCGCCGGCAGATCCGCTATGCACACATGATTGGAGTGACGCCGGAAATCATGCAGCAGGGCATGCGCGCCGATTACCGCAAGGTCGATGAGTTGAGCGACCGGTTGCGCGAACGCATGGTGCATGCGGAGACGTTGACGGTACAAACCGAGGCGGGTACGTCGTTCAAAGCGCACTTTAGTCCAAAACTGGATTGGGTGAAGACCAGCGGATTGATAAGCCCACGGTATTGGTCGAACTTGCCCGCAGGTGAAGTATTCACCACGCCGGCGTCGGTGGACGGCACCTTCGTTTGCGATGCCACGGCGGGAGATTACTTCAACGGGAAATATGGAGATTTGCAGGCCACCCCACTGGTGATGGAAATTGGGGGCGGACGGCTGAAGCACGTGGAATGCCCGCGGAAAGATCTGGAAGAAGAATTTTGGGAATATTGCCACACGGATGAGAACAGCGACCGGGTAGGCGAACTGGCGTTCGGCACCAACCTGGGCTTGTCGCGCATGATCGGCATTCTATTGCAGGACGAGAAATTTCCGGGCGTGCACATCGCGTTCGGGGACCCCTACGGGAGCCAGACGCACGCCGATTGGAAGTCGCGCACACACGTGGATGTACTCACGCGCAATTGCGATGTGTGGATTGATGAGGACCAAGTGATTGAAAAGGGCCATTACCAGCTAGAACACCTCGGTCTCATCTGAAACAACAATCAAAATAATTTGGACAGGTATTCGCGCATCTCGTCTTTCCAGAAGGGCCAGTCGTGTCCTCCTTGGGGTCCCCAATTGTCGACGGAGTGGCGGATTCCTTTGCTGGAGAGCACTTCGGAAAGCCGATAGGTGGGGCCGCTATGCTCCCAGGGACCCGTGCCAGTGATGAGATGGATGTCGCAAGAAGCGAGTTGGTCGTAATACCAAGGATCGGAAAGATTCGCGAGATAGTCGACAGGATTGTTAAAGTAAAAATTGTTGTCGTACATCCCATCCATAAAACTCCTCAGATCGTAGACGCCGGACATGGCGAAGCAGCGCTTGAACACATCGGGGTGCTTGAAGAGAGAATTGGCCGCGTGATAGGCGCCAAACGACGAGCCCATCGTGGAGATGGCCACCTGGGATTGGCAATTGCTCCAGATGAAAGGGACAACTTCTTCGCGGAGATAGGAATCGAAGATGGACTGCACATAGCTGCGATGGAACGGATGCGCGCCTTTGTTATAGAAGCTGAGGCCGTTGATGGAATTGACGCTGTATAGCTTGACGCGCCCCGCATCAATGAAATCGGAAATCGCGCCGACCATGCTCTGCCCCTCAAGTTCCCATTCGTCGCCGGCGCTGGTAGGAAAGCCCAGCAGCGGCGGACCCCAATGACCGTAAACCACAACGCCAAGCTCGAACCCAAGGCGAGATGAGTACCAGCGATGATATTCACGCTTCATGTGTGGAGTCCTTCCGAACTGCGGCAATGCAGTATGCCAGCGGGGACGTGCAGGGAGCAATGAGTTTGCGCTAGATAACCACCTGCATTTATAGTGAGAATCAAATCTCAATATCACAAAGGAGAGCCAAACGCTCATGGCTTCTACTTCCAGTGCCCGCCGGCCATCGCCGGAGCACATCTTTCAAACCCTCAACGCCCATCAACAGACCGCCGCGCTAAAGACGGCGATTGAGATGGATGTATTCACCGCGATCGACGAAGGCAATCACCGGGTCGAAGAACTTGCCAAACGGCTGAACTCCGCCCAACGAGGCGTGCGCATCCTATGCGATTACCTGACGGTTATGGGCTTTTTAAGGAAGGAAGACGGACGTTACAGCCTGACGGAAGACGCCGCGTTGTTTCTGAGCAAGAGTTCTCCCCATTACATGGGTACGATTGTCGGGTTTTTGACCAATGAACAGCATTTCGAAAATCTTGCGCGGCTGGGTCACGCCGTGCGCCGCGGTGGCGCGGTTAACGATAAAGGTGACAATCGCGAACCGAACGACCAGCTTTGGGTCTCCTTTGCCCGCTCCATGGCTCCTCTAACGGTTCCAACGGCGATATTTGTTGCGCAGTTGCTGGAAGCGCAAGAAAACAGGCCGTTGCGCGTACTGGACATTGCAGCAGGACATGGCATGTACGGCATCACCATCGCGCAACAAAATCCCAAGGCACAAATCACCGCTGTGGATTGGCCTGCGGTATTGGAAGTCGCCAAAGAAAATGCAGTGAAAGCGGGAGTGGCGGACCGCTATACCGCACGTCCCGGAAGCGCCTTCGAAGGGGATCTCGGCGCAGGATATGATCTGGCGCTGCTGACCAACATTTTCCACCACTTCGACAAGGCGACCTGCGTGCAACTGATGCGGCGCGTGCATCAAGCCCTGAAACCCGGAGGGAAAGCGGTGACGCTTGAGTTCGTGCCGAATGAGGATCGAGTGAGTCCACCGACGGAAGCGGCGTTCAGCCTGAACATGTTGGTGGGCACGGATGCGGGCGACGCTTATACTTTTTCGGAATACCAGGAGATGTTCCATGAGGCTGGCTTCGTGCAAACGGTCCTTCATCCCATTCCCACGATGCCGCAGGAAGTGTTGATTTCCGAAAAGCAACCATAACTATTCGGCCGTGAGATATTGCAAGGAACAGGATTGCGCGTAGGATAGAGGACAGCCAAACACGGATTTTTATCGATTTTCGTCCATTGCAATGCCAGGTGACACCATGATCCAGATCGAAAATGTCAGCCGACGTGGTTTTCTGAAGGGAATCGTAGGAGCGGGCGCGTTTGTGCTTGGCGCGCAAATTCTACCGAAGGGGCTGTTGGGCACCACGGTTACCACTGGCCAAGACCCGATCACAAAAGCCGTGCTACAGCCGAATTTATTTGTGGCCATCGACACGGATGGAACGGTTTACATTGTGTGCCATCGCGCGGAGATGGGAAGCGGCAACCGCACGGGATTGCCGCGGATTGTGGCGGATGAGTTGGATGCGGACTGGAATCGGGTGAAGGTGGTGCAGGCCACGGGAGATGCGAAATACGGAGATCAGGATACCGACGGCTCTCACTCCGTGGTGAGCTTCTTTGACCCGCTGCGGGAAGCCGGCGCTAGCGCGCGGTTAATGCTGGTACGAGCGGCAGCACAAGGTTGGAAAGTGCCAGAAACAGAGTGTACGAGCGATTGCAACTTTGTGCTGCACAAGAGTAGCGGTAAGAAGCTCGGGTACGGCGAACTGGCAGCAGCGGCAGCGAAACTGCCAGTTCCTAAGAAAGAAGACTTACACCTGAAGCCGCGCAAAGACTGGGTGTACATCGGGAAGCCTGCGCCAACTTACGATTTGAAGGACATGGTGACCGGAAAAGCCACGTATGGGCAGGACACGCATTTGGATGGGATGCTGTATGCGTCTGTGCTGCATTCCCCGGTATATGGTGGCACGGTGAAAAGTGTGGACGATGCCGCGGCGTTGAAAGTGCCGGGAGTTAAACAGACCGCCACCATTGATTCATTCAAGCCTCCGGTGAACATGCAAGCGTTAGGCGGCGTGGCCGTGCTCGCCGACAGCACCTACGCAGCATTTCAGGGCAAGAAAAAACTGAAAGTGGAATGGACCAAGAGCGAGCACAGCGTATGGACTTCCGGCAAGTTCCGAAAGGACCTGGAGGAGACGGCGCGGAAGCCATGCAAAGTTGTGCGGGAAAACGGGAACGTGGATGAGGCGTTTGCGAAGGGCGGGAAGATTGTCGAGGCGGAGTACTACGCGCCGATGCTCGCGCACGCTGCCATGGAGCCACCCGCTGCGCTCGTGGATTATCGCGGCGGAAAAGTCCAAGTGTGGGCTCCGACGCAAAATCCACAAGGTGCGCAGGAGGCTATCGCCGCAGCGGTGGGAGTGAAGAAGGAAGATGTAACCGTGTATATGACGCTGCTGGGCGGAGCGTTTGGCCGAAAATCATTTCCTGATTTTGCCGTGGAAGCAGCGGTGCTTTCGAAGAAAGCAGGCAAGCCCGTAAAAGTGGTTTGGAGCCGCGAGGACGACATTAAGTTCGATACGTTCCATTCGGTGGCAGCGATGTATTTCAAAGCGACGCTGGGAACGGATGGAAAGCCGACGGCATGGTTACAGCGCAGCGTGTTCCCGCCCATTGCGTCAACGTTTGACACTGCGGCCCAGTATGCGGACGCGGGAGAAATCGGGCTGGGCTTCAGTGATATTCCGTTCGCACTGGCCAATCACCGCGCCGAAAACGGGCCCGCACCCGCACACACGCGGATTGGGTGGCTGCGTTCCGTCGCGAATATTTATCACGCGTACGGCGTTCATTCCTTTGTGGGCGAATTGGCCCACGCGGCGGGGAAAGATCAGGTTGAGTATTTACTAGGGTTGCTTGGTCCAGACCGGGTCATACCAAAATCCGAACTGCCGAAGGATTACACCAATTACGACGGGGATTATGACAAATATCCCATCGACATTGCGCGTTTCCGGCGAGTGGTACAGATGGCCGCGGAAGAATCCGGATGGGGCAAACAGAAGTCGGGAAATGGTTTTGGTATGGGAATCGCCGCGCACCGAAGTTTCCTGACGTATGTGGCAACAGTGGTACAAGCCGAAGTGAAGGATGGGCAAGTGCGCATTCGCCGCGTGGATACGGCGTTGGACGCAGGGACTATCGTGAATCCGACAATTGTGAAGCAGCAATTCGAAGGCGCGGCGGTCATGGGCACCAGCATCGCATTTTACGGAGAGATTTCCGCGACGAATGGCGTGATCGAGCAATCCAACTTCGACACGTTCCAAGTCGCGCGCATAAATACGGCGCCCCTGGAAACGAACATACATATCGTGGAGAGTGAAGCACCTCCTGCGGGAGTTGGGGAGCCCGGATTGCCTCCTGTGGCGCCGGCGATTTACAACGCGATTTTTGCGGCCACGGGCAAGCGCGTGCGCGAGATGCCGCTCACCAAAACGGGGCTGGCGTGACACAGTCATAAGTTATTGGTTCTCCGGTTAGGTAACGATCGATTCTCCGCGGGGCGCGGCAAGGCTGCGCCCTTTTTTATTTTGGGATAGGATTTGGACTTGCGGAGGAACGTTGGGAAGAACTCTGGGAATCGTGTGCTTCGCTTTGGCCTGGATGGCGATTCCGGCCGGCGCACAGCGGCGCCCGGTGCTGCCACAGATTGACGAGCCACATCCTTATTACTTCCGCGAATTATATGTGCCGCAGCTGACGGCTGGGCCGAGCAGTGTGAGTTGGGCACCTGATTCACAGGAGTTGGTGTATTCAATGGCAGGCTCACTCTGGCGGCAAAGGCTCGATTCCAAAGAAGCAGTGCAACTGACGGATGGCCCAGGTTACGACTACCAGCCGGACTGGTCGCCGGATGGGAAGAGTGTTGTGTACGTTTCGTATCAGAAGGATGCAATGGAATTGTGGCTGCTAGACCTGGCGACTAAGAAGACAAAACAACTGACAAAGGGGGCTGCAGTAAACGTGGAACCACGTTGGTCGCCCGACGGGAAAAAGATCGCGTGGGTTTCGACACAATACAACAAGCGATTTCACGTTTTTTTGGCGGACTCTGCTGACGGTGAACTGAAGAACGTGACTCGCCTCACCGGTGAGACCAAAAGTTCCCTGCCCCGGTATTACTACAGTGCGTACGACCTGGAGATTAATCCCGTCTGGACACGCGACGGAAAAGACATTCTATTCGTATCGAACAGCGGGCATATTTACGGCACCGGCGGATTCTGGCGGATGAAGGCGGAACCCGGAACCGAGGCGCACGAGATTCACTACGAAGAATCAGGCTGGAAGGCACGGCCCGATTTTTCGCCCGACGGCTCGCGAATCGTGTACAGCTCCTATTTGGGACGGCAGTGGCACAACCTGTGGGTGATGCCAGCGAAGGGCGGCGATGCGTTTCCGATTTCGTATGGAAGCTGGGATCAAACAAATCCGCGTTGGTCGCCTGATGGAAGAAAGATCGCATATGTTTCCAATTTCACGGGTAGCACTGCAATCGAAGTGCAAGAGTTTCCCACAGGCCAAATCGAGCAAGTGACCGGCTTTGAAAGCAAAAACCTGAAATTTCTCAAACCCGTGGGAACGGTGCGCGTGTTCGTGGAAACAGAAGACGGGCAGATGACGAGTGCACGGGTGTCCCTGACGGACGAGATTGCACGTTTCTGCTGGCAAGATAGCGCTACCGTTCACGCGGATGATGGTTTCGATCGAAGCGAAATGCCACTTGAACGTCACTATGTGTATGTGAACGGGAGTGACAATTTCGTGGCGTCCGCGGGCCGGGTGACCTTGGAAGTGAGTAAAGGCCCTGGCTATCAGCTGAACAAACGGACTCTGGAGATTGGCGCGGGCGAAACAAAAATAGTTCGAGTCCGGTTGCAGCCTTTGCAATCGCCGTGGAAACCAGCAGATCACTGGAGCAGCGCGGATTTACACGTGCACATGAATTACGGCGGCGCGTACCAAAATGACCTTGGCTGGCTGCATTTCATCGCGGACGGCGAAGGGGTGCAGTTCGTGAACAATCTGGCGGTCAACAAAGAGCAGAGATTTCCGGACATTGAGTACGTCGACTTCGAAGAGAATTTTGGCGACGAGACCAGTTCCCGGATTGTACAAGGCCAGGAATTTCATACGAGCTACTGGGGCCATCGCGGAATATTGAATTTGAAGGACCATTTGTTGCTGCCGGGTTATGCCGGGTATCCGAATACGGCGGCGGCGAGTTTGTATCCGATGAATGCAGACGTGTACGACATGGCGCACTTGCAAGGCGCGCTGGTCGGCGCCGTGCACCCGTTTGACGAAGTGCCGGATCCATTTGCTCATCCAGCGCAACAGATCACAGACGAGCTACCGGTCGATGTAGCGCTGGGAAAACTCGATTACATGGAGATTGTGGGCTTCAGCGATCACAAATCCACGGCGGCGGTGTGGTACAAGCTGCTGAATCTGGGATTCCGGATCCCGGCCGGCGGAGGAACAGACGCTACAACGAATTACGCGGCACCCATTCGGGGGCAAGTAGGATTCGACCGCGTGTATGTGTGGACTTCCGGATGGCCGGTGCGCCTGGAGACGTGGTTGGATGAACTGAAGCAGGGGCGAACGTTCGCCACAAACGGGCCGCTGATCGAGTTCAAACTCGGCGGAGAGATGGTCGGAAGCGAATTGAAGTTTGATGCAGCACAAGCCGCAGTTCCTTTCACCGCAAAATTACGATCATTCGTGCCAGTGGATCATCTGGAAGTGGTCTGCAATGGAAAGATCGCACAGACCCTGCAACTGGACGGCACGCGGGACTCGGCCGATACCTCAGGCACGATTCCGCTCTCGCAGAGCGGCTGGTGCGTACTGCGCGCGTGGAGCGAGAAGCCCGAATATCCCGTCATGGACAATTACGCGTACGCAACGACGAGCCCCGTATATGTAACGATCGGCGGCAAGCGAGCCTACGCGAAGGAAGACTCCGATTATTTTAAGGCGTGGATCGACCGTACCATCGAAATCACAGAGCGATATCCCGACTGGAATTCCTCCGAGGAGAAACAGGGAGTGATGAAGACGTTGCGGGACGCACGAGCCATCTACGAGGGCATGAAGTAGAAGAAGGGCGGCCTGCTTGTGGCCGACGGGAGTTTAAGGATAGAATCCACGGGTCTTTTCAATACGTTGCTGTTCATGCCGTACGCGTGAAACGCATGACTGCCTTTTTGCTCCAGAGGGTCCATCGCTCCGCCCTCGATTCCGGGAGCTAATGTTTCGAACACCACTGCACTCAGCGGCAAACGAACGCACAACTATGAGCGCCTCAAGATCACTCGGAGAATTCATCACGAAACGCGAAATCGGTTTCGAAGAGAAGTCGCAGCGGTTTAGGAAGGAGGGTACATGATCGTTGGTGTGCCCAAAGAAATTTATCCGAAGGAACGGCGCGTGGCGCTGGTGCCCGCGGTGATTCCGAACCTGAAGAAAGCTGGCCTGGAAGTTGTAGTGGAGGCTGGAGCGGGGATAGCAGCGGGCTATCCGGACGCAGAGTATGTGGAGAAGGGTGCGAGGCTGATCGCGGGTCGCGCGGAGCTATTCCAAACCGCAGACATCATCGTGCAGTTTCTGTGCCATGGCGCAAATGACAAGACCGGGAGCGCCGACCTGCCGCTTCTGCGAAAGGGGCAAGCCCTGCTCGGGTTCGTGCGGCCGTTAGGCACCGTGAAAACATTGGAAGAAATTGCTGAGCGTGGCGTAACCGCGTTTTCGGTGGAGTTGATGCCGCGAACAACGCGCGCGCAGAGCATGGATGCGCTTTCGTCCATGGCAACCATCTGCGGATACAAAGCAGTAGTGCTGGCCGCCGACACTTTGCCGCGGATGTTTCCGATGTTGACGACGGCCGCGGGCACCATTGCACCCGCGCGCGTCTTGATCATCGGCGCGGGAGTAGCCGGATTGCAGGCCATCGCCACAGCGCGGCGACTTGGGGGCGTGGCTTCCGCATACGACATGCGCCCAGCTGCAAAAGAGCAAGTACAGAGCCTGGGCGGACGCTTTGTGGAGTTGCCCATCGAAGCGAAGGACGCGCAGGACGCACGCGGTTATGGCAAGGCTCAGGACGAAACGTTTTATCAGAAGCAGCGCGAACTCCTGGGAAAAACTGTGGCGGAAAGCGACGTAGTGATTACCGCGGCGGTGATTCCAGGAAAGAAATCGCCGGTCCTAGTTACCAAGGATATGGTGGAGAAAATGGCGCCCGGTTCGGTGATCGTGGATCTGGCGGCAGAGCGCGGCGGCAATTGTGAGCTGACGAAACCCGACGAAATCGTGGTGAACCACAACGTGACGATCATTGGTGAATTCAACCTTGCCGGGGCGGTGCCCTATCACGCCAGCGCGCTATATGCGCGAAATGTGAGCGCGTTTCTGCAGCACCTGGTGAAAGACGGCAAGCTGCAATTGGACATGAAGGACGAGATCATCCGCGAAACTATGGTGACGCACAACGGGGAAGTGGTGAACGCCCGCGTAAGAGAGTTTTTCGGGTTACCCGCGTTGCAATCGACACCGGCAGGAGGAGGCGCCTGATGAAGCTGGATCTACTAACGGGCTTATACGTATTCATGCTGGCGGCGTTTATCGGATTTGAAGTGATCCGGCGTGTCTCACCGCTGCTGCACACACCGCTAATGTCGCTGACTAATGCGCTAGACGCAATCGCCGTCGTAGGCGCGATCATCCTTGCGGGCGAGGGAAAAAGCACGCTAGCCACGATTTTAGGCACCATCGCAATCGTGGCGGCCACAAGCAATATCGTTGGCGGCTTCATCATCACGGACCGCATGCTGAAAATGTTCAAGGCCAGCGGCCCCAGGAAGCCGTGAAGCCATGATCCCGGCCGACACCATTATCGAAGTGACTTATCTGATTGCGACCGCGCTGTTCATCCTGTCGCTGAAGTGGCTCAGTTCCCCCGCAACCGCACGGCGCGGTGTCTGGGCAGGCGAAATCGGCATGTTCCTGGCGGTCGTGGGGACTCTGATGCACCATGGCCTGAACTATCGCTGGGTGGCGATCGGCCTGGTGTTGGGAACGATCATTGGCGTGCCCCTAGGGAAAGTGGCGATGACGGCGGTGCCACAGCGAACCGCATTGAGCCACGCTTTCGGTGCGTTGTGCGTGACTCTGGTGGGAACCGCGGAGTTTTACCTGCGCGCCCCGGATGTTCCGAAGTTTATGATGGGCGTGCTCTCGCTCGAAGTCATTCTAGGTGCGTTGACGTTCACTGGCAGCTTGATGGCCGCGGGAAAATTACAAGAAGTGCTTCCCCAGCGACCCATCACGTACAAAGGGCAAAACATCGTCAACCTGGGAATGCTGGCGGTGGCTATTGGAATCGCGGTGATGCTGGTGCAGCATCCCGACAAAATGTACCTATTCCCGGGGATGATTGTGATCCCTCTTATCTTTGGGGTCATGATGATCGTTCCCATCGGCGGAGCAGACATGCCGACGGTGATCTCGCTCCTGAATTCGTACGCCGGACTCTCGGCGGCGGCGATGGGGTTTGTGCTGGGCAGCAAGTTGCTCATTATCGCTGGAGCGCTGGACGGTGCTTCGGGCTTCATTCTCTCCGTGAACATGTCGAAAGCGATGAATCGCTCGTTCACCAATGTGCTGTTCGGCGCGTTTGGTCAAGAGCAGGTGAAGGCCGGCGGGGTAGCGGAAGCGCGGCCCGTGCGCAGCGCTTCGCCGGAAGAAGCGGCAGGAATCTTGGCAGCCGCAAGCAAAGTGGTGATCGTGCCGGGATACGGCATGGCCGTGGCGCAAGCGCAGCACAAAGTGCGTGAACTGTACGATGCGTTGACCAAGAAGGGGATCGATGTGAAGTTCGGCATCCACCCGGTGGCGGGACGCATGCCGGGGCACATGAACGTGCTGCTGGCCGAAGCGGATATTCCGTACGACAAACTGCTCGAGATGGACGACATCAATGGAGACTTCCCGCAGACCGATGTCGCGTTGATCATTGGCGCGAATGACGTAACGAACCCCGCCGCGCGCGAAGACAAGAGCAGCCCGATCTACGGCATGCCGATCCTGGACGTTGACAAGGCGCACACGGTAATGGTCATCAAGCGCAGCATGGCCGCAGGATTCGCGGGGATCGAAAATCCCCTGTATTACCTGGACAAAACGTTGATGCTGTTCGGTGATGCCAGAAACTTCGTGGGATCAATTGTCCGTGAGCTGACCGGAGGCCACGGCTGATCAGACTGTCGTTCGGCTTATTAGGACTTACCAAAAAAGGCAGGTGCCATCGGACTGGTTGAGGCACCTGCCTTTTCTCTGGAGGCAACGCGCGGGGATAAACTCAGGGCCGGTCAGGACTCTCCAAAGCTTTCCAGATGCCAATGCCCGTGCCCGTACCAACGGCGAGCGCCGCCACCAAAAGAAACCGGCTCTGGCCTGGGGCGATAGGCGCGTGGCCTTTCGTCATTTCCACCGGGGCACAGGGACGATGCTCGTGGTAATCGTGGTAATCGTCCGCATCTGGAGAAAGATACTTGCGATAACTGATTTCATGTTCGGCGCGCACGCGGTAGGCCTTGCCGGTTTCAACCAGGCGGTTCTCTGAACCTACCTGAACGTTGGCTTCCCCCCGCTGGCTATACACCGTGATGTTGCAAGGATCATCCATGCTGACACGGCCAAAATCCGCTGTGGAAAGAACGGGCGTGACGCGGACGTCGGAAGCAACAATGACCAGGTTCTGCTGGCCTCCCGGCGTCGTGTACAGCACGGTTCCGTGGTTCAATTCCACAATTGCGCCATAGGGTGCGCGATAGATGTGCACCGTCGTGGAACTCTGCAGTTCCAAGGAAAGCGTGCCAATGCGCACGAGCAATGAACCATTATCCGTCGTAGAGAGATAGTCCCCCGAATAGATCGAGGAACCTTCCGCGGCCGGCGCGGTGCCGATCTGCCCACCAGAAACTTTCGCGACCAATCCGAGTGCAGGCGTCTGAGGCGACGACTGGGCCTTGAGTGGCGCAACGGCACACGCGAAAACGAATAAAGCAATGACGGGCAACGAGCGAACGATTTTCAAGCTCATTGATTCTCCTTTGGACACGAGAGTTCACGCGGGCAGTGGTTTGGAGGATTCCTGGGTGGCCTTGAACTGCGAACGGGACCCGAAACGGGGACTGACGAGACATAAGGCGCGAAATGGAATTTCATGGAGGGATCTCCGAAGAGAATCCAGGTGCGCCGAACATCGCTGTCAGTTGTATTACTCTTGGCGCGGAGGATCATGAGGCCAATTGGATCGTCCGGATGCGCGGCCACTTCATGGAGAAACGCCAGGTTCATGGCGGCTTGCGGGGGTTCGTCGGTAAATCCAGACGAAGCCCAAACGGCGACCGCGCCCCCGTTGGGGGCCAAAATCAGGGACTCGGCAAGACTCTGCGCGTAGACGTCCTGGAACAATCCGTTGAGACAATCGATGAGCAAATAGACAGGGAGGCGTCCGCCATTCGTGAGGGCGGTTGCATCCGTAGTGTTGAACAGATCGGCGAAGGACCATTGCTGTTCCGCGCCGTGACCGTTGTAGTTGACCAGCAGCGCGCCATTATTGAGAGCAGCAAGGATCTGGGAGTGTGCCGTCGACGGATCAACACCGTCTGCCAGTATCTGGGATGTCTGCAAGGAAGAAGGCAATGTCGCTGCAGCGGAAGTGACCGCGGCGGTAAAATTCGCGTCGACATTCTGATCCGCAATCAGGAGCGCTTGCGCGTTCCAGGTGCCGGAGTCCCTACCTTCCTCATAGTTGATAATCTTCGAAACGAGAAGATCCACGTCCGACGCAGTACGGACGGGCAAGCGGCCGGTAGGGATGGTGGCAAAACCGGTTTGCCCAAAGTCCGTGAACCAGTCGTCCGAGGCGGTTTTGAACGCCGCGGTTTCGATAATGCGCGTGGGCACAAAATCAAAATCGCCAAAGCCCAAGTAATTCCTCGGATCCATGGATGCGTCGCCCACAAGAAGTACCGCTTGCGGTTTGCGTTGCCAGCGTGAGGCAGCGTCCTGCAAGAAACTGCGAATGGCAAACGGGCTGCGTTCGCCGTAGTTATAGTCGTCAAATATCTGGTCTGTCGTGACTACAGAAACCCGATGGCCTTGCGATTCGCGGTGCCGCACGAACGGCATCAAGTGCGCCGAAAAATCCGGATGGGTAATGACCACAATGTCCGCGCCGGCGCGGCGATCGTCCAGCATCGATGGTTTGTGAGGCACAATTGCGACCGGGGACGCGAGGGCATCGTCCGCAAAGGACAAGATGGTACGCACAGTCGTAGACGACTGGGGGACTGCCACGGTCACGCCGTAGGAGCCGGATTCTGGTGCGATTTTGCCGTTGAGCTCGGAAATGTTGAGCGGATCGGTGGTGTCGAAAACGCGAATCTGCGAATTCGAGAACCCGGAGATGTGCACGTCGGAGCCGGCCGGGGCCGTGGCACGCAGCCAATCGGAGTCCACAATATAGGTATGCAAAAAGTGGAGCTGGATCGATTGAACGGCGCTGACATCATTGTCGCCTTCGAGTGCAGTCAAGGTGACCGTGTTAGCCCCGTCGAGAACGACTCCGGGGTCAATCGAGAAACTTTGCGTGGCAAGAACCTGGCCATAGAAATTAACGGTGCCAACTGCGTTGCCATTGAACTCAACGGACACGGCGTGCTGTTGAGCGTCGGTCACACCTTGAAGCGTGAGATCGAGCGTGAGGAGCTGAGACAACGAAGTATCTCTGTGCACGACAGTAAGGACCTGATCGACAGGATCCGAGGTAACGACTGCGCCGAAGAAATTGTCGTTGTTCTCGCCATTCGACAAAGCGGCGAAGTAAACGGTGCGATCTTCGCGAATGACGGTGAACGGGAAACTGCCTGCAGACGGGGCATACGAAGCAACGCCGGGAGCGGAAAAAATCCGCTTGCCCGGGTCGCCTTCAACCACCAGCCAATAGACTCGGTTTGCAGAGAAGGGCGTGTCGATGCCGGTACCATAGAACTCCATCGCGTCAGAAGGTGAGGCGATGCCCGCGGTGTGCCCGGCGAGGAGAATCGGTTGCTCAATTCCTTCGGCGTATAGGTGCAATCCGCGTAGCTCGGTGTTTGAGCTGAGCCCGGCGGAAAAAAGCTGCGAGAACGGAATGTGGTACCAGCCTTCCTGGTCCACGGAGATTTTGACCGCGAAATGATCCGCAACATTAACGCGCGGCACGCCGGCCGGAGGCATTGGAAAGATTGGCTGCGGCTGCGGATGCAGTCCGAACATCGGGCGACCCGGAGCGTTTGCCGACGCGGCGTTTGCGTGAAGCTGCGCAAGTGAAGGAGACACGGGCAATGCACCCGCCGTTTCCACCTGGGCTTGCAGTTTGTACTGATCCGCAGTTACGGATTCTGCATAGACTGGCCCATGCAGAGTCCTTGCGCCGTTGATGTCCACATCTTCCAGCCAGTAAGCTGCATTTGGAGCAGGCTGAGCGTCAATCGCCGCATAGGTTTTGGCGGCGTGCTGTGGTTTTGATCCTCGGAGCAGCAGCGCCGAGCCCGCGATTAGCTCCGGGTCGACACGATGGCGGCCCAGTCCGTCTTCGCGATACACATGGAATCCAAGATTGCGCGACTCTTCCCGCGTGTGCCAAACCAGGCGAACAGTACCGTCTGGCTGGGCATAAGCATTAAACGCGGAAACATCCACCGCGGTCGTCGCCTGAATTGTGGAGGTGAATGAGGACGTGTTGTTGGACAGGTTTGGATCGAGTGTGGAAGACGCGACGGTGGCGGTATTGATGGAATAGGAGCTGGAGCTAAAGACAGCCGCATTCACGTTGATGGTGATGACGGCGACGCTGCCGACGCCGAGACTGCCGAGGTTACAGGAAACGGTCGTCGTGGCGGCTATCCACGAACAAGAGCCCATGGTCGTGGCGAAGGAGGGTCCACCGGCAGGCCAAGTTACCTGAGCTGGCATCTGGTCGTTCACCACAACGTTTTGCGCCACTGCGGGGCCGGCATTGGTAACGATCAAGGTGTACGTGAGATTGGTGCCCTGAGTGACAGGGTCGGGCGAAGCAATTTTGTTGATGCTGACGTCCGCTTGCGTTGGAGAAGCGACAATAGTGCTCACTGTTGCGGTATTGTTCGCCACGTTGGGGTCAGAGACTGTGCTGGCGATGTTCGCCGTATTTGTGAGCGTGGTGCCGGGCGCGATTCCGGCAGCGACCTTAACCACCAATGGGAATTTAACGATGGCGCCAACCGCGAGTGTGAAGGTCGAATTTAGATTACAGGTGATAGGTCCCGTGCTCCCTACGCCCGCGTTGAGGCAGGTCCAGTTTGCGGGGACCGCAAAAGAAGCAACCGAAGTATTGGCGGGCAAAGTGTCGGTAAAGGTGACCGTGGTCGTGCCGGAAATCGTGATAGCCGCAGGCCCGTTGTTTGTGATGGATTGCGTATAGGTGATGGTGTTGCCGGGCGTGACCGGGTTGGGCGTGCCAGAGCTCGTCACTGCCAGATCGGCTTGGCCAGCGGTAGCGACGGTAATGGATGCCGTGGCAGCATTGTTGGCAGAATTCGGATCGGGCGTGGTTGAAGTGATGTTCGCGATGGCTGACAGAATCGTGCCAGTCGGCACAGTGTTCGCAACATTCATGACGACGGGGAAGGTTGCGGTGCCACCGGCGATCAGAGAGTCGGTCGTGCAACTGATGTTGCCCGTCATGCCTGGTGTAGGGGTCGTGCAAGTCCAACCACTAGGCGCCGCCAACGAGACAAAGGTGGCGCTGATCGTGCCCCCGGCGTTGCTTGCTGTAGGTTCGGTGAAAACCGCCGTCGAGGCTGCGGCGGGGCCGTAGTTGGTGACGACCGCGGTCATGGTAAAGTTGGAGCCAGGCGCAACAGTGGGAGATGACGGCGTGTTTGTCACACCGAGATCGGCTTGGGTACCGGTGCCGACGCTGTTGATGGCGGTCGCAGTGTTATTGGTAAGGTTGGGATCTGTGGTGCCGGAAGTGATGTTGTCGACGTCGACGATTTGCGTGCCGCTGGGCGTTCCATTCCCAACCTGAACACCGACCGTAAAGGTAACAGGGCCGCCTTTAGGAAAGTCAGGATTGCTACACGTGATCGTGCCCGTGCCACCAACGGCGGGCGTAACACAAGTCCAGCCGGCGACGGTATTGATCGATTGAAAGGTTGTATTCGCCGGGATGCCTTCATTGAATACGGCATTGACAGCATCGAATGGGCCGTTATTCGTCAGCGTTTGAGTGTAAGTGATGTTGCCACCGGGAAGGACGATTGCTGGGGCCCCGGAATTGGTTACAGCAAGGTCGGCACCCGCGCAGTAGGCGCCAGGCTGCGTGCCGGGGGTTTCGGTAATGACGTGCGTGGCGACTACAACGCCGGGCTGACCGGGAGTGGAGCCGTAAGAGTCTTGCACTGTGTTGGTGTAACCGTTGCTGCCACCTGAAACACTGCTCGATGCAGGCGTGCCAGAGAGGAATATGACACCGCCTCCGCCGCCGCCACCGGGGCCGTGGCGTTGGCCAGGAAAACCACCAGGCGCAGTTTCCGGCCAGGCATTTCCTGCGCTGCCACCGTTGGCGCTAACCGTGAGTCCGCCAAAATTGCCGCTGTTGGCAAAAAACAGGATGGACCCGCCGGCACCCGCCCCTCCGGTGCTGTCATTGTCCGTGCTCAGAGTGGATTGGCCATTCGCAGTAATAGTTCCGGTGCCAGCGACCGAGCCAGTGTGGACGATGATGATTCCGCCACCAGCGCCGCCGCTGCTATAAATTCCCGTACAATTGGCGCCGCAATCGGCACCATGGTTGGTGCCAGAGATGTAGTAGGAGCCGTCGTTCGTTGTACCAGCCCCACCGCCACCGCCCATCACCAACGCGCTGGTGGAGGCAGGAAAGACTGTTCCCCCGAAACCGCCATCCGTGGTGTTAAGCGCAGTAAAACTGTTCCAGCCGTAGCCGCCAAGACCACCGGCACCACCATTTCCACCTGCGCCACCGCCCGAGTTTTCATTATTGGCTGGCGGATTGCCGTCGGTGCCGCCACCTCCGGCGTTGCCCGGTGCTCCTCGGGCATAGCTACCGTTCGGATACCCTTCGACACCGGTGTTAGTGGCTGTTGTGGTGATTGTGATGGTCGCGGGAGCAAGGTAGCGGGGCGTGCCTGCGATGCCTTCGCCCTTGGAGGCATTCGTCGCGTCCGTGGAGAGGGTTAAGTAATCGGTGTTTGCGCCAGTTCCCCCGCCTAGTATTCTTCCACCGGCCCCGCGAAAACCCAGAGCATCGGCCGCGACTGTGCCGCCCAGCGTAAGCTGCGAGGAGACATCGATGGCGAGGACGCCGCCCACCGAACCATTCCAGGCTAACGGCACAAGTCCGGAGCTCAGCGTGGCCGATGTGTATTGTGGAACGCGGACCACTTGATAAGTCTGCTGTCCTTGCGTCCCGGAATACGCGCCGAGCGTGTAGGTATTCAGAAGGCCTCCCCCCGAACCGGAGCCCGTGAATTGAAGCGTGCCGCCAGTAGTCGGAACGGCGCCTGTGGCGGTAACGAATTCGAACAGGCCGGAACTCGCCAGACTCGTCGAGCCGGATCCCACGCCGGCCGCTCCGCTGCCATACGAACTCGTGTTGGTGCTGTTGATGGCTGCGTCCTGCATCTGGATGATCAGCAGCAAGTCTCCAGCGGCGATGGCATGCGCCAAGCCTGAAGCTGCGCCAAGAGCGACGGAGGTGGAACCGGCGGCAATGTTTCCAGCAGCAGTAGGGGGATAGTAGGCGTTGACGATGCCGGTCAGAGTGCCGCCAGCGCCGTCATTGCCAGGAGTGGCACAGACCAGCGGCTGAACAACGGTAACAACAGTGGCGGAGTTGTTCAGGGGGTTGGGATCCGTGGCCAAGTTGATCTGCGCGGTGTTGCTCAAAGCCGCAGCCCCCGCCGGAGTTGTCACTGTGATGGTGAACGTGGCGGTCTGGCCCATGGCGAAAGAACCAGTCAATGAACATTGAACAGTCGCCGTTCCTGCGCAGGACCAACCGGACGGAGCACTTGAGGACACAAAGCTCGCGCTGGCAGGAAGTGTGTCCTGGACAAGATTGGCTACGCTCGTGAGCGTGGCTTGGCCAAGGTTCTGCACGGCGATGGTGTAGGTGAGAGTGGAGGAAACAAACGCCGGCGTGGGAGACGCCGTCATCGAAATGGCCAGGTCAGCCGTGGCTACCGGCTCAACCAGAATTGTGGAGACAGCCGTATTGTTGGACGGCACAGGATCCACTGTGGTGGACGACGTTACGGTGGCCGAATTCAGCACCGCCGTACCCGCCGCGGTGCCTCCGGCGATTTGTTCGGTAACCACGATCGAGTTTGTGGCGGCGTTCACTGCAAGAGCGTTGTTGAAGGTGCAGATGATCGGCCCGGTATAGCCCACAGTCAGAGCACCGCCACTCGCGTTCGTGCAGGTCCAATTGGTCGCAGCGATTGCCCGAAATGTTGCGTTTGGGGGTGTCTGCTGATAAACGACGATCGTGCCGGCGGCAGCGGCATTGGGACCGTTGTTCGTAACGGTTTCGGTGTACGTATAGTTCGTACTGGTGGCGACTGCCGTAACCGATGGGGTCTGGGTGAGGGACAGGTCTGCCTGCGCGTGAATTGCAGAAGCGAAAAACGTGGCACACACGAACGAGAGTGTGACAATTCCCGTCAGAAGCAGTCCCAAACGCCGTAGGCGCAGCTTCGCTGCAGCGCTCGCCCGGCGAACCACAACGCGTAAGGGATGAACGAAACGCGTTTGGAACACGGTGAGGGTGTGTTGCTGAGAACCACGGCTCCGCGCGACAACTTTGCCGAAGACACGAGTGGAAGGCGGATCGAATTCGAGGCCGCTGTCGCTGCGGAGAGTAACTTCGTTGGCGGAGGACTGAGGCGCATTTACGCGGTGAACACGGAGACCATCGAAATTTTCCGCGAGCACCACATCCCCACGGCGTAGATCCGCCGCACTTGCTGGCGCGACCACTACATCATCGCCATCCAGAAGGTTGGGTTTCATACTTTCCCCATTGACGCGAAACTGGACGGCATTGCCACGGCGAAGCACGGCCTCGCATAACTCCTCGAACAACCGGGAATCCCTACGAACTTGGGGCTCAGACACGCGCATAACGGACGGCCTCCACTGCGCCGGATGTTGGGGTGAAGCGCAGGATGGAACAGGGCACGGAGCGTGTGATCTGGTCCAGAAAACTTAATGTGAATCGAATTCCGCTTTCCAAATAGTGCGGAACAAAGGCGCGGGCAAACAGTTCGGCAGCGGCTTTGGCCGGGCTGAGCGGTGCAAGTTCGTTGGCCGGCCACTGTTCCAAAAGAAATATCGCCGTGAGAGGAGCACTGCCGGGCGAAGCTACACCGGCATCACCGTGCCAAGGCGTGCCATACATCCAGATTTTTTCGTCGTGCTTGCGAAGAATGATGCGGTCATCGCTCAGCAGATTTACGCCAGGCTGAGCCATCCAAAGCCGAGCAGTCGTGCTCTTTCCCGCGCCGGAGTGACCGAGAAACAGATAACCACTGCCATCCTGGTCGGCTAACCCGAGCGCATGGACTTCCACACCTTCACCAAGAGCCAGCCGGTGCATCATCACCAGTTCGTCGAGCGGGTACTCGAGCGGAAAGATAAGACTCTCCGCCGGAATCGCCGCTCGGTTCAAAACCACATGGCCACGTTCGAACGCAGGATCGAACCATGCGGCCTTATAAGGCCTAGGGCCAACGGCCGGGCTGGAAAAATAAAACTTCGTTCCCGTTTCCGAGGCATAGGCGGACCACAAACCTCCGGAGGAAAACGACGGTTGCATCTTGGGAAGTGCCAGACTTTCGGCCCACGCGATATCCAGTTCAAAATGGCATGCGTGATTAGCCGTGGAAGGCAGCAGGAAAGGTTCGTGTTCCGGGTCCAGTGCCACGGGCACATCCCCGGAGCACCACATACCGAACGAAAACCCTCCAATGTAAACGGCCAGGCGCGTGGCCTCGGTGAGCTTGATAGGAAGATTTTCAGCAGTGCGAGTCATTGGTCCTTCCTTAGCCGCCCTCATCAGGATCCAAAAGTTCGGCAGAACGATGTTCTGCAAGAGCCAGAGACAGGTCCGGTTATGCCTGCAACTTTGCAATGTCCGAGGACGGCTTCCTCCGGGCGCAGGCTCACGCGCACAACCTGCGGGGGTTGGTAGGGGAGCTTGTTATCGTTCTCGGGTTTTGGTGTCTCTTTCATTGCACTTTAATTCCAATCTGGGCCGGCATTAGGGTCGTGCGCCGCAGGACGTACAGCCTCCGGTAGAGCAACCTCCGCGAGAATCAAGCACGGGAAGTAAAGAGTTGGAGCGCGGCAATGGCAATGGAATAACGTTCGTGAGAACGACAGAATCTTTGTTGATGCGCCCGGCGGATTCGCGCAGGTCATCATGATGGCTGCCACCTGCACAGCAGGCGCAATCGCCGTGTTTCGGGACCGCAACTCCCAAAGCGAAGGCGCGCAGGTGCGCAATCTGGCACAGAAAATCCACGGGCGCTTCGGCATCGCCGCCTTCCAATTCACCGTTCGCGGCACACATGCTGCAAAGCGTACGAATGCGGCAGTTCGTGCAGATGGTTTCCCTTGTCGTTTTGGTGGCGCGAATTTCTTTCAGCCGGCCATCCCAGCCCTGCTGAAAACTGCCAGAGCGAATGTCATAACCGTCGCGATGCGACAACACGCAGATGGTCATTTTTCCTGTTGGATCCACGGCACAGCCGTTGTGCCCGCCTCCACACGTGTAGCGCTTGGTGGAAACGGGAAGATTCGCGGTAAGTTCGGCTTCGACCAGCCGCAGATACTCGCCCCGACGAACGGGATCGCGGAATTCCAGCGCCACCGCCTGCTCCGGGGTCAATCGCACGGCGAGCGGGCTCTGGGAACAGTCGGTCCGGGGATTCACCAGGGGATCGAACTTGAACTCCACTCCCAGGTCCTGCTCGGCGAACCGCTTCATTTCGTAGACTTCGTGGACATTTACCGAAGTGGGGACGGTTTTGAGCTTGAGTGGCAGGCCGCGTTCGAGCAGCAGCGCGATTCCCCGCATGCAGCGGTCGAATGAACCTGGAATTTGCGTTAAAGCTTCATAGGTTTCCCGGGTCGCGCCATAAAGAGTGATCTCAATATTGAACGGCCGGTATTTGACCAGATGATCCGCCACCCGTGGCGTGATCATGGTTCCGTTGGTAAACAATGTGATCAGGAATCCGCGCTTTTTCGCCTCCGCGTAGATCTCCAGAAAATCCTTGCGCGCAAAAATTTCCCCACCGGTATAGAGCAACCACAGACAACCTAGATCGACCAGCTCATCCAACAAACGAACGTGCTCGTCAAACGTCAACTCCTGGTTGCGCGCATCCATGTCGCTCATCGGCCGGTTGTTGTAGCAGTGCTGGCATTCCAACGGACAGCGATGCGTTACCTCGATGGAGACTTCCACGGGCACACGTCGCCCTCCAAAGCGCTCATGAAGGAGGCTGGAGAAGTCACCGTAAGTCGCGGTCTGAACCATCCGAAACCTTTCTTTCTGCGGCAATTAGGCGGCGGACAAAACGAGCTTTTCTTCCAGCAGCGAACCCAGGAATGTCTCGATGTCCTGCTCCGCCTGCTTCCTTGTCACTTCAAATTCGTCACAAACGCGCTGCACCATTTCACCGACGGTGTGACCTTCAGCCATGAAGTCCCAAAGAACGGAACCAACCGCGTTGAGCGTGTAAAGAGAGTTGAGGTCACCCACCCCGCTGCGGATGGGAACGATGATGAGTTCGCCTTCGATTTTTCGAGAGACGACCTCCCGATTGCGGATAAAACGAACGTGGTTTGAGAGCATAGAGATTCGGTAAACCTCCGCCAGGCCGCTAAAATATCGGTATGAGCCCTTGGGAAAAGTTTGTAGTACCGTTACGGGGGTGTCATGAAATGAAACAGGGGGTGTACCGTAAGGGTATCCATTAACGGTTTGGGCATACTTAGGGGTTACAATGCCCCGAAATGGTTGCAAACTGAGGGTTTACTGGACGGAACGGGAGCCCCAGCTTATGTTCACGGTACGTTCATAAACAGGTAAGAACGACGCGAGGTGCATCCGAAACAGCACGATTCTTCCAGATTCTAGAGTTTGGAGGGCCGCGCCAAACGCACGGTGTCAATCAGAGCTTTTGCCATATCCGTGATCTTGGTTGTTTCGTTTCGCCGAACAGCCGCTAGATCAACCAAGTCAGCACCCACTCCCAGTGCGAAAGAACCGGCAGCGAAGTATTCCGCCGCATTCGTCAAATTCACGCCGCCCGTGGGAATGAGTCTCGTTTCGGGAAACGGGGCCTTCAGTGCCTTGATGTGCTTGGGACCCCCGGCGCTACCGCAAGGAAAAATCTTGATTAGTTTTGCTCCGGCCTCAAGGGCGGCCATCACTTCCGTAGGGGTGAGCGCGCCCGGAATCGCCAAAATGCCGCGCCGAGCCGCCGTTTGCAGAACGGCGACCGATAAACCAGGGCTGACCAGGAACTGAGCTCCCGCATCGAGACAAATCTCCGCTTGTTTGGCGGTAGTTACCGTACCAGCGCCGGTTAACACGTCGGCTCCATAATGACGTACTAATTCTCCGATCATGGCCGGAGCATTCGGCACCGTCATCGTGATTTCAATGATCGGTATCCCTCCCGCATGGATGGCGTCTACCGCCCGTCGGGCTTCGTCAACGTTAGCCGCGCGAACGACGGGAATGATGCCAATTTCGTGGATTTTGCTGCTAGCGGTTTCGATGGTCACGGGCAGCTCCTGGAACTGCGGGAACAAATAATTGGGTTAAGTCTATTTTTGGGCGAACGAACCCGGATGTCACGAGGAACTTTGCGCGGGGCACTCCAGGTTTCTAGCGGGATCGACGGCCAGCCAGGCCACGGCACCGAGAGCACTGAGGATAGCAGCAAACACAAACGGATACGTCCAGCCGAGATGCACGGCGATTACGGGAGTCAATACCGCCGTGACGCCTCCTCCCAGTTGCGCGCCCATGTTCATGAACCCGGAAGTGGAGCCCGCGCGTCGGCCAGCGATATCGGCGGTGACTGACCAATAGCTGCTCTGTGCGAGATACAGGGCGCCTGCGCCACCTGCCAGCACCAAGCTAGCCAGTTGGGCGCTGACAGCCCGCGAACCGAGCACGAGAAGAACGGCTGTGAGGAATAACGCGAAGGCGGCAATTCCGCAGCGCCCTACACGCTTTCCATACGCTTTGGTCAGTCTATCGTTGATCACTCCTCCCAGAAGGCTGCAGGCTACCATCGCTAGGGGAGGAAGCGTGCTATAGAAGGCGCTGGATTTCAGATCCAGCCCACGAATTTTGAAGAGATAGCGGTGAAACCAACTGAAGAAAATCCAGGCCACATACCCAAAGCAAAAATAGCTGAGAGTCACGAGCCATACTTCTTTACTTCGGAGGATGACGCTCCAGGGGAGAGTGGCGGAGTCTGAACTCGGCACATCGGCCTGCTCAGAGGCGCGTTTTTCCACCGAGGATCCGCCTGTCGTTCGACCACTTTGGATATGTTGGAGTTCCGAGGGCGAAACGCTGGCGTGTTGCTCCGGCGTGTCGCGTGCCATCAAAAACCACACAACGCCTACCAGCAAACCGAGCAGCGCACTCAACCAGAACGACCATCGCCAGCCATAGTGCACCATGATGTAGGTAACGATCGCTGGAGCCGAACCGGCGCCTGCGCCCACGCCGGCAAAGATTAGCCCATTTGCGACGCCGCGCTCCTGCGTGGGAATCCAGAGCGACACAAATTGATTCGACGCGGGAAAAATGATCGCCTCTCCCGCGCCAAGCAGAAATCGCACCAACACGAAAAAAAACACCGCCCCGGTCAGACTCGGAGAAACGGCTGCAGTGAGCGCGGTGAAAATTCCCCACCACACGACGCCGCCGGTAAGAACGCGCCGTGGCCCCAGTCGATCGGCTAGCCACCCACCGAAGGTCTGGAAAAGCGCATAACCCCAAAGAAAAGCGCTGAAAACCCAGCCCAACTGAACATCACTGAGCCGATATTCGGAGGCAATAGCGCTGGCCGCGACCGAAATGTTTACGCGATCCAGAAACGAAACGGCGCTAAGGATGAACAGCCAGAAGACCAGGAACCACCGCACATTACTTCTTCGCTGCTCAGACATGGACGCCCACTGAGCAGAATGTGGACCGCCAGCACTCATGCCGAGTGCGCTTTCAGCAGTTGATAGAGCTTGTCGGCGATAATCGCGTCTTCGCCTGGTTGCAGCATGAAGGAGTTCATGGAGAGCGCGCCGCGCCGTTCCCCAGCTGATACCACAATCGAAGGACTCCCCTGGCGCAACGCCGCGCTGGCATCCTTCGGCGTAATCTTGATGCGCTGCGGATCCCACTTAATTTCCATGTGCGGCACATGGTTGGCCATGTCCGGCAAGAAATACGAGATGGTGACAGAGGGCAGAGTACTTACTTTCGCGGAAATGAGCTCGAGGCGTTGCTGCCACTCCTTGTTGAGTGCGTCGTGATCGTCGTTCAGGTATAGCTCCAACGCTTTCACCATGCCGACGATTTCTTCTTTTCCTACTTTTTGGCTGCGGCCGATGACGTCTTCGTGCGGGCTGTTGTTGAGCAGGGCATAAGCCACCAAATCCTGCCGGCCAAGCAGGAGTCCGGCGCATTGTGGCCCGCGCATCGCCTTGCCACCGCTGAAGGCGATCAAGTCGTAACCCATATTGGCGTAATCCCAAAGATGGGAAACCGGAGGAGTGTCGGCGGCCGCATCAATGAAGGTGGGAATCTTCAATTCCTTGCCCAGTTTCACCCATTCATCCACCTTGATCTGTCCGTCTTCATTGGCGAAATTGGAAAAATGCATCATCGCCGTGTTGGGGTTCACCGCTTTACGCAGTTCGTCACGCGTCTCGATCACGATTAGTTTCACACCGGTGTTACGCAGTTGATGATCGAACGGGTTGCGATGCGTCTTCTGGATGATCACCTCGGATTTCATGCCGGTAAGATCGGGAATTTGCTGAATAAATTTCGGATTGTCGCCTGTCAGAATTCCGGCGAGCCCCGCCTCCATTGCCGCAGCCGCACCGGAGGTCACAATCGCGGAATAACCGGCGGGAAGCTTCAGCATCTCAGCGATACGTTTCCCCGCGGCCACTTCCAGATCCGTGATGCTGACGAAGTGCTTACCGGCAAGCGCCATGACAGCCTCGACTTCCGGGCGCATCAGCGACCCGCCCAGATACGTCATGGTGCCCTGGCCGTTAATCACGGTAGTTACGCCGAGTTCGTCATACACGTTTCCGGTCGAACCGAACCCGGTGATCTTTGAATCGGGTATCGGAAAGGAAGAGGAGAGCAGCTTCCTGGGATTCGACATTGCCGCTGTGAGCGCGCCGAGGCTGCCCATGAACGATCGGCGGGTCCATTTCAAGTTGAGTCCCATGATTGCTCTCCTTTGCCTTTGTTCTATTACTTCTTGACCACCGCAGCCGTGCAATTGATTTCAACGAGGGACTTTCCTGGAAGAGCCGCGACCGCGACGGTGGTTCGTGCCGGACCACCATTCGGGAAATATGTCTTAAATACATTGTTCATGCCTTCGTAGAAATCGATGTCCGCGAGATACACGGTAAGCTGCAAAATACTGTCCATGGTGCCGCCTCCGCGCTCCACCAGCGTCTTCACATTCTCCATCACTTTCTTCGTGTGGGTTTCAATGTCCATCGGGAAATCGCTGGAATCGTGGGAATGCGCGCCTTGCCCCGCAATGTAGATTGTGCCGTTGTGGATGATCAGCGGGGTGATGAACCCATTGCCTGCAGTCTTCCCTTCATAGTCTAACTTCTGCACGCCACTGGGCGCCTGCGCGGCTGCGGGTGCGGAATTCGAAAGCAAGCTGACGGCCCCCACACCGGTGAAGAGCGAAGCGAGGCGTGCGGCAAAGCTCCTGCGAGAACTGAGATTCGAAAACATGGCGTTTCTCCTTTAGTTGGATTCGACGGATTTCTTCTGCCCAAAGCAAAACTGAGAATATCGCTTCCCGACGTCGCAAACCCATGAAATCTTCTGCGGGTCAGAGCCGTCCAAACTTCTTAACGGCCTCCTGGATGGATTTCAACTTTTCGATGTATGCATACATGGAATGCTCTTTGAAGTCCATGTCTTGCGCTAGCGTCAGCACCTTCGCTGCATCCGCACGAGGCACCACCACCACCCCATCCTGGTCAGCCGCGATAATGTCTCCTGCTTTCACTTCCACGCCGTCGCAAACTACTGGAATATTGGATCCGGCAAACCGGTAATGATGAATGGAAGTGGAAGGTACGATGCCAAGCGAATACACGGGAAATCCAATTTTCTTCAGGTACGCCACGTCTCGAACGCCGCCATCAATCACCGCCCCGGCATATTCACGCGAATACATGGCCGTGCCCATAAGTCCGCCCATCCCCGCGATGTCGTTGCCATCTTCCACCACCATGACGTACACGGAATCCTTGGTACCTTGGTCGATCGCCGCAAGCATCCCGTTCAACGCGTTCGGATCCTCATTGGCTTCTTTTTTCAGCAGTACTGTAACCGCAAACCCCGCAAACTTCGTCGGAAAGATCGGCCGCATCCGGTGAGACATGTACATCTTATGCCCGGTGAGTTGCTCTAGGGCATCCGAGACCGATGCCACCTCCACGTGCCGATAGCCCTCCAGCAAAGCCGCAGCATTATCCGGCGGCGCTTGTGCGCGGGTGCGCGCGGAGGGACGTCCGGCAAACGCCAAAAGTCCGACCAGGAGCAGCGCGAATGCGACCAACCCTTTGCGAATCGGCCCACGCGGGCCGAGGTAAAAACCCTTGTTCATAGATCCTCCCATCCAGCAATTGAAAAGGACTTTACCACCGCGAGGGCGAGAGACGAAACACTTTTGAATCGATTTAAGGTTGGACAAATATGCGGTGGAGGCGGAGAAAGAGGTTGACACCCAACCTCCGATGGAGTATTTGAGAATTCAAGTAGGATTTAGCCACTCCACATGCTAGGTGCTTGAACCTGCCGGAGTCCTTCCGCGCTGTTACGGAGCGGGGTTCAAAGTTCAAAGTGTAAGTGACTTGAAAGGGGTGTAGCTATGCATCTTCGCTTTCGTTGCGTTCTTTTTCTCCTATGCGCGTTGATCCTGGGGACAGCCGTATGGGCCAGCATCACCGGAAGCATTTCCGGCCTGGTCACAGATCCAACTGGAGCCGTAGTCGTGGGCGCGCAAGTTATCGCCATCGAAACGCAAACGGGCATCCGCACCGAAACGGTGACCGATTCCAGAGGCTTCTACAACTTCCCTACGCTGCCAATCGGCACATATGACGTGGAAGTCCATCAAGCGGGCTTCAAAACGTTCCGCCAGACCGATATCAAAATCGACGCCAACTCTGCGTTGAAGGTAGATGTGGCTTTGTCCGTAGGCGCTACCTCAGAAAACATCGAAGTGCGTAGCGATGCGGTACAGGTAGAAACGCAAACGACACAGATGGGCGAAGTCATTACCGGCACGCGCATGACCACCGTACCCCTAAACGGCCGATCTTATACCGACCTTCTCTCGCTGCAACCGGGTGTGGTGCCCTCGGCTTACGGGTCAACCGCGCCGGGCATGGGTGATCGTTCCCCTTCCGGAGGATTGAATCCTGGCAACCAGTCCGTCAACGGTCAGCGCGAAGCGGCCAACGGCTTCATGGTGAACGGAGCGAATGTGGAAGAAGGGAAAAACAACGGCGCAGGGGTCATCCCCAATCTGGATTCGATCTCCGAATTTCGAATCATTACCAATAATTTCGATGCCGAGTATGGCAACTACAGTGGCGGCCAGATTAACGTGGCCACAAAATCAGGTACGAATGAGATTCACGGCAGTGCCTTTGAGTTTTATCGTAACACCGATCTCAATGCCCGCAATTTCTTTAACCCAGGGGTCGGTCCCAGCGCCGGTCCGAAAGGCGCATTCCACCAGAACCAGTTCGGCGGCACGGTCGGTGGCGCGATTAAGAAGGATAAGATTTTCTTCTTTCTCGATTATCAAGGCACGCGCCAAACTCAGGGTCAATCCGTAAACACACAAGTGCCGACCGCTGCGGATCAAACCGGCGACATTACGGACCAGCTGGGATTACTCTCTAATGCTTATGCGGCGTCTCTGCAGCCGGGAGGGTCTCCGGCCGGGACGGTTCAAGGAACTCAGCTTGCCCAGAATCTTTCCAATGCCCTTGGATATACGGTAACCCCTGGTGAGCCCTACTACTATGGGGCCAATGTTCTTGGCCCCAATACTCCGGCCTGCTCGAGTTCCACGGGAGCGAACTCCTGCGTGTTTGCGAACCCAGCCATACTGACGAATTCCGCAATCCTTTCGCAGCTTTCTCCCGTATCCGCAAAGATACTCAGCGGCGGTTTCATACCTCTGGGAGACGGACAGGGCAATCTCGTGACCTCTGGGTATTCGACGTCGCTGAACGACGACAAAGGCGGAATCCGCATCGATGGAAACACAAAATATGGCCTGCTCTCTGCTTACTACTTCATCGACGACTACAACCGCGACGACCCTTACCCCAATGGAGGCGCGACCGTGCCAGGTTATGACGCGCTTTCCCATGGCCGCGCGCAACTCATTAACCTGGGAGACTCGAAAAGCTTTGGCGCGACCAGCGTTAACGAATTCCATCTGAACTACGTCAGGAACGTCGCCATCCTGTTCCAGCCCAAAGGAGGCTTGGGCACCACTCTGCAGTCGCTCGGTTTTCAAGTCCCAAACTGTCCTGCCAATCAACCGACCGCCGGCTGCCAATTCAATGGCGGCATCGGGCCTGTGGCCACATCGCTGGAAGGCGTGCCCAATATGAGTTTTAACAATTATGCGATTGGAGTTCCCTCAGACACCGTCAACCAGTACAACAACACCTATCAGGTGATCGACGTGTTCTCGAAGGTGCTGGGAACACACAGCCTGAAATTCGGCGGAGAATACCACTACAGCCAGATCAATGAACGAAATTACTATGGAGAGAATGGTTCCTACGCCTTCAACGGAAATGAAACCGGCAGCGATTTCGTCGATTTCCTGATTGGCGCTCCAAACAGCTTCATTCAAGCAAGCCACCAGTTGTTGGACTCGCGAACAAAATACTTGGGATTGTTTGCCCAAGATAGCTGGCGCGTGAAACCCAGCCTTACGTTCAATTACGGATTGCGGTACGAAATCAGCCTGCCATGGTATGACACACAAAACAAAACGGAAACAATTATTCCTGGCGTGCAATCGCTGCTGTTTCCCGGCGCTCCCGAAGGCTGGCTGGTTCCAGGCGATCCTGGCGTCCCCCGCACCTTGGCGCCGATCAAGTACAACGCCTTTTCGCCGCGGCTTGGCTTGGCTTACTCCCCCGATGTGAAAGACGGGCTCCTCGCTAAACTCACCGGTGGTCCCGGCAAGACCAGCATCCGCACTGGATTTGGAATCTACTACACTTCTGTCGAAGATCTGAGCCAGTTCCTGGAAGTCGGCGATCCCCCCTATGGGATCTTCTGGGTGTCGAGTGCTCCGCCATTTCTCGCGACGCCGTTTTTGTCTCGTGCGGACAACAGCGTGGAAACCGCATCAGGAGCTAATCCGTTCCCCTTCGTGTTCCCGTCGACCAATGTGTCGGCTAAAAATCCAAACACTACGTTCCCCTGGGGGGATGTGGAACCCATCTCCAGCGGTTTTGTGTTCTACCACAAGAACCGGCTGCCATATTCAGAACATTACGAATTCTCGTTGCAGAGACAGTTCGGTTCGAGCACTGTCCTGACCGCGAGCTTCGTGGGAAATCAGGGGCACCGGCTGATCACTTCGCTGGAGGCAAACCCTGGCAGCCCTGCACTTTGTCAGTTTTTAAGCAATGCGGCCAATCTCGCTCCCGGTGCATCAACCTGCGGCCCCAACGGGGAGAACACCACATACCAACTGGCTCCGGGTGTGACGGTGCCTTCGAATATCGGCAATGTGTTTTACATTCCGGGAACGAACAACACGGTTGTCGCCGGGACCCGCACGGTGCTCAATCCTCAGTTCTTCGGCAGCAATCCCTACATGCAGGAGACCGCGAATTCAGCCTATAACTCTTTTCAGCTCAGCCTTCGTCACAACAGCAGCCGCGGGGACTTTCTTGTAGGTTACACCTATGGAAAGTGCTTGGACAATTCTTCTGGGCTGCAGGATTCGACCAATCCGATTGATCCACGGCTAAGCCGTTCGTTGTGCTCATTCAACGTGCAGCAGAATTTCGTGGCGAGTTACAACGTGAATTTCCAATTGGAAAAACTATTTCATGCGGACCACGGATTTTCCAACAAGCTTCTAGCGGGCTGGTCGCTCTCTGGAATCACAACCTTCGCCACGGGCTTGCCGATCACCCTTTCGGAAAACGATGACAATTCACTCCTGGGCGTAGGAACCGCCCCAGTGGATGTGCCGCAGCTTTCTGGCGCGGGTAAGTTGTTCGCCGGAGGGACGACGAACAGCAAAAACCCGCGAAGCGGCTTGCCTTATTTCAATGCGAACTATTTCATGCCTGAGACGCTCGGGCAGTTTGGCAATGCTAACCGTCGCTTCTTTTCCGGCCCCGGCTTGAACAACTGGGACATGGCTTTGCTGAAGAATACGACCATCAGTGAATCCAAGATATTGCAATTTCGCTTTGAGGCGTTCAACATCTGGAACCATGCCCAGTTTCAAAACCCCAACGGCTCGATCAACTCGGGTTACCCAAATATCGTAAATGGTGTGAACCAGGGTGGGCTGTTTGGCATAATCACAAGCGCGCGTGATCCGCGCGTCATGCAGATCGGAGCTAAGTTTCTGTTCTAACTCGACTGTCCGGACAAGAGCCGGCGTGCCCTGATCCATACCGGCGCTCCGGCATAACAACTACAATGACATCGCTCCGATTTTCATTTGTACACAAACGCGGCCACCTCCATCAGGCGGGGAGAATTTTACTTTGCCTAACTATGGCGGCCGTTTGGCAAATTACGAATGGCCAGCCAAACAACGACGCGGGCGTTCAAACTCAATCGGAGAATGGCACGCGCCAGCTGTTCGAATCCAGTTGCGCGGTCTGCCACGGCCTAGATGGGCGAGGAGGCGAGCGCGGACCGGATATCTCCACCCGCCAACAAGTGGTTCAACTGTCCGACACGGAAGTTTTGGGAATCTTGCGCGGCGGCAGGCCCACAGCCGGGATGCCGCCCTTTGATTACCTTGGGGACTCGAAGCTGAAGGCCCTAGTTGTTTACATTCGTACGCTACAGGGCAAAGGAGCGTCCGTTGCCGCCCCCGGCGATCCTCGCAATGGAAAGACGCTATTTTTCGGCAAGGCTCGCTGCTCGGAATGCCATATGGTTCAAGGCGCGGGCGGCTTTCTGGGCCGCGACCTTTCTGAGTACGGCGGGACCCTTTCCTCCGTAGACATTCGCACAAACATTCTGAAGTCCGGAGACACGGCGAACAAAGCAAACAAGACTGCGGTGTTTACCATGCGTGACGGACAGAAATTCACCGGAGTCATTCGCAACGAAGATAATTTCTCGATTCAATTACAATCGCTTGACGGCGCATTCCATTTCTTGACCAGATCCGACGTCACACACTTCGAGTTTCTCCCCAAACCCATCATGCCCAACGATTACGCCACCACCCTGAAGTCTTCCGAATTGGATGATCTCGTAAGTTATCTTGTCAATGCTGCAAAGACAGGCAAATCGAAGAATGAAGCAGAGCGAGAAGATGACAATTGAGAATGGGACAGTTTGAATGGCCAGACTCTTTCGCATCGCAGCAATGCTACTGATCGCGGGATTCTACTTCCCTGCGGTGCAAGCCAGCGGTCCCTCACGCGAATTCCAGTTGCGCGCGGAATTGCCACAATTCTGGAAGCTCTTCTCGCACGACGCAAAGCTCGAAACACTGGTCACGGGATTTGGATTTACTGAAGGACCGGTATGGGATCCGGCTGGTTTCGTCTATGTCAGCGATGAGGAGATCAACAAGATCTATCGCGTTTATCCCGATGGCCACAAAGAGGAACTCATTGCCCTCGGTGATCCCGACGGGAACACATACGACCTGGATCAAAAACTGCTGGACTGCGCCAGTGTCCTCCGCGCAATCATTCGCATTGATTCCGACGGCAAGTACCAGGTGCTGGCGGACCGCTTCGAAGGCCGGCGCTTCAATAGTCCGAACGATGTGGTGCTCGGTCCCGATGGCGCAATTTATTTTACGGATCCCACACTGGACCTGCCGCCCGGCGAGAAACAGGAAATTCCGTTCCAAGGGGTCTACCGCTTGGACGCCAAGGGAGAGATTCGCCTCGTCACCAAGGAATTAACCCAGCCGAACGGCCTGGCCTTTTCTCCCGACGGAAGGAAATTCTATGTGGACGATAGTGAACAAAGGAACATTCGCGTCTACGATTTCCATCCTGACGGTTCGCTCAGCAATGGGCGCATTTTCGCCAACGAAGCGGGTCCAGAAAAAAGCGGCGTTCCCGATGGAATGAAGGTTGATCGCGACGGGAATTTATATGTCACCGGCCCCGAAGGAATTTGGGTATGGGACGCCGCAGGCCAGCACCTGGGCACAATTGTTTTGCCAGAGCAGCCCGCGAATCTCACTTGGGGTGATGCGGACTACGGCACCCTGTACATCACGGCGACAAAATCCGTATATAAACTCCGCACAAAAACACAGGGATTCGTCCCCTATCTCCGGAAAGCAAAGTAACGAAACCCGGAAACAGAAACCGCTAGCGGCCCAGCTATTGGATTCAGTCCGTAACTTTTTTCCACGAGCTGTCCGGATTGTAATCGGTCATCGCTTTGGCCAGCTCCGAGGTGTTCTCGCCCAGGTCCTTCTGATACACAATACCGTCCTGGTTGACAATGAACGTCATCACGCCGCTGCTTTTATACTGCGCGGGATGGGCCACGAGCGCCACGCCACCTTTTAGCTGGCCGTCCACCAGATAGCTCTTCGCGCCACCTGGCGCTGCCGGGCCTTGGGCCTTCAAGATTCGGTAGTAATAACCGTGATACGGATCGCTCTTTTGATAACCTTCTTCGCCGGCCTGCGCCAGAAATGGACCAGCAGGACTCGGAGGCTCTCCCTCTTGTGTTTGCCAATACAAACCGTTTTGTTTTCCTGGTTCGCTCACGAGCTTCTGAGCGTATGTGCCCGCGGGCAATCCATCATGCCCGACGGCCGCATAATCTGTCTCCGCTGCAATGAAGCCGCGGCAGACCGCGATGGCGCCTAATTCGTTGTCACCTATGCGCCGGTAGATCAATTCCTGTTTTCCCGCCGCGGTATCGAAGCGCCACTTGCCTCCCTCCTGCACGATGGGGATGGGCATCTGCCAGTCTTTCGCACCCACCTGAAGCAGACGGGTGTTTTCATCCACTGTGACGATGGCGTGTTTGGTTTTATATGCCTTCACAAAGCCGGCGCGACCCGCCTTGTCCTGCACCGCATCGCCGGACGAGATCAGATCCTTGCCGTCATCGCCGAAAACCGCCAGAAGAGCATCCTGATCCCCTGATTCCACCGCAGTCATGAGTGCTTTCACGGCTTCAGCTGGCGATGAAAATGTTTTTTGTTCCGTGGCGGATGTCGCCGCACCGGAAAGTAGTAGGCACATTGCGAATGTAAGCGTAAGTCTCATTATTCTCATGGTCGGTTACCTCTTCCTCGTGCCGGCGGCTTGCTTATTTCCGCCTCCACCGCTCTTCTGTTGTGGCGCTCCCATGCTGGCTCGCCCGCGATTGCTCGCCGCGCGATCCGTGCTGGCATTGCTAGCGCCCCCAAAGGCTCCCCCGCCGCTCGATTGCGGTCGGCTAGCCGGCTGAGCTGCGGGACGAGTTGCAGGTGCATTCGTGGTCGCGGGCCGCGCCGCTGGTGCGTTCCCCGGAGCAGGCCTAGTGGCGGAGGCGTTTCCGGTTGTGGGCCTGGTAGCAGGCGCATTTGCAGTTGCCGGCCGAGTTGACGGCGCCGTGCTGCCCATGTTCTGTCGCCCGCCCGTGCTTTGCCCGTAGCCGCGGTCGACGCTCTTATTGCCGAACTTGTTGTTCGCGCCGCCTTGTGCCACCGCAGGATTCCCTCCACCCGGACGCGCAGCGGCTCCAGTATTCACGCCGCCGCCTGGACGCGCCTGCACGTTGCCGGTGGTCGGACGATTCTGCGCGTTGGCGCCACCTGGCTGCTTTCCTTGATACGTCGTCTGCCCCTTCCAGTTGTTGGCATTGTTTCCAGCACCCGGTTGTTGCGTATTCCCCGGGCGAGGCTGCACGCCGGTGTTTGCGGCATTCCCGGGCCGATTTGGCTGAGTGGCGGGGCGGGTGTAATTCACGCCTTTGTTTGCCCCTGGCCGGTTCCCCATACTGTTGGCATAAACCCCGTTGGGCTTGTTGCTGTAGGGCGTTGGCATCGGCTTATAATTCGGCTTGAGATTTGAATTGTTATTGAACCGGTTATAGTAGTTATTGTTGCTGTTGTTGATATAGATGTTGTTGTTTCCATAGTGCACGGGCCGGTTGTACCCGTAGCTGGGCCCCCACCCGTATCCATAATGAGGATAGTACGGCGGCGGGTAGTAAGGACGGCCTCCGTAGTAGACGCCACCATAGCCCCAGCTTGGGTAATAGTAATTGTTGTTATTGATCGCTGCGCCCACGGCAATTCCCGCGCCGAAAGAAAGCAGCCCGATCATCACTGCGGTCCCGGTGCTCACTCCGGATTTTTCTTGAACCACCACCGTGCTGTTGGTGCTCGTCGCCGGTGCCGCACCGCTCGTCGTAGTAGTGGTCGTCGTCGTTCCGTTAGCTGAAGTTGTAGTTGTCGTCGAACTGTATACCTGTTGTGGGTCGTATTGTGGAACGTATACGACTTTAGGATCGGCCGGTTTCAGTTCTACAACTTGCTGCCCTTGCTGCTGGCTCACATCCACTTTCATCTGCGGCGAGCTCTTCAGTGCGCCGTTGTCCACCGCCACTGCGCGTAACCGTTGCACCGCATCCAGAACCGCTTTGGGATCCGCCTTGTAGGAAGCCCCAAGCTGTTTGGTCCAATCGAACTGCTGGCACATCAAGTCGACCACTGTCGGGTAGTGAAGTAAAGCCTGCATCACCGGGGTGAAACCCGCCTTCTTAGAGGCTTCATCCAGCGCAGCCTCTTTCAAATTCTGGTTTTGATCCAGCGCCAGCCAATTGCCGCCGTCCATCACTTGCTGTGGATCTACGGACGCCTGCAGCATAACCGCCAGCACTGGGTCCGGATACAGCGCGATAGGCGCCAGAATTTCGTCCAGTCCTTCGGGCGTTAGATTCACACTGGGCAATTCCATCTGCTGCGCCTGGTCGCCAGCCGGTTGTTGGTCCCCCTGCTGATTGGGTGCTGAAGCAGCAGATGCTTGCTGGACTCCCGCCGCAGCGGGTGCTTGCTGCACGACCGGCGCGGCTTGATCGTTTTTTGAACCACACCCTTCGAGTCCCATAGGACCGAACAGCAAGGAGATTGTCGATAACCATGCGAAATAAATCCGACCATATTTCATAAACCCTCACGTACCAGTAGCGCCCTGGGAAAGGATTGTCGCTTTAAGTGTGTTGGTTGGAGCGAGTACCCGGGCGGGGCCCGACCTAGATATAAATTGTCCTACAACACTGCGGAGAGCTTACCATACCTTTCCGCGCACCACCATTCCTCCATCTTCACGAACGTTGGCCTGTAGTTCGGTGAAATGATTCGTCCTACCGACCGAATCCGCTGCTTCAGGCGACGACTGATCCCATGCGTCTGGGAGCGTCCTAAGCCCTTTACCGTATAGCCCCGGTTCCAGTGCCCGTTTAGCCTACGGAAAGCGAACAAAATCAGCTCGCTGTTGCAGCGTACTGAATCATATGCAACGAACGATTGAAACCAGCAACACCAGGGAGGATCACATGGATGTCAACAATCAAGAATCTGCCGCGGACGTCACCTCAACCTCAGCAATTCCGACGGCCACAGGAACCCGAATGAAGAAGACTATTGCGGACCGGGCGGCCGACGCCAAGGAGACCATCGATAATTTTGGCCGGATGGCCGCCGACAAATTAGAGAATTCGCGCGAGTCTACGGCTACTGCGCTGCATAAGACGGCCTCTTCGCTGCATTCCGGTGCGGATCAGGTTTCTGATTTTGGCCACACAGCCGCTGAAAAACTGCACGCTACTGCGGACTACGTGCGAAATACGGATTTGGACCTGATCGTCCAGGATCTTCAAACTACGGTCAAACGCTATCCAATCCAGTCGCTCGCGGCAGCGGCCTTCCTCGGCTTTCTCGTTGCTCGCGGATTCAGCCGCCGCTAAGTCGCTCCCTCGCAGGAGTCCGCTATGGGCGCCCCACAAACGCAACGCTCCGTCTCCGATGTTCTGCAAGACATCGTGGCGAATCTTCAACAAATCATCCGTGCCGAATTTCGCTTGGTAACGGTGGAAATTAGGGAAAAGGCGGATCGCGCTTCCAAACCCGTCATGGTTCTGGCGTCAGGAATCGTGTTGGGCTTTTTCGGACTTGGATTCTTGCTGCTGGCCGCAGTTTACGGCCTTTCCCTCGTCATGGCGCCCTGGCTGGCTTCTCTCCTCGTGGGAGGCGCCTTGGCCATCACGTCTGCCGTCCTTGTGGGTTCGGGCCGAAACGCTCTTGGGCAAATCGAACCCGTTCCCGAAAAAACTATTCGGACCGTAAAGGAGAATGTCCAATGGGCGAAAGAACAGATCAAATAGAACAGCAGATCAACCAGACGCGCGAAAATTTAAGCGACAATTTCAGCGAACTCGAAGAGAGGGTGAAAAGCGCCTTTGACTGGCGTGCTCAGTTTGAGGAGCGCCCCTTTACTCTCCTGGCCGTAGCCTTTGGTGGCGGCATTCTTGCGTCAGCTTTATTGCCCTCGCGCGCCCCTCGACGCAAACGGCGCGTGATCGATTACGCTACCGACTCTAACGGAAGAAATGCGCGAAAGGCTGCCGAAAAGCCCGCGGCTGTTGGCAACGGAAGGCCGAACCAAAGATCCGAAAGCCTCGATGCGCTGAAAGGCGCGTTGATGACAGTCGCAGCCGGAAGGCTGGGCGGTATCGTGGGCGATTTCCTCGCGGGCTACAAACAAGAACTCCACAAAGTGCGCCAGAATTGCAAAGACTCCAGCCTCTAACGCAATTGGACGTCTACGCCGGTCAAGTTTTCGTTTTCCCTGGGATCTTTGAGCGACCCGACACATTGGTTACCCATGTGTCCGGGTCGGACCCTATAGGTTTGGTGGGCCCGCCAGGATTTGAACCTGGGACCAACGGATTATGAGTCCGCTGCTCTAACCGCTGAGCTACGAGCCCCACGAGTGCCAACGCCTCAATTTTATATGATTTCGTGGGATTCAGCGGAAGATTCCGCCAGCGCTACAGCTACGCGGGGGTGGTTTGCTATCGGGAACAGAAATGCAAAAAGACAAGCAGTTCCACTCTTGGAACGGAATGAGCCTCAGGCCCTCAATCGAGATGTCGCGGCCAAAATTCGGAAAGATCTTCTGAGCCAGTATCCTTCGCAACTGGCCGCCGTTCCCGGAAAGCAATCGAAGTGTAGATAAGCGGACTAGCGTTTTTTGGGACGCGGGTACTGAAATTCAGAAAGAAGAGCGCGCGCACCGGCGAAGGACGTCATGTGGCCATCGCGGACTTGGGCTTCGATCTGTGGCAGTCGCGTCGCGATGTGCGGATCGTGACGAAAAGCCGAGTCCAGTTCGGACTCGATCATCTGGCGCATCGCGGCCAGCGCTTGTTCGCGACGGATTTCTGCGCGAAGCCCTTTTTCCATCTGAAACGCTTCGTGACGCCGCACGCACTCCCAGATTTCCGTGATTCCTTTTCCTGTGGCAGCGCTGCAGAGGAGCACCGGCGGAACCCATCCTCCCGCGCCCGGCGCAAAAAGGTGCAGCGCACTTTCGTAATCGGCGCGAGCAAGCTGCGCGCGTTCCAGTTGCGGGCCATCGGCCTTGTTTATCGCCAGCGCATCAACTAATTCGAGATTGCCGCGTTTGATGCCCTGCAGTTCATCGCCGGCACCCGGCAGCAACAGCAAGAGAACGAAATCGGTCATAGAGCGCACGGTGATTTCCGATTGGCCAACGCCGACGGTCTCAATCAGCACATTGTTGAAGCCCGCCGCTTCGCACAGCAGCGTCGTCTCGCGTGTCCGGCCCGCAACGCCACCGAGCGAACCGCGAGAGGGCGAAGGGCGGATGAAGGCGTTCGCCTCCGCGGAAAGATTTTCCATGCGCGTTTTGTCGCCGAGGATACTGCCGCCAGTGACAGGGCTGGAGGGATCGACGCTCAGCACGGCCAGTTTTTCACCCCGATCGCGCACAATGTGCAAGCCCAATTTGTCTAGGAACGTGCTTTTGCCCACTCCGGGGACACCGGTGATGCCGATACGGCGGGATTTTCCAGTGTGTGGAAGAACAGAATCGAGAATGCGAGCCGCAAGTTCGCCGTCCGACGGCAAGTCGCTTTCAATTACTGTTATAGCTCTCGCGAGCGTGGTGCGGTCGCCCGCCAGGACTCCCGATACGTATTGATCAACGGCTAATCGGCGTGTCCGCACTCCGCTCCTCCAGCAAGGCACGCAGTATATCCTGCGCGGAGAGCGGAATCCTAGTTCCAGGGCCGAAAATGCACGTGGCGCCTGCCCGATGAAGTGCCTCGAAGTCCTGGGGCGGAATCACGCCGCCCACTACAACAAGAATATCCTGCCGGCCCAGCGCCTTCAATTCCGCAACCACCTCCGGCACGAGCGTCATGTGCCCACCGGCAAGCGTGGAAATTCCCAACACGTGCACATCATTTTCCACCGCCATGCGCGCCACTTCTGCCGGCGTCTGGAAGAGCGGCCCGAGATCCACGTCAAATCCGAGATCTGCGAAAGCGGTTGCGATGACCTTGGCGCCGCGATCGTGGCCGTCTTGTCCCATTTTCGCCACTAGGATTCGTGGACGGCGGCCTTCCGCTTTGGCGAAGGTCTCCGTCAGAGCGCGCGCTTTGGCGAACTCAGGATCCTGCCGGCTTTCCGCGGAGTAAACGCCAGAGATGGTGTGGTGTACCGCCTGGTAGCGGCCAAAGACTTTCTCGAGGGCGAATGAGATTTCGCCGAGGGTCGCGCGTTTCCGCGCGGCAGAGACCGCGAGTTCCAGTAGATTGCCTTCGCCACTTCGGGCGCATTCCGTAAGCGCGTTGAGGGCAGCATCCACATCCGCTTGATTGCGTACGGCACGTGTGGCGCGGAGACGCGCCAATTGATTCTCGCGAACCGCCGCATTGTCCACAACCAAAACGTCGATGGGCTTTTCGTCGGTGACCTGGTATTGATTGACGCCGACGATGGTCTCGCGCCCGGAGTCGATGCGCGCCTGACGGCGGGCGGAGGCCTCTTCAATGCGCATCTTGGGCAGGCCGGTTTCAATCGCGCGGGTCATACCGCCAAGTTTTTCCACTTCCTGAATCAAGGTCCAAGCTCTGTTCGCAAGCTCGGCGGTGAGAGATTCCACGTAATAACTTCCACCCCACGGATCGACAACCCGGCAAATCCCGGTTTCTTCCTGCAAATAGATTTGTGTGTTGCGCGCGATACGCGCGGAAAAGTCGGTGGGCAGCGCCAGGGCCTCGTCCAAAGCGTTTGTGTGCAGGGATTGCGTGCCGCCCATTGCGGCGGCCATGGCTTCCACGGCCGTACGAATGACGTTGTTGAAGACGTCCTGAGCTGTCAGGCTCCAGCCCGAGGTTTGCGAGTGCGTGCGCAGCGCCATGGACTTCGGATTTTTGGGCTGGAACTGCTTCACGATTTTCGCCCAGAGCAGTCGCGCCGCGCGCATCTTGGCGATTTCCATAAAATGATTCATGCCGATAGCCCAGAAGAAACTGAGCCGCGGCGCAAAACTGTCGACATCCAGGCCTGCATGGAGTCCTGTACGGAGGTATTCCAGCCCGTCCGCCAGCGTATATGCAAGCTCGATGTCGGCGGTCGCGCCCGCCTCCTGCATGTGATAACCGGAAATAGAGATGCAGTTGAACTTCGGCATGTTCGCCGAGCAGTAGCGGAAAATATCACCGATGATGTGCATCGAATGGCCCGGCGGATAGATATACGTGTTGCGGACCATAAACTCCTTGAGGATGTCGTTCTGGATCGTGCCGGTAAGTTTCTGCGGAGCCACGCCCTGCTCTTCGGCAGCTACGATGTAGAAGGCCATGATGGGTAGGACGGCACCGTTCATGGTCATGGAGACAGACATCTGATCAAGGGGAATCTTGTCAAAAAGGATTTTCATGTCCTCGACACTATCGATGGCCACTCCGGCCTTGCCAACGTCCCCTCGAACGCGCTCGTGATCGGAGTCGTACCCACGGTGCGTGGCCAGATCAAACGCAACGCTGAGACCCTTTTGCCCGGCGGCAAGATTGCGACGATAAAACGCGTTCGAATCTTCCGCGGTAGAAAACCCCGCATATTGGCGAATCGTCCATGGCTGCATGGCGTACATCGTGGTATAGGGGCCGCGCAAGAAAGGTGGCAGTCCAGCCGGATAATCCAGATGCTCGATGCCGGCGAGATCGGCTGCGGTGTATAGCGGTTTGACGTCAATGCCTTCGGGGGTGGACCACTGTTCGCGACTCATGCGAGTGCCTCTTGCCAGCGGGAGAGCGTTTCCACGGCGTTCATGCCGAGATAGATAAAATCGCGAATTCCCGCCGCTTTCAGCGCCTCGATTTCATCTTTGGGATTCCCCGCGACCAGGACCGGCGCTTTGGTTTGCGGCACAATTTCCTTCGCCAGAGCGAGATATTCAGGATCGGAACTGCACAGCACCACCAAATCGGCCGGTTCCAGTGCGTCAGACACTTTCACCTCGAACCCCGCACAACCAAAAAAGTTCAGGCAGAAATTCGCGCGGGCCATGCGCATCTTCACCTGGCCCCGCGAAAGTAGCAGCACCCGGGGACGCTTCCCGGATTTCTCCACACGTCGCCGGATGTCCTCGAAGGGTTTGGCCATGCGCCACGGCGTATCGGGCAGAGTGGCACCGGGAGGCAAGGTTTCGTTCAGGTCGGGATAATTATTGACGCCGATGAGAGTGCGTTTTCTTAGCGCCACAGCTTTATCCTTCGCTGCGCGCGAAGCGGCAATCGCAGCATCACGTCCAGCAATGCCGGACTCGCATACTTTCCAAGCCTCTGCCGCGATTGATGCAGTCAGAACTTCGATGTAATAGGAACCGCCACCGGGATCGGAGACCTGGTCAAAATGGGATTCCAGGCGAAGAATGCGCACCAGGCTGTCCGCAAGATGTTGCGGAAAGCGTGCGGGTTCCACGATCAAATAGTCGCAGCCGCCGAATATCGCGCTCATGGCCTCCGTCGTGCAGCGAAGCAGGTTTGCTGAGGGATCGTAAAGACTCTTATTCGCATACGAGGTACGTGACCACAGCACCAGACGATCGTTCGATAGCCGACCCCATAATTGACGGACGGCACGCAGCTTCGCGATTTCGAAGAAATAATTGCTGCCGATCGAGAATACAATTTGAGACCGCTTCCCACCGGATTCGGCCAACGCATAGCCGATTTCCTGCACAGCGGTGGCACCATGCTCGTGCAGCGCATCCCCGCGAACCGCGTCCTTGGGAATGTCTGCGTCCTTTGCCAATTGCCATTCGCCCGTGAAGCGGGCCAAGCCGGTGGTGGCGGGCAAATTCTCATTGCGATAGTAGGGCCGGACCGTGATGCCTTCGTCGGTGTGCCAGACAAGCTTCTTGTCGTAATCGGCGCCCTTCAGATCGGCTTTTATGGCCGCTTCCCATTCCGCTGTGCTAGTGTGTGGAAACTCTTCCCACATGGCGTTCAGCCCTCCTGGACAACCTCAACCAGATAACCCAGTGCCACAGCCTCTGTGGTCTTTGGATGCAAAAAGAAAACGGTGGTTCCCCGCGAACCGGGGCGCGGCGCAGCGTCAATGATTTGGAAGCCGTGCCCTTTCAGGTACTCAAATGCCTTGTTAATGTCCGCAACCCGCAGAGCGATGTGCGCAAAACCTCCGCGCCCTCCGTTTTTCTCGATCTGCTTACTTACCGGTGAGTCGGCGGAAAGCGGCTCGAGTAGTTGGATGAGGTTGGGTCCATCGCCAATACGCAGAAGCACTTCTCGCACCATATCCTTGCCGTGGACATCTTCCCGATGAATTTCCGTGAAACCCATGAGTTTGTAGGCAGCCACCTGCTTTTCGAGGTCGCCCTGCTTCACGGAAATGGCCACATGATCAAAAAAGAGAAAGCCCGGAACTTTTTGGAGATCGCCAGCATTTATTCCCATTCGAGCACCACCTGGCCGCTTTTGACGCTATCGCCGGCGTTCACTTTGACGGATGCCACTTTGCCGGCGATTGGCGCGGTAATTTCGGTTTCCATTTTCATCGCTTCCAAGACGAAAAGAATGTCCCCGGTTTCGATGGTTTGACCATTGCGCACGTTGGACTTCACCACGATACCCGAGACCGGGCTGCGGCAGACCTTGGTTTCGTCCGCAGCTTCCTCCCCGGCCGGTGCACTCCCCGTAGGAGCTGCCGGAATAATGGCTGGAGCTGATTGCGTCAGAAACGTGGGCAGAACCGGAGGTGGCTCTGGGGCAACTTCCACTTCTACTTCGTAAGTTTTACCGTCGACCGTGATCTTGAGTTTCATTTTTTCCCCGGTTTAACGAAGTCCTCGAATAATCGCATGGGAGGCTTGGACTGTGGCGCGACCTTGTGCCGCCCACGCGGATGAACTGGAAAGATGAATCTGTCGAATCGTGGCGCGCTTGCCGAGGAACGCGGCAACCGCTGCGGAAATGACCAGGACGATGTCCGGAGCGATCTCCGGTTTGGCTTCCGGCACAGGGGCTGACTGCGCGGCGGCGAGCAAAGCCTCCAGTTTCTCAACGCGCAGGCGGAGCTCAGTAATTTCGTTTTCAAGTGCCTCGGCGGTTCGCTTGTTCATTGTGGTTGCCTTTAAAGCTTATAGAGGAATCAGGCCATGCTTCTTGGGCGGCCGCAGATCGCGCTTGGTATGCAGAATCTCCAGGGCTTGAGCGAGGTACCTTCGCGTGTCCGCAGGTTCAATAATGTCGTCCACCAGGCGTCGCCCTGCGGCGACGAACGGCGTGGCGAAGGCCTCGCGATATTTTGCGATCATCTCCTTGCGCTTCGCGGCTTTATCCTTCGCCGAATCAATTTCCTTTTTGAACACAATTTCGGCGGCGCCTTCGGCACCCATCACGGCCACTTCCGCGGTAGGCCACGCAAACACGCGGTCGGCGCCCAGATCCTTGCCGCACATCGCAAGATAAGCTCCTCCAAACGCCTTGCGCAGAATCACGGTGATTTTTGGAACCGTCGCCGCGGAATATGCGAACAGCATTTTTGCGCCATGCCGAATGATGCCGCCGTGCTCCTGATCGACACCCGGCAAGAACCCCGGCACGTCTACGAAAGTGACCAGCGGAATATTGAACGCGTTACAGAAGCGCACAAACCGCGCGGCTTTGTCGGAAGAATTGATGTCCAGAACGCCAGACATGGCCGAAGGCTGATTGGCGATTACGCCGATGGTGCGCCCGACCATCCGCGCGAAACCGATGACGATGTTGGGCGCATACCCTGCCTGCACTTCGAGGAAATCGCCGGAATCGATGACATTGGCGATGACCTCGCGAACGTCATAGGACTGTTTGGGATCTGTAGGAACAATTTCATTTAGACGAGGATTCGGATCGACACGCCCCTCGTTTGGAACTTCAGGAGGATCTTCGGCGTTATTGCCCGGCAGGAAGCTAAGAAGCTTTTTGCAAATGAGCAGGGCGTGCTTGTCGTCCTCGGCGATGAAGTGGACGACGCCAGAGCGAGTCATATGCGAATCCGCTCCGCCCAGTGCCTCCGCTGTCACATCCTCGCCGGTAACCTGCTTGATGACGTTCGGGCCCGTGATGAACATCTGCGCCTTGCGCGTTTGAATAATGAAGTCGGTCAGGGCTGGAGAATACGCCGCACCACCCGCGCAGGGTCCGCAAATCAACGAGATCTGGGGAACCAGGCCGCTCAACATCACATTCTGGAAAAACACGTTGCCGTACCCCGACAGCGAATCAATCCCCTCCTGCACCCGGGCGCCACCGGAATCATTAATAAAGATGAAGGGCGTCCCTGTTTTCAGCGACTGCTGCATAGTCTCGGCAACCTTGAGCGAATGCACTTCCCCGGCCGAACCCCCCGCAACCGTGAAATCCTGGCTGGCAAGATGCACGCGACGGCCGAGAACTGTGCCCGCGCCAGTGACCACTCCGTCGGCGGGGAATTCCTTGCCCTCCATGCCAAAAAGCGTGGAGCGGTGCTCGGCAAAGAGCCCAGACTCTTGAAAGCTGTGTGGATCGCACAGTTCACTAATGCGCTCCCGGGCGGTCAGCTTGCCTGATTTGTGGTGTTTGGCAATTCTGTCTGCGCCGCCACCGGATTCCACTTCCGCCCGACGGCGCCTTAGTTCTTCGATACGGTCTTCCATGGTCTTCATGGGACGGTCCTTTATGCGGGCGAGATGGTCACCTCATGATTTTTACCATCCAGCTTCACTTCGTATTTAATGGTTTCGCGGACTGGGCCGCTGCCCGGCGCTGCGGTATGGGCGCCTGCCGCGGCGGCAGCAGCCTGGGGATCCTTGGCAACACTCTTTGGACCCTTGCTACGCGCCGGAAAGAACGTAGGAGCCACTTTGGGGAACATCGCACACGTCAGCACGTCCTCGTCCGAGCCGTTACAGCCGTCAATCGCGATGGCATTTTCCCGCAGGTGTTCCCATTCGGGCTTCAGGAAATCCGCCGGACGCCGCGTGATGGGCGGCTTTTTGGCCTGCTTCTCGCACTGTTCGATGACTTCCCCGTTTCGTTCCCCGATCGTTTTTCCGTAATAGCCAAGCATCAAGTCCGCAAATTCAGCGGTGATCACTTTGTATTTGCCCATAATCACGTTGAACACCGCTTGCGTACCTACAATCTGACTGGACGGAGTGACCAGAGGCGGATAGCCCGCATCCTTGCGAACGCGCGGTACTTCCTCCAGCACTTCTTGCAGCCGATCAGCGGCGCCTTGCTGGCGTAATTGGCTTTCCATGTTCGAGATCATCCCGCCAGGGATTTGGCTTTTGAAAATTTCCGTGTCGACTCCGGTGATGTTGGACAGGAATTCCGTATAACGCGGCCGAATGGTGGCAAAGTGGTCGCGAATCTTGATCAGACGTCCCATGTCCAGCTTAGTTTCATAGCCCGTACCTTCCAGCATCTCCATAAGGCTTTCCGTGGGGTTATGTCCCGGACCAAGGCTCATGGAGCTGATGGCCGTATCGACGACGTCCGCCCCTGCCTCGATGGCTTTCATCAGCGAAACCAGCGTGACCCCAGTGGTGGCGTGTACGTGAATGTGTATGCGGACGCTCTCGCCCAGTGATTCCTTGATGGCCTTGACGATGTCGTAGGCTGGCTGAGGTTTCAACAACGCGGCCATATCCTTAATGCATAGCGAGTCGCAACCCAGGTCCATCAGTTCCTTCGCCTGTTTTACGTACCCCTCGACCGTGTGAAGCGGGCTTACGGTATAGCAAATCGTGCCTTGAGCGTGTTTGTTCGCGTGCCGTACCGCCGCGATGGCGCGCTTTACGTTGCGAACGTCGTTTAAAGCGTCGAAAACCCGAAAGACGTCCATGCCATTGTCGGCAGCCTTCGCGACAAACCGGTCGACCACGCTGTCTTCGTAATGGCGATAACCAAGGAGGTTCTGACCGCGGAGGAGCATCTGGAGACGGGATTTGGGCAGCAACTTCCGGAACGTGCGCAGGCGCTCCCAGGGATCCTCATTCAGAAACCGGATGCACGCATCGAAGGTGGCGCCCCCCCAACACTCCACGCTCCAGAAACCCGCATTATCAATATCTTCACAAGCGGGGACCATATCTTCCAGAGCCATACGCGTCGCGAGCAGACTTTGGTGTGCGTCGCGCAGAATAAGCTCGGTAACTTCGATCGTTCTTGCCATTAGCTGCTCCTTTTGCGGGATCAACTCGGAGCGAGAGAAGGGGGCCCGGCGCACACTGGAGAATTAAACCAGCACGACTATCACCATTATAGCATTGGAGGTGAAGGTTGCAGGCGAAAACACCAGAAAAATGGCAAAAGGTACGAGTAAAAACGATTCTCGTTTCAAAATGAACCGCGTCGAACGTTCGTACGACTTCTTCTCGTCGCCGCCTCATGAATCATATCAGCAGCGGCACCACCTCAGTGCGAGTCATCAAAACGATACCTGATTCCTCGAAGCGCAGGATAGACCTTTCCATATTCCTGATATTGGAGGTTCATCTTAGCGACTGTTTTGGGATTTGGCTGCACCGATTTGGCAACGCGCACCGCAGTTTCACACGCGGCTTCCACCGACGGCCAATTCCCGACACCGACGCCCGCAAGCAGCGCCGCCCCGTAAGCCGCTCCTTCGTCCGCTTCAATCAATTCCACGGGCATTCCGTAGATGTCTGCCTGGATCTGTTGCCACAGCGGAGAGCGCGCGCCGCCTCCACCCAGACGGATGGACTCGATCGGAACGCCAAGCTCTTGAAATAGCGTAAGCGAATCCCGCAGGCTGAACGCCACTCCCTCCAGAATGGCGCGGATGATGTGCGCTCGCGTGTGTTGCGCTGTGATTCCCACCAACGCCCCACGCGCATTGGGATCGAGATGCGGAGTGCGTTCGCCCATCAAGTACGGCGCCCACAAAAGTCCGTCTGCTCCAGGCGGCGTTTTCGCTGCCTCCTCAGCCATTCGGTCGTACGGGTCGCGGCCGTCGTCTGAACCCGCGCCGAACTGGTCGCGGAACCACCGCAAAGACAATCCTGCGCCTTGCGTAACGCCCATCACGTGCCAGCGATTCGGAATTGCGTGGCAAAACGTATGAATCCGCCCACCAGCCTCGAGCACCGGCGCGCTTGTCGCAGCAAACACCACGCCAGATGTGCCGATTGTCGCGCTGACCGCACCGGGCTTGACAATGCCCATGCCCACCGCGCCCGCAGCCTGATCTCCGGCACCTGCCACAACCGGAATGCCCGGGCGCAATCCCGGCAAACGCGCGCCTTCTTCATGGACATGTCCACTGATTTCCTGCGATTCGAAGACCTTGGGCAGAAGGCTATCGTCGATCCCCGAGATTTCCAGCATGGAACGAGACCACCGCCGGTTCACCACGTCGAACATCAGCGTCCCGGAAGCATCGGCGACATCGATCGCACGCGCCCCGGTCAGCCGGAACCGGATGTAATCTTTCGGCAGCATCAACGAACGCACGCGCGCCCAAAGTTCCGGCTCGTGGCGTCGCACCCACCAGATCTTTGGCAACGTGAATCCGGTAAGCGCCGGATTCGCAGTCAACTCAATCAGCCGCCGCGCGCCTACCTGTTTTGTGATTTCCCGGCATTCTTCTTCGGTGCGTTGGTCGCACCAGAGGAGCGCCGGGCGAACGACGTCATCCTGTTTGTCCAGCAGCACCAAGCCGTGCATCTGACCAGTTAGTCCGATGCCGGCAACTTCTTGTGTGTTCGTGGAACTTTTCGCCAGGCATTCCTTGATTGCCTGGCAAGCCGCCCTCCACCAATCTTCCGGCGATTGTTCCGCCCACCCGATCCGCGGTGAGCTCATCGGAGTGTGTTCGGCGGTAGCAGAGCTGATGACCCGTCCACGAGAATCGATCAGTACCGCGCGCGTCCCTCCCGTGCCGACGTCAATGCCTAAGAGGCTCATCAGTGGGAGCTGCAGGGCAGCCTAACGCGCCGAGAACCGGAAAATAGTTATGGAATGGAAGGTGCTGCCGGGTTTGAGAACCGTCGTTGGAAAAGCCGGATGATTGGGCGAGTCCGGAAAGTGCTGCGTCTCCAGGCAAAGCGCGGCGTTCCTCGGGTAAGCCACACCACCTTTGCCCTTGATCGAACCGTCCAAAAAATTGGCGGTGTACAATTGCACGCCCGGTTCGGTGGTCAGCACCTGAAGCACACGCCCGCTCGCCGGATCGTAAACTTCCGCCGCCTGTTTCAATTCCTTGCCACCACCATCGATCACAAAATTGTGGTCATACCCGTTGTGACCAAGCTTTAGCTGCTCGTCGTTCGCATTAATCCGCTCGCCCACGGCATGCGGCTTCAGAAAATCAAATGGCGTGCCGACAACCGATTTCAGCTCGCCCGTTGGAATCAGCTCCGCATCCACCGGAGTAAAACGCGACGCGTCCAATGTCAGTTCATTTGCAAGGATCGTTCCCGTTCCTTGACCAGAAAGATTGAAATAGGAATGGTTCGTTAGATTCAGCACTGTGGTCTTATCGGTGGTTGCCGAGTAATCTATCTTCAGATCGTTGCCGCTCAGCGTATATTTCACCGTGACGGACAAGTTCCCGGGGAAGCCTTCCTCACCGTCCTTGCTTAAGTACTTCAACTCCACGCCATCCGGGATAATGTGACCGGTCCAAAGATGGTTGTGAAAGCCGTCCGGCCCCCCGTGGAGTGTGTTCTCACCATCATTCTTGGGAGTGGTATATTCCTTGCCATCCAGCGAAAATTTCGCATGCGCAATGCGATTCGCGTAACGCCCCACGATCGGCCCAAAAAACGGATTGCCTTTGGCATGATTGCTTGCGTAATACTGCGCGGGATCATCGAAACCAAGGACTACGTCGGCAACCTTCCCGGTTCGATCCGGCACTCTAATCGAAAGCACGTAGCCGCCATAGTTCATCACTTGCACTTCGACTTTGTCGCTCTTCAGAGTGTAAATCTCGACCGCCGATCCATCCGGTAATTTTCCTCCACTTCGCTGGCTCACTTCAGTTTTCGCCATCAACGCACCTGCCATTCCCGCAAGAAAAAGCACCACTGCCACAACATGTTTGAAGTGTCTCATGAATCCTCGCTTGCACACATTCTATGGCCACTGCGGAACTCACACAACCGTTGATACTCTCGCTGCCTTGTCATACTTATTCGCGGCCTGTTCTTTTCGCATCATCTCCAGATAGCCGGCCGCATGTACGCATGTACATTGAAGCGCGATAAGCAATTCGACAGGAGCCCCACCGCCGAAGCCACCGCCTTGCTTTTGCGATCTACGAAGACAACGCTGGGTGCCGCTGGCTGTTCGGCTTCGATCCACTTAGCGCAAAAAATAAAATGTAGAGATAACAAATCACGGGTAGGAAGAAAGCGTGGTGGATGCCGATTTTGTCGGCGATCCAGCCCTGAGCAAGTGGCACAATCGCTCCGCCTACGATCGCCATGATCATGATTCCCGAACCGTCTCCAGTGAGCGGCCCTAGCTCCGCCACTCCCAATGTGAAAATACTGGGGAACATGATCGAATTGAAGAAGCCCACCAGGATGATGCTCCACATGGCCAAGTGCCCTGTGCTTAACATGGAAATCGCAACCAGCACGCTTGTCGACATGGCGCAAATCCCAAGCAGCAGTCCGGTATTCGCCGTGGCCTTGCCGCCGCTCAACGTGGCAACCAACGCAATCGATGCTGTCGCGACCGCAACCAGGACGAACAGCGGCCGCCCTTGAAAAAGCAGCCACGCAAGCCACATCAAATTCGGCACTCCCGGTTGGTATCCGGCCGGTATGAGATTTCCTATCGGATAGGATAGGAAAATGAGCGCAATGCTAAGAGCTGATACCATCCACATGTACTTTGCCTTCGCCCCGCCAAGGAAATTCGATCCGATGAACCGGCCCAGCATTGCACCGCCCCAGTAGAACGACACGAAGCTCGCCGCAACTTTTTCGGCAAGACCCCCGATCTCCTTTTCGTGGAAGTAGTTCACCAGGAAGCTTCCGATAGAAACTTCCGCGCCTACATAAACGAAAATCGCAATCGCGCCAAACACGAGGTTCGGGTGCTTCCAGATCGAATCGGCCACCTTTTCACCGACTTTGTGTTGCGCGTGTTCGATTTTTGGCAGCTTAAAAAGACCGATGGCAATGGCCAGCACCACCAGCGCGACGCCAAGGCCCACGTAAGGCGTCTTGACCGTGGCCGCTTCATGCAGACGGTAGGCTTGCAGCGCGTCCGGCAGCATCGCACGAATTTCGTCCATCGCCTTCGGCGCGGCGCTGAGAATGAGAATTCCCCCGAAGAACGGTGCCAGAAATGTGCCCAACGAATTGAAGGCCTGCGTCAGATTGAGGCGACTCGAGGCAGTTTCCGGCCTGCCCAGCACGGTCACGTAAGGATTCGCGGCAACCTGCAAACAGGTGATTCCCGCCGCCAGAACAATCAGCGCCCCCAGAAACAGCGGATAGGAAGGAACGCTCGCCGCCGGAACGAATAGGAATGCTCCCAGTCCCATTGTGAGCAAACCGGCCACCATCGAACGCTTATAGCCAATCCAGTCGATCAATTTCGCCGACGGTATCGAGAAAACGAAATACGACCCGAAGAACGCGAACTGAATCAGCATCGTCTGCGCGTAGTTCAGATCAAAAATCGATTTTAGGTGTGGAATCAGAATGTCGTTCAGGCAGGTGAGAAATCCCCACATAAAGAACAACGTGGTCACAACTGCCAGTGCCACTCCATAACTTTTCTGCGTACCCGTTGCCACCGCGCGCTCCGGCACTGCACTCCCCGTGCTTATGTTGGGCATCGTGAATCCTTTTCTCCGCTGTTCCGCGGCCCCCCACCCGACCTAGATACTGCCACACTCTTTCGTTAACCCAAAAGGTATCTCGTCACAAGCCTGCTCCGTAAAAAATGGTATAAGAATGTGCCGTATCGTTATTCTTCCGCCGAATGTGAGGACTGTCCATGAACCACCCCTCCATTATTCTCTTTGCGATTATGCTTCTCCTCCCACTTGTCCCCAGCGCTCTCCATGCCCAGCGAGTACCCACCACGGTGATCTGGTCTGAGCCGGGCCTCCCCTCCGCCGATAGCGCTGCTGCTTCTCCCGCGCAACTTGCTCAAATTTTTCCTGATGCACGTATTCTTCCCACCGATCAACTCGCCTCCGCGCTGGGCGATTCGCAAACCCGCCTTCTGATCCTCCCGCAAGGCTCCGTCATTCCCGAATCCGCCTGGTCCGCCATTTCTGATTTTCTCCACCGCGGTGGCAATCTGCTTGTTCTCGGCGGACGCCCCTTCACGCGCGCCGCCTATCGCGATGCCACCGGCTGGCATCTGCGTGACTACAACACCCGCTTCTCGCGTCCTCTCCAAATCGATCAATATCAAAATACCCCCGGTTCCTATGGCTCCACATTCACTCCCAATCCCGATATTCCCATTGATCTCCCCGCCTTTTCCTGGAAAGAAGCGTTCAGCCCCATCATTCGTCTCAGCACTAGCGACCTTTATAGCCGCGGTGGTACCGCCGGCTCGCTAGACATTAATCTCGACGCGCTCGTTTGGGGTGTCAGCAATGGACGGCGTCTCTCCGCTCCTCTTCTCCAGATCGATCACTTCTCTTCTGGCTTCGATGGCGGCCGTTGGATTTTTCTCGTCGCCGATCTCGCGTCCGATTTCTATTCCTCGCCCGACTCCACCAAACTCCTCCGCGCGCTTGCCGAGCGCGCGCTCCAGGGCGCACTGCAATTTTCCGTGCGTCCCGTTCTACCTTTATATTTGCCCGGCGAATCCATCGAGCTCGAATCCATTGTCCATTTTGCGAACAAACCCGCCGGCCCCTTAACGGTTCAAGTCACCTCGTATCCCGAAGATCAGCCCACGCAAAAACAATCCGCAACCATTTCTCTTCCTTCTTCCGAGACCACTGTTCTACCGGCTCCGCGCGGCAAGGGCCTACAGATAATCGAGGCACGCCTCCTTGAAGGCAGCACCGTCCGTGCCATCTATCATTCCGCCTTCTGGATTCGCGATGAAGCTTTCCTCCGTTCTGGCCCCCGACTCGGTGTTAATTCGAACTACTTTACGATCGATGAAAAACCTCTCGCCGTCGTCGGCACCACCTACATGTCCAGCGAAGTGCAGCGCCTCTTCTTCGATCATCCTAATGTTTACGTTTGGAACAGTGATTTATCCATGATCCACAGTGCCGGCCTCAACATGATTCGCACCGGATGGTGGACCGGTTGGGACAAATTTTGCGACGAATCCGGCCGCCCCTACGAGCGTACTCTTCGCACCCTCGAAGCCTACTTAATGACCGCCCGCAAGTTTAGTCTTCCCGTGCAATTCAATTTCTTCGCCTTCCTTCCCGAAATTCTTGGCGGCGCCAATCCGTATCTCGATCCTGAAGCCGTCCGCAAACAACGAACACTCGTCAGTTCCGTCGCTGCGCGTTTCCATGACGTGCCTTTCCTCGCTTGGGATCTCATCAACGAGCCCAGTTTCTCCAAGCAACTCTGGAAAATGCGCCCGAACTACGATCCCATCGAGCTCGCGGCTTGGACCGCCTGGCTATCCCAAAAATATCCCGATCGCGCCGCCCTCGCCGCTGCCTGGAACCTGCCGCCAAACGCGGTCGCAGGCACCATTTCTCTTCCCGCGGAAGAGGAATTCACTCCCCGCGGCATGTACGTCGGCATCAACTCGCTTCGCGTGAACGACTACTTCTTGTTTGCTCAGGAAAGTTTCACCAACTGGGTTCGTGGCATGCGCGAAGCCATTCGCGACACAGGCTCCAAGGCGCCCATCACCGTCGGCCAGGACGAAGGCGGCTACCTCGATCGCCTTAATCCCGCTTTCTTCGCCCCCTACGTCGACTTCACCACCAATCACTCCTGGTGGCAGAACGACTACCTCCTCTGGGATTCTCTCGTTGCCAAGCAGCCCGGCAAAGCCATGCTCATTCAGGAAACCGGCCTGCAACGCGAACTCACTCTCGACGAAATTGCCCGCCGCACTCCCGAACAGGAGGCAATGCTCTTCGAACGCAAATTTGCCCTTTCCTTCGTCCAAGGCTCCGGCGCCATTGAGTGGCTCTGGAATTCCAACTCCTACACCACCGAAAGCAATGAAACTCCCATCGGCGCTCTGCACGCCGACGGCACCGAAAAGCCCGAAGCCACTGTGCTTCGCGACATGGCCAAATTCGCTGCCGCCGCTTCTCCGTATCTCGTCAATCCCAAGCTGCCCGAGATCGCTATCGTCACCTCGCAAGCCGCGCAATATTCCGTGCAGGCCGATCTGCAAATCGCCGCCCAACAAAACGCCGTCCGCGCCCTCGGCTACGGCTTGCAGCAACCCTGCTACATCATCGCCGAAAACCAAATCGACAAACTCGGTTCCCCCAAACTAGTCATCCTGCCCTCCGCGCAGGCCCTGCGCGAATCCACTTGGCAAACCCTGCTAACCTACGTAAGAAATGGCGGGAACCTCCTGGTGACCGGGCCCATCTCTCGCGACGAGCACTGGCACCTGGTCGATCGCTCCACTCCTCTTGGCATCAAAGCCGCCACCGAGCCTCTGACATTTCACAGTGCAACTCTGGTTGTTGACGCCGTGGACGCGCAATCCGTCCGCAAGGTGCAAGCCGCAATCCCGCTTTCCTTCGACCACCAAAATCAGCAACTTCTCGAGTACCTGCGTTTCAATGAAGGCTCGACATTTCAGGAAACGCACCTTGGCAAGGGTCTGCTGTTCTGGGCTGCCTTGCCCGTTGAACTCGCCGAGGGCTCGCACGCAACCGCGGAAACGTATCAAGCGATAATCGGCAGGGCGCCTTTGCCGAATCTCCCCGGCGCAAGCGGCCGCGTGCAGATCAAGCCCGTTTTCTCAGTCACTGCTTCCAGGCCCCAGCTCATGCCGGGACGTGCTTTTCCGCCAACGGACATTCTCGTATATCCGATAGAATTACAGGATGCGCTTCTTTACGTTGTTGAATCCGAATCCGATCAAGACGCGGATGTTGTTGTGACCGACACGATGACCAACGCCAAGCTGGAGCTGCACCTGCGGTCCCAACGTGCTGCGCTCGCTCTTATCGACAAGAAGATGAAACAAATCGTCGCCAAGTACGGCTTCTGATTTCTGCTAACACTACGCGTCCATGCATCCTTCAATTCTGCTCGATGCCCTCGCGTCTACTCGATTAGAGGCCTTCTGAGAACTGTTTCAACACGGTGTGCTGCACGCACTTCCACCTTGCCACGCAAAGGTCTATACTCCGGCTCATAAGACCTGGCCGAAAGGAGTACTCCATGAGTGTTCCTCAGCGTCTGAAATCCTACCTGGATTCCAATTACGTTCCCTACGAATCGCTCCAGCACCCGACAACCTATACCGCTCAAGGTACGGCCACCCTCATGCAAGTTTCAGGCAAAGAGGTCGCCAAAACCGTGGTGCTCCGCGCCGGCGAACACGGAGAGGAAACGATTCTGGCGGTTCTGCCTGGTTCCAAACACATCAAGTTCGACAAACTGGCTGCCGTTGTCGGAAAGCCCGTGCGTCTGGCCACCGAGGAAGAATTCAGCCGCCTTTTCCCTGATTGCGAACTGGGCGCTATGCCGCCCTTCGGCGCTCTCTACAACCTGCCGGTTTACGTCGATGAATCGCTGGCACGGGATAAGGAAGTTTTGTTCAACGCGGGCACGCACCACGACGCGGTGCGCATGGCCTACGAAGATTTCGTGCGCCTCGCCAAGCCTATTGCCTCCTTCGCTTGACGTCGCGCCGTCGTTCTATCCGTCCGTTCGCTCCGTAATCTTTGGGTGTGTTATCTGGTGCGTCAGGTTCAGGCGTGCGATACCACCGCCTGCTTCTTCTTTATGATGTGGGCGAGCCCTGCTTCGAGCACATCCAAGCCCTCGTCAAACTGTTCGTCCGTGATTACCAGCGGCACAAGGAGCCGCATGATGTTGTTGTTCGTTCCTGCTGTAATCGTCATCAGCCCGTGCTCGTAGCAGAATTTTCCCAACTCCTTTGTCTCCGTGTCCGCCGGTTGCTTGCTTTCGCGGTCACGCACCAACTCCATCGCGCACATTCCTCCCAGACCGCGCACATCTCCGATCAGTGCCCACTTCTTCTGCCAGGAATGCGCGCGTTGTTCGAAACGTTTCCCAATCGCTGTCGAGCGCGCCAGCAGTCCATCCTTTTCAATTGTTTCCAGCGCCGCCAGCGCCGCAACGCAGGATAGAGGATTGCCCGCGAACGTGCTCCCCAATCCACCGGGATGCGGCGCATCCATGATTTCCGCGCGGCCCGTAACTCCCGCTAGCGGTAGCCCTCCGCCCAGCGATTTCGCAGTTGTAATCAGATCCGGTTCCACACCGTAATGTTCGATCGCAAACATTTTTCCTGTTCGTCCGATCCCCGATTGGACCTCGTCCGCAATGAACACAATGCCGTATTTCTTGCAGATTTCTTTCACGATCGGGAAGAACTCCTTCGGTGGCGCAACAAATCCGCCCTCACCCAGCACCGGCTCCGCAATTATCGCTGCCACTGCATCTGGCGATACCACCCGTTTAAATGTGTCCTCCAGATGATGCGCGCAAGTCACACTACACGATGGATACGTGAGGTTGTACGAGCACCGGTAACAATAGGCGTACGGAATCCGGTAGACGTCGCTGGCAAACGGCGCAAACCCCGTCTTATATGTAGTCTTACTGGTCAGCGACATCGTCATCCACGTCCGCCCATGAAACGCGTCTTCAAAACAAATCACCGCAGGCCGCTTTGTGTATGCCCGTGCGATCTTCACCGCGTTTTCGACGCATTCCGCCCCGGTATTTACAAAAAAGGTTTTTTTCGATCCGCTGATCGGCGCAAGCGCATTCAGTTTTTCCGCCAGCGCGATATACGCTTCGTATGGTGTAACCCCGAAACACAGGTGCAAGAACTTCCCGATCTGCTCTCGCAGCGCAGCTTCTACTCGCGGAGCGCGGTGCCCGCTATTCAGGCAGCCGATCCCACCGGCAAAATCCAGGTACCGGTTCCCGTCCACATCTTCGATCCAAGCGCCTTCGGACCTCGCTGCAAAGATCGGCGACACCAAGTGTGGTCCTCGCGGGATCGCCGCTTCCCGCCGCGCCAGTAGCGCTTTCGATTTCGGACCAGGTATTTCCGTGTGCAATTGAATCGTTTTCATGGTTCTCTTTCCCTTCTCGTCTCCACTTCCTGCCAAAATCTCTTTTTCCTCCGCCTCTTAAGGACCACGTTCCGCGGCAGCCCGGTCCCCATTAGAACCCAGCTTCCCAGGTCGCGGAAAGATGGCGATTCTTAGATGGGCGTTTCAGCTCCATCCAGCGCGGGACGCGCGTTAGAAATTAGCCCAGCCCGTAAGGGCTGGGGAACCTATGCGACGCAATTTCGAGCGCCGTAGGTGCGCCACCACCAAGAGGATTCCCTCCGCGCCAACCGTCAATACCAACCAATCGGCGTTTCATCCAGATTCACGAACACCTGCTTGGTTTCCAAATACTCTTCAAGCCCCCATGGCCCCAGTTCCCGGCCAAACCCAGACTGCTTATAACCGCCCCACGGCGCTTCCACATACGTCGGCTGCATATGATTCACCCAAATAATTCCGGCTCGCATGGATTTGACCACGCGAAATGCCTTGAAAATGTCCCGCGTCCATACCGCTCCAGCCAGGCCATACGGCGTATCGTTCGCGATCTTGATGGCGTCGCCTTCATTCTCGAACGGAATCACCGAAGCCACCGGCCCGAAAATTTCCTCTCGCGAAATGCGTGCGTTATTGTCCACGTCGTAAAAAATCGTGGGCTCAACATAGTAGCCCTTGGCGAACGCTTTCGGCCGGCCACCGCCAATCGCAGTTTTCGCTTCTTTTTTACCTAGTTCCAAATAGGAGTTAACGCGGTCATATTGCTCCTTGCTTACCAGCGGACCCATCTTGGTTTCGCGCTCTAGCGGCGGCCCTAACTTGATTCGCTTGGCCTTTTCGCTCATGGCTTCCACGAACTTCGAATAGATTTTCTTCTCTACCAGAATCCGGCTTCCCGCGCTGCACACCTCGCCCTGATTGATGAACACGCCAAACAGCGCCCCGTCTACCGCCGCTTCCCAGTCGGCATCGGCGAAAAACACATTCGGTGATTTGCCGCCCAATTCCAGCGTGACGCGCTTCAGCGTGTCGGCCGCGCCCTTAACAATGACCTTTCCCACGGCCGCGCTTCCCGTGAATGCAATCTTGTCCACGCCCGGATGCGCCACTAGCGCCGCCCCCGTCACTTCCCCAACACCATTAATAATGTTGACCACGCCCGGTGGTAGCCCCACGTCCTCAAAATAGTTCACAAACTCCAGCGCCGTCAGCGGTGTTTGCTCCGCCGGCTTGAGGACGCAAGTGCAACCCGCCGCAATCGCTGGAGCCAGTTTCCAGGCCGCCATCAGCAACGGAAAATTCCATGGAATGATTTGCCCCGCCACTCCCACTGGTTCACGCAGAGTAAAACTCAACGCGTTAGCCGGAACCGGCATCACGCTGCCCGTCACTTTGTTTGCCAGCCCGCCGTAATATTCGAAGCAGGTCGCTACGTCCGAGATGTCAAACTCCGCTTCGACAATCGGCTTGCCGCAATTTTGCGCTTCAATCTCCGCGAGCGCCGCGGCATTCTGCCGAATTTTTTCCGCCAACTTGAACAGAATACGTCCGCGATCCTGTGCCGTCGTTTGCGGCCATGGACCTGAATCAAACGCCGCACGCGCTGCCTTGACGGCTTTGTCAGCGTCCGCCGCATTGGCCGAAGCCACGTGCGCGATTACTTCTTCCGTTGAAGGATCGTAGACCGGAAATGTCTCATTCGAAGAACTGCCCACCCACTGCCCATTAACATAATTCTGGTAGGTTTTCACGGTTGATTTCGCTGTACTGGACATCGTACCCTCCGAACTCTTGCGTCAGGACACGGCTTTCAGCCGTGCCGAAATTCGCACAAACTCTGCGGGCTTTAGCCCCTGAGGTTTCTCCTATGCGGCCGTTCCCTCCGCCAACTTTCGCGCCGCCTTCCGGCTTCCATAAATGTAAAAGAAAAACGCCGCCAGCCCGATAAATAGCAGCGTCCCGCCGACCATCCAAATCTCGTACGACAATAGCGATGTAATCTGCTGAGCAGGGAAAAAAGCCAGGGCGATACCCAGCGTCGTGGTCACCAAACCGCTGAGACCCGCGAATATCAGCGTCCCTCTGCCATAGTGCCCGCGCACAAATTTCTCTCCGAATGCAATCTTCAGCAGGGCCCCAAAAACATACAAGAACGGGATCAACTGCAGCACCACCGCAAGTGACAGCAGCCGTTGAAACGATTCCTGCACCCGCCCTGTCACCATGAAATTGGCAATCACCAGGATCAACGAGACGCTCGCGTGCACGATTAACGCAGCATACGGCGTCAAATACTTTGGGTGAATCTTCCCAAGCCATGACGGCATGTAAGAATCCAGCCCCGCCACAAACGGGATTCGCGCCGACCCACCCAGCCACGCCGACCCGATTCCCGCAATCGATACGCTCAGCAGAAAAGCAAACGGCACCACGATCCAGCCCACGCCCACCTTAGCCGCCATATGGCTTACGGCCTGCACGATCCCCTGCAACACGCTGATGCTGTTCTTGTCTACCGCCACCAGCAGCGTCAGCGTAGCCCCTATATAAAGGATGCCGGACAGCACGCCGCCCCAAGCCACCGCGCCGGGCAACGTCTTCCTTGGATTCTCGATTTCGTCGCCCATAATGGACGCCAGTTCTAAGCCCACCAACCCGAAGCAAATCACGCCAAACGAATTCAGCACGAACCGTGGATTCGCCGGGACCTGGAAGTCGGACCAATGAATGTCGGTGCCGAATCTTGCGCACACGGTCACCCCAAGCCCCATCAGCAAAAACGCCGCGATGAACGTACCAATCCCACCCAAATTGTTAATCCACTTCCCCACGCCAAGTCCCACTACGTTCAGAACAACCAGAAGTGTCAACAGCACCACCGAAGCGATCAGCGCAAATGCGCGGTTGTCCGCCAATCCTTCGTGTCCCGCGCCGAGCACAAATACGGACACGCCGACGAAATACAGCATTACCGTCGGTACGTACATCATGTTGTTCGTCCAGTAGCACCACCCGGACAGAAACCCGTGGAAGTCGCCGAACACTTCCTTGGCCCACAAGTACACGCCACCTTCACCGGGATACCGATGGGCCAATTCGATCACCGCAATTCCTTGCGGCCAGAAAAAGAGGATCAGTGAAATCAGCCACAACCAGATGGTGACCCCACCATTCGCGGCGATGGATGGCAAAACGTTGAGGTTGAAGACCGCCACCACAAAAAGCAAAACGAGGTCACGCCTTCCGAGCACCCGCTTGAGATGCGGTTGCTCCGCGGCGGAAGCGGCGGCTAGAATCGCCGTTCCCTTCGTGACCTCGCTGCTCAATCTGCGTTCTCCTTAGTGCCCCGCAGCGCCCACGAACTGCAGTCCGCGTTCTTTCTGCGTCTTGGCCAATCCCGGCGCCACTTCTTCAAACACCGCCAAATGCTTGTCGATGTCCGCTTCCGTGTGTTGTACAGAAATGGTCCACTGCTCGTCCCACCAGTACGGCATCGCCAGCACGCCGCGGTTCACCATGCCAAACCAGAATTGCCGCCACAGGTCCACATCGATCTTCGTCCAGTCGCGATAATTTCGAATTTCCTGCGGATATAGCATCAGCGCCCCGTTCACCCCGGCCTGCGCCACGTATGCTTCCAGTCCGGCTTTCTTCAGAATCGTTCGGTAGCCTTCTGCCAGCTTCTTGCCGAGTTTGTCAACGTGCGCGTAATTCTCTCTCGTCAATACTTCCCGGAACGTCGCCAGCCCCGCTGCCATCGCGAACCGGTTGGTGTTGTACGTTCCGCCGTGGAAAACCTTGTGTTGCACGATCAGGTCCATTACCGCGCGGCTCGCCCCAAACGCGGCCAGCGGAACGCCACCGCCAATCGATTTGGCCAGTGCGATGATGTCTGGCTTTACCCCAAAGTATTCGCTCGCACCACCCCAGCAAAGTTTCGCCCCGGTCTTTACTTCATCAAAAATCAGCAGCGCGCCATTTTTCGTGCAAATATCTCGCAAGCCTTCCAAAAATCCCGGCTGTGGCATGCAGATGCCCACATTCATCATGATTGGTTCCAGGATGATTGCGGCAATCTGACCTGGGAACTGCTTAAAACGGTGTTCCACGCTCGGTAGATCATTAAACGTAGCCACCGTGACGTTATCCAGCACTGCCTGGATCACGCCGAGACCGCCGGGCACCGAATTCGGTGCGTTGATGTCGCCGTAATCCTCTTCCTTCGGCTTCACACTGACGAGCGCTGTGTCGTGTAATCCGTGATAACAGCCTTCGAACCGCAAAATTTTGTCGCGACCTGTCGCCGCGCGCGCAATCCGGCAAGCGTGCATTGTGGCTTCCGTTCCGCTCGAACCGAATCGCACCATTTCCACCGGATACCGCGCGCAAATCTCGTCCGCCAGTTCCAGTTCCATGCCGTGCGGCATTCCAAACGTCGTGCCGTTCGCCAACGCCCATTGCACCGCCTTCACTATCGCGGGATGCCCGTGCCCGGCCATCAACGTCCCAAAGCAAAGGTTGTGATCCAGGTATTCGTTCCCGTCGATGTCCTTGATCTGGCTCCCGTGCCCTTCTGCCACAAAGATCGGGTAGGGGTCATACGCGCGGTAATTGCTCGCCACTCCCAGCGGGATCCGTTTTTCCGCCTTCTTGTGCGCCTCCGCGGACTTCCGCGTGCGCTTCTCATACAGAGCGATTTCCTTCTGTAGTGCTTCGTGCATTTTAAACTCCATCCAGGTAGCCCTTCCTGTGGTCACCTGTGGCAGGTCTATTCCCTGCGGTCAGTATCAACGAGGAAAACTTCGCGGTTTCTGGGCGGACTACCTTTCCAGTTTACGCTAACCGTTTACCGCCGGGCACCTGCCTCCAGCAACTCCAGACGATCCGACGAGACGAACTCTTTCGTTCAGGGAAAACGCAACCCTTGCGGCCCGCGCTCCCGAACGCAACTGGCACTCGTCACTAGAACCGCAGCTTCAGCGCAAATTGCACCAGTCGAGGATCGTGCACGTGCTGAACCTGTCCGAAGGTTGTTCCCTGGTTGGATGCGTTTCCATCCACCGTGTAGAACTGCGCGTGATTCCAGATGTTGAACACGTCCCCACGGAATTCCAGCTGGAACCGCTCAGTCAGTTGCGTCTCCTTCAGAAAACTCATGTCCCAGTTTTGCAACAGCGGGCTGCAGCAAATTGTCCGCGGTGCATTGCCAATCGTCCCGAGTTGAACAGGATTCGGCCCGGGAGAGCTGGAAGCACTGTTTGTGTTGTCGAACAGGTTCGGATCGAACGCATAGCCGCTTACGGGGCTGCACGGTGTGCCCGTATTCGAGAGTGGCCCGGTTCCGAATGCACACACTGTGTGCCGGGGATTCGTCGTTTTGAACGGCGCAACCAGGTTCGGCTCGCCGGCAAACTCGAACAGATACGATGCGTCGTACAGCTCGTTGTCCGCCTGAGACGTGATTCGAATCGGGAATCCGCTTTGTACACGGATAATCCCGGAAACCTGCCAGCCGTTCAGCAACTTCCCCTCGAATCCTTGCATTTTCGGAACTGGAATATCCCACACGTAGTTGAATGAGAAAATATGTCGGGTATCGTAAAGCGACGGTCCATAAGTCGCGTTGAAGTTGTAGGGATTCAGCGTGTTTTCGAAACTGGATGCATTGTCCAACGATTTTCCGTAAGTATACGCAGCCTGGAATTGCAGCCCGTGCGTATAGTGCTTTTCCACCATCACCTGCAGCGAGTTGTAGTTAGACTTTGCTACGGTGTTTTCTGTAAAGATTCCGGAGAACACCGGCGTGCCGTCCACGGGACAACCCGCGCCCGTCAGCGGGTTGCAATTGGGGGAAGAGTATCTCCTCAATCCAACGAGCGTAATCGGCGCGCCACCCGTGTTCGAGCCCACCACGTAGCCCGCGGGCAGCGTCACCGGACCATTGGTCGCGCCCCCGGCTCCGTAAGGCAGATACAATCCACCCGCAGGAATGATCGTTCCAGCAGGAATCGTATAGCTGGAGTCTTCGCCGTACGGCCCGCAAGTGCCCGCGCCCAATATCGTGTTCAATTGCAAACACGTCGTTGGCAGCGCAGGATTCAATTCATAATCAGCCAGCAACCGGTGTCCCTGCGAGCCTACGTACCCAACCTGAAAAAGGATATCGCGTGGCAATTCCCGCTTGATCGTCAGGTTGTATTGGTCCGAATATTGCGGCCGAAGATTGGCCGGAAATTGCCCGTAGTACAAACCCGGCCGGTAAATTGACCAGTCGACGGGACTTCCGCGCGGCGGATTCAAAATGCCATTGAATGGATTTGGATAGGTGTTTCCCGATTGATCCACAAACGGTGTCTGCAGCAACGGATTTGTGATGCTGTTGCTTCCGCCGAAGGGAGGCTCGGCGCTGAACTGCTCGAGCACCAGTTGTTCGATCGGATTGTAGAACATGCCGTAGCCCATGCTGATCGTCATTTTATTCGGCCCGCCGGAAATCGCTTTTAGCAGTCCGTCGTTCCAGCCAGGACTCCAGTTCAGGCCCAGCCGGGGTGCGAACGCCTTGTAATATGTATTGGTAAGTCCGTTCGGCACGCCCTTATCTCCAGGAAACACGAGTCCCGCTGGCTGCACCCCGGTGTTGTTACAATCCGGATTGGCGATGCCGTAGTTGTTTTGAAAGTTTGCGATGCTCGCGGCCGAAAGCTGGCATGGGTAAATCGCTGAGTTTTCGCCGGGGCGGAACGTCTGCACTTTCTTTCCGATATCCGTCAGTGGTGTATTCATCTCCCAGCGCACGCCATAGTTCAAGGTGAGATTCGGCTTAATCTTCCAGCTGTCCTGCGCAAACAGGTACACGGAAGTGCTGCGCACCAGTTCCTTCTGTGCCGACCCTTGCGAATAGGTGTACGGCAAGCCCAGAAAGTAATCCGCGTATGGATTGCTGATTCCCAAGTCATTGGCTCCGTTGAACGCACCGAAAGTCAACCAGCCGTTCACGTTGTAATAGAGCGTCTGATCAAAACGCTGGTAACGAACATCCCCGCCGAATTTGATGCTGTGAGGGCCGATAATCTTGCTGTAGTTGTCGCTCCATTGGAATGTGTTGCCAACCTGCGGCAACTGCCCCTCCCAGTTATTTCCGATCGAGAAACCGCCGCTGACTTGAATGTACGGCACCCCTTCTTTGCTCGCTGACAGATTCGGATGGATGCCATAATCCGGGTTCGTGCCGAGCGACGCCCCCGCATCGTTGATCAAACTCGTGTCCGAAGTTCCGGTAAAGCAGAACTGTGACGCGCTTCCGCTGCCACACGATGCGGTCACTGGCCCGTTTACCGTCGGAGTGTTGAATTTCATCTGTCCTTCACGCAGGTAGGCGAAGCGGAATTCGTTGACCGCGGTCGACCCGATCGTCCACGTGTGCGAGGCGGTCAACTGCTGCGTCCGGGTAGCAAATTCTCCGGGGAAGTTACCCAGCGTGGCGCCCGCGGCCTGGAACTTCGCAAATGGATCGAGTGTGTCATCGTCGTCGAAGTAGTAATAAACCGATAGCTTTTGATTTTGTGTCAGCGTCTGGTCGAAACGACCTTGAAATTGATTGCCGAAGTCCGTCTTTTTCGGGACCGCTAGAACCGTCGAATTGTTGCCCCCCGCCCCCGGCACATACTTCAGTAAACTGACTGCCACGGGATCAAAACACTGGTTGGGAATGGTGGCGTTTGGGAAAACAGAGTTCCAGGATTGCGGCGCTCCGCCGATCACACTTTGCAACAGGCTTTGCTGCCCAGAGTTAAGAACCGGATTGGCGCTGCCACTGCCGCATCTGTTTTGCAAAATATTTGCCACCGTGGCGTCGCTGAGCGTTCCCGTAAACGCCGGTTCGGAGGCGGTCGCAAACTGTCCATTCACGTTGCTCGCGGTTGGTACGATCACTGGTTGGGAGACAATTCCCTGAACAATTCGTCTCCCTTCATAGGCCACAAAGAAGAACGACTTGTCCTTCTTGATCGGTCCCCCCAGTGTTCCCCCGAATTGGTTCTGGTTGAAAGCCGGTTTTGGGGCTGGCGTGAACGTAAAAGGATGCGCATTCAGTACTGTGTTTCGGAAGAATTCATACGTGCTCCCGTGAAACGCATTTGTGCCGGATTTTGTTACCACGTTGACGACCGCGCCGGAATTACGCCCATACTCCGCATCAAACGAATTCGTGATTACGCGAAACTCCTCGATGCTGTCCGGCGAAGGTTCCACTGCCGGCAAATTTACGAACAGGTCGTTGGCTTCGCCCCCGTTCACTGAATAGTTGTTGGCGCGGCCCCGGCCTCCATTCACCGTCACCACCCCTGGCCGGTCGCTGCCGTAGAACTCGTCGTTTCCCAACTGCGACTGCACGCCTGGCTGCAACTGCAGCAATTGGTAGGCATCGCGCTGGTTCAACGGCAATTGCGTTGCCGAACGGTCATTCACCACCGCGCCCAGTTGCGTCGATGTCGTGTCAACCACTGGCGGCGCTCCTGTGACTTCCACAGTTTCCGTCGCGCCACCTACTTGCAGCGCAATATCCACGCCCACGACTGCGTTCAGGTCCACCCCAATGTCTTTTCGGAGAAATTTCTTAAAGCCCGGTTGGTCGATCTCGATTTGATAGCTGCCCACCGGCACTTCCAGGAACAGAAATTCACCGGTCGCCCCTGTGGTTGCCTCCCGCGTCACGTTGGTCGCGGTGTTGATCAGTGCCACCTTCGCTCCCTCCACTGCGGCTCCGCTGCTGTCCGTGACCGTGCCGCGGACTCGCCCGGTAGTGCCCTGGGCGCCGGCTAACGCTGACGCAAGTAAAGTGACAATTGCCAGAAACACTGTGGCGCGCATGCTACGGCAACACAACGACCTACACTCCACGCGAAATGGCTGATTCATTTCCATCACCCCTGTCCCCCGAAAAACCGTTCCCTGATGACGGTTCTTCGTGGTTGTACCCGACCCAGAACCTTACTATAATCCAGCAAACTCAGAGAAAGCCGGGACCCATGTCAAGCAGAAAGAATTTGTCCACCGCATCGGATTCTTTAGCGCCCCAGCGTCTCTTGCGCATCTCGGAAGTCGCTCGCCGTCTCGGCATTTCTTCTTCTGCTTTGCGAGCCTGGGAAACCCTCGGCCTCGTCTCTCCTCAGCGCACCGTCAGCCGCTACCGCATGTACACAGAATCCGACGTCCGTCTGCTGCAGCGGGCTCTTTTCCTTCGCCGCGCTCGCGGCCTCAATCCTGCCGCGATTGTACACGTCCTGAAGAAACAGGGAGTAGTCACTGCTCCCGCTGATGCCCGCCAGTCTCCCGGCCATAGATTCCGGCGCTTGCGCATGAAACGCGGCCTCTCTCTCGCTGCAGTCGCGCGGGCCACGAAAGTTTCCGTGGGTTTTCTAAGTGCGCTCGAGCGCGGCCAGATGCGTTCTTCCGTCGCGACGCTCCAGCGCATCGCCCGCTTCTACAAAACCAATATCCTCTCCATGTTTGAAACCAACGGCGACGCCCACCCTCTCGTTCGCCCTTCCCAGCGCAAAGTTCTGGAAACCAGCCCCAAGGTCCGCATGGAACTCCTTGCCTGGGGCAACACCGCCATGGAACCTCACCTGTTTCGCGTTAAGCCCGGCGGCGGCAGTGGTGAACCCTACACCCACGAAGGTGAAGAATTTCTCCACGTCCTTCGCGGTGAATTCGAGATTTGGCTGCACGATCAGGGACATTACCGTTTACAGCCCGGCGACAGCCTCTATTTCGAAAGTTCCACGCCGCATCGCTGGAAAAACCCTGGGCGTTCGGAAGCCTGGATTTTGTGGGTCAACACCCCGCCCACATTCTGATTTGTTGTTGCGCGTGGTTGCCAGAGTGGTGGCACCACCGAAAGAGGTTTGCGTGCTCCTCCGCCGTCAGTCATTTATGATCTTGTTCTTCCTGGCGTTGCTTTTCAGCGCCTCCACTTCACGTGCACAACGCTCTGCACGCATCGCTCCTGCGGACATTCTGATCGTTCACGCAAAGATCTATACCGTCGACGAGAAGCAACCTTGGGCGCAAAGCTTGGCGGTTCGCAAAGGCAAAATCGTCGCCGTCGGTTCCGATGAACGAGTCGGGCGTATGCGCGGCATCGGCACAAAAGTGATCGATGCTGGAGGTAAGCTCGTTCTTCCGGCGTTCACTGATTCTCATATCCATTTCATTGAAGGCGGATTCAGCCTCAACCGCGTCAATCTGGAAGGCGCCAAAAATGTCCTCGAAATCCAAAATCGTCTCCGCGCTTATGCCGACAAGCATCCTGACGATAAGTGGATTCTCGGCCGTGGCTGGAACTATGCCATGTTCGCCCCGGAAACCTTGCCCGACAAAAAATATCTCGACCAATTATTTCCAGTGATTCCCGTTTTCCTCGAGGGTTACGACGGCCACACCTCCTGGGCTAACTCTAGAGCTCTCACTCTCGCGGGCATCACGAAAACCACTCCCAATCCTGCCCAGGGCGAAATCGTTCGTGATCCCTCGACCGGCGAACCCACCGGCTCCCTGAAAGAATCAGCCGGCGAACTCGTCAGCAAAGTCGTTCCAGATTCTACCTATGTCGAGAAGCTGACCGCGCTTCGCGCCGCTATGAAATGGGCCAACCAGAATGGCATCGCCCGCGTGCATAGTGCTGGCGGTGATTTTGAGAATCTCGATCTGCTTCAGGAATTACGAGACGACAAGCAGCTCTCCGTTCGTTTCCACATCGCGTACAATGTCGACTCTCCCGAACTACGCCCTCAGGACCTCGAAAAGATCGAAGCCGCTCGCAGGAAATTCCATGACGACTGGATCGACGTAAACAGCGTCAAATTCTTCCTGGATGGTGTGGTCGAGTCTCACACCGCTGCTTTTCTCGAACCCTATTCTGATGAACCCTTCACCAAGGGCTCTCTTTTCTGGGATCCCGAAAAATATCAAGCTGCAGTCGCCGAGCTCGACAAAAAAGGCTTTCAGCTTTATACCCACGCCATTGGCGACTACGCCGTGCGTACCGCCTTGGACGCCTACGAATTCGCCGAAAAGAAAAATCACGATCACAACCACCGCAACCGCATCGAGCACATCGAAACCATCTCCCCCGCCGATATTCCCCGCTTCGCCAAACTCGGTGTCATCGCGAGTATGCAGCCTTTGCATGCCTATCCGGATGAAGACACTTTGGATGTTTGGGCGCGCAACATCGGGCCGGAGCGGGCTTCTCGCGCTTGGGTCTGGAAAAGCATTGCGCAACACGGCGCTCACTACGCTTTCGGCAGCGATTGGCCGGTCGTCACTCTGAACCCTTGGCAAGGTATCCAAACAGCGGTCACTCGCCAGACTTCCGAGGGCAAACCTGCCACGGGTTTTGTTCCTTCGCAAAAATTAACGGTCGCTCAAGCCGTGGAAGGCTACACCATCGAAGCGGCCTACGCTGGACATCTCGAAAAAACCGAAGGTTCCCTGGAAACCGGAAAAGTGGCTGACATCATCATGGTCGATAAAAACATCTTTGAAATCGATCCACATACCATCGATCAGACAAAAGTCGTTCTCACCGTCGTCGGAGGCAAAATCGTCTATGAAGCCGGCAATCCCTGAAGTGCTGCGCGTTAGGAGGATTCATTCCCATGGCTCATTCGCGTCGTGATTTCATAAAATTTGTCGTCGCCGGCTCCATCGCTTCCGGCTGTCCGGTAGACAAAGCGCTTCTCGCCGACCCCGGCGCCAAGGCTCCTGATACCAGCGTCGAAAGCGAACGCTTTGCCATCTGCCATCAAATCCGCGACGGTCACTCCTTCCCCAAGCCCGACGCCACCCGCAAAGTCGATATCGCCATCGTTGGGGGCGGCATGGCCGGACTCTCCGCCGCCTACTTCCTTCGCGGCAAAGATTGGCTCCTCATCGAAAAAGAAGATCACTTCGGCGGCAACGCCTATCAGGAAGAGTTCGCCGGCCAGCCGTATTCCACTGCCGCCGCTTATGATTTCCGCGACAGCTACAGCGATCATCTCGCCAAGGAAATCGGTCTCAACCTTCTCCCGATCGACATGCCCGACCCCACCATCGACAACAGCGTCTACACTCCAGACACCTGGCGCACCGGCCTTTCCCAACTCCCTTACTCCAAAGACACCATCGCCAGCTTCAAAAAATTCACAGAAGACATCATGCAAATGGATCCCCATAAAGACATGGCGGAGCTGGACTCCAAGCCATTCACCGACATTACCCGCGCCTACGCCCCGGAAATCACCAAGTGGTGGGACGCTTACGGTCCTTCCAACTGGGGTGCGCTTACCGAAGACACCACCGCGTTTATCGGCGTGGTCGATGCGCAATACCTTATCAAGGGCGAAGACAGCACCCGCGTCATCCTCCCCGGCGGCCTGGGTTGCATCACCCACAAGCTGGTCGAAGTGATGAAACCAAAATATGGCGAACGTATGCTCGGTGGTGCCACCGCAGTTTCCGTCGTTCCTGACGCCAATGAAGTCCTCGTCACCTACATCCACGAAGACCAGCTCACCACTGTCTCCGCCAAGGTTGTTCTTATGTGCTCCCCAAAATTCATCAGCTCGCGCCTCGTCGCCGGTTTGCCCAATGACCAGAAGCAAGCCATGCATCGCATGCGCTACGCCCCTGTCCCCATGATCAACATGATTTTCGACAAGCAGGTCTACCGCAAAGGCTACGACAATTGGTGCCCTGGGAATTCCTTCACCGACTTCATCGTCGCCGATTGGACTATGCGCAATCAGGCCGGCTATAGCCCCAAATACGAAATCCTCACCTTCTATTCCACTCTTCGCGAATCCGAGCGTTCCCTTCTTTTCGAAGAAGCCGATTGCAAAGAGTTCGCCGCAAAAGTCCTGAAAGACTTCCAGAAATTGCTGCCCGAGTTCAATGTCGATCCTATCGAAATTCATCTCTACCGCCGCGGCCACGCCATGATGATGGCCGTCCCGGGGCAGTACACAAAAAACCGTATGATCGCTTCCCGCCCGATGGACCGCATCTTCTTCGGCAATTCCGATTCTGGCGGCCCCGAATCGCTTTCCACAGAGGCCGTCCGCATTTCAAAAGCTGCTGCGGAATGGGCCAACTTGGTCCTGGCCGGAAAGCCCGGCGCAGCCGAATTGGCCCACAAAGCTCTCACCGCCGTCACTTTTTAATGTCGATGCCCCAGCGCTGCAGGTGCGGCACAAGTTAGCCCAGCCCGCAAGGGCTGGGAACACGTCCCGACGCATTCTCAAGCGCCGTAGGTGCGGCACTCACGGTTAACTCAATATTTGTCACCTTACCCATCAACTCCCATTCGTCCACGCACATTGCGATAGAATCGAACACACATCCGTACCGTGGGGGTCTTTCCATGTCTCGTGCCACGATGCTCGCTTGCGTCACCGCCGTGTTGTCTGGCGTCATCTCTGCTCAAACGCCCCCGCGTCCCAAAATCACTGGCCTCTCTTTCGTTCGCGTCAAGGCCAGTGATTTCCAGAAATCCTCGGACACCTACACCAAAATCCTGGGCCTTCGCCCGGCCACAAGCGGCTGCATCCACACCCAGAATCCTTGCTTCACCGTCAACGCTTCCCAGACCATCGAACTCGCCCCCGCAATTTCCGGGGATTCCGGCTCCTGGCTTGACGAAATAGCCTTCCAAACCAGCAGTGTTCCCGACATGCGCGCCTACTTGCTGGCGCAGCGCGTCTCCGTCTCGGAAATCAAAACCGCGCCGCACGGGACGCCCTTCATCGAAACCCAGGATCCCGAAGGCAATCACATCGCTTTCGTTCAGCCTCCTGCACTCATTTCTGTATCTCGCCCCCTCCCCAACCGCGTCAGCGCCCGTATCTTCCACGCCGGCTTCGTCGTCAAAGATCTCAACCTCATGAAACACTTTTATATGGATATTCTCGGATTCCGCCTCTACTGGAAGGGCGGCTTCAAGGATCTTCCCCGTGGCACCCCGGAAAAAGATTCAGACATCGACTGGTTTGAAATTCAGGTTCCTAACGGCTCGGACTGGGTGGAATTCATGTTGAACATTCCCGCCAACGCCGATCATCAGGAACTCGGCGTGCAAAACCATTTCTGCCTCGGCGTCCCCAATATGGAAAAAGCTCTCGATCAGCTGCACCAAAACGGCTTGGCCCTCGATTCCAAGTTCGCCGACGATAAATCCGAAATCGGCCGCGATGGCAAATGGCAGTTCGACATTTTCGACCCCGATCTGAACCGCATTGAATTGATGGAACCGACCCCGACCAGGAAGCCGTGCTGCAATCCATACACCGCGCCCCACGCAAAGCTGTGAACGTCTCATCTGGTTCTGGCGGGACGCTTAGAATCCCAAATTCGTCGTGCCGAACCTGCCTGCGGCGGGCAGGCGGAGTCTGCGAAGTGAAAAAACCCTCTTCCCCCGGTTTGATTTGTCGCAAACTCATCATGATTCTTTCGCTGTTCGCATTTTCCTTAATCGCGCTCGTGCCCCTCTTCTCCCAGCAAACATCAAATTCCTTCCTCATCGTGAACGCTCAACTCGCGGACGGCACCGGCGCTCCGCTGCGCAAAGCAAACGTCCGCGTTGCCTACAGCCACATCGTCGGTATCGGTGAACTCGATCCAGAAAAGGATGAGCCTACCATCGACGCCAAAGGCCTGGTCCTCGCCCCTGGCTTTATCGATATCCACAACCATTCCGAAGATGGCATCCTCACCGATCCTCTGGCCGAGACTCAAATCGCCCAAGGCATCACTTCTCTCGTCGTCGGTGCCGATGGCGATTCCCCCTGGCCCATCATCAATTGGGTGCGGAACGTGCAGCAGCTTCACATTGCACCAAACATCAGCCTCTTCGCCGGACACGCTACCATCCGCGAACAAGTCATGGGCAAGGATTACAAACGCACCGCCACGCCCCCAGAAATCAAAATGATGGAATTGTTCCTGAGCCAGGCCATGAATCAGCAAGCCCTCGGCCTTTCCTCCGGACTGGAGTACGAGGTCGGTGGCTACTCCAATACCGACGAACTCGTAGCCCTCGCCAGGGTCGCCGCCGAGCATCACGGCATCTACTTGACCCACATTCGCGACGAAGCCGACAAATCCTTCGAAGCCCTCGAAGAAGAGATCACCATCGCCGAACGGGCCCACATTCCTGTGGAGCATTCCCACATCAAGCTCGCCACCGTTGGCGTGCAAGGCAAAGCCGCCGCTTACATTAACGTGATCAACGATGCCCGCAAGCGCGGAGTCGATCTCATGGCCGACTGCTATCCCTACGACGCGTGGTACTCCAACCTCAAAGTCCTGGTGCCAGACAAGCAGTACGAAAATCCCAAAAGCGTCGCGAGAGCCTTGGCCGATGTTGGCGGAGCCTCGCACATCACTATTGCGCAGTTCAAACCGAACCCCGCCTACGCAGGTCACACCCTTGCCGATTTAGCGAAGGCCGCCCACATTTCCGATTTGAATATGTTCATCCGCCTGATCCGCGAAGGAGACGCGGCCAGCACTGAAGCCACAATCATCTGCCAAGCGATGACCGAACCAGATATCAAAGCCTTCTATCAGCAGCCCTGGGTCATGGTTGCCAGCGACGGCGGCATTGGCTCCGATCATCCCCGCGGCGCGGGCACATTCCCTCGCGTTCTCGGCCTGTACGTCCGCGAAAAACAATGGCTCACTCTGCCTGAAGCCATCCGCAAAATGACTTCCCTGCCTGCCCAACGCCTCGGTTGGAAAGATCGCGGCATCATTCGCGAGGGTATGTTCGCTGATCTCGTTCTCTTCAATCCAGAAACCGTGATTGATCGCTCCACCTACACCAATCCCACGGCTCTCCCCACCGGCATCGAAAAAGTCTTCGTCAATGGCGTCCTCGTCTGGAATAACGGGAAGCCCACTTCCGTCCACCCCGGCCATTTCCTGGGCCGCGGCGGTTCCCCTCTCGACCTCCTGAACTAATGCTGTGTCGTTTACCTTGCGATGAGAATTTTTCTCTTCTCTGTGAACTCTGCGGCTACTCTGCTAACCCTGTGTAAGACTTTTTTCTTTCCTCTGGTCTCTATTCTCCTAATTCTCACCCACCGCTATCTCTTCCTCGACGTACCCCTCCCGATCATCCTTTAGCCTCCACGATCTCATTTCCCGAGCCTCACCATTCTGCACACTGACAATGATGTAGCTGTACCACGGCCACGCATTCTCCCGGTCGTACTCACTCGGCCTCGCTGGATGGTCCGGATGCGAGTGATACCACCCCACGACCACCAGCCCACGCGCCGCAGCCGTTTTCTCCATCGCTGTCACGTCCCGCGTGCTCACCGAAAACCGGTTCCGCGGCGAATCCTTCCTCCGATTCACCAGCGGAACCACCTCCAAAATTTCCCGCAGCTTTCCAGCCACATACGCACCGTCGCCATCCCGCCCCAACAATGCCCCGCAGCATTCATGAGGATACGTCTCCACCCCATGCGCCCGAATCCTTTTCGCGCACTCTCGCTCCAGATGTACAATTCCTTCTGCTTTCAGCGCCAAAAACGCCTCCGCACCCGAGGACCATTATGAAAAAATTGTGCCTGCCTGTCCTTTTCTTTTCTCTCCTCTGCCAGATTCCTCCTGCTGTTGCCGCAGACACTCCGGACGCCCCTGCCAAAATCGATAAGCTCATCGCGGAATACGCCGAGTGCTGCTCCTTCACCGGCACCGTGCTGGTCACAGACCACGACAAAGTCATCTTCAAAAAGGGCTACGGCCTCGCTGACCGCGAATGGAACATCCCCAACACCCCCGACGTGAAATTCCGCCTCGGTTCCATCACCAAGCAATTCACTTCCTTGCTCATCATGCAGCAAGTCGCCAAAGGCACCATCAAGCTCGACGGACACCTCTCCGATTACCTTCCCTACTACCGCCAGGATACCGGTTCCAAAGTTACCATCAGCCAATTGCTCAGCCACACTTCCGGTATCCCCAGCTATACCGACGATCCCAAATTCTTCGCAGACGTTTCCCGCAACTACTACGCCGTCGATGATTTCGTCAAAAAATTCTGCAGTGGTGATCTCCAATTCGAACCCGGCTCGAAATTTCATTACGACAACTCCGGCTATTTCCTGCTCGGCGCTATCCTCGAGCACGTCACCGGCAAAACCTACGAAGCTCTCCTCAAGGAAAAGATTCTCGGCCCTCTCGGTATGAACGACTCTGGCTACGATCACTACGCCGATATCCTCCCGAAGCGTGCCTCAGGTTATCAGCAGGAATTGGCCGGCGTGATCAACGCTCCCTACCTGGACATGTCTCTCCCTTACGCCGCCGGTTCTCTTTATTCCACCGTAGAAGATCTGTATAAATGGGACCAGGCCCTCTACAGCGACAAACTGATCCCCAGTGACCTGAAGCAAGAACTCTTCACTCCCAATCTGAATAACTACGGTTATGGTTGGGACATTCGCACCATCCCCGCGGAGGAACCCGGCGCCGGCCAAACCCTTATCTCTCACGGCGGCGGCATCAACGGTTTCAATACCCTGGAGCAGCGCTACATTGGCGATCACGACCTCATCGTTATCTTCAACAACACTCCCGGCGCACCTCTCGGCGAAATGGCCAAGGGCATCCGCGCCGTCCTTTATAACCAGGAACCGCCAGTCCCCAAGCGCTCTCTTGCCCACGATCTCGGCCTCACCATCGTCAACCGTGGTGTCGATGCTGCGGTCGCGCAGTACCACGAGCTCAAGGCCACTCGCCCCAAGGACTACGATTTCAACGAACCTGCCCTCAATAATCTCGGCTACATGCTTCTCGAAAAAAATCGCAATTCCGACGCCATAGCCATCTTCAAACTCAATGTGGAGGAGTATCCCAAGTCCGGCAACGTCTATGACAGCCTCGCCGAAGCCTACGCCAAGAATGGCCAGAAGCAACTCGCCATCGACAACTATCGCAAATCCCTGGAATTGGATCCCAAAAACGAAAACGCCGTAAACAAACTCAAAGAGCTACAACAATAGCCATGTCGTCGCCGCAGGGGGCATCAGCCTCGCGAACGCAATCTCGTCAGCACTCGTGTCGCGACGGTAAGAATTACAATCTAAAGCTCATAGACAGCACGAAGTTTCGTACTAGCCCACCCTTGGTTTTCTGCTGTTTTTCCCCATCAAATCCCTATACTCCTTCTACTTAGCACATTGGTGCTTGGCGTGCTCCCCACAATTTCGCGGGAGGGAGTTATGCACTCTCAACGTGAGTTTAAGACCGCCATTTGCACCGATTACGAAACACTTCTCTTCGCCTGCCAGAAAGCTTTGGAGAGCTGGCGCGCCCGTCGCGAAGAAGTGGTCACGCAAGGTTCTGCAAGCAAGGAAACCGCCAACGAGTTAATGCGTTTGCAGGCCAACTATGCGCGCGCCTACTCCCGTCTGGAGTCGCACGAAGATCGCTGTGACCTTTGACGCTTCGTTTCCAAAATTGGCGGCCGGAATCATTCGGCTATCTCGACTTCTGCTTTGGAGAAAAATCATTCTGTCTAAGCAACCAGTATTCTCGTCTGCTACCGGGAAGGTCGTGGACCTGACCAATCCTTGGGCCTTCCCGGCGCAGTAACACCCATCTCCCGGAGGGACACCTTGAAGTCGCCTATGGAAATTCTAAGCTTGATTGCCTTTCTTCTCGGCGCGCCGCTCTACTTGCCCGGCCGCAGCGTCGCAACCTCCCTGCCGCAGCCGGTTCCGGTTCAGACCAGGGTCCCGCCAGCCAATCAGGCAGCACCTTCGCCGCTTGAGTAACATCGCATCAAGCGTTCACTTCGCATCTGCACAAATCCACACTCCGCATCCGTGTTACAGTGCCTCGCACCATCTTCTCCACGGAGGAACAGCGATGCACAGACGCGCCTTCATGAGCCTCACCACCGGCGCTGCCACAGCTTTGGCGTTCGATCCCCAAGCCCTCGCTGAGCAGCAAGAACGGAAAACTCCCGTCGTTTATCCCGATTCCGCCGTCGAAGTCCTCGATCCTCGCTTCGCCAAATACAAAGTCGGCAACGCCGCCGTCGAGCGCCTTTACACCGGCGCGCGCTGGGCGGAAGGTCCCGTCTGGTTTGGCGACGGCCGCTACCTCCTCTTCAGCGACATCCCCAACAATCGCATGCTGCGTTGGCTCGAGGATACCGGCGAGGTCAGCGTTTTCCGCAGCCCTTCCAACTATAGCAATGGCAACTTTCGTGACCGCCAGGGACGCCTTCTCACCTGCGAACATGACTCCCGGCGCCTTACTCGCACCGAACACGATGGCACCATTACCGTGCTCATGGACCAATTTCAAAACAAGAAGCTCAACGCCCCTAACGACCTCGCCGTCCATTCCGACGGCGCCATCTGGTTCACCGATCCCGGCTACGGCATCATGTCCAATTACGAAGGCCACAAAGCTAACTTCGAATTGCCCGCCAATGTCTACCGGCTCGATCCCAACACACGCGAGGTCACTGTTGTTGCCGCCGACATGGATAAGCCCAATGGCATCTGTTTCTCTCCCGACGAGAAAAAACTTTACATCGTCGACACCGGCGCCCCAAAACATCCCGGCGATCCTCATCCTATTCGCGTTTACGATGTCGAAGATGGCGCTCGCCTCAAGAACGGTCGCATGTTTGTCGACATGGCTCATGGCTCATCCGATGGTATTCGTTGTGATATCGATGGCAACGTGTGGTCCGCCGCCGGATGGGGTGGCGAATCCTTCAACGGCGTGCATGTCTTCGCTCCCGACGGCACCCTCATCGGCAAGATTCACCTCCCGGAAACCTGCGCCAATCTCTGCTTCGGTGGCGCCAAGAAAAATCGCCTCTTCATGGCCGCCAGCCAGTCGCTCTACTCGATCTACACTGACGCCCAAGGCGCCCAAACCCCCTGAACGTTGGACTTAACCGTGGAGTGTTAAAAAGAGGGTCGATGCCACACCCCTTTGGTTTGTAATCCCACTCCCCGCCCGTGCTACGCTCAATATCCCGGTTTCGGAGGGGAGCATGGCTAACACTCTGGACGAGTTTCAGAAGTTTCGCGCCGAATTGAACGACGAGATCCTCAACTGCGGCCACGTCGGCCTGAAGCGCTTCTTTGCCTTGGACCACCAGACGTATGAGTCCGGCGCGTTGGACGCTAAAACCAAGGAACTACTCGGCTTAGTGGCTTCGACCGTGCTTCGTTGCGACGATTGCATCACCTACCATCTGGTCCGCGCCGGCGAGCTGGGCTGGACCCGCGCCGAAGTGATTGACGCACTCAACGTGGCGCTCTTGGTCGGTGGTTCGATTACCATTCCGCATATTCGCCGCGCTTTTTCACGAATGGGAGAGGTGCCTGGCCTGCAACCTGAGGTAAAATAGCCAGCTTGGTAAACCCATGAGCACGACACCAAACGTAATCACCGTAGAGGAAGAAAACCTGCTGCAGCGCATTAAGGGCGCTTGCGGCGCGGCCCTATTCCTGGTTATTCAGAGTTCCCCGAAGATCCTGAACCTGTATCGCAACGAACAATCCTGGACCCTGTTCCGCTTCGCTCTTGGCTGTTTTGGCGCCGCTCTCGTCGTTCTGCCCCTCAGCTTGTGGCACGGCTATTTCACGGCCGTCTTTGGACTGTTGTTTTTTGTGCTTTCCATTCTTCTGCCGCCCGCGGAACTGGAATCCGCTACCGACCGCAAAGCCCGGGAATTGGGCGCCCAAACGGTGGTCAGCGGCGGAGACTATCAACCGGGGAATGCTCCCGCCACCGGGGTGCAACTGTTTATTTCGCCATCGCACACCTGGGCGATGGACAAGAATCACGATCCCCTGGTCGTAATTACCACGGCGGAAATCGCCAAGCTGGATGTGCTTGCCCAGGAGAATCACTGGCTGTTGGTGGTGCGCTGGGGCGACCACAAAGCCGAGTTCCTCTATAAAGGCATTTTCGCCGAACGCTTTGCGCGCCTGGCAGAAGAATCGCTGCGCCAAGCCAGCCTTGCCTCGCAACCGCCTGCACCGAAGAGCCGCGCCGTCGGTCACGCCTGAGTCCACGTTTCGCAGGCCGCCACAGTGCTGTTCGCCATTCCTAGTGGAGTCTGCAGAGCGAGGAATCCCTCTTCCTCTTGATCCAATGAAAATTTCTTCCGCTGCTTCCCGGGCCGTCGTTTGTGCGAAAATAGAGCTATGGCACGCGGCTGGGAAAGCAAAGATGTCGAATCTCAGGTGCAAGATAGGAAAATCGTGGCAGACAACTCAGGGAAGCAAAAGAGCCCGGAAGATTTACGCCGGGAATCGGAGCGGCGCGGGCTGGTTCTTTCTCGCACACGAATCAAGAACGATCTGGACAGCGCGACACATCCGAACCACCGCAAGTCTTTAGAGGCCGCGCTGGAGCATTTGGATAAGAGGATCGCCGAGTTGAGTTGACGTTTCCTGGGTTTCGGAGTGCTAGCGGCGCGAGGTCGGCGCTGTTCCGTCAATCTGTAAACACGACACCAACTGCCGTTGTTCCCTTCTCCACTCCCGCTTCGATGCGCACCACGTAGCCGCGCAGGCACATCGTTTGCACGCCATTTGGACCCGGCGTTTCCATGACCACTTGAAGCTCCGACTGCAGTTGCGGGCTATGCTTCAGGGAGATCAGCGCGCCTTGAAGAGCCAGATCGCGCACCATGGTTTCCTCCTGGAATTTGTGCCCGTCGGACGCGAGCCCGGTAACCACCGCGCGAAAGTGCGCTTCTCGGCGCAACGCCGTGCGTGAGCCCGGCAAATGCGCGTGCACCGGCTGCCCCGGAGCGCCAAGCGTAATCACCATGCCTTCGCTGGCGGCGAATACCGAATCGAACTCCTCGCGGGCATCTCGCAGAATGCCATCGACGGCGCGATCGGTGGAATCCGGGTCGTGATGGAAAAGCACCAGTGTTTTCGCGCCCACTTCACGGGCGATGTTTACCCCTTCCTTCCAGGAAGAATGGCCCCAACCCTTTTTGCTGGTTGCGAGTTGCGAAGGTGTGAATTGCGCATCGTTGACGAAGATGTCCGCGCCGGCAGCGAGTTCGCACAGGCTCTTTTCCAGCGCCGGATCACCAGGCTCGTTGTCTGTGGCATAGACGATCGTTCCCGCGGGAGTTTCGATGCGGAAGCCGAGGCAGCCCTGAGGATGGTTTATGTGGCGCGCCGTGACTTTATTCTCCCCGACTAGAAAGGTTTCGCCTCCTTCCAGTTCGCGGAACTTCCGCTTGGCGCTCATGGAGGAAAAGTCGACGGGAAAGTAGGGCAGCGCCATTTGCGTTTCAAAGACCTGCCGCAACGAATCGCGGCCGAGGAATTTGGAGCGGAAGCTGTAGAACTGGAATTCGTTTTTGTCGACGTAGAGCGGAGCGAAAAAGGGCAAGCCCTGAATATGGTCCCAGTGATAGTGCGTGACGAATATATGGGTTTCGACGGGACGTAAGGAGTTTTCAGCGTTCCAGCGATTGCCTAACATGCGCAAACCTGTGCCGCAATCGAGAATGAATTGCGTGCCATCGGGAGCCACAAGGTCCAGGCAAGGCGTGTTGCCGCCGAATCGCCAGGTGGCCGGATCAACGGTGGGCGTGGAACCGCGAACGCCCCAAAAACTTAATTTGGCAACAGGAGAGCTCATTTCGGTCGGTTCAGCGGCGAATCACTCCCTGGTGAAAGCGCGTAACACGCACGGATATATCTTTCCTGATAGTGGCAGCGGCTGGTAAGGCCGTCAATGAATTCACCGGAGCGTGTTGTCAACAATCCAACAACTAGAGAAGCCGAAGGGCTGCATGCGCGGTGTGGAACGACGTAGAATACAAAGGAATGCACACACACGCTCACTCTCATGACGGACATACACACAGCCACGCCCATGAGCACGGGCATGGGCACAACCACGCACATCCGGCCATGAAACCGGCGGTGCTGGCGTGGGCGATGGCCGCGACGTTGGGGTTGGTGGTCGCGGAGGTGTTTGGCGGTTTGCTGGGGCATTCCGTAGCGCTGTTGAACGACGCAGTTCACAACCTTTCCGACGTGCCTGCACTCGGCATTTCCTGGCTGGCGATGCGCTGGGCGCAGCGGCCGGCAGATTCCGAAAAGACCTACGGGTATCATCGCGCGGGTACGCTGGCGGCTTTCACGAATGCCGTGCTGTTGATCGTGCTGGCGCTTTGGCTGGGTTATGAGGCCTTCGAACGGCTAAGGAATCCCGTACCGGTGGTGGAAAGCTGGATGATCTGGACCTCGCTGGCGGCGCTGGCAGTCAACGGAGGCATCACGCTCTCGCTGATGCGGGGACATAACGACCTGAACCTGCGCAGTATCTTGATACACAACTTTGGCGATGCACTGTCCAACATAGCGATTATTGTAGGTGCGCTGCTCATGCGGTATACACATCTGAATTGGATCGACCCGCTGCTCGGTCTGGCGATTGGATTGTTGGTGTTGTACTCCTCCATTGGCATTTTGCGAGAGTCCGCGCACATTCTGCTCGAAGGACGGCCGCGAGGAACGCAAGTCGAGGAAGTGGCGCGGGCCATCCTGACAGTCGATCCCGTAAAGGAAGTCCACGACATACATATATGGTCACTGGGTGGCGAACATAATGCATTGAGCTGCCATGCGCGGATTCCAGACATGCATATGGACAGGTGCGAAGAGGTGATCGCCGCAATCGCCCTTAAAGTGAAAGAATTCGGGATCGAGCATAGCACCGTGCAATTGGAGCGAGCTGGATTGCCCGCTACGTCAGGGTATGTGATGCCCGAACCGATGAAGAAGGCCTGAGGGCGTCACTGCAAAGCAGCCGGTGAAATACTGAGAGCTACGCCCGAGGCCGGCAAATTGGGAAGGTTAATGGTGTTGCCCAGTTGTTCGTTGGATTTTTGCGTTGCGTCCAAATCCAGGGAATCCAGGGCCACGCTATGGCGCACACCTTCTTTCGTGACGTACTGGAGTTTGTTGCTCATAAAGCTGTATGCGACGGCGTAGAGCTTGCTGCCATCCCGCTGAACAAACACAAATTCGGCAAGCGAATCGTTGAGATTGTTGGCGACCGGGCGCTGAGATGCCGTAAGGCTAGGTTCCTGATCGATCTGCTCAGTGCCTGAATCCGGCTGGCCATTTGCGGCTGATTGCTCCACTTCATCCTGAGTCTGTGCCTGCTCTTGTGGTGTTGAGTCGACGTAGTAGGGCACTGGGATGTAATAGTCGCCGCCATAAAAAGGAATCAAACCACCTCCAGTTGGGGGACAAGCGTTAAGTCCCGGCAGTACATTGGGGCCTCTACCATGTTTGTTGCAAGTGCCAGTTGCGCCGGTGACGGAGTTAACGAACCCCCCTAGCCCAGAGGGAACCGATTGCGCAGCCGAGGTGGTTTTGCGAGAGACGCCTGGGAGTGGGTGCGCCGGCACGGTATTGCTACCAGGATGAACAACATGAGCGGGTGCGGATGCATGCGCTGGTGCAACATGTGCCGTAGCGATAGGAGCCGCGGGCGAAGGACGCGCCATGGCAGGCGGGGCTGAGGTGGAAACAGCAACACGCTGCTGGGCACTGAGGGTAAAGGCCAAGCCGAAAGAAAGCATTGCCAGAATGGATAGTTTGCGCATACCGCGCTCCGGAGAGGTCGACAGCCCCTGCCTCTCAATACCTTAGACGCGAGGGAACCCGTGAGCGATACACGGTGTGTCCTCTACTGCGCGATTCTGCGCCAAAAACCATTCGAAGAGAAGAACAATTCCCGCGGCGAATTACGCAAATCAGTATTTCCAGCTCATATCCGCCCCGGAGGGGGCGGTCGCCGTCATGTGGCGAGCAATTTGGGGCATGATGCGCTGATAGACGGTGCCGTAGCTTTCGATGTTGGAGATATCTCCTCCGCCCATGTAGCAATGGGCCTTGCCGGGGCTGTACTCGAAGTCGGCAATGCGGAAGGGGTTCTTGGGCGAGTCCACAAAATCCTGCATCAAGTGGACCGCATTGTTGAGATACCAGGTATCCATATCGCCGACGGCAAAGTGGAGTTTTCCTGCCAGTTTGGGGCCGAGTGTGGCGATGTCGCGCTCGAGGATATAGCGCAGGTCGTAATGTTCCCTCCAGTAGACAGCCACGTCTGAGTCGATCGCGCCGGTGGAAGGATTCCAGATCGGTTTGGGGTAGCCATCCGCGCCCACGGGGCTGAAGACCGCTTGCCAGATGCCGAATTGTTCGGTCGAGCGGCCGTGAGTGCCCATGACTTCTTCGCGGCGGACCGTTGGTTCCATCAAGGCGAGAATCGTGCCTTTAGGACCGCGCTCTTCGCCGCGAGGAATCTTGGCAAACGCCCCTTCAACCCAAAAGGCATTTCTGTCCTCGTAAATATTCACCAGTTGATAGGCCCGAAAATCGATGGGGTCGGGACATGAGCAGTAAGCGCCGTTGTAAAAATCGGGATATAAGATTTGCGAAGCAGTGGCTTCCCACCCGCCGGTGGAACCACCTTCAAGCGCGCGAGCCCAGGGTTGCCCGATGGCACGAAAGCGCTTCTCGACTTCGGGAATCAGCTCTTGCGTGATGGCGTCACCGTAGGGACCCAGGTTGGCGGAATTCACGGCGTAGGAATCATCGTAATAAGGATTCGCGTGCTGGATGCTCATCAGGAGCATGCGAGGAAGACGGCCGTAGATCCAATCCTGATAGAAGCGATTCGCAAATTGCAGGAACTGCAGTTCCTCGCCCTTGGCGGATTCCGGCACAGTCTCTTTGAAAAATTCCCAGTCCGGCTCAAAGTGGCCTTGATGAACGAGCAGCGGGTAGTGTGCGGAAGGATGTTCGTCAAAGCCTTCAGGGAGGAGCACGGTAGCACCGAGGTAGACAGGGCGTCCCCAGAAACCGGTGAGGAGTTTGCTCTCGATACGAATGTGCTTGAGATACTTCGTGTCCTTGGCCGCCTCGATAGGCGGGATTTTTTCCGTGAGGCTGATGTGGATGACATTGGTCGATTGTGGATCGAGGTGAATGAGTTGGGGCTTGTTTAGCAGATTGCCAGGCTTGTTGAACCATTGCTGGCCTTCGCCCATGTCGGGCGGCAGCTTAACGGTGTGACCATCGGAGCGATGGAAAGTTTCGTAGATATTGAGAACGGCTTGAACGTAGTAGTCGCCGATCGGGAGTTGATCCAAGGAGACGACCGGATAGCCAAGCGCGGTAGCGTCAATGACGGCAGGCGTGCCGGGCCTCCAGGAGTCCACATCGAGGCCGAAGAATTGCGCGCTGAAGGCTTCTTCCTCGCGGAGCTGAAAGCGAGGCTCGGTGGATTTATCGGTGGCAATGCCGAGAAGGATATGGCCGTCCAGAGGTTTGCCACTTTGCGAATCGGGGAAGGAAACTTCGAAGCGAAGTCGAGCGGGAGGTTTGGAAGATTGCGCGAGTGTACTGCAGCAGAAAATGGCACCTAAGCCCAAAAATAAGAAAGCCCGGCGAGCGCAGATATTGGGATTTCGAGTCATGCTGACAAAGAAATTCAAGACAATCCTCCGAGATTTAGCTGGGACAGCATATAACAAGAAACCGGGTTTGCAGCCCTACGTGAGTAGCAGTCGTTTGCTACAACGCAAAAGCAGCAGCAGGGCGGCCGCACTCCAAAGTCATTATCGATTTTCGCTGGGCCATCCACTTATCGGTGCGGGCTTCGAGCATCTCGAGGGGCAGGGGGAAGGCACGAATGTCGCATGGGTGGGAGAAGCAAAGACCGCAAATTGCGGCTATTCAGATTCGCCGGGCCCTGTGCGACAGCCCGGGGCAGTGCCACGCTGGGCATCTGGAGGGTGGGGAGCACGGAGTTCGAGTTGCAGGCGGGCATTATCGGAACGAATACCGACGGGTCCATTGAAGAGAGCGTCCGGGCCGACGGCGCCTTCCCAGACCAGCACGTTGTCGACGAAGACTTTCATCTCGTCGCCGTTCATATCCGCGCGGAGATCGTGGGTGTCTCCGGACCGCAGCAGCGGGACAGGTTTGCTACGTCGCGGCTTGATATTGCGGTAGCCGTGGTTGGCGCACTCTGCGCTGGTGTGCTGGCCGGGATTGCTCTTGACCGAAACGACTAGCTTCGATTCCGGCTCGATACGCCACATGGCGTAGACCAGGTTGCAGGCATCCTGTGCGCGGAGTTTCAGCCCAAACTGACGCCGGAGTTCGCCTGAACCGAGACGTGCTTCGTTTCCAGTTGAGCCCAGGTAGGTGAAGTGGGCTTCTACGGATGGAGGGGTGAGGGCATTCACATAGGCGCGCATTTTGGGAACAGCGACGGAGAGCCGGCGACCTGGTAACTCCTCGATGGCGCCTTCGGTGACGCAAAGATTCGCGCGAGAGACAGACACGAGATTGGGGCCAGGAGAGTGGGCGGCTGCGCGGAGCGTGAAGCCTGCCAAGAGGATGAGAGCCGAAGAATAGAGATGTTTTCGTTCTCGCACGAGCATCCTCGTAACGACATGCCAGAGGCATGAGACACCAATTCCCGGGGAGCAGATGATAGAACGATTCCGGGTAGACCGCATTGGAAATAATCGCGGCCTGCACGGGGAGATGTGGCGCCTGCGCTTTCCTGCGAAGGGGGGATGTGCTATAACCGGAGGGCCGTGAAACAGGACGGAAAGCAGGAGATGGTCCCGGAGAGCTTTCCGGGGGCGGCTGTTGCTGAGTCACCGGCAAGTCAAATGCCGGCGGACAAGGCAGCGGTTGAAGTGCAAGAAGATCCGTCTCGGTTTTGCCCGGTGTGTTCGCAGCGGCTGGAGTCGAGAAGGTGCAAGCTGGTCTGCGGCGTATGCGGGTATTACATGTCCTGCGCGGATTACTATTAACGCGATGTGGTCGTAGTCAGGGTCCCAAGGCCGCTTTGCGGAAATGACCAAAAACGGATATGCTTCGCGGTTCCGGCCGGGGTTGCCGCCGGATCCGTGTACGATGAGGAGGAACTAAACGTGGCATTAAAGATTACAACTCGCGAAGTGGACGGCGTGACCGTGGCAGCGTTGGACGGCCGGATCGTGCTGGGAGAAGAAAGCAACGCGCTCCGCGAAAAAATAAAATCGCTGGTCGCCGAGGGAAAGAAGAAGATCGTGCTGAATATGGATAACATCACGTTCATAGACAGCGCGGGGCTGGGCACGCTGGTGGCGTCGCATCACAGCGCAAAAGCGCAGGGAGCCGCGTTGAAGCTGTGCCATCTGGGCACGAAGTTCCAGGAAGTGCTGCAGATCACCAAGCTGATGACCATCTTCGACGTGTACAACACGGAAGCCGAAGCGGTGGGCAGCTTCTCGAAGTAAGCCGGCGATTTCTCTAATCCTATTTGCGAGGAAAGGGCAGGATTATCCCTGCCCTTTTTTTATTGCGGGATGCGGTACATGGTAATGCCGCTGAGAAGCTTAGGGTAAAAGTCGGTAGACTTTTGCGGCATGACTTCTCCGGCAGTGGCCACGCGGATAACCAGATCGACATCGACGGGGTTCAGCAGGAAGGCGATTTGCGCCGCGCCGCGGTCCACTACATCAAGAGCCGTGGAAACTTCCCGCTCGTAAGAAAGATTTGCTTCGGACGCGACAGCTTGAGGTGTGATGCCGAGCGACGGTTCCAGAATGCCTTGGTGCAGAAGAACGACGTCGAGTTCGCGCTGTAAGGGCGAAAGACCAGGCAGGATTTGCGCGATCTCCGCCTCCGGCCGCAGGGTGAGGAGATAAAACGCGCGGTTGTTGCCTTCCGGCGTTGGGTAGGCGCCGATTGCGCGGCGGGCCTTGTTCGCCGAAAGCTGTTGAAGGAATTTTGCAGCCGCTTCTTGGCGCTGCGTTTCGCCATCGAATGCGACAACCTCCGTGGCGAACCAAGGCTCGAGGTAGCGGCGGATGGAACTCCAGGAAAAATCACGCACGTTGGCCACCACGCGGTGAGTGGGCAGAATGGTGAGGCCTTCGCTGCGCGTGTTGATAAAGGTCATCATCGAGAATTCATAAGGCGCGTCGGGAATCAGTTTGCCGGCGCGGGTGCGGCTTTCGTTGCGAAAATTCAAGGAAGTTTCATAGCGATGGTGGCCGTCGGCGATGACGAGCTTTTGATCCGCCATGGATTTTTGAATGGACGAAATGCGATGCGGTTCAGCAATCAGCCAAAGGCGGTGGATTACGCCGTACTCGTCCGTCAGTTGGGTAACGGGCGGATGCGATGACTGAACTTCCTCAAGCAGTGCATCCACCAAGCGATGCGGCTCGGAATAGAGCATGAATAACTGGCCGGTGTGCGTGCGCGTGTGGCGCAACAACTCGAGACGATCCGCTTTGGGGCCGGACAGTGTGTGCTCATGGCGAAAGATCACGCCAGCAGAATAGTCTTCGAGTTTGCCAAGGCCAATGAATCCGCGGCGCGTGCGGCGAAGTGACGTACCGGGAACGTCGTATTCCTGGGTGTAGGCATAAAACGCCAGAGCATTATCCTGTTGCACGACGTTTTCCGCAATCCACGCGTTAAGACTGGCCGCGCCACGGGTATAGACGTTGTTTTGGGGTGTATCGTCCTTCTGAATGCGCCCTTTTTCAATGGCAATCAAATTGTGAGGGTCTGATGCGTAGTACTTGTCCTGCATGGCAGGAGTGATCTTGTCGTACGGCTGCGTAAGAACTTTGTCGAATGACGCGAGACTGGGATTATATCGATAAGCGCGGAAGGGTTGCACCAGAGCCATGATCTCTCCACGTTAACTTTCTGCTGAGCGGGCAGCTTTCTAGTGTACGCGATGTGAGACCGAACTTGAAAAGACGTTCGCAACTGCCGGACCAGAGCAGAGCCCGACTAAAGTACGTAATACAATAGAAGTTTGTGAGCCGGGAAAAGAAAAAGTGCGTAAAGGCGTTTGTCTTCGATCTCGACGGGACGTTGATTGATTCGAAGATGGATCTGGTGCATTCGGTGAATGCCATGCTGCGTGAAACCGGCCGCGCCGAGCAGCCGACGGAGGTGGTGGCAAGCTACGTCGGCCACGGTGCGCCGCAACTGATTGCTAGCGTGCTCGGCTCGGACACCAATGAGAAGGAGCGACAAGAAGCGCTGGCGGTTTTCCTTGCGCATTACCAAGTACAAAAATTGAACCTGACGCGGCCCTATGCTGGCGTGGTGGGAGGGCTTCGCGCGCTGGCAGATTATCCGATGGCGGTGCTAACGAATAAACCAACCACGTTGGGCTTGGAGATTCTGGAGGGATTAAAGCTCGCGCAATATTTCCGCTGCATTTATGGCGGAGACAGCTTCGAAAAGAAGAAGCCGGATCCCAGTGGTGCGCTGACGATTGTGAATGACCTTGGCGTCAAACCCAGGGAGGCGGCGATGGTAGGCGATTCCGATGTGGACATCCAGACCGCACGGAATGCGGGAATGCTGGCCGTGGGAGTGACATACGGTTTTGGCCGGCACAACCCGCAACTGTGCCCAGCAGATTTGTACGTCGATACGTTGTTGGAGCTAAAGCCGCTGGCAGCCACACGCCGGTGAGCCTTCCCTTTAGCCAAAACCAAACAGCAGGCGCTATGCCCTTGCGTTTAGTTGGTGCGGTTTGTCAGACTCAGCGCGTGCTCATTGGACTGTTTCCTGAACTGGACGCGCCCGGCGGAATCCAGCGAGCGGGTCGGCACATGGCCTTTGTGCTGAGCGAATTCGCAGCGTCGAAAAAAATGGAGTATCGCTTCCTCAGCCTGAATGATACGCAAGAACTGCATCGCATGCGCATCAGCGAGCGCGAATTTGTATTCACGGGAGCCGCGCGAGGTAAAGCCGGGTTTGCGGTGGCAGCAATGAAGGCGGCGAGGCGAAGTGCCAAGCTGGTGTTGGCGGCGCACCCGAATCTTGCACCCATCGTGCGTTCGATGGGTCTGGTAGCGCCACGGATGAAAAGCATCATCTGCACGCACGGGGTGGAGGTGTGGGAACCATTATCGCGAATGCGGCGAACTTCGTTGCAGCACGCCACGATGGTCCTCGCCCCGAGCCGTGCGACGGCAGATCACTTGGTGTCCTTGCAGGGTGTTGCTTCAGAGAAGGTGCGCGTGCTGCACTGGGGCCTCGACCCGGATTTCGAAACACGAGTTTCGGGAAATGACTCGGCACGGGTCCCGGCAGAATTTCCGCCGGGACGCGTGATTCTAACCGTGGGCCGATGGCTTGCCACCGAACGATACAAAGGAATGGACACGTTGATCCAGGCCATGCCGCGATTGTTGCTTCGTTGGCCGGACGTTCAACTGGTGATGATAGGTGCTGGAGACGACCGCGATTGGCTGGTGAACATCGCGCGGGATAGCGGCGTGCAACGACACGTTCATTTCTTGAGCGGACTTACATACGGCGAACTTTCCGCATGCTTTGCGGCGGCAGAATTGTTTGCGCTTCCCAGCCGTGGGGAAGGATTTGGCTTTGTATATCTGGAAGCGATGGCGCGAAGCAAGCCAGTGATCGGAGGAGCCCACGGCGGAGCACCGGAAGTCATTCAGGATGGCGTCACAGGATACTTGGTGCAACATGGCGACACTGTGCAACTGGCGACCTCCGTCGATGTGCTGCTGTCCAATCCGGAACTGGCGCGAGAGATGGGGTCGCGCGGGCGAGAACGCGTGGAGAAGGAATTCCGGTTCACGGTATTCGCTAAAGCCTTCAAGAGAATTTTGCGCGAACTATGCGAATCCTGAATGTGACTCAGAGCTATGCGCCCTTCTTCGAGTTTGGTGGGCCACCGGTAAAAGTGAAGGCCCTAGCGGAAGGGATGGCGCGGAGAGGGCACGAAGTCACAGTGCTAACGGCAGACTGGGGATTAGAGGCTCGCCTGCGTGCTTCGCCGGACGAGACTCAGTCCGAACCGAGTCCCTTTGGGCGACGAAGAAAGGTAAACGGAGTCACGGCGGTATACTTGGCGAACTGGTGGCACTACCATGCGACCAGTTGGAACCCGGCGCTGGGGCGATACTTGCGGGCACGATTGAAGGAATTCGACATCGTACACATTTTCGGCTTGTACGATTTGTTTGGACCTCGGGTGGCGAAGGAGTGCCGCCGGCGAAAACTCCCTTACGTTGTTGAACCCATCGGAATGTTTGTGCCGATTGTGCGGAATCTTTGGCTGAAGCGGATTTATCACGCCCTCTGGGGGCGCGAAATGCTTAACAGGGCCGATGCCATCATCGTGACGTCGGAGCAAGAGCGCGACGAAGTGCTTGCCGGAGGATCTGCAGAGGAGAAAGTCGTTCTGCGCCGGAATGGGGTGGAAGTGCCGGCGAAGATGCCTGAGAGAGGGCGGTTTCGCGAAACGCTAAAGATTCCCGTGCAGGACAAACTGATTCTATTCCTGGGGCGGTTGTCGCAGAAGAAGAGCCCGGACCTGCTGCTGAGGGCCTTCGCGGGACTGGGAAATGCAATGATCGGCGGCGGTCCGGTGCCTCACTTAGTTTTTGTGGGGCCGGATGAATCAGGGATGAAAGCCCGTTTGGAACAAATGGCCACCGGGCTATCAGTGTCTGACCGCGTACATTTTTCACCACCGTTGGAGGGCGAAGCCAAGTGGGCTGCGTATCGCGATGCGGATATTTTTGTGCTTCCTTCGCAGAATGAGAATTTCGGAAATACCGCGGCGGAGGCGGTTGTGGCGGGGACGCCGGTCATCGTCACCGAACGGTGCGGCATCGCCCCGTTGTTGAAAGATACGGCGGGGCTTGTTGTAAGGCATGAAGAATTGGAACTGCGGAATGCACTTGCACGTCTACTTGAGCATGAGGACGTTTACAGGAGGCTGCTGCAGGGTTGCGCGACGGCGATTGATAAGCTCGGGTGGGATCAGCCACTTGAACAAATGGAATACAGCTATTCTCGGCTTGCGAGACGAACCGCATCATAGGACAATTCGAGTCCCAGAGCACGAGGATTACTTTTGAGGGCCCGGCTGATCTTCCGTTCCGCGTGGTGGCTGAGCAATGTGTTGCTCACCGTGGCGTTGGTGGCCACAATCTGGTGTGGGGTGTGGGAATTTTCGACGCGGCAGTATCTGAAAGGGTTCTCCGACGCCATTGTTTCAGAGACGGCTTCACCTCAGCAGAAGGCGGAAACCATTTTGTCGTGGATGCGGAACGGGCCACCCCGGTTGGAAGCCCAAGACCCGACAGAACTTTCCTCGCGAGACCCGCAAAATACCCTGAATTACAGACAATTGTTGGCAGTCTGCGGCAGCGCGACCAATGCATTTCTGAACTTATCGCGCAGCGCGGGACTGAATACGCGCCGACTGTTGCTGTTGTCGCCAGACCGCACAGCGACCCACGTGGTCGCGGAGTTAGAAGTGGACGGTCGTTGGGTGATCGTTGATCCGACGTATCGGACATTCATGAAAGATATCCAGGGCAATCTGCTGACCCGGAAAGATCTACAAAATCCGGACATTTTCCGCCAAGCAACCAGTGAGCTGCCTGGATACCATCCGGAGTATTCGTACGATCGCTTCGCGCACGTGAGAATGGGTGCTCTGCCGTTCCGTGGTGCGCAATTGCGGCGTTTTCTGGAGAGTGTGTTTCCCACCTGGGATGAATATCTGGACTGGAGCCTGCTGCTGGAGCGGCGGTCCTTCATGTATCTGTTTTTATCTGTCAGCTCGCTGATCGTGCTGATGCTCGTTCGTGTTTTTCTAGGATGGCTGGCGGATCATCGTCTGAAAATCCCGCGATTCCATTTGCGTACCAACCTCAGCCGTGCCACGGCTACTTTCTTTACGACGCCGGAGATCAAGTAGCGCGTGTGCGGAGTCTGCGGTTTCGCCTACGCGACAAGTTCTGCTGAAGCGGAAAGCCGCGTGCGCAAGATGGCGGCGGCGATGGTGCACCGCGGGCCCGATGAAGACGGGTTTCTGGTGAACGATGCGCGGGCGCCAGGGGCGGCGCTGGGCATGCGGCGGTTGAGTATCATTGATTTACCGGGCGGCCACCAACCCCTCTGGAACGAAGCTCGGAATGTCGCCGTGGTGTTCAACGGCGAACTCTACAACTACCGTGAGTTGCGCGAGCGCTTGAACCTGGCGGGCCACCGGTTCAGCACCAATTCAGACACTGAGATTCTGGTTCACGGCTGGGAGGAGTGGGGTGAAGACCTGCTTGGTGAACTGCGGGGAATGTTTGCGTTCGCGCTGCTGGATTTGCGCAAGCATTTCGCCACAGTTCCGGTCTTGTTCCTTGCGCGCGATCCGCTGGGAATCAAGCCGCTCTATTACGCGCAAACGGCGCAGGGCTTCGCATTCGCGTCTGAGTTGCGCGCTTTGCTTGCCTCGGGAGCAGCGGAGCGGAAACTCTCTCCCGATGCGCTGACGTCGTACCTTCTATTTGGCAGCGTGTCCGAGCCGGTCACCTTGCTTGACGGCGTTTTCTCCCTTCCACCGGGACACGCGTTGTTGCTGCACCTGCCGGATCGCCGCCGCACACCGCGCGTGCGCCCGTGGTGGGACCCCACCTGCAGCGCGGCGGCACGGGACCCGAAACGGCCGCGCGATTTTGCGTCAGCTTCGGCACGCTTGCGAACGTTGCTGGAAGATGCGGTGCGCGCACATCTCATCGCAGATGTGCCGGTGGGATTATTTCTCTCCAGCGGGTTCGATTCCAGCGCCATTGCGGTGCTCGCGGGCCGCGCTCAGCGGGGGATTCAAAGCTTTACGCTAACTTTTCCGGATACGGCCTACGACGAAGGCCCTCTGGCTCGCGTTGTGGCGCAACGGGCCGGGACTCACCATACTGAGGTGCCACTGCAAGGAAAGGACATGCTCGAGCGTGTGGACGAGGCGATTAACGCCTTGGATCAACCGACGATGGACGGGATCAACACGTATTTTGTTTCCTGGGCGGCGCGAGAAGTGGGATTGAAGGTGGCCTTATCCGGTTTGGGCAGTGATGAGCTTTTCGGCGGCTACCGGACGTTTGCCGATACACCGAAGCTAAGGCGACTGGAAGTGGTTTCGCGGTTCGTTCCCGGAGCGTTCCGGCGAATCAGCACGCCATTGGTAAACTCGCTGCTGGCGCGCAATGGTTCGTTGGATGCTGCCCGGAAGGCCAGTGACGCGTGGTTGATGCCGGACGCGCTGCCTCATCCCTATTTCTTCGCGCGCCTGCTCTTTCCTCCCTCGGAGGTTTCCCGTCTGGCAAACGCACACTACCGCAAAAGCAACGTTGCCAATGACGGTGTGACCTTGGAACCGACGTGGCTGGGTTGGCTGGAGCGTATAGCAGACCAGGCACAAGCGCTGGAACCGATTGCGGGAATCTCGTGGCTGGAGATGCGGACCTATATGGCGAGCACCCTGCTGCACGATACCGACAGTGTGAGTATGGCCCGGTCCCTGGAGGTACGCGTGCCCTTTCTCGATACACCGCTGGTGGAGTTCGTCACTGCGTTACCGGACGCGGCGCGAATTGAACCAGGTGTCTCAAAGGGATTGCTGCGCGCGGCGCTCGCCGGGCTGATGCCGCCGGAGATTCTGGACCAGAAGAAAAGGACCTTTACGCTGCCGTGGGAAGAATGGATGCGCAACGCGCTGAAACCAAGAGTCGAAGCGAGCCTGAAAGAGCTCGCTCCCGTCTTGACCGGGCAGTTGCATGCAGCGGGCGTGAATATGGTATGGGATAATTTTCTGAACGGCCGAACGACGTGGTCCCGCCCCTGGTCGTTGTACGTGTTAAATGAATGGTGCCGCCGCCACCTCTGCTGAATACCAAGAACGCTGTAGTTTTCTACTTGGTTACTGCATATCAGGAAGTACAAATTTGAGGTAAACTTCAGGTTGGATCATGAATATTCTGGGAATCAACGCGTACCACGGCAACGCCTCGGCGGCGCTGGTGTGCGACGGGAAACTGATCGCCGCGGTGGAAGAAGAGCGCTTCAACCGCGTGAAATATGCGGCGGGTTTTCCAGCGGCGGCCATCCATTACTGTCTGCAAGAAGCGGGAATCACCCTTTCTGATATCGATCATGTGGCGGTACCGCGAAACCCCTACGCGCGGCTGGGGACGAAGCTGTGGTATGCCCTGCGCATGCCATCGTTCGCACGAGAACGCGCCCGGGTGATTTCGAAGTTCACAGGAATTCCTTCGGCGCTGGCGTGGGCGTTTGACAGCGATCCTGCAAAAATCAAGGCGACCTTTCACCGCGTGGAGCACCACCAGGCTCACCTGGCCAGCAGTTACTTTGTTTCCCCATTCGAAGATGCCGCGTTGCTGTCCGCGGACGGCTTGGGCGATTTCGCCAGTTCAATGTGGGGAGCAGGGCGCGGCAATCGCATGGAGATCGACAACGCGATCGCGTTTCCGCATTCGTTGGGACTGTATTACAGCGCGGTCACGCAGTATCTCGGTTTCTTGAAATTTGGGGACGAGTACAAGGTGATGGGGCTGGCGGCGTACGGCTCCCCGGAAAATATGGAAGCGTTTCGGGACATTGTGCGGTTCAGCGCGAATGGCGGAGAGCTGGGATTTCGGTTGGGGCTGGATTACTTCACGCATCACAGAACCGGGCCGGAGATGTCCTGGGCAGAGTCCGATAAGACGCCCGTGATGGGCAAAATGTTTTCTGATGCCATGGGCAAGCGACTCGGAGGTCCGGCGCGATTGCCAGAAGAACCTCTGGAGCAGCGGCATCGCAATCTCGCAGCGTCATTGCAGGCCCGGCTGGAGGAAGTTTATCTGGGGATGTTGAAGAAGTTGGCTGCGAAGACCCGGGCGAAGGCAGTGTGCCTGGCGGGGGGTGTGGCATTTAATTGCGTGGCCAACGGAAAGATTTTTGACCAGACGCCGTTCGAAAAAGTATACGTACACCCGGCGGCAGGCGATGCGGGGCTGGCGGTGGGAGCGGCGTATTACGTGTGGCACCAATTGCTCGGGAAACCGCGAACGTTTGCGATGGAGCATGCCTACTGGGGCCCGGGCTATTCAGCAGAAGAGATTCGGAACGCCATCCAGTCCAGCGCTGTTTCCAATGGCGGTTACGCGTTAGCCGAGCTGGATGAAGCAGAATTGCTGCGGCGTACCGCGACAATCATTGCGGAGGGAAGAATTCTGGGCTGGTATCAGGGCCGAGCAGAATGGGGCCCACGCGCGCTGGGGAACCGCAGCATCGTGGCAGACCCGCGACGGCCCGAAATGAAAGAAATTCTGAACCAGAGAATCAAGCACCGGGAAATTTTCCGGCCATTTGCTCCGTCGATTCTGGCGGAAAGGACGGGCGAATGGTTCGATAAAACTCACCCGTCACCGTTTATGACCCTGGCATATTCCGTGCGACCGGAAAAGCGCGACAAGATTCCCGCACCAACACATGTCGATGGCACCGGGCGATTGCAGACGGTAACTCCCGAAGCGAATCCTCGCTACCACGCGTTGATCAGCGAATTCGAGCGGCAAACGAGCGTTCCAGTGGTGCTAAACACTTCATTCAATGACAACGAGCCGATCGTTTGCCGTCCACAAGAGGCTCTGGACTGTTTCCTGCGAACGCGCCTGGACGCGCTCGTTCTCGGCAACCATCTCATCACGCGTGCCTAATTTTTCCACCGCCGAATTGCACCCTGAGCTGAGGCCACCATTTCGCGGCTAGATGCTTCCGATTCAACGAAACGCGAATGGAAGGCGGGTGTCTATGGGGAGAGTCTTCATCAGCGCGCTGCTGGTTGTTGCCACTACTCTCGGGACACCGTGGTCGTTTATATCTCAAGACAAGGCTCCCTCGTCGGCACAGCAAGTGCGAGCTGCTCAAAAACCGAATGAAACGCAAGAAAAGATTCGGGTGAATTCCGATCTGGTGGTTCTTTCAGTATCCGTGAAGGACCGCAAGGGCAATCTAGTGTCCGACCTAAAGCGCGAGGAATTCCGAGTGTTCGACGAATCCGTTGAACAAAAGCTGCAGGTGTTTAGTGAAGAAGGTCTTCCCTTGTCATTGGTCATCCTGATCGATAACGACCTGAAGTGGAAAGAAGGCACGGCGATGGTCAAGAGTCTGCGCGCCGTCATCGGGGGAATGAGCAGCATGGACGAAGTGTCGGTCTGTCGTTTCGATATGTTGTTTTATCCGGGTGAAAGCTTCACGGGAAACACGGATAAACTGCTTGCGGATCTAACGGAGGCGCAAGCGGAATCCCAGCCGACGCCTGAATATGTGCCGCAGCCTGTGAAAAGCGGTTCCAATTCCACTACTGGGCCGCCGTCGCTTGCGGCCCCGACATACCCAGGTGCCAGACCGAGCAAGGCTCTGGACGATGCCGTTTATTCCGCAGCTGAGCTGGCCAGTGGTCGTGGAGCTGATCGGCGCAAGATCATTCTGGTGGTGTCCGACGGGTTGAACGAGCCCAAACTGAACCATCGAACGTATGAGCAGGTCGTCGAGACTCTTCTCCGCGACAATATTTCGGTATTCAGCCTGGCGCTGGGCAGCGACACCGCGAAGAGAAAATTCTCGCGCTTGGCGAGCTATGCGAGTGAATCCGGTGGCGACATCTACTACGCTAAGAAAAGTGGCGCGATCGAGCAACTCTATTCGCGGATTACAGAAGAGGCCCGCCATCAATACACGCTGGCCTATGTACCTGCGGGAATTCGCGACAGTTCCCCATATCACAAAGTGGAAGTACGTGTGTCTGAGGGCTTGGTTGCAAAAACGCGTGAGGGGTACTACGCCGCGGGCGCAGAAGACATTCTGAAAAAGTAGCAATGCACCAATTCGGAATATTCCCGTGGCAAACGCTGTAACCGTCGACTTACTTGTGGGCAGCCACTAAGCTTTCCACCTTGAGCGCAATCTTCGGCGAGTGCAGCAGAGTGTTGTGAACGAGGCAGTGCTCGACCGCGTCGTGCACGCCCTTACGATGCTCGGGGCTCAGTTCGACGGGAGCTTCGATTTCAATCTTAAAATTGTCCATGCGCGCCACCGGTTCTTTTACCTTGTCACAGGTGACCCGCACGCGCGTGCCTTCGATGGCCAACTTATGCTTCCTCATGTATTGGGCGGCATAATAGCCGGCGCAAGAACCAAGAGACGCCAATAAAAGTTCTGGCGGGGTCATGCCTTCGTCATACCCGCCGTGTTCTACCGGCTGGTCGCTGACAATGAAGTGTCCGCGCGTCTTGATTTGAAATTGTACCGATCCCAGATGCTCAACAGTGATTTCCATGAAAGCTCTCCAACCTGGAGCGAACCGTGGCGCCCGAAAGGAAAGCGAGTCAGTCGCCAACGGGAGGAATTTCTTTGGATAGCTATAGCAGAGTGCGGAGTGAGTGCCAAGTGCGTGAGACACGCTCAAGGCCTAGTCTGTGCTGGATTATGCGGTCAACGACGGCTTTTTTCGTAGGCGTCGAATGCTTCGCGAAGGCCGTCGAGCAGGTGGCCGTTCTTGACTTTGCCGCCATCGGTTTTATGGGTGTCAGACCAGAGAACGGCATTGGTTTTGGGATCGAGGAGTGAAATGCGGGTGCATCCTTTCGGAATTTCACCCTCATCAACGGCGTTGACCCCTCCACCGGAAGGAAATTGACCTTCGGGGACGGGGCGGACGTGACTGCCGCTATCCAGGCGCATGATGAGGTCGGCTTTCTCAGGGCTCTCGGCCAGGTCAAAGCGGCCCCACTTATTTAGCTCAAAGATGGTGCTGTACTGCAGTTCATTGAAGGATGTTTCGTTTACAAGAAAAATGGTGTGGGCACGAACCACCGCATCAGGAAGAGGTTTAGGAATTGCCGCGATGTGTAGGGTAGTCAGACACAAAATCACGATGAGCAGGAATCTCGCCGGGGCGAAGTGAGAGTTCCACTGCATAAGTCCTCCAAAGAAGCTGGATATGGAGGCTCCACAGTAGAGAGCTGAGGAGTGCACGGGAACTGGCCGGACGAACAGGATTAGGGCAACTGAACTTTTTTGAAATCCAATTTCGTTGTTGCCTGGGAATCATACCTTCAAGGCGCTCTGCCGTCCCTGTACAATTCTGTGGTGCGTGTATTGCTGCTAAACCTCTATTACCCACCGGATACTTCCGCCACAGCAAAGATGGCGAACACAGTCGTTGAAGCGATCGCCGTGAAGCACGACGTGACTGTTTTATGCGGGCGGCCCTCCTACGACCCCACCGAGCGGCGCGTCTGGCATCTGTATCAAACAGAAGAAGCTGGACGAGTCCGTGTGATTCGTGTGGGATCGACAGATTACCCGCGCGTGCAGATGAAAAAACGCGTATTCAATTATCTGAGCTACGTATTGCTGGCGGTGCCGCGCGCACTGGCCCTGCGATGTGACGTGCTCCTGGCCATGACGGACCCGCCGTTCGAAGGCATCGTCGGAGCTTTTGTCGCGATGCTGAAAAACAAACCGTACATTTACAACATCCGAGATATGTATCCGGATATGGCCGTCGGTGGGTCCATCGTGAAGCCTGGATTGCTGGCGCGCGTCTGGGAGAAGTTACATCGTTGGGCGCTACGGCGAGCCACTAGGGTAATTGTGCTTGGTGAAGACATGCGCAACCGGATTCTGGCAAAAGGCGTAGACCCGACACGCGTGGTGATCGTGCGCGACGGGGCGGAAATCCCAGTGCGGGAAGGGATGACCCAGAAACTCGATGATTCCGTGATTGGCGCTATTCGCGGACAATTCAGGTTTGTTTTGCTGCATGCTGGCAATCTTGGCTTTTATGGTGCCTGGGATACCCTGCTCGAGGGAGCGCGGCGATTGGCGGCGGACGGGGTTGGATTGGTATTTGTCGGTGACGGGGCGCAGCGAGAAAGATTGGAGTCCGCCTCTTCCAGCATTCCGAATGTTCGATTCCTTCCCTTCTTTCCGGCGGGCAAAATTCCATCCGTGCTAGCTGCGCCAGACGCACACATCATCACCGTAAAACGCGGATTGGAAGGTGTAGTGGTGCCGAGCAAGATGTATGGGATCTTGGCCGCAGGCAAGCCAATCATGGCCGTGGCGCCGGCCGAGTGTGACGTGGTCTCGATTGGGAAGCGAAAAGGGTTTTCGATTTCGGCGGACCCCGACGATCCAGAAGAGTTTGTGAAGCGTATTCGAGAACTGCTATCGAATGCGCAGAGATTGCACCGAATGGGGGAAGCAGCGGAGCTGGTAGCGCCGGAGTATGAGCGGAGACAGGAACTGCAAAAGTTGGTCGGAGTGGTCGAAGAATCGCATCGAGAGTAACGCGAGACGTGCCGCGCTGAACACTCAAGCTACTGTAATTACCTGATTTCCCTAGCGGTTTGCGGGATTTTACGGTATGTTTTTAAGGCTGCGTGAGGCAGCATCATTAGCTTTCTTCGGCTTCGCCGATACTTGGGAACCGGGACCCAAACCGGTAGCGTGTCTGTAATCACTGGCATTCCTCGCCCGGGCCAGTTTGTTCAGAACGAGCAATGAGGGCGTATGGGTGCGGGCCTGCTGGCGTTCTTGATCGCTCTATCAGCCTCTCTAGTACTGACGGTCCCTGTACGAGAACTCGCCATCCGCGTGGGGATGGTGGACTCACCAGGTCCCCGAAAAGTTCATCTTACCCCCATTCCCCTTCTTGGCGGATTAGCCATCTATGCCGGAGTGATGCTTGCGATTCTGATCGCATTTGATGGTCCTGCGCGCGCGCAGAGCTTTGGGATCGTTACTGGGGCGACCTTGGTGGCCGCTGTCGGGTTCATGGATGACCGCGGCTGGTTGCACCACCAAGTGAAATTGTTTGTAGCTATGCCGCTAGCCGCCACGATTCTGTTAGCCAGTGGCGTTCGCGCGAACGTATTCGAAACGCTGATCGGTGGGAGCAGCGGATATTGGTTGGACGCGGCATTGACGATCATATTCGTGGTTGGAATTACAGCCTCCTTCAGCATCTTGGATCACATGGACGGTTTGTGTGCGGGAGTCGCGGCGATGGCCTCGATTTTCTTCGCGATGGCAGCTTACCTAAACGGGCAAACGGTGGTCACGACGCTGGCAGCGGCAACTCTGGGAGCAGCAGCGGGATTCCTCCGATGGAATTTCAAACCAGCAAAGATATTCATGGGCGATGGCGGTGCGATGTTTTTGGGCTTTCTGATGGCCACGCTGGCGCTGAAATTGCGCTTTGAACATGCGACGAATTTCTCCGGTTGGCTGGCGCCCGTGCTAATCCTGGGTGCCACGATTTTTGACACCACGCTAGTGACGATCTCTCGCTCCAGAAGAGGACTACTACCCTTCACCACGCCGGGCAAAGATCATTCGGCGCACCGGTTGGCGAATCTAGGCCTGGGACAACGCGGAGCAGTGCTGGCGATTTATCTCGCCGGTGCCATCTGTGGCGGAGCGGGCGTACTGGTGAGTTACCTGTCCACCGTAAAAGCAGCGATCGTGGGCGTGGTGGTTCTGGTGGCCATGCTGGCGGCAATCGCTTGGTTGGAGCGGGCGCCGTATGAACGGCAGAGGGCCACGAAAGATGGCGCGGCCTCCCCGGCAGCCCACTCGTCTTAGCGTCCTCGTCAAAATTTTCAGAATTGTTCCTCGGTTTGGACCGCTCCATGGGTTTCGTTATACTCATTGACACTCCGAGGGAATAGAGCTGCAACCCGTGTGGAGTGGAACCAGGTAACCATTCGGACGGATAGAAGCCAGTCCGTCCGTTGATAGGATCCTCGAACACTGTGAACAAAGCAGGCGGTGCGCCCGGCAGTGCCCGGGATAAAAGCGAGGTTGTGGTGGTTGGGGGGTCAGCCGCAGGCCTTTACACGGCGGCGTGTGTGGCGCAAGGTGGACGCGCCGTGCGTGTACTTGAGTCCATGCCCACGCTAGATCCTGCCCCACGCACCTTGATCGTTACCGATCATTTCCGGCGCCAGGTCAATGGCGCGGCCGGCGCCAGCATTCTAAATGAGATTCGGCGATTCGAGTTATTCACGAACGGCCGGTCCGCGGTGGTATCGCTGAAGCGGCCAGATCTGATCATTGAGCGTTCGCGGCTGATTCGAGCGTTGGCGCAGGAGGCCCAAGAAGCGGGAGCGCATTTCGATTACGACACTCGGTTTTTGGGGCTTACGCCCAATGGCAACGGTCTTCGCGTCCAAGTGGACCGAGCGGGCCAGAGAGAAGAACTCCGCGCGGAAAGCGTGGTGGGTGCAGATGGAGCAGCAAGCCGTGTAGCGCGTGCTTCGGGCTGGCCTCCAGTGGAGACTGTGCCGCTGGTTCAAGCACTGGTAAAACTGCCGAAGGATTGTCCCGCGGATACAACGCGGGTGTGGTTTGTTCCGGATGACACTCCTTATTTTTACTGGCTGATTCCAGAATCCGCGGAGCGCGGTGCTCTCGGCGTAATTGGGGAACATGGCCGCGATACAAAGCGCTGCTTCGATCGGTTCCTGGAGAAAAAAGGATTTGAGCCACTGGAGTGGCAAGGTGCGAGAATTCCAGTGTACCGGCGTTGGGTATCCGTGCAGCGCACAGTAGGAAACAGCGACGTGTATCTCGTCGGCGACGCGGCCGCGCAGGTCAAGGTATCGACCATTGGTGGCATTGTGACCGGTTTCCGAGGAGCGCGAGGTGTGGCAGACGCAATACTCCGGAGAGGACGTAGGGAGTTGCGTGCATTGCGAAGGGAGCTGGCAACCCACTGGCTAGTCAGACGGACCCTGCACCATTTTCAGCAAGAGGATTACTGCCGGCTGGTGGACATGCTGAATGATTCGACGCGTGAATCGCTGGGAGAGATCAACCGCGACGAATCGACGCGCCTGTTGTGGAATGTGGTTCGGCGACAACCACAACTGGCCCTGCTCGGGCTGCGTGGGCTGTTACTGGGGCGTAGATAGCCGGGCGGATTGAGTCAATGAGATATTGAGGTTCCATCCGTGCACCCTCAGTCTCCAACGGCCTAAAGTCAATAGCGAATAAAGGAGAAACAATCGTGCAGCTGACCGTAATCGGATGCGGATACGTAGGGCTAGTGACAGGTGCTTGCCTGGCAGCTGCGGGCCATGAAGTGCACTGTACGGATATCGACGAAAAACGCATCGACCAGTTGAAAGCGGGAAAGGTTCCCATCTATGAAGAGCATCTGGAAGAGGTGCTGAAGCGAGCTGTAGCCGAGAAGAAGATCTCATACACCGCGAATGCGGGAGAAGCGATACGCGCCGGCGAAGTGATTTTTATCTGCGTGGGTACGCCGCCGAAGGAAAGTGGCGAGGCGGATCTATCCGCTATCGATCACGTGGCGCGGCAGATCGCAACGGAAGCTCGCACGTCAAAACTGGTGGTCGAAAAAAGTACTGTGCCTGCCCTGACCGGCGTGCAGCTGCAAAAAGCGCTGGCGGCCTATTCACAGAACGGCTCGCTGAAGTTTGAAGTAGCGTCCAACCCGGAATTCCTGCGGGAAGGAACAGCTGTCGGAGACTTCTTTCATCCCGATCGGATTGTGGTTGGCGTTGAAAATGAAAAGTGCGCCGCTGCGATGCGAGAGATCTATGCGCCGATCCTAGAGCGGAAGTTTCATTGTCCGGTGCACGGCGGCAAGTGCCCCAGCGGGACATCCGGCGAACTGCTGATCACCACAATTAATAGCGCTGAACTTATTAAGCACGCTTCCAATTCCTATCTAGCGTTGAAGATCAGTTATGCCAACGTGATTTCGGATTTGTGCGAACGGATTGGAGCTGATGTGGAGGAAGTAACTCGCGCCATGGGACTTGATCCACGCATTGGTACGCAATTCCTGAAGGCCGGGCTAGGGTTTGGGGGATTCTGCTTTCCGAAGGACATCCAAGCCTTTATCCATCTCTCCTCATCGATGGGTGTTGAATTTGACATGCTGAAGGCGGCGGAGCGCGTGAACAAACAACGCATTGACCGCTTCTTTGAGAAGGTTCACAAAGCACTGTGGGTCATCAAGGGAAAGAAGGTGGCGGTGCTGGGATTGGCGTTCAAAGCCAATACGGATGACATTCGTTTCGCTCCAGCGCTCGACGTCATTCGCCGTCTACTCGCTGAGGGAGCAGAAGTCCATGCGAGCGATCCCGAAGCGATTTCGCGAACGAAGCCGCTTTTGCCTTCGGTTATCTACCATGAAGATCCGTATGAGGCCTTGAAGGGTGTAGACGCGGCACTGGTTTGCACGGAATGGAAACTTTTTCGGGACCTCGACTGGGAAAAGGCTGGGCAGAGTATGGCGAGACGCCTGGTGATTGACGGCCGCAATTTATATTCACCGAAAAAGATGCAGGAATTGGGATTTGACTATCACTCGTTCGGGCGGCGGTAACTTACGTGCCAAGAATAGGAATGGCTAACGGGTAGGCTGTTCCTTCGCGTATTGTTGCTTGAAAAAGGCGATGGTGGTTTTCAGGCCTTCTTCCAGACCCACCTTTGGTTCCCAACCCAACAAGCGCTTGGCCTTGGAAATATCGGGGCGGCGCTGCTTCGGATCGTCGACGGGGAGAGGCTCGAAGACAATCTTGGATGCGTCCGGGAAGTGGGTGAGGACTCGTTCCGCAAATTCATGAATGGTCAGTTCGACAGGATTGCCGATGTTTGTAGGCAGGTGTTCATCAGATTGGCTCAGCTTGTAGATTCCATCGATTAAATCGGAAACAAAGCAGAAGCTGCGGGTCTGCTTGCCGTCACCATAAACGGTGAGGGGTTGGCCGCTGAGAGCTTGATAGACGAAATTAGGAAGGGCCCGGCCGTCGTTCAAGCGCATGCGCGGGCCGTAGGTATTGAAGATCCGAACGATGTGCGTATCGACACCGTGGTAGCGGTGGTAAGCCATGGTGATAGCTTCGGCGAAGCGCTTGGCTTCGTCGTAGACACTGCGTGGGCCCACGGGATTAACACGTCCCCAGTATGTTTCCACCTGCGGGGAAACATCCGGATCGCCGTAACATTCACTAGTGGAAGCCAGAAGGAATTTCGCTCCTTTTGCCAGGGCGAGATCAAGGGTGTGCATTGTGGCAATCGAGCCAACCTTCAGTGTTTCGATCGGAAATTTCAGATAATCAGGAGGACTCGCGGGGGAGGCAAAGTGAAAGACATAGTCGATGGTGCCCTCGACGCGGAATGGATCGTTGACGTCGGTGTGCTTGAACTGGAATTTGGCATTCCCGCCCAGATGGGCGAGGTTGGCTTCATCCCCTGTGATGAGATTATCGAGAGCCAAGACTTCCCAACCTTCCGCCAAAAGACGGTCGCAAAGGTGCGACCCTAGAAAACCCGCTCCGCCTGTAACCACAGCTCGCATTCGTCCTCCCAGTGACCGACAAAACTTTAGTTTATCGTGTTAGCAGACTTAGACCAACGCATTCCTGCTGCGAAGAAGGCACTATGGTGAAGTTTTCCGGGGATAGCAATTCGATAGATGGCGTAGCATTTTCCGGAATTGGGTTCTCTAGCTAAACATTTGCAGCGTTTGACGTGTGCTTTATCGCGGGTTACGATGCGCGGCTATGCAAGGAAATCCTGTGGGAAGTATCCTTCCGGTAAGACCTGAACGCCGGCCGCGGCTTTGGATTGCGTTGCTGGGATTCCTTTGCTTTGCTGGACTGTTCGTTGTTCTGAATGTTGGACGCTGGTTGGTGGTGGACGACCCTCTCCGGAAGGCTGACGCAATCGCGGTGCTCAGCGGGGGGATGCCGGGCCGCGCGCTAGAGGCGGCGCGTGTTTACAAGCAGGGGTATGCGAATCGCGTATGGCTGACGCACTCGACGGAACCGGGGGCCACGCTGGAAACGCTGTCGGTTCACTATATTGGGGAGGAATCGTACGACAAGCAGGTTCTGATGCACGAGGGCGTTCCGGAAAACGTGATCCAGGTGCTGGATCCGCCGATCGTGAATACCGCAGATGAAATGAAGACGATCGGCGAAGCTCTGCGGAACGCGGATCCGCGTGCTGTGATCATCGTGACTTCCAAGGTGCACACACGTCGAGTCAAAGTACTTTGGAATCACATCTCCGCGCACGACGGAGTGGCGATGGTGCACGGCGTCTCGGATGATTCATTTGATCCGGGCCACTGGTGGAGAAGCACGACCGACGCGTTGGATGTCGTCCGGGAATTATTGGGGTTGGCAAATGCGTGGGCGGGACTGCCGTTGCGCCCGGCTTCCTGGCTGCATTCCCATCGGGACTAAATTCTCTACCGACAAATCACGGCAGTGTTCTGAAAACAACTAGAAAAACACGAAGCGCTTGCGCTTGCGCAATGGCGCGGCTGTTGCAACTTCCGGAACGTACGGCAGGGGCAGGCCCTCGAAGGCGGCTAATGGATTCTCGATGAGAAAAAACCGGGCCCGCTCATCACCCATGCGCGCGGCCACTTCGTCATACGCGAACTTCAGTTTTAGCGGGCGCCGGGCGGTGTTATGGGCATCGCTGGAAATGAAATGCACCATGCCACTGGAGAGCCAAGTCCACGCGTGCTGTTGCGGGCTCGAACCAAACACACCAGCGAGGGAACCGGCGGTAATTTGCACATAACAGCCTTGGGCGATCCATTTTCGAAGACGTTCCGGATGAGTACGGAGAATGCCGTTTCGTTCGGGATGCGTGACGATGGGGCGTATCTCGGCGAGCCGAAGTTCATGCAGGGTATGGTCCAGCGAGGGCGGGATCGAAAACTCGTTGAATTCCACTAGCAAATAATCTCTCTGATTGATGCAGTATGGGCGAGGATCGCGGCGCAGATTAACCAGATTCTCGTGGTTCAAATGAAAATCGCAACCGCTCGCCAAAGTGAGGCGGCCGGCGAGCCTGTCGTTCAACTCCCCGAGCGCAGCGCGGACCTTGGGGTAATCGAAAAAATGATCTGAACTGGCATGCGGCGTGGCAACGACGTGGGTGATGCCGTCGGCTATGGCGTCTTCGGCCATGGCGAGCGACTCTTCTAAGGTTTTGGCGCCGTCATCTAATCCAGGCAAGATGTGACAGTGAAGATCGACCATGCTGCTCTAAGTATGCGTCATCAATCGGGTCAATGCCATGCAGAGAAAACCTGCCATAGCCCCAAAAGAAACATCAGGGCAGCGAAGACGAGGCGCATGCGGCGGGGATTCAGCCGTCGCGCTGCCTGTCCCCCCAGGATGCCACCAAGGAACACACCGGGGATCAGCAGGAGCCCAGTCGGCCAAGAGACATAGCCGGCTTTGGCGTAGGCCAAAAAGGCAAGGAGCCCCGTGGGCGGAATCAGCGCGACTAGGCTGGTGCCTTGCGCGCGGTGTTGGCTGAAACCAAAGAGCAAGCCAAGCAGCGGCACCAACAGTACCCCTCCCCCGATCCCGACCATCCCCGCAGCGACACCACAAAATGCCGCGGCGGCCGTGATCCCTAGGATTCGCAACGGGCTATCGGAATTCGATGCTGCAGCGGGAGGAGACGCCTCTTTCACGGTCAATTGCGTTTTCCGCCACAACAAAAGTGCGGAAAGAACCAGGAAAAAGCCGAAGATTCCGCGAAGATCTCGTGAAGGTAGAGGAACCGCGATCAGTCCTCCCACATATCCGCCAAGGAGGAAGCCGATGGCACAGAAAATACCGGCGCGGAGATCGACTTCACCATTTCGCCAGTACTCGCGCAGTGCGCCAAGGCCGATGGGAGGCAGGAGAATGAACAAAGAGGTGCCCTGCGCCAAATGCTGATCGTAGCCTAGCAGATACACCATGGCAGGCACGAGCACGACGCCGCCACCGATACCGAGCAATCCGACGAGCACGCCGACGGTCAGTCCAAGGGCCAGTACAATGAGTATCTGCATGAGAGATGTTTCTCGCTCCTCGATGAGGGCGGACTAATAAAGGCCTCTCATATCATGCCTCGTCGCGCAAGTTGGTAAAGGATTCCTGGTTTCGATAAGTGGTCCGTGAAATTTTGGAAACAACTTTGACCTCGTTTCAACCGGCAATGCCGAAACTGCTATAGTGTTGAGGTAACATGCCCATTAAAGCTTCAGGGCCAGTGTCACACCCAACACAGAAAGATTGAGGAGCAAGCTCCACCCCATGGCAACGGATAGAAAACCGGAATTCTTCAAAGGCGCGCAACTTAAGGTGGCCATCATCGGATGCGGTTATGTCGGACTCCCCTTGGCGCTCCGATTCGCGGAAGCGGGCCATAAAGTGACTGGATTTGATACCGACCCGAAGAAAGTTCAGATGCTCACGGCCGGAAAATCGTATATCGAACACATCCAGCAAACCAAGATCCAACAGTATGTGAATAGCCGGCATTTCAGTGCAACGACAGATTTTTCCAAACTCGAGGAGGCCGACGCGATATTGATCTGCGTGCCAACACCCCTGAACGAATATCGCGAGCCCGATCTGAGTTACGTCGAAGACACCGCCAAATCCATTCAGCCTCATTTGCAGAAGGGTCAATTAGTGGTCCTGGAGTCGACGACTTATCCTGGCACAACGGAAGAACTGGTGCTGCCCATCCTGGAGAAGAGCGGCTGGAAGTGCCCTATCGCCTCCGGACCCGAAAACGAAAACGTACCAGGCGATTTTTTCCTGGCATTTTCGCCAGAGCGGGAAGATCCGGGGAACAAACAATACGGACTGGCGCAAATCCCGAAAGTGGTGGGAGGGGTCAACCCGCCAAGTGGGCGGGCGGCGCAAGCTTTGTATGGACAGGTTGTGGCGAAGGTGATTCCGGTAAGCTCGACGCGCGCAGCGGAAATGGCCAAGTTGTTGGAGAATATCTTCCGATGCGTCAACATCGCGCTGGTCAATGAGTTGAAGTTGCTGTGCATGCGCATGGGCGTGGATGTTTGGGAAGTGATTGAAGCAGCGGCTTCGAAGCCGTTTGGATTCATGCCATTCTATCCGGGGCCGGGCCTCGGCGGACACTGCATTCCCGTAGATCCGTTCTATCTCTCGTGGAAGGCCCGGGAATACGATTTCTCCACACGCTTTATTGAACTGGCCGGAGAGATTAATACCTCGATGCCCTATCATGTGGTCGACTCTGTCGCCGAAGCGTTGAACCGTCACAAGAAAAGCCTGAAGGGGTCCAAAGTGCTGGTGCTCGGCGTGGCGTACAAGAAGGACGTTGATGACTTGCGAGAATCACCCACGCTCAAGATTATGGAAATCCTCGAAAAGCGAGGCGCGGAATTTGATTACAACGATCCGCACTTTAAGCAGCTCCATAAGATGCGGCATTACGATTACTCGCACATGAAGTCCGTGCCTCTGAGCCCTGAGAATCTGGCCAAATACGACGCAGTGATCATCGCCACGGACCACTCCGCCTACGATTACGCTGCGATTGTGGATGCGGCGAAGCTGGTCGTTGACACGCGCAACGCTACGAGACGGGTCATCCGCAACCGCGAAAAAATCTTCCAATGCTAGCCTGGACCGCTAGCGGGGGCAGAGCTACTTCGCTTTCGTGAGTTCGACGCTGGCGGTCGCGACGGGCAGCACGGCTTCCATTAGCGCGGGTAAGCGGTTCGCGTCATTTGTTAGATAGAGCAAAAAGTGGGCATCCTTCATTTCCGTTCCGTTGTCTAATACGTGGATCTCAATTTTTGTGGTATTGAACTTGCCCGCCGGCACGCTTACAGCAGCGGATTTGCTGACCAGCACGGCGCGAACGTCATAAAGCTTGTGTCCATCGTAAACCGGACTGCGCACCTCGGTTGTGTGGGTCCAATCCACGCCTCGCAGATACTC
>DATERF010000051.1:0-45197 GCA_035271845.1 Candidatus Acidiferrum sp.
AAAAAATCTTCCAATGCTAGCCTAGACCGCTGGCATGGGCAGAGCTACTTCGCTTTCGTGAGTTCGACGCTGGCAGTCGCGACGGGCAGCACGGCTTCCATCAGCGCGGGTACGCGGCTCGCGTCATTTGTCAGATAGAGCAAAAAGTGGGCGTCCTTCATTTCTGTCCCGTTGTCTAATACGTGGATCTCAATTTTTGTAGTATTGAATTTGCCCGCCGGCACGCTCACAGCAGCGGATTTGCTGACGAGCGCGGCGCGAACGTCATAAAGCTTGTGTCCATCGTAAACCGGACTGCGCACCTCGGTTGTGTGGGTCCAATCCACGCCTCGCAGATACTCAAGCATACCCAAGGGATCGCGGGTTCCAGGCAAGACCCGAGCCGCACTGGTGCCTTCCGGGGGAGGATCGTGCGGCGAGGATAGCAGGCGCTCCACGCTGTCCACCCTCTGACCGCGCTCGCTAAGGTGCATTTCGTACTGCAGGCTGGTCATGCTGGCTGCGTCGCTGTACGAATCGAACTGGTCATCTAGCTCAAAGACCATGCGGTAGGGGTTTTCGGTATGAGCAAAGGCTTGCAAGTGCCAAGAGCCTTTGCCTGCGACGCTTCTCTTCTCCACGGCAACGATCTTCAGATTGGCGACTGTACTGTTGAGCTTGGCGAAATTGGCGTCATAGTCCAGAGTTTCTCCCTGACGGAGAACAAAGCCAGGTTCGCTGGCGGGCGTTTCTTTCTTGGTTGCCGGTTCACCGGCGGGTGGAAGTTCCGGTGGGTGGCTACCAGGGGTACCAGGAACGACCGCGGGATTCACAGGGGACGTAGTGGGCCAGTGGCTGGCCACGTTCGGGTTGTGTGGAAGCGAGCGGGAGAGCTTCCAGTAAACAAAGCCGCCTGCGAGAAGCAGGACGAGGCAAATCAGCAGCAGCCAAACGAACTTTTTAATCATGCTTTATCTGCGACGTAACGAAGAATCAAGCGTTCGCGCTCCTGAACCCATCGTACAATAAGATGGGCAGCTTCACAGGAGGCGGAGGAAATGCGCTACCTGGTCACGGGGGGCGCCGGGTTTATCGGCTCAAATACCGTGGACGAACTGGTACGACGAGGCCACAGCGTCGTTGTATTGGATGATTTGTCTTCCGGCAAAGAAGAAAACCTGGCTGAAATTCGCAGCAAGATCACGTTTGTCAAGGGATCCGTAACCGACATAGAGTCCGTCCAGAAGGCCATGCACCAGGCGGAATATGTCATTCACCTGGCAGCGCGCACATCTGTGCCACGCTCCGTTAAGGATCCGCTGGATACCAACCGAATCAACGTGGAAGGCACGTTAAACGTTCTGGTGGCCGCACGAGATAACAAGGTGAAGCGAGTGGTGTTTGCAGCATCCTCGTCGGCATACGGCGAAACGCCGACCTTACCCAAAACCGAAGCCATGCAGCCTCAGCCAATTTCTCCCTACGGCGTGTCGAAATTCGTGGGAGAACTGTACGCACAGACTTTCGGCCGCTGCTATGGTCTGGAGAATGTTTCTGTGCGGTATTTCAATATATTTGGCCCGCGGCAGGACCCGGATTCACCGTATTCCGGGGTGCTATCCCGGTTTGCTACGGCGTTTCTGGAAGAGCAGCCGCCGGTTGTTTACGGGGACGGAGAACAAACGCGAGATTTCACCTTTGTGGACAATGCAGTACAGGCAAATCTGTTGGCCTGCGAAGCTCCTGGCGTCTCGGGAGAGGTGTTCAACATCGGGACTGGAACTCGTATTTCGCTAAATCAGACTTTGGAACTTTTCCGGCGAATTTCCGGCAACAGGCTGGAAGCGAAGTACGACCCACCCCGGGAAGGGGACATCCGGGATTCGCAGGCGGACATTTCGAAGGCGCGAGAAAGCCTCGGCTACGAGCCCACGGTCCTGTTCGAAGAAGGATTGGAACGCACTTTTGAGTGGTACCGGCTCCATCACACGAAAAACGTAACCAAATAAACCAGCCTTCGGCGCATATCCCGCATCTACGCTAGGAAGAGAAGCTCCCAGCTACAAAAGGTTGTTTGTGCATGCTAGGCTAACTCTTCGTTCGACGAGCGCATTGACCGCGTGAAGACAACTTTTTCCATGTCCAGGCAAGGCCGGCGGTGTGGGCTAATCCTTTCCCTGCTGCTTGGATTCGTTTCCTCCCAAACGAGCGAAGCGCAAAACCATCCTTCGACGAGGCCAGGCGGGGGAATTGCGGAGATTACGGCCAGCGGTCCGCAACGCAAGGAAGGAGACCTATACATCGCAGACAAGGACGTGGATGTTCACTACCTGGGAATGCACCTGCAAGCCGACCACGTGGAATACAACACGGATACCACACAAGCCGTCGCGCGCGGGCATGTGCTGTATGACTACCAGAATGAGCACCTGGAGGCCGACGAAGCACAACTGAATGTCGCTTCGAATAAGGGACAATTCCGGAACGTACGTGGGTCGATCCACCTGGACCGGCGTCCAAATCCATTGCTGCTTGTTTCAGAGAATGCGCTGTACTTCGAAGCACAAGAGATCGACCGTATCTCAGAAGATGTTTACATGGTGCACCACGGGTGGTTCACAATCTGTGACCCACGCAGTCCGACGTGGCAATTTTTTGCGCCGGAAGCAAAGGTTACGCTGGAAAAATCAGTAGCGCTGGTAAATACGAATTTTCGGTTGTACCGAGTCCCACTGTTTTGGACGCCGTACGCCACGGCACCCGCGGGCGAACACATCCGGCAGTCCGGCTTCATGCTTCCGATTCTGGGCAACAGCAACAGCAAGGGATTCACTTTTGGAGACGCTTTTTACTGGGCCCCGAAAACCTGGTTGGATGCCACCATCGGATTCGAGTACTTCAGCAGTCGTGGCCCTGCCCAGCGCGCCTCGTTACGCGCGCGCCCGTTCGAGAATACGTCCATTCGCTACAATTATTTCGGCGTGGAGGATCGGGGCGTACCGGGTGTCAGCCCTCCTGAAAAACAGGGCGGCTACGAGCAACAGCTTGAAGTGCAGTCGCTCTGGAATCATGGCTGGCGTTTTGTCACCGATCTCAATCAGCTTTCTTCGCTGACCTTTCGGCTGGCTTTTGCCGGAACTTATAGCGAAGCCATCAGCTCGGAAATTCGAAGCTCCGTATTTTTGACTAATAACTTTCGCGGGTTCAGCTTCAATGTGGATAGCCTGAACGACCGAAGCTTCCTGGAACTCGTACCAGCCAACAGCGTGCTTTTGCGAAGCGCGCCTGAAGCGAGTTTCTCCTCGGTGGAGCAGGCGCCCTGGCGCAATCTGCCAATTTATTTCTCGTTCTCGTCGTTTGCCGGAGCGGTCCACCGCGACGATGAATTTATCAACACGCCCAATTTCGTAACGCGCACGGAGTTTGCCCCTACAGTTACCATCCCGATTCATTTCGGCGATTGGCTCGGGGTGACCACGTCCGCTACGTTCCGCACTACGTATTACGGCGACTCGTTAGGCGCCAACGGCGACGTTTCTGGCCAGTCCATTACGCGCAATACGGGAGAATTCCAGGTGGAACTGCGGCCTCCGACGCTTGAGCGTTATTTTGATCGGCCTGGGACGCGTCATCGTTACAAGCACACGATTGAGCCAGTGATTACGTACCGCTACGTTACAGGCGTAAATAATTTCGCGGACTTCATCCGCTTCGACAGCAATGCCACGCTGACAAACACGAGCGAAATTGAGTATGGAATTAACCAGCATTTATATGTGAAAGAGGGCGACGAGCAGCCGGTGGACTTTCTGTCCTGGAAACTGGTGCAGAAACACTACTTCGATCCGACATTTGGCGGCGCGCTGGTGCCGGACCAGCGCAACGTGTTCCAGGCCTTGGATTCGATCACGCCCTTCGCGTTCGCGGCAACGCCGCGGAATTGGTCGCCGATTGTGAGCGACGTGAAACTCACACCGGGAGGGCGCTACGACGCGGAATCGATCATTGAGTACGACCCGCAACTCCACAAGGTGACCACCATCGGCACGCTGCTGAAAGTGAAACCGTACAGCGAGTTCTATGCGACAGTTGCGGATTTCAGATTACAGGGTGACCCTATCGTGCAGCCACCATCGCACCAGATTCGTGGGATTATTGGCTATGGCGACCTCGTTCGCAAAGGTCTCAACGTTTCGGCCGGACTGAGCTATGACATCCTTACCAGCACACTGCTGAACCAGTATGTACAAGTGAGCTACAACGGTGGTTGCTGCGGCCTGTCGGTCGAGTACGGCCGGTTTAACCTAGCCACGGTCCGTTCGGAGAATCAGTTCCGTGTCGGGCTAATCCTGGCAAACATCGGCACCTTTGGAAACTTGCGGCGCGCGGAGAAAATTTTCTGACCAGCACGGATGACCAACTTATTTTTGCCTCTATCGCGGAAATTGGGAAACTGTTCCGGCGGGGTGGGCTTTCTCCTGTGGAGCTGACGTGCCTGGTGCTGGATCGAATCCAGAAAATAAATCCTCGTTTGGATGCCTACATTACGGTTTGTGACGAAATGGCTATGCGGATGGCCGCGCAAGCCGAGGCTGAATTCTGCGTCAAAACAAAGAGGAAGAGCCGGCACGATCGCGGACCGCTGCACGGTATTCCCATCTCGCTGAAAGACAACATCTACACGAGAGATGTTCGAACGACGGGCGGCTCAAAAATCCTGAAGGACTTCGTGCCTTTGCACGATGCGCCCGTGGTGGCGTCCCTGAAAAAGGCGGGTGCGGTGATTCTTGGCAAGACGAACATGCATGAGTTCGCCTACGGCGTCACGACGGAGAATCCCCATTTCGGGCCCACGCGCAACCCCTGGGACATGGAACGGATTGCCGGAGGATCCAGCGGAGGTTCGGCAGCCGCGCTCGCCGCGGGCTTGTGCTATGGCAGCATCGGCACAGACACGGGAGGCTCGATCCGAATCCCCGCCTCACTTTGCGGTGTAGTGGGGCTAAAGCCGGGCCTCGGTCGTGTGAATGCTACGGACGTGATTCCGCTTTCTCCCACATTGGATTTCGTCGGACCGCTGGCTCGCAGCGTAGAAGATGCGGCGCTGCTGCTGGATCCAATCTTTGCTTGGGGAAAGAACGAGCGCAAGCTCGTGGCTGGGACGATTCCCTCGCCAGTCGCGCGGCGCACATGCGTGGGAATTCCGAAGGAATTCTTCCTGGAGGTCCTGGATCCCGAGGTGGAAGCTGCGTTTGATATTGCCATTCACGCGTTGAAACAGTCGGGCGTAAAAGTCAAGGAAGTTTCCTTACCCCAAATCGCCGAAACGGAGGAGGCGGGAAACTTAATCGCCTGGGCGGAAGCCACGCTCTATCACCAGCAAGCGGGATGGTTCCCTAGCCGCGCCGGCGAATACAGCGAAGACGTGCGCGTACGGCTGGAGATGGGGACAAAGGTAAGCGCAGTGAGTTATTTGCAGGCACGGGAGTTTCGGGAGAAGTTCAAATCATTATTGCTGGAAGTATTCACGGCGAATGATTTGGACGTGCTGGCCGTGCCGACCACGGCGATTGCGGCAACGCCGATTGGCCAAGACACGGTACAGATAAAGGGAACCGCTCATCCAACGCGGGCCCTGCTGCTGCGGCTGAACCGGCCAGCGAATCTTGCAGGCGTGCCAGCCATTTCCGTCCCGTGCGGTTTGACCAAGAGCGGCCTGCCGGCTGGCCTTCAATTGATCGCGGAATGGACCGACGAGCCGTTGCTTCTGGAAATTGCTCGTGATTTCGAGCGAGAATTCCCATTGGCTGGGCGGCCGGACCTGCGATCCATCGATTGACGTTTCAGCCGCGTGCGGCGTCCCGCGCTGTAGTGATGGCGGCAGGCCTCTTCATGATCCAACTACCGATCAGGTACCCGGCCGTTCCTGCGAGGATACCGCCGAGAACGTCCGCGCAATAATGATACCTTCCCCAAACCGTCGAGAAGCACATTCCTACATACCAGGGAAGCAGCGTCCAAAAAAGCCAGCGGCGAAATTTCCACGCGCCCCACAGAGCTGCGGTTGCACCGGTGACGTGGCCCGAGGGAAATGCGGCTCCACGCACGCGCCCATAGTGTTCGATGAAACCCATCATGGCGGTAAATGGCCCGCCGTGAAGAGGTCCTTTCCACCAACCAGCCATAGAAAACCACGGACTCTCGATAGGGAAAAACATGGCGATGAAATAGCCAATCATGTAACCGGCCATCGAATAAGTCATTACCGACCAGTAGCCTCGCCAGTCTTTACGAACGTAAAGAACGCCGCCAACGATCACGAGGTAAGCGAAGTAGGTGAAGTAAATCAGCTGCAGGGCATCGTTGCGAAACGGGGTGGTAAACTGCTCCAGCCAGACTGACGGATGCACGCCGGTCAGCCAGTAGTCGAAGGCAATAAGCTTTGCATCTTGCCAATGTGGCGTCACCAGAGTCATGAGGTAGGCCAGCTCTTCAAAGCAAAAAAGGAAGAAGAGGTGGGGATACCAGTGGCGCCAGAAGTGCCACCAACCGGAAGAGAACGATGGGCCAAAAAGATCTTTGCGTATCGCCGAGCGGGCTTGCACAAAGCAGAGCGTGAGCACAATGGTGGCAACGATTGCGTTTGCGGCCAGAAGACGGAACGGATGCGCGAGATTCTCGGCGAAAACAGCGATCAGCCCGCTGGTGGCGGCTAGATAACCGAGCGCGAGCCATTCAAAAGCGCCGCAGGCAGCCCAGGACTGAGCAATGCTTCGCTTCAATGCGTGCCACACACGCGGCGTTTCACTTTCTGCAGCGGGCAAACCCGCCACGGGGCCATCAAAGGGGCCTGCAGAGGCCCAAGTCGAATCCCTGGATTGCTGACTCCATTCTCTGATATTCCGGTCCTTCATGCTGGTCCCTCGATCTGGTGGATTTCCTGAGCTAAATTCGTGTTTTCCCCCGAAGCGATCTGCTTCTCGAGGTGCCAATGCCAGATGGGCCAATTCCTTCTGTTCGCGAGGGCCGCCAATTCCCTGCCGGGATTGACGGCGTGGGCGTGGCCGACGGCACAGAGGAGATGGCGGTCCAACAAGCTGTTTCCGTAGGCGTGGCAAAGGCGCAGATCGAGTTGCTGTTGTTCGGAAAACATTTCGACCGACTTCGCTTTTTGTTGGCCGTAGATGACTTCGCTGCCGAGGTAGCCGGTCCACCGCCCACACGCTTCCGCGAGCGCAGTTGCACTGACACTCACCGCGAGCTGGGTGCTGCGAGCTTCCAGTTCGCATTCGAGCGCGGCTGCGGCCAGGAGCGCCAGCACCTCCAGAGTCCCGCTGACCAGGACAATTTCATGGCCTTGGCGCGCATGCCAGACCACACGAGTAATTCCTTCCTCGAAGAAGGAAATGGATCCCATATGACGAAACACCAGGTCGCGATTTACGCCAGTCAGGTAGCGTTTGTTGTTGTGCTGTATGGCCACAAGGCCTTTTGGCAACAACCGTAGAGCCTCAATGCTCCAGTGGAAATAATTCACGAATGGAATCCGGCGGTTGCGGCGCAATTCGGAGAAAAATTGCCATTCGAGGGAAGGGTCGGGAACGAGGGTACCGTCCAGATCGAAAAAGGCAGCAACGCGACCACCGAGATTTGTTTCGGGCGTCATACCGCCGTTCCTTCCGGATGGCGTTTCGCAGTCTGGCTCGGCAGTTTTTCGACGACGTACTTCCAGCCTTCGAACAGCACAGGTAGTCCGCGCGCCACACAAAATGCCGCCGTCGTCCAGGTCAACAACTGTGCGCCAGCACGAATCGCAATGTGCAGGTCCGTGGTCACAGGGCCCAGCAGAGCAACAGGGCCGCGGGTCAGAGCGAGTTCCGAGCCCAAATAACAGAAGCACAAACATTTCAGGGTTGCGTACGCCCCGCGGCTCCAGCGCGACGCTACCAGTGCCCGGCCCCACTTGCTCTGCAGCATGGCATTCGCGCCCCAGCCGGAGTGACCCGCTTTCATCGCCAGGCCGCGGAGGAAGTCGGTGGCTGCACCGCGGGCGAAAAACAGCATTGGCAGCCACAATGAGACCATGCCCACGACGGCAAAGTAGGTGAAGTACATGTTCTCGATCATACGATCGCCGAGGATGTCGATCTGCGCTCCCTCCGCCGTGGCCATTTTCTTCGTGCGCGCAATGTGGCCGTCCAGTGCATCGAGCGCTATGGCGGTGACAGTTAGCGCCACGGCCAGCAGATTCATCCAGGCGTTCCGTCCGAAAAGACCGACGGAGAGAAACCCCAGGGCGACGCGAAGAACAGTAATTTTGTTGGGTGTGCAGATCATCTGGCCTGTCGCATGACTCGTCTACGACCGAAAGCAAGGGCCGTGCCATCCACAGCTCCAGTAAGTTACTATTCTTCAATGACATAGACGGCAACGGACTGGGCGAAGAATCTTTCTGTGTCGGCAAAACGCGCCAGTTGTCTGCTGGTGCTTGCCGCAGGCTGGGCGATCCATGTTGATGCGTCTAAAGAAGAAGACATTTGTAACTTGCAACGGAGGGAAACAATCTGAAAAGAAGGCGCCGTCAGTTCTGAGTTTGGCTTAGGCGAACGTGCACTGTTTTTGTGCGAGAATAGAAAGGAAAAGGACACTTTGAAATGAAGGATGTTCCTCTAGCCGGCGCATTCATTGCAGGGCTGGTTTCGTTCTTGTCGCCGTGCGTGTTGCCGCTTGTTCCCGGTTACATCTCCATGTTGTCGGGCATGAGCGTGGAACAGTTGCGGCAGGGAGAGCAACCTAAGTCTGGGTTATTCGCCTCCGCGCTCGCTTTTGTCATTGGATTTTCCGTCGTGTTCATCGGCTTCGGCGCGTCGGCGAGTGCAGTCGGCGGGTTTCTCCAAGCGCATAAGAATTTGCTCGCTCCAGTGGCGGGTGCCCTGATTCTGTTGTTTGGCCTGCACTTGCTTGGGGGACTGATCAAGATGAATGTACGTGCGGGGATCATCCTCGGCGCGCTGCTGGTGGCGCTCGGCGTGGCTGCGCTGGTGCACGGGGGGCCGCTGTTTGCCGGGCTCGGCGCAGTACATTTTTTTTCCCTGTCGATGATCGGATTCTTCGGCCCGGTCTTGGCGCGCTGGTTGAACCAGGACGTCCGCCTACGCAGTAAGGACACAAAACCAGGTATTTTCAGCGGCTTTTTGCTGGGATTCGCCTTTGCCTTCGGCTGGACGCCATGTATCGGGCCAATCCTTTCCGCCGTGCTTGTCCTGGCAGCTGCCAGCGACACCATTGCACGGGGCGTGCTACTGCTTGCCGTTTATGCTGCAGGCCTCGCTGTGCCGTTCCTGCTCACGGCTTTGCTCCTGAACCAGTTCCTGCGTTTCTATCAGAATTTTCGTAAGCATCTGCATACGGTTGAACTCTTGAGCGGAGCATTGCTGCTGTTTGTGGGCGGCTTGGTTTTCTTTAACAAGATGACGTGGCTGGCGGGGAAGCTGACATTTTTGAACCGTTTTATGATGTAAGAGAATCTTTTCGGGTGAGAGGTTATGAAAAAAGTCGTCATCATCGTTTTTACTGTCCTGGTTCTTGTGGGCCTAACGATTTACGTTGACCGCGCAACACGTTTGCCGAGCAAGCCGAGCCTGAGTCTGACTACAGCTGCGGCTACCCCGGTCAGCAAGCCTGCGCCAGAATTAAAGTTGAAAGATCTGGAAGGGAAAGATCTCGCGCTGACTGACCTGAAGGGAAAAGTGGTGTTTGTGAATTTCTGGGCCACCTGGTGCGGGCCGTGCCAGGAAGAGATTCCGTCCTTGATCGACATGCAGAACAAGTATGCCTCGAAGGGTTTCACGGTACTGGGAATTGCAATGGATGAGGAAGGCAAGAGCGTGGTCGCACCGTTTGTGGCCAAAGAAAAGTATGAAGTGAACGGGCAGAAAATGCTGATCAACTATCCCATCGTGATTGGAACTGATGAAGCGGCCGACAAGTTTGGCGGCATCCTGGGCTATCCGACCAGCTTTTTGATTTCACGCAGCGGAAAACAGATCATGAAGTTTCAAGGGCCGCCGGATCCGGCAATTGTAGAGCAGGCAGTTGCGTCTTCGGACTGACAGGAATCGCGAATGCTGACGGAACACGATTTTCAAAAAAAGGCCGATGCGGCATTTGAAGACCTGAAGCGCCGGCTGTTGAGCCTTGGCGACGAGCACGGCTTCGACGTGGAAGGCGAGAGCGGCAAGCTCGAGGTGATTTTCGAGGAGCCGGAGCCGGCGAAATTTGTGATTTCGCCAAACACGCCGATTCGCGAAATCTGGATTTCTGCGTTGTCCACTAGCTTCAAACTCGGCTGGTCCGAGGCACGTGGCGTATTCGTGCATGAAAAAAGCGGTGAAGATCTTCACGCAGTGATGACCCGCGTTATTTCTCAACAACTCGGAACACAGGTGACCGTGTGAAACCCTCTGTTACTTTGCTTCTCTCTCTTGCAGTCGCCGTTTGCCTGGCAATTTCGCCGGTTGCGAATTCTCAAACGCCATCTGGCAAAGACGTCCTTGCTCCGACGGCATACGCCTCCTACGATCCGGTCGCGCGCGGGATGGCGTTTCAGGTGGCAGTAGTGCTGAAAATCCGGCCGGGATTTCATGTCAATGCCCGCGAGGTTTCCGAGGAATACCTAATCCCGACGGAGTTGCGCCCCGACGTTCCTGCGGGTTTTAAGATGAGCGATGTAATCTACCCGAAGGGGACCTTGCAAACGTTCACGTTTTCGAAGAACAAGCAGCTCAACGTTTATACCGACACGGTTACCGTACGCCTGCCGCTCACGGTTCTGCCGGATGCGCCACTCGGCCCGCAACATCTTGCCATGAAGCTGCGCTACCAGGCTTGCAGCACAGAAATTTGCCTGCCGCCCGTTACCAAGGATGTGGAGGCGACCATCAATGTTGTCGCCGCCCAATCCGGGGCGAAACCCGCGAACGCTGCCATCTTCGGAAAATAATTTAGACGCTAGCTAGCTAAGCTCGAATTCTTTTAGTGCATTCCGCAACCGGCGAACCACGCGTTCCTGCCCTAGGACGACCATTGTATCGAAAAGTGGCGGGGCCACGGCTTGACCGACGATGGCAACGCGGGTCGCATTGATCAGCAATCCTGCCTTGACCCCGGCCTCTTCGGCGACCTTGCGGGAAGCGTGGTCGCAGGCATCGTGATTCCACTCTGGTAAAGCCTCCAAGGCATCCGCCAGATTCTTCAAAAGTGTCGGAACTTTTTCGTCTTTCCAGAACTTAGCCTTGGCCGCCGGGTCCAAGGAAAATTCGTCGCTGAAAAACGCGCGCGACCAGGTGGAAAAATCCGGCAACAGGCGAACCCGTGCCCGCAGCAGGTCCACCGTTTTGGCGAACCACTCATGGCCGGCGCCTGCGGCCCACTCTTCCTTCCAAAGGCCGTCCTGCTTCAACTGAGCCTCTACTTCCGGAAGGAGGTCCTCGATCGGCAGTTTCTGGAGATATTGCGTGTTGAACCATTCGAGCTTCGCTCGATCGAAAACGCCGTTGGTGCGGCTCACGCCCTCAAGAGAAAACTTTTCGAGTAGATCCTTGGTGCGGAGGAATTCCTCGTCTCCACCGGGCGCCCAGCCCAGCAGCGCCAGGAAATTGCGGAAGGCCTCGGGCAAGAATCCTTCGCGACGATACATATTCACATCGGTGGCGCCGTGGCGTTTGGAGAGGCGTTTTTTGTCTGCGCCAAGGATCAGGGGGACGTGGGCGAACACCGGCGGCTCAACACCCATCGCGCGATAGAGCAGCACTTGCTTGGGCGTGTTGGAAATGTGATCAGCGCCACGGATTACGTGCGTGATACGCATATCGATGTCGTCCACGACCACGCTCATCTGATACATGGCCTGCCCGAAGTCTTCGCCTTCTTTGCCGGAGCGGAGCAGCACGAAGTCTTCGATTTCATCGTTGGAGAATTCGCTCTCGCCGAAAACAGCGTCATAGAATTTCGTGGTGCCGCCTACCGGCACCTTGAAGCGAATTGCAGGTCTGGTATCGGGCCAAGATGGCTTCCCGTCGCGGCAGGAGCAGCGCACCACCCTGCGCACTTGTGTCTTTTCGGCGCCTTCTTCGGCGTGATCGCCGCCGGCATAGCGTTCCGGAGGGCAATAGCAGAGGAAGGCGCTGCCATTCGCGAGCAGTTTCTTCGCGGCGTCACGATAAAGCTGGGTCCGCTGCGACTGGTAGAACGGGCCTTCGTCCCAATCCACGCCAAGCCATTTCAGGCCGTCGACAATGCCTTCGACAAGTTCAGGCTTGTTGCGCTCCGCGTCGGTATCCTCAATCCGCAAAATCATCGTGCCATGGTGTTTGCGCGCAAACAGCCAATTGAACAAGGCCGTTCGTGCTCCGCCGACGTGCAGATAGCCGGTAGGGGAGGGAGCAAAACGCACGCGTGCGGTCTCCGCTGAAGTGTTGTTCGGTTCGGTCATGGTCGGTGGCTTCCCGTGTCTGGTCGTGAAAACTTCAGTGTAGCGGAAGCTGGGCGGGTGCGTCCAACGAGCGGGAACGGCAAAACAAACGTGTGGAAGGACTTGAGAGTTTCGAGGGTTATGGGTTCTTAGGAAGCGGCAAAGAAGCTTGGCCAAACACGTAGCGCCAGCCTGAGGGCGTGCGCACGTAGGTGTCGCTGAACCAGAGCGTGTAATCAAACGGTTTTCCGTCTTTCATGCCCTTCGCCCACAGTTTGGCTGTAACGACCGCTGTATCGCCCCAGACGCGCACGGTTTGCGAAGTATCCTCCTGATGTTCGTAGACGTACTTCCCACTGCGCGCTTCATCCAGCAAATCCGTTTTGCTGAAAATCTTGCCGGACCCTACCACGAGAATAAAATCGTCAGCCAAAAGCTGATTCATCGTAACTGCGTCATTCTTCTTCACCGCTTCCTGGTACTCTGTGTCCAGCAAAGCGACGGTTTTGACGTCATCGGCGGAAGCCGACAACTTCGAGAGATTCGGCACGGTAGCCAAGAGAACGCTGCCTATGATTACTCCAGACAAGGATTTCCTACTGCTCATGTCTCTCTCCTGCCTGCGTCTTTGCCGGACTGCACCGTGCCTGAGATGCGACTCGGTGATTCCTAAAGCTCCTGCCGCCGAAAAACAATATCGAACCACGGTTTCCAGGTTTTGCCGCCATCAGTGGACTCCACTGCCGTTTCACGGACGTCAACGCCCTGACGCTTCCATGTACCCCGGACTTGCCCTCCTCTTCCCGCCACATGGTCTGCGCCGTTCAAAACCATCTCACCCGAATTAAACGTGCCTTCAATCACAAGCAATTGGCCCCGGTTGGTCACCGAGCTCTGATGCCATACTTTTCGGGAAGCGTCATACATGCTGAGGCTTTGCCCGGCCAGGCCCTTATTGCTTTCATATGTTTCTCGCAAAACGCAGCCGTCCAGAATGCGTTCAACCTGGGCGTGTCCGACTTTTTGTTGCGGATGATCGACATCAAACGCGTCCCAGTCTCCCATCCAAAAATCGAATTGGCGGTACTCGGGCGCAGAACAGAAATTTGAGCCTGGCGGTAATTGCGTAAGCCTTCGGCCGGGCTGCGTGTCTAGCAGGGTCGCGAAGGGAGCAAGAATGCAAGCCAGGCTCACCTTCAGCCACAGCGGACTTCGGTTTAGTTCGTGTTTCTTGATAGCCCCTCCGATTTGATCTCGCTCCGTTGCAGAAGGGGACGCGGCGAAGATGCTGAATACTCATCCTCGCCGCGTTTGGGGTGTTACTGCACCAAACAGCAAACCGGTTACCGGACCATTCTCATTGCGGGCTGACAGGCTGTGGCCCGGAATGGCCGAAGGCCACCCGACGCATGACGTGTTCGCGAATCGTGTCCGAAACGGTCACGTGAAGGTCGGGCACCCCTGTCGCGGACCAACTATCGCCGCCGTCCTGGTCGTGTTTGGGGATGGCCAGAAACGCGGGCGTTTCGTTGCCCGCCGGACAACCTCCGTCCGCGATCACACACGCTTGCCCTGTGATTTCTCCGCGGTTATTGATGCCACCGGCGAACAGCAGGAGTAATGGCGAGCCACTGGGAACCAAGGAGTTCAGATCCGTCATCTCCCCGTTTTCATAGAGAAAGGCATGAGTGGAAGGAAAAGACACGCCCACTACCTGCCCTAGGTCGTTAATGTCCAGCGCTTCGCTGAGGCTGTCGCCTGGAAGGACGCCAATGTCGGTCATTTTGCCGCTTTCTTTTGTCCAAATGAAAGCGTGAAAATTTGGAGTCAGTGTTCCGCCGGTCACATCACCGGGAAGATCGGAGAAGCCCACGATATCGCCGCGATGGTTGATCGCCATGGGCGTGTTCCAGCCGGCGCCGCCGAGACTGCCGAGATCCGTGAACGCGCCGTTTTGCCATAAGAGGGCGTGCTTTGCGCTAAACGCTCCGACAGAAGTGTCACAGCGGCCGGAGATGCCCACGATCTGACCCTGGTCATTGATTGCCGTGGCCGCTCCATCGGGGTCGCCAGGATAATTTGGCAATTGCTGGATTTGACCGAGAGCCGGCCCATAGACCACGGGCTCAAACTGCAAAACCTGCGGTAGCACACACGTCGTGTCATGGACAGGAGTTTCTGCCCAACCTACGATCTGCCCCAGATTGTTTGCCCCGGCGGCAAATCCGTTGTTGCCACCAAGCGTGGGCAGCGGATTCATCACGCCCCATTGCCAGACGAACCCGACACACACATGACCCGTGGGTACTCCCGTAAACGTAAACGCCGTGCAACTCCATGATTCATTGTAAGGATCGATCGCGGCAGTCTCGGACCAACCGGCGATCAGGCCATGATCGTTCTTCACGGGCCATTGCACATCGCTGTTCGGACCGCCCAATGTGCCGAGGTCGAACGTTAGTCCGTAAATCCACACGGTCGCGTGTTCGGTGACGTTGCCGGCCTGCGTGCCACTTCCCATCGCCCACCCGATATTATTGATGGTATTTCCTTCACTGGAAGTTCCGCTGAGCGTGCCAAGGTTCACCACCTTGTAATGGGTTGGTTGATTTTCTCCAGGCAGGTCTTGGGCGCCGAGGTAGGGTGCCGTCAACGCCAAAGATAAAACCAAGAGTGCGGTGCATTTGACCTTTTGAGATTTCACATTCTCTCCATTCTGGGCTGTCCCCGAGGAAAGTAGATTTTTTGCACGAGGAACGTCGGACGTTTTCGGACTTCGCTACCGTTTACATGAGACGAATCCGGACCTCACTATCGAACTGGGAGCGCGGTCCGAAAACGTCCAATCCGAATGGCCGACTGGACTACCATTAGTCGGGGGAGAGAAATGAAGCTGGACCGGCAGGTTTGTTCGCGGGCAAGGCTATCGCGCGACGTGCGATTCGACGGCAAATTCTTTATTGGCGTGCTCGGCAGCCGGGTGTATTGCCGGTCGATCTGTCCAGCGCCTACTGCGAAGGAGAAAAATGTTCGCTATTTTCCAAGCGCGGCAGCGGCCGCGGAAGCGGGATTTCGTCCCTGCTTGCGATGCCGCCCGGAGTGTTCGCCCGGAACTCCGGCGTGGTGCGGAACTTCGAATACTGTGTCACGGGCGTTGCGACTGATTGGTGAGAGTGGACTGGAAGATGGAGGAGTAGAAGCACTCGCGGAACGTCTGGGCGTGGGATCGCGCCATCTTCGAAGATTATTTCTGAAGCATTTGGGAGCGACGCCAAGTGCAGTGGCCAACACGCGACGTTTGCATTTTGCGAAAAAGTTGATCGACGAAACGCGGTTGCCTATGGGGCAGGTGGCCATCGCTTCCGGATTTGGATGTGTTCGCCGTTTCAATGCAGCCATCCAGAAGGTCTACCGGCGAACGCCGACGCACATCCGTCGCCTGGCTCGTCCCGCGGCGAACCAGATAGAGAATCAGTATTTCTTCCTGCTTCGTTTCCGCCCGCCATATCACTTTGATGGCATTTTGTCGTTTTTGGCCAAACGCGCTATTCCCGGCGTGGAGGTCGTCGAAGACGGAATCTACCGGCGGACGATTTTGTTGCATGGGCAGCGAGGACACTTTGGAGTTTCCCTGGCGGATGCCCCGAATGCACTGGCGGTGCGCATCCAGTTTGGCGATTCGTGTCTCCTATTTACGATCATCGAGCGGATCCGCGCCGTTTTTGATCTGAATGCGGACTGGACGGACATTGCACGGACTCTGACAAACGATCCCGTGCTGGCCGCGCGAATCCGACGGGCTCCTGGGTTGCGAGTGCCGGGATGCTGGGATGGTTTTGAGCTGGCGATCCGGGCAATCATCGGCCAGCAGATTAGTGTTCCGGCCGCGACGACGCTTGTCGGCCGCCTTGTTAACACTTTTGGTGAGTCGTTTTCACCGGCCAACAAACTTACACATCTTTTTCCTCGACCGGAGGTTCTTGCCGAGGCCGATCCTACCAAGGTAGGCCTGACTAGCGCGCGCGCAGAAACAATTCGAGTATTAGCTCGTGCTGTTTGTGCCGGAACGGTCCAGTTTGACGGAATTGTTAATTCCGAAGATTTCTTGCGGCGCCTGTGCGAAATTCCGGGAATCGGAAAATGGACCGCGCAATACGTGGCCATGAGGGCCCTCGGAGAGCCGGATGCTTTACCGACCGGCGACTTTGGCTTGCTGCGAACGCTAGGGATGACCAATTCTCAAGGCCTTGAAAAGCGTTCGGAGGCGTGGCGGCCATGGCGCGCCTACGCCACGATTTATTTGTGGAATAGTCGCCAAGAAACCAATGTTCCCAAGGCACTGAAGACGCGTGTCCCAAGAAGTCATCCGAGCCATGGTGCTGTCAAGGTCCGGTCCGTCGGATAATAGCTTGTACGAAGAAGGTTCTGGCTAGGGTTGAGAGACAATGCGCAGCAGGATGCCCGTGCCGGCTTCCAGTTTCATGTCGTCTTTCTCAAAATGCAGGGTGATGTCGCCGACAGGCTCACCTTTTCCGGTGTGAGCGATCTTGACGTCTTTTAAGTCATAGACACCGCAGGCGTCCGAGGAGAAAACCCAGAGGGCTTGCGGGTGGTCATCTCCGTTGACGGCGCCGTCGCATCCCAAAGCCGGATTGGCTCGGACCTGAACCACTACTCCGCCGCGAACTCCCTTGCCGACTTTTTGCTTTCCGCGACTGAGAACCGCACCGCCATCGCCATAGCGAATGTCTCCGCCGATTTGAACCGTGTCTCCCCAGCCAGCGGGCGTGCCCCCATCCGCGCCGGTCCGAGGCGTCTGCGCGGAGCGAACGGCTCGGGAGGAAGCGATAGCGCGGAGGTATGTGGCGATCGTCAACTTCTCGTTACGCATCTCAAGCTGATTGAACTTTAAGGTGATCTTCACGGCGGTGCCATCGGCGTCCTTCTCCACTGACACAACGGAACCCTTTACTGTGGACCTGGCCGGGACTTTCTCGCGATTCGGCAGTGGAACGTCCTGCGCGATTCTTGCCTCGATCAGTTGGCCTTGCTGTGACTCTTTTAGAGAAATGGTGTTTCCCAAGATTAGAGGCAGGACCGTGCCGCCCGGAAGAGAGGAGGCGTTTTGCACTGGATCGCTACCCGCACCGTATCTGGGAATTCCCGTGCTTCGCGCTGATGAGCCCAGTTGCCACCCCAACACAACGACAGTGACTACCAGCACGGTTTTCGCGATCCGAGCGGATCGCCTGCTCGCAGCGGACTCCGCCGGCCAGCCACACAATGTCAACATGGAACCCTCCGTGGCTAGCAACTTACCTTGCCGGATGGTGCTCGGACAAGGCCAATGCTAACTGCCAGCCCATCTTCGGATTACGCCGCGGAATTGCGTCAAGATGGTGGCTTTTCGATCGGTCGTCTCCCCAACTGTGCTTGCCTCCCTACTACCTCTTACGCCACTAGTACCCCGGTAGGCTTGCCGCTCCATTTTTGTGTGCCTCATAATCGCAAATGATTCGTTGTGTGTGTGGTTGGGCTGTTTCGGTGCACCTTGCAGTCAAGCATATCCGGGTTTCCCGCAGTACATTTTTGCTGCGGTAGTACTGGGCTGCCTGAGTGCGACGTCACTAACTCGTTCTGCCTGTCCACACGAAGGAATAGTCCCAGACTCCTCAATGGTTCAGAGCATCATAACGCTCGGGTTTTTCGTTGCCACTGCCCTGGTTGGGCTATTCTTCGCTTCGGTTTATTCACTGAAGCGTCAACTATACCTGCTGTTTTGGGCCGCGGCTTGGCTCCTGTACGCATTTCACTTGCTTCCCGCGGCCGTGTCTCACTGGACCTCCCCTAATCCATTTCTCATCGCGTTGAGTCCAGGCCTGTTCGGCCTGGCGGGCATCAGTTTCTTTCTGGGCACGCAACTTTACACGCGCCAAAAGCTTTGGACTGGCGTCGCTATCGGGGCTGCTTGCGTTTTGAGCGTATGGGCTGCCGCGAATGCGTTTCAAATTTTGCCGGTGTCTGCGGTACTTCCCGCTTCGGTGATCTACGTTGGCGTTGCGGTCCTGTTCTGGTGGGAGAGCCGCCATCACGAGACCCTGGCGGATCAGCTGCTCGCGATCGCTTTCGCAGTTTGGGGAATTCTGAGTTTCACGCTGTACGCGCTGCCCCGCACGCGCGCTTTTCTAGGCGATGCATTGCAGCCAATCACAGTAATTCCCACGCTATTCGTTTGCATGTTGCTGCTCATGGCGAATTACGAGGAAGAGAAGCGGCGGGTCGAACGCAATATGCTGGCGCTTTCAAACCTCAACCTGGCTACCTCCAGTTTTGTTGGGGGCGAAATCCAACGAATGCTGGCCCAGGCGCTCGATCGCGTTTTGGGCGTCGTGCGGCTTCCGTCCGGCGTGTTGTTCCTGCATCATGGCGATCCCTCCGGCCCCAGTTCTGTGGTCTCCGCCGGCATCTCTGACGAGTTCTGCCAGGTAGCACAGACTGAAGGCTTGGACGATTATCTGGTGGGCATGGTGTCTCGGCTGGGCGGCTTGCTGGGATTTCGCGACCTTCGAGATGACAACCTATCCGCGCTCGAAAAAGACGAACCGATCCGGCGCTTCCGCGAACTAGCCCTGAAACATGGCTTGCGCAGTGCTGTGGTGATCAGTCTTCAGGCGAAAGAACAGGCGTTCGGCTTGCTGCTGTTGGGCACGCCGGATAGCAGGCGATTTACCCCCGCGGAACTGCGGCTGCTGCTCGCGTTGGGGCACCAGATCGGCGTGGCGGTGGAGAACAGTTATTTGATTCAGCAAACATCGCGGCGCTCCGAAGAGCTTCACGTACTCAACGAGATCGGGCGCGCACTCAGTTCGACGCTCAACAAAGAAGATCTGCTGCGTAAACTCTGGGAAGAGTTACACCGCTTATTCGACGTGGAAAATCTATATCTCGCCACTTTTGATCCCGCCCGCGACCAGATTCAATTTGACCTGGAACTTATGAAGGGCGTGCGCATGCCTAAGCGTTCGCGGCCTGCGGGCAATCACCTGACCGAATACATTCTGCGAACGCGCCAGCCGGTGCTGATCCGCGACAATTTTGTCTCGGAAATACGCAAACTGGGCGTGGAGCCGCTGCGAACCGCGGGCTCGTTTTGTGGAGTGCCTCTTGTCGCTTATGATCATGCTATCGGTGCGCTATGCATCTTCTCCGAAAATGAGCGCGCGTACGACGAGGGTCATCTGGAACTGATGCGCGTGCTGGCCAGCGAAGCGAGCATCGCCATCGAAAATGCGCGGTTGTTTCAGGAAGAACGAACGAAAGCGAGGCACCTTAGCCTGTTGAACCTTATTTCGCGTGATGCTATCGCCACGCTCAATCCGGACGAAATTCTGGCAAAAATCGCGGGTCAACTCGAGAATGGCCTCTCCTATGACCACATCGGGATCGCGATCCTCGAGTACACGACCCGCGAGTTGATAATTTCCGCCGAGAGCGGCAAACGGAGGGGCGCACTCGGCCGGCGAATCCCTCTGGACACCGGGTTGATTGGGCAAGTGGCGCGCACGGGCAAACCGGCTACTTACCGTTCGTCTATAAATTCGCAGAACAGTCCTCAGCCGGTTCTCAGCGAATCGGCAACGGCGATGGCATTGCCGATTTTTTACGGAGATCATCTGCATGGAGTGCTCTACGTGGAAACTCTGGATCGCGTGGAATTCTCCGAGGAAGAATCCCTGCTGCTTCATACCTTGGCTGACCTGATCGCCGGGGCATACCACAATGCCCAAACGTTCCAGAAAGCGCAGGAGCAGGCCATCACCGATGGATTGACGGGCGTGAAGACGCACCGCTTCTTCATGGAGGCGCTTTCTTCGGAATGGAAGCGGTCTTCGCGCGCGGGACGTTCTTTTGCGTTGGTGCTCATGGACTTGGACCGCTTCAAGTTTGTCAACGATTTCTATGGCCACTTGGAAGGCGATCTTGTTCTCCAGCGCGTTGGCCAGATACTGGAAACCAATTGCCGCCGCTCTGATGTTGTAGCTCGTTACGGTGGAGACGAATTCGTCATCCTGATGCCGGAAACCACGATGGAACAAGCGCGGCAACTTTCTTCCAAGCTGCGCGGGTGGATTGCTTCGGATCCTTTGCTTCGCGAGAAAAATATAAGCGCAAGCTTTGGGATCGCGTCTTACCCGCTGCATGGCTCCGCACCGCAAGAATTGATTCAGGTGGCGGACGCTTCCATGTATCTGTCCAAGCACCAGGGAGGCAACACGGTTTCCACCGCCGAACATATCGATCCCAACGAGGCCCGGCGTTGGAAGCGCGACGTTTTGGAAGCGTATCTCGGAGTAACGCTGAAGCGCTTGTTCGCCACAGGGCCGGACGCGTTTGAAGAAATCTACCAGCGACTGCGGCAATTCAGCGATTCACTGCCAGCCACGGAAGCTTCGGGCGTAGCAGGTGCCGACGGGCCTCACGCGCTTCCGCAATCGATACTCGATACCGTGACTTCACTGGCGTATGCGATTGATGCGAAGGACCAGTACACACAGGGACATTCGCAAAAAGTTTCTGCCTATGCCGCGCTTCTCGCCGAAGCACTTGGCATGTCGGAAAGCGAAGTGGAAGAAATCCGGCTGGGCGCGGTGTTGCACGACGTGGGCAAGGTTGGCATCCCGGAGCAGATCCTGAACAAAAGCGGGCCACTGAATCCTGAAGAGTGGGAGACCATGAAAACCCACGTCGTCTTTGGAGGACGGTTGTTGGAGCCTCTCGAACCTCTGGAGCGCATTCGTCGGATGGTTCTGCATCACCATGAATTCTTCGATGGTTCCGGTTACCCGGAGGCGCTCGCAGGAAAGAATATCCCGCTCGGCGCGCGCATCATCACCATCGCCGATTCCTACGACACCATCACCAGCGACCGCAGCTACAAGAAAGGCCGCACCGCCGAGGAAGCGCTGGCTGAGGTGGAGCGTTGCGCCAACACACAATTCGATCCCGAGCTCGTTGCCGCGTTTGTGCGGGCGATGCGCCAGCTTCCCAATCCCATCATCGAGGTGAATTCCCTCCTTTCCCGCAATACGTGATTGGTGAGAGAATGTCGGCGCGCCGACATTCTTTGGTTAGTTACCCAAGAAGTAATCATACCCCCCCCCTTTCTCCCCCTGTTTTTGCTGTACGAGCGTGCAAGCAATTGAAAGCGCGGGGGATAGCCGGAAGAGTGTACGGTACATACGGGAAAATACGGGAAGATCGATGGGGGTACCCTCCCCCTCATTTTCGTATCAAGGGGAAACAAAGGGCTTAGGAGCGAAATCGTTGTATCAAGGGGAAGCAAAGGAGTTAGGGACACCCTTCGCAAAGTTCCCTCAGGGCAAGAAGGAGTTAGGGGAATCTTGGGTGTGGATGAACGGATGGGGCGCAGCGAATGGGCAGAAGGGCAGAGTCCCTCAATCATACGGGACAGGATAGCACGTTATTTACCAAATGTAAATTATTATTCATAGAGTACTAGATTCGAAACTGGTACGAAGGCGGCCTTGGGGCATGGAAAAGGAACCCCAAGACCCAGGTTCTGAACAGCGAACCTGGGGCACCCGGCACTACGCGAAGCGAGAACGGGGATTGCTTGTCATCGATCCGCTTGAGGAACGGAGAAACCCAAGAGAAAACCCGCACCCTTAAACCCCAAAGGGTGCGGCACCCAAAACCGTCTAACCGCTCAATTCTGTGGCCCGACCGCCACGGCGCGGCAGCGGCGTAAAGCCGCTGCTACACATGTAGCGCGAATCGTCAGGAAAGAGAAGCCCACCCTTCAAGTGGTGCCCTCCGCGTCTTTTCGATTGGAGGGGGGATGGAACAGCGCTCGAGCGATTCTTTATCAAGCAGTCGGAAATCGAGCCCGGGCCACTCACCACGCTGCATAGTCTGGAAAACCAGCATTTTGGTCGGCCGTCACAGCGACTGGTTTGCAGGTCACTGAAAGTCGCGCCAGTCGGGGCCATAGTGCCTCGTCCGTCGTCCTCTTTCTCTCCATAACCGGGGGTTTCCGTGAACAAACCTGCCTCGTTCTGCACTACTTACGACGTATTGCGTCAGCATGGCGTTGATCGCCGGGATTTCCTGAAATTCTGCGTAAGCACCGCCGCCGCTTTGGGCTTGGAGGCTTCCGCGGTGCCCAAGGTGGTAGCGGCGATGGAGACCAAGCCGCGTATCCCGGTGATTTGGCTGCATGGCCTGGAATGCACCTGCTGCAGCGAGTCGTTTATCCGCTCGTCCCACCCCATTGCCCAAGACGTGATCCTGAACATGATTTCGCTGGATTACGACGACACGCTGCAAGCAGCGGCGGGGTTCCAGGTGGAGGAGATCCGCAAGAAGTTGATTAAGGAGCACCCGGGCGGCTATCTCCTGGCGGTGGAAGGCAATGCGCCCACGGCCGACGGCGGAGTGTACTGCACGGTGGGAGGCGACACGTTTCTCAATGTGCTGAAGGAGACTGCCGAACACGCCAAAGCGATAGTGGCGTGGGGATCCTGCGCCTCGAACGGGTGCGTACAATCCGCTCATCCGAATCCCACCGGAGCAAAGCCGGTCCACCAGATCATCACCGACAAGCCGATCATCAACGTGCCGGGTTGTCCGCCCATTGCGGAGGTTATGACCGGGGTGCTGACCTACGTACTGACCTTCGACGCGCTGCCGGAACTGGATCGCATGGGCCGGCCGAAGATGTTTTATGGACAGCGAATTCATGACAAGTGCTACCGGCGGGCATTTTTCGACGCGGGGCAGTTCGTAGAGACATGGGACGACGACGGCGCGCGCAAGGGTTGGTGCCTGTACAAAATGGGCTGCCGCGGACCAACAACCTACAACTCGTGTTCCACGGTCAAATGGAACAACGGCGTTTCCTTCCCGATCGGCTCCGGTCACGGCTGCATTGGTTGCAGCGAAGCGGGGTTCTGGGACAACGGGCCGTTCTACCAACGGCTATCGAATGTGGTGGTGCCGGGTATTGATGCCACGCCGGACAAAATCGGCGTCGTGCTGGGAGCGGCCGCGGTCATAGGGGTAGGAGCGCACCTGGTCTCGACCGTCGTCAACAAGAATGCCCGAATCATCAAAGCCGACGATACGCCTCCGGGCAGCGGCGAAGGCGAATAGGAGCCATCATGACGACTCGAGTGGTTGTTGATCCCGTGACCCGGATTGAGGGGCACCTGCGCATTGAGGCTATGCTCAACGACAGCGGGCATATCGGCGACGCGATGTCCAGCGGAACGATGTGGCGCGGCCTGGAAGTTATTCTTCAGGGACGCGACCCGCGCGATGCCTGGGCGTTCTGCGAACGCATCTGCGGGGTGTGCACCACCGTGCACGCCCTCGCGTCGGTGCGTAGCGTAGAAAACGCTCTCGGCGTGCAAGTTCCGAAGAATGCCGAGATTATCCGCAACATCATGTTCCTCACCCAGATGGTGCAGGACCATGTGATCCACTTCTACCACCTGCACGCGCTCGACTGGGTGGACATCGTTTCCGCCTTGAAGGCGGACCCCGATCACACCGCTGCGCTGGCACAAAAAGTTTCTCCCAACGCGGAGAAGGCTACTCCGGGTTACTACCGTGAGATCGCCACGACGCTAAAGAAGTACGTCGACTCCGGCCAGCTCGGACTGTTCGATAACGCTTACTGGGGCCATCCGGCATACAAGCTCCCGCCGGAAGCAAATCTGATGGCGGTAGCACACTACCTGGAAGCGCTGAAATGGCAACGGGAAGTTATCAAGATTCAAACCGTGTTCGGTGGGAAGAACCCGCACCCGAACTATTTGGTTGGCGGCATGGCCTCTGCCATCGCGTTGCAGAGTGACAGCGCTATCAACATTGAGCGGCTGAACCTGGTCAAGGACCTGATCGCGCAGGCCAAACAAGTTGTGGAAACGATGTACATTCCCGACCTGCTGGCGGTCGCTTCCTTCTATCCGGAATGGACGCAAATCGGCGGTGGCTTGGGCAACTATCTCGCTTACGGGGATGTGCCGCAAAACGGAATCAGCGATATTCCGACATTCAAGATCCCGCGCGGTGCCATCCTGAATAAGAACCTTTCCGAAGTTCTTCCAGTCGATCCGGCCGATGCAGGACAGGTTCGTGAGGAGATCGCTCACTCCTGGTATGAATACACTGCCGGGAAAGACGCGCTGCATCCGTGGGAAGGCGAGACCAAACCGAAGTATACCGGACCGAAGCCTCCCTTCACGCAGCTCGACGAAAACGCCCAGTATTCCTGGCTCAAAGCGCCGAGGTGGAAGGGCAACGCCATGGAAGTCGGCCCGCTCTCGCGCATGCTGGTGGGGTTTGCCAGCGGCCGGACGGAGTATAAGGACGTTGTCACGGAAGCGCTGGGCGCCTTAAAGGTGCCGGCGACGGCGCTGTTCTCGACGCTGGGTCGCACCGCGGCCCGCGGCCTGGAAACGCGCCTTTGTGTGTATTGGCTACAGCAGGAATACGATCGGCTGATTGCTAATTTGAAGGCTGGGGACACTTCGACGGCCAACACCGCGAAATGGGAGCCGTCCAGTTGGCCCGCTGAAGCCAAGGGGTATGGCTTCACGGAAGCTCCGCGTGGCGCTCTGTGCCACTGGATCCACATCAAGGACACCAAGATCTACAACTATCAGATCGTGGTTCCCTCGACTTGGAACGCTTCACCGAAGGACGCCAAGGGTCAGCATGGAGCGTACGAATCCGCCCTGCTGGGAACGCCGATGGCGGATCCAAAACGCCCGCTGGAGATTCTTCGCACCATTCACTCCTTCGATCCCTGCCTGGCATGCGCTTCGCACGTGCTGGGGAAGGATGGCCGCACGCTGTCTGAAGTGAAGATCCGGGTGTAGGAGGCGGCTATGGCGAAAGTAATTGAACCATTCGATCCGAGAGATGTGGTCGCCCGGCCGGAGCATTATTTCCGTCGCGCGTACATCTGGGAGTTGCCGGTACGCATTACGCACTGGGTCAACGCGTTGTGCATCACAACGCTATTCCTAACCGGACTATATATTGGCTCGCCCATTCTGACCTCCAGCGGTGAGCCGGCCAATCACTTTCTGATGGGCCGGATCCGCCAGGTTCATTTTGCCGCGGGAATCATTTTCGCCATCAGCTTCCTGGTGCGCATCTACTGGTTCTGGGCCGGGAACAACTACGCCCGGTCCGGATTCCCCATGCTTTGGAAAATGAACTGGTGGCGCGATCTGTACCGTCAAATGATGGACTACTTGCGCTTGCAGCGGGGGCATGTGCACCTGGGACACAACGCACTGGGCGGTTCCGCCTACACTTTCTTTGTGATCATTCTCGGATGGGCACAGATCTTTACCGGCTTCGCGCTGTTCTCCGAGACCAATCCCGGTGGCACACTCAACAAATTGTTTGGCTGGGTGATTCCCCTGCTCGGGAATTCGTATAACACGCACATGATTCACCACCTAGTGGCCTGGTCCTTCCCGATTTTTGCCCTTCTTCACGTGTACATCGTCACTTACGATTCCACGCAATACGGCAACGGCTTGATCACTTCGATCATCTCTGGCTACAAATTCTACCGCCGCGGGGATATTCGCAACGATGAATGGCTATCCTGAATCCCGGCCGGGCGGCGGCGCACAAATCGGGTGCGAGCCGGCACCGATTCTGGTACTTGGGCTCGGCAATCTTCTTTTGAGTGATGACGGTGTCGGCCCCACGATCCTCGAACAGTTCGCGCATTGCTCGGACCGGTGGTCGAGCGAAGTGGAATTCGTGGACGGGGGCACGCAGGGATTGGCACTTCTAGGACAGCTCGCAGGCCGGCGGGCGGTCATTATCGTTGATGCCTTGCAGACGGGAGCGCCGCCTGGCACGGTGTACCGCTTGACTCTCAACGATCTGCGCGAAATCTCGCCCGGCCGCGCAAACTCTGGACACGAGGGGAACGCGGGAGAGCTGCTGGCCGCCGCGCAACTCCTGGGCGACTTGCCTGACAGGCTCTTCGTAGTCGGCGTCGAGCCTGAAAGAATTGCCACAGGACTGGGTTTGTCCCCGGCAGTACAGCAGGCTCTGCCTGCAGCCTTTGATCAGGTCGCCTGCCTTCTCTCGCAACTCTGCTGAATCGTTTTTTCCAACCGGCACGCAGACAAGCCAAAATACTTCCTCGTCGTCTGTTACATTGGAATGGGGGAATCATTCCGCTTTTTGTGAGGAAGGATCCATGCAAACTGCAACTGTGAAGTGGGTTGGTGGAGAAAAATTCGCGGCTACCGGGCCGTCGGGGCATGCGGTGGCTTTCGACTCAGACCGCGAGTCGAATACAGCGCCGGGACCGATGGACATGGTGCTGATGGCGCTGGGGGCGTGTACGGCAACCGATGTGGTCATCATTTTGGAGAAAAAACGGCAGAAATTGGAGTCGCTCGAAGTGGTGTGTGCGGGCGAGCGCGCTGCAGAACCTCCACGGGTGTGGGTCAAGCTGGATGTGCTTTTCCGCTTGCGCGGGAGTGTGGACGAGGCAGCATTGCAGCGCGCCATTGAGCTGACCAAGGAAAAATATTGTTCGATCGCGGCGATGCTGAAGAAAACGGCGGAAATCTCGTGGCGCTACGAGATTCTGTCTTCCACTTAAATAAGGCGTTTTGCTTGTTTCTACAGAAGCGCTTCGCATAGAATCTAGGTTTAGCGTCTGGGGCTTGTCCTCTCCAAGGAGCATCATGTCTCGCTGCGTCACCGCAAGAATTACGGGTGTGGCCGGGTACGTTCCACCACGGGTATTGACGAACGCGGATCTGGAAAAAATGGTGGACACCACAAACGAATGGATCATGGAGCGGGTGGGCATTCGGGAACGTCACCTGGCAGACAAGGGCGTGGCCGCCAGCGATTTAGCGGTTGAGGCGGTGAAGAAACTGCAGGCGGCTCATCCGTTCGATTTGCAGCAAGTGGAGCTGATCGTCGTGGGGACAGTCACGCCCGATATGATGTATCCGTCGACGGCTTGCCTGGTGCAGCACAAGTTGGGAATCCGGAATACCTGGGGCTTCGACGTGTCCGCTGGCTGTTCGGGTTTTCTATACGCCCTGAATGCCGGGGTAAAATTCGTGGAATCCGGCCAATATAAGAAGGTGCTGGTGATCGGATCGGATGTGAACTCTTCCATGACCGATTACACCGACCGCGCCGTGTGCATCATTTTTGGCGATGGCGCTGGAGCAGTCCTGCTGGAACCTGCGGTGGACGGCGAAGCCGGCATCATCGATCACGTGGCTCAAGTCGAAGGCGTGGGTGGACAGTTTCTGTACATGCCGGGCGGGGGCAGTTTGAATCCCGCTTCCCACCAGACCGTCGACCAGAAAATGCATTACATTCACCAGGATGGAAAAAACGTCTTCAAGTACGCGGTGAAAAAAATGGCCGAGATGACCGAACGCATTCTGGCTAAAAACGGGCTTACGGGGAAAGATGTAGATTGCTTCATCGCGCACCAGGCGAATCGACGCATCATCACGGCCACTGCGGAACGGCTCGGAATGCCTTTGGACAAAGTGATCATCAACATCGAGGAGTTTGGCAACACTACCGCCGGCACAATACCCCTTGCCATGCAAACAGCACTCGAAGAGAAGAAATTGAAGAAAGGTGACCTGGTTCTGCTCGCCGCCGTCGGCGCGGGTTTCACATCCGGCGCAACCCTCTTGCGCTGGGCTTACTAGATTCTTGCCTTTAGAAAACGCACGGGCGGAGTAAACGTCTCCGCCCGCATTAGAAATTCCGTTGAGTGATCGATCAGCTTGGAATAACAAGCTGTTGCCCGACCTTGATGGCATTCGGGTCAGTCAGCTTGTCCTTATTCGCGTCGAAGATCTTCATGTACTCGTTGGCGTTCCCGTAAAACTGCTTGGCAATCTTCGATAGCGAATCACCGGCAGCCACCGTGTAAATCTGCTGCTTGGGCGCCAGTGAAGGATCTACGGTCAGATTGAGTGTCAAGTCGCTATAGCTTGGGTCAACGAGCTTGGCTTGGTCCCAAATCTTGTTCTTGATCGCTTCGGAGCCACAGGCACCTTCGATGTAAAGCTTATCGTCCTGAATATGCACATGGGCAAGGCGCACACCGGATTGGTTGATGGCGTTCAACACCGATCCATACTTCATCTTCAGTTGCTCTAAGTCTGCTGGCATGAGGTGTTCCTCTCTTGAACGGTATCGGGCGGGCCATAAGCATAGCACCAGAGCGGGAACACGATTGTGAGAATCTTTATTGGAGAAGGAAGGTAGCTGTATTGCGACCGGGTGTCAGCAGGAACGCAGAGAAGCGGCCTGCGCGAGGTTAGCTTCCAGACGACGTCCCACCTGCACGGCGGCGTACCGTGCGCACAAAACCCGCTCGTGTTCGCTCCAACTGGCGAGCGCTGGTGACATTTGCCCAAACAAGCTGGAGATTTCTCCCACAATCTTGAAATACGCAGGAACGAAGCCAAGCCCGCCGCGGGTGCGCTTCAGCTCTGGTGTGAGGGTAAGCAGGCTCGCAAGTTTCTCGAAGTCCGCTCCGCAAAGATTGGACTCGTCCACTTGCACGGCTTCAAGGATCTCGCTGGAAATGGGCTGAGCGGCTACGCCGGTGAGGACGGCTCGCCAGTAGTACAGCCCGAACTGCGCCAGGGCCACAATCGAGATCGCGAATAGCATCGCCGAGAACATCCCTCAGCCTCCACGTAGAGGATGCGCCCCCACATTGAATTCACCAATAGCTCGACGGTACCAGCGGAGTAGCCTTCGCGGAGCTAACTCTTTCGCTGCGGAGGGTTTGCATCGTTTGGGGATTGCCAGGGGTCCAGGAGTGCCATATGCTACGGCCCAGTCGAAGGAGGTAAGTCAATGAAATCTCGATGGTTAAAGAGCATTCTGCTGGCAATTACCCTGCTCCTGATTGTCGCGCCTGGGCGCTTACCCTCGCTTCAATCTGCGCCACCTGGCGATTCGACGGGTGCGGCCATTACCGCCGTGCTCGCAGAGCAGCAAGCCGCGTGGAATCGAGGTGATGTTGACGCCTTCATGAAGGACTACTGGGATTCTCCGGAACTGACCTTCGCGGGCAGTAGCGGAATCACCCGCGGCTGGCAACCGGTGCTAGCCCGTTATCGCAAGAACTATCCGGACCAGAAGGCTATGGGGCATCTCGATTTTTCAAACGTGGAAGTGCGCGAATTGGGAAAGGATGCAGCGCTGGTTCTTGGCCGTTGGCACCTGAAACGTGAATCCGACCAACTTGGCGGTGTCTTCACGCTAGTCTTCCGGCGATTTCCCGAAGGCTGGCGCATTATCCACGATCACACCAGCCTGGATGCGCAAGGCTCCTGATTCTTTTCGACCACGTTTGTTGGCGCGCCATGACCCCTCTCAGGACGCTGCAAATGCTTTGGATGTTGAACTTATGTTTGCCCGAGACTTTTTAGGCGCAGCATTCTTTTCGCAGAGAAGGTGAACGACGTTGATGTACTTTTCCCGGAAGGCGCCTTCACACCAAGCCAGGTAGAAATCCCACATGCGTTGAAATCGTTCATCGAAGCCCAATGCCCGAACGTCATGGCGGCGCTGAAAGAAACGCTCGCGCCAATGAGCCAGCGTCAACGCATAGTGCATTCCAAAACTTTCCAGATCCGTGAGGCTCAACGAGGTTGTTCGCGCCAAAGAATGCTGCATCTCGCCGACAAACGCCAAGTCGCTGCCGGGAAAGATATACGTTTGGATCCAGTCGACGCGGCGGCGGTAGTCCTGCAACTCCTGTTCGGGCATGGTGATCGTCTGAATCAACAGCGAACCCTCGGGCGTGAGCAACCTGTCGCACGCGGAGAAAAACTCGTCGTAACGTGCAAGGCCCACGGCCTCGAACATTTCGATGCTGACAATCTTGTCATACTCGCCTGCCATCTCGCGGTAGTCCTTCAGCAAGATCTGGACGGTGCCCGGGCGTGCGTCATGCTGTGCCACCATCTTTGAGGCGTAGTCGAATTGGGCAGGACTGATGGTTAAGCCGGTAACGTGCGCGCCAAAGTTTCGTGCCGCAAACACGGCGAATCCGCCCCAGCCGCAGCCAATTTCCAACACACGATCGCCGGGCTCAATGCGCAACTTCCGGCAAATCAGATTCAGCTTATGCGTCTGCGCATCTTCCAGCGATTCTTGATCCTGCAGGAAATAGGCGGACGAGTATTGCTTCCGGGAATCCAGGAACAGCGCGTAGAAGTCGTTGCTGAGGTCGTAATGCGCCCGGATGTTCTTCTGGCTACCCTTGAGGTTATTGTCGCGCAACCGGTGACGCAAGCGTGAAGCTGCCCGGCGCAACGCGGAAAGAAGAGGATTTTTGGCGTCCAGACGACGTAGATTGCGCGTGGCCAGGCGCACAAGCGAAACCATGTCTGGCGATGTCCAGTCTCCATCCATATACGATTCGCCGATGCCGACATCGGCGCCAGTGACAGCTCGCGCAAAAAAACGTTCATCGTGAATCACTGCCATGGCGCGCAGTTCCGCCGTCGGATCGCCAAAGGCATAAGTGGCTTTTGGGCAGACCACTTCCAGAAAGCCACCCTGGAGACCGTCGAGCGATCCGAGAAAGAGCTTCTTCATGTAATTTCGCATCCAGCTCGTCATCCGATTCCGCTCTCTTTCCACTCTTGCGCCACCGGTTGGCTCTTGGTTTGTCCAGGATGCGTGTAGAAAGGTATTCCCTTCAGCCAAAGCCTTAACGCCTGCCAATGAATCGCCGACATCACACGAACGGTCATGAACGGGAACGCGCACAATGTTCTTACGAGCTCTTTCGCTGCCCAGGGGCGACGCTCTAACTCCAAAGTTGCATCGAAGTTCGGCCGTCCATGAATTAGCGTATTCATGTGCACGATCAGGCGCTCTCCCGGCGACGTGAGGATCCACTCATAGTCCATATCCATCGGATGGAACGGTGAAACGTGCATCTCTTTCTCGGTGCGATACCGTTTGGCGGTCGTAGCCGGAACGCTGTTCCCGGGCGTCAGCCAATAATTCTGCGTTTCACCAAAGGTATTGTTGACTTCCCCGAGAGTCATTACCAGGTTTTCCGATCGGTCATAGAAATAGAAAAAGGAAACGGGGTTAAATACGTACCCGAGATAACGGAGGTGCGTGAGTAGAAAAATCTTTCCACCCGGAAGAGCGATGCCGTGGCGTTTCGCGTCTTCTGCAAGGCGCTCTCGCAGGGATTTTCCGGGGCCACCGAAATGATCGCGCTCGTGATAAGACGTCCAGTTCCAGCGATTGTACGAGCTGAACGGAGAAATCTGCATCAGTTCGGGCAAACGATCAACGTCCAGAAACGCCATGTACACGGGGTAGCTGAAGTCATGATTCCGCGGGGTAAACCGACGATGGCGGAGTTTGCCGATGTAGAGTGCGGATTCCATAGAGTTAGACCTGCACTCCCAGAGTTTGCGCCACTCGCAATGCAGAATTAACACCATCTTCGTGGAAGCCGTACGACCAGTACGCGCCGCAATAATGCGTGCGATGCGGGCCGCTGATCTCTTGCCAGCGTTTCTGAGAACGGATGGAATCCAATGTATACAGCGGGTGGTTATAAATAAACTTACGGAGAATTTTCTCCGGGCGAATCTGCCCGTTGGCGTTCAACGTAACGCAATAGTTTTCCGGCACCGGTAGATTCTGCAGGCGGTTCATGTGATACGTCATGGTGACAGGGCCGTGGCCGTTCCGCGGATCCAGGTGCAGCAGATAATTCCAGGAAGCGCGGGCGGCCGGAGTGCATGGCAGAAGGTTCTCGTCGGTATGCAGGACTACCTCGTTGCGACTGGTTTGGAATGCGCCAAGTACTTCGCGCTCCTTCGCGGAGGCGTCCGAGAGCAGGGGCAGGATCTGATCGCCGTGCGTCGCGAACACCACATGCGCAAACCGCATCTCGGGCCTGCCATCGCTAAATTGCAAGGTCACGCCGGATTCGTCGCGCGACACGCCACGAATGGACACGCCGGTAAAGACGCGATCTTCAAATGGCTTTGTAAGCGGTTGGATGTAGCGGCTGCACCCACCCACAATCGTTTTCCAAGTCGGATGGTTGTTCACGCTGAGAAACCGGTGGTTGTCAAAAAAACGAATCAACGTTGCCGCAGGGAACTCCCTCACCGAGTTGTGGGCGCAAGACCACACCGCCGATGCCATCGGCAAGAGATACAATTCGCAAAATTCGTTGGTGAAGTTCTTTTCCGCTAGAAATTCTCCCATACGCAACTTCTCCGCGTCGGGCCGGTCCAACAGGCCTGCGGCCTCCCGGTTGAAGCGCCGAATCTCGCCAAACAGCCTCCACTGGCGCGCTTTCAGAATGTTCTGTCTCTGCGCGAAGAAACCATTCACGCCGCGGCTCGAATACTCATAACCTGTGTTGCGGCAGCTCACGGCAAACGACATGTCAGAATCCATCCGTGGCACACGGAGTTCTCGCAGCAGCCGGATCAAATTGGGATACGTGAGGTCGTTGTGAACGATGAAGCCGGTGTCTACGGGCAGTGGACCCGCGCTCGACTCTACATTTACAGTGTGCGTGTGGCCACCGAGGCGAGTTTCTTTTTCAAATAGAAATACCTGATGCTTGCGGCTGAGATAATAGGCCGTCGCCAGGCCGGCAATGCCGGAGCCGATCACAGCTATATGATTCACGGAATGGTTCATTAACATTGTGAACTATGGTTCCTCTGTCAGACGCCACAAAGCTCGGTTGCGTTATGCGCTGTTTTTCCGTGCAGGAAACAATTCGGCTTGCGCTTTCTTGGACGGAAAGAGAGGTTTGAAATTTTCTAAATCGCGTGTCGAAAATCATTACCCGCACTGAACTACTTCACTTGCAGGCCCTTTTCAAGCCGGACTTTGCCGCCTTATGTCACCAATTCCCTCGCTTCGCATCCGATTCTAGTACGCCTGGCGTACTTCTTTTGGATTGCGAACTTCTGGCCGCCCTGAGGAATTCCGGTTCGCCGGGCGGGATGGAGCAAGACCAGCTTGAAGTGTTTTGTAAAATGCCTATTCGGTTTTATTTTTTTGTTCATGGTCATCATGACCATTCGCACCAGTCTGCAGGTGCCGGTGTGGAGGGCCAAGTTCACGGGAAATCCGTGGGCATGGGCCACGCTTTACGACGCTTACTTCGGTTTCCTGACGTTCTTTTGCTGGGTGGCCTGGCGCGAGCGTTCATCAGCCGTCAAAGTATTGTGGTTTATCCTGATAATGGCGCTGGGCAACATTGCCATGTCTCTCTACGTGCTAATTCAATTGTTCACGTTGCGCCCGGATGAGCCGGTTGCCGCGCTGTTCCGCCAGAAGGCCACATGACTAACGGATTTTTCACTCGCAAACTGGTTCGACCTTTACTGGAACTCCTGCGGCAAGGCGTCACTCCGGAAAAGCTTTCGCTGAGCATCGCTTTGGGGGCGGTCCTCGGCATGGTTCCCATGATCGGCTGGAATACCGCGCTGTGCGCAATCATCGCCTTGATCTGGCGTTTGAATCTGCCCGCAATACAGATGGTGAACTACTTTGTTTACCCGCTGCAGATTGCACTGCTGCTTCCGTTCTTTCGCCTCGGCGAAAAGCTGTTTCGCGCGCCGCACCTGCCCCTCAGCGTGAGTCAGATTTACGAGTTGACCCGTAGCAACCTCTGGAACGCTATTAAGCTGCTTTGGACGACAACGTGGCACGCCCTTGTGGTCTGGGCGCTGATGGCCCCGTTTGTGGCCGTGTTGCTATATTTTCTCCTCCTTCCCGCGTTCCGCCGGGTCCTGAGGAAAACTCACGTATCGGTGTCTCCCGGCGAGGTTCCAGCCGCCGGATGATTTCGCTTGCTCTCTCTCTGCTTCTTCCTGGAGCGGCGATTGTCGCCGTGATGATGTTTTTGTTGTGGCTTATTCATCTGGCGATTCGCAATGCCGCTATAGTCGACGTTGGTTGGGCGAGCGGGCTCGGGTTGCTGGCGGCGTTTTACGCGTACGCCGGACCTGGCTATACAAGCAGGCGGTACGCGATTGCCGCTATGGCTTGCCTCTGGAGCCTGCGCCTAGCCACCTATCTGTTGTTTGCTCGCGTCATTGGCCATCGCGAAGAAGGCCGCTACGTGCAACTCCGGAAAGATTGGCAAACGCACCTGGCTCTGCGATTTTTCTTTTTCTTCCAGTTTCAGGCCCTGCTCGATCTGGTTCTCTCGCTTCCTTTTCTGCTCGCCTGCCTGGACACGCGCGCGCCTCTTGGCGTGCTCGAAAAGCTCGGCGCCGCGATCTGGCTGATCGGCATGATGGGTGAAGTAACCGCCGATGCCCAACTGGACAGCTTCAAGAAAAATCCCGCGAACAAGGGAAAGCTCTGCCGAACAGGTCTTTGGAATTATTCGCGCCATCCCAATTATTTTTTCGAGTGGATTATTTGGGTAGGCTACGCGGTGTTTGCGCTCGCGTCTCCCTGGGGCTGGCTCGGCCTGATGGCACCGGCTCTGATCCTGTATTTCCTGCTGGGACTCACCGGCATTCCCGCGACAGAAGCGCAGGCTGTGCGGAGCCGTGGCGATCGGTATCGGCAGTACCAGCGCACCACTAGCGCGTTCGTCCCCTGGTTTCCTCGAAAGGATCATGCATGAGCGCCACACAAAATCATTCCGGTGAAGCAGCTCACGCGCGCTGGATGCCCGCGGCACAGGATCAATCCGATAAGCGCTTCTGGTACGAACCACTGATCGAAAGCGGCTTGGTTCCCGACACGTTAATACGCGCTTTCATCCGCAATCTGCTTCGTGAACGTCTGCGCGCGGAAGATCGTGGTAGTGATTCCGCCAACCGCGCCCATGTTTTGTCTTTGGTGGAGCGCATGAAACACAGCCCCATAGCATTGCGTACAGACTCGGCCAACGCGCAGCACTATGAAGTGCCAGCCGCTTTCTTTGAGAAAGTCCTCGGACCGCGCCTGAAATATAGTTCCGCCTATTACAGCCCACAATGCCGCAGCCTCGGCGAAGCCGAAGAAACTATGCTGAACCTGACTTGCCAGCGCGCACAGCTTGCCGATGGCCAGAACATTCTGGAACTCGGTTGCGGTTGGGGCTCTCTTACGCTGTGGATGGCGGAACAATACCCAAATAGCCGCATCACCGGTGTGTCCAATTCCGCCTCGCAAAGGAAGTTCATTCTAGATCGGGCAAAAACCCGTGGCCTTCGGAATGTCCAAATCCTCACCGCGGACATGAACGAGTTCTCTGCGCCTGGCACCTACGACCGCATCGTCAGCGTTGAAATGTTCGAACACGTGCGCAACTGGGAAGCCCTGCTCGCGAAGGTCGCCACCTGGCTGAAGCGCGACGGCAAGCTGTTCATGCACATTTTTAGTCACAAACAATTCGCTTATCCTTTCGAGGTTCAAGGTAGCGGCGATTGGATGGCACAACACTTTTTCACCGGTGGAATGATGCCCAGCGACGATTTGCTCAATTTTTTCGACAAGGATCTTTGCGTGGAAGAGCATTGGCAGGTGAATGGCACGCATTACCAAAAAACAAGCGAGGACTGGCTGCGCAACATGGATGCAGCGAAACTGGAACTGCTGCCGCTACTCGCGAACACCTATGGCAGCACGCAAGCTAAGCGCTGGTGGATCCGCTGGCGAATCTTTTTTATGGCATGCGCTGAGTTATGGCGCTTCCGCAATGGAACCGAATGGATTGTCTCCCACTATCGACTCCGCAAATAATTCCCAAGCGTTATGGAGTGCGGGAGCCTGGCTCCCGCTTTTGCGATGCTTCAAGTGTGCTTACCAAGCGGCAGCCCGGCTGCCGCACTCCAAGGGACTCAGTCGTAGATCGGAACGCGGCGTTGCGTGCTACAGGATTTCGACGATTTCTTCGTAGCGCTTGAACGGCGGGATCAGGTAGGCCCCGGCCATTTCCGTGCGGGCCCACTTGAGCATTTCGCGGGCTACTTCAAAGCCGCGATCGCGTGCGGCGGCGCCGGCAGCCTCCATGGATTTCAGGAGCGGCTCAGGAATCACGATGCCGGGAACCTCGTTGTTAAGCCGCAACGCTTGTTTATAGCTATTCAGCGGCCAGACGCCGATCAGAACGGGGATAGCAGGCGGGCCGCCCAGTTTCTTCAGAAATGCGTGCCAGTGTTCGGGATCGAACAATGGTTGCGTCATCGCAAAATGCGCGCCCGCCTCGACCTTGGCATGAAAGCGAGCGATTTCGGTGTCCAGATCGTCGGCCATCGGATTCAAGGCCACGCCGATAGTGAAATTCGTCTGGCCCCCAAGAGTTTTGCCGGCCCAGTCGGTGCCCTGGTTCAAGCGATGCAGGATTTTGGTCAGCCCGACAGAATCGACTTCGTAGACACCACTGGCCTCGGGGTAATCGCCGACCGAAGGCGGATCGCCGGTGATGCCAAGGACGTTGCGCACGCAACCGACGGTCCACGCACCGAGCAGCATGGCTTGCAGCCCAATGATGTTCTGATCGCGTGTGGTCAGGTGAGGAACGGTCTCGACGCCGCGGGATTCGAGGGCGCCGGCAACGATCAGGGCATCCATCCCCACGCGGGCCATCGCGCCGCTGTTGATGTCGATGGCATCTACTTTGTGCGAGGCCATCACTTTATCGACCTGTTCGTAAATGCGATCGAGGGAAATCCCTTTCGGCGGATCGATCTCCACGCACACCACAAATTCTTTCTTCTGCAGTTTTTTCCAGAGTTTGCTTTCGGGCTCGCGGTCCTGGACGGCAACTGCGGGTTGTGCCTTGGCCACAACCGTAGCCTTGGCGTGCGCTGGAGCAGGCCGCAGCGACTTTACCGCTTCCGCCATGGCGTGGATGTGTGCCGGGGTGGTACCGCAGCAACCCCCGAGAATGCGCACTCCGATTTCCGCCGCTTCACGGGCATACTGCGCGAAATAGGCAGGGGAGGATTTCGGGTAGACGATGCGATCACCTTCGCGTTTGGGAAAACCGGCGTTGGGCATGCCACTGACATTGCCAGTGCCTGCATTCACAAGTTCTTGCAGAATCGGCAAAAGCGATTGTGGGCCGAGCGTGCAATTCGCGCCAACGGCCTGGATGTTCTTTTCTTTCAGCATCGCCGCGGCAAGCAACGGCGTCAGATCACCATAGATGGTGCATTCCTCGGAGTAGGTGAGTTGGGCGACAATCGGCAAGGAAGAAAAGGAGCGGATGGCGTCAATCGCCAGTAACAATTCTTCAATGTAGGAGAATGTCTCAAGAACAAAGAGATCCACGCCACGTTCTTCGAGAGCGAGCGCCTGCTCGTGAAAAACCGCAAGGATTTGCTCCGGTTCCGGATGCCGGGCCTGAACACCAATGCCCAGCGGACCGATCGATCCGGCGATCAAGACTTCGCGAGCGGCAGATTCGCGGGCTTCGCGGGCAATCTTCACGCCACGGCTATTCAGGCGCTGCACGTCGTCGCCCAGCCCCATTGGCGCGAGCTTGAAGCGGTTGGCGCCGAAAGTATTGGTTTCGATAATTTGAGCGCCGGCTTCGATGTAAGCCTGATGAACGCGAAAAACGGCTTCCGGCTCGGTGGTATTCAGTTCGTCGAAGCAACGCACGGAGCCAACCGCTTCGTGCAACATCGAACCCATCGCACCATCGGCGATGAGAATCGAATTCTTCAGCCGCTCGTTGAAATCCTCTATTTTCACTGGTTCGGTCCTGTCGTTAGAATTTGCGCGGTGAACACCGTTAGCGCTTTTGTTCCATCAGGCCAGCTACCGTACTCATCAAGTCGTATTTGGTTAGGATTTCGAACTTGGCATCATCCATTTCCACGAATACCGCGGGATTTTCGTGGCTGAGAATATAAGTGATGCGCTCCACCGGGGCGTTCTTCGGAATCTTGGGCAGTGGCTTGGCCATCACTTCGCGCACTACCAGTTTGCGGAGGTCCTTGCCCTGCAACGCGAGCGTGAGGATCTGATCTTCATACACGGTGCCAATCGGCAAGTTTTCCTCGAAGACGGGGATCTGTGAAATGTCCTGCTCTTGCATGGTCTTCAGCGCGTGGAACACCGTTTGGTAAGGCCGTGCGATGACCAGATCGCGAACTTTGCCTGACCCCTTCTTCGCTTTGACGACTTCGGCGGCGGTGATGGGCACGCTCGACTCCACGTAGCCACGTTCCCGCATCCACTCGTCGTTGTAGACCTTGCTCAGGTAGCGCATTCCGGTGTCGGGCATGAGCGCAACGATAAAGGCTTCCGGTCCCAGAGTTTTTGCCAGGCGAAGCGTGCCGGAGAGGCATCCACCGCCCGAACCGCCGGTGAAAATACCTTCGAGCTTAGCAAGACGGCGCGCGGCGACGAAGCATTCCTCATCATTCACCTGGATCACGTCGTCCAGAATGTTCATGTGCATCGTGGTGGGGAAAAAATCTTCGCCAATGCCTTCCACAACGTAGGTACGGGCTTTGACGACTTTGCCAGTCTTGTGAAAATCGTAGTAGAGGGAACCTTCGGGATCGACTCCGACGATCTGCACTTTAGGATTCTTCTCTTTCAAATATTTGCCAACGCCGCTAATGGTACCGCCCGTACCCATCCCGCAAACGAAATGTGTGATTTTGCCTTCGGAGTCGTCCCAAATTTCGGGGCCAGTAGTGTTGTAGTGCGCTTCTGGATTGGTGGGATTGTCGTATTGATTGGGATAGTAGGAATTCGGAATCTCGCGCGCCAGTTTTTTCGCCACACTGTAGTAGCTGCGGGGGTCTTCGGGTTCAACCGCCGTGGGGCAAACGATGACTTCCGCGCCGAGGGCTTTAAGCAAATCCACTTTTTCCTTGGATTGCTTATCGGTCGTGGTGAAGACACATTTATAGCCCCGCACGGCCGCGACGAGAGCCAAGCCCATGCCAGTATTCCCACTGGTGCCTTCGATGATGGTGCCGCCCGGCTTCAGAAGGCCTTTTTTCTCAGCGTCGTCAATCATGGTGATGCCGATGCGGTCTTTCACAGAGCCGCCGGGATTCAGCATCTCGGCTTTCACCCAAATCTGTGGCTTGAGGCCGTTGGCGATGCGGTGCAGACGGATTAGTGGAGTATGTCCCACCGCTTCGATGATGTTGTCACAACGCATCGTGGTTATCTCTTTGCCGGGCCAGACACGTAATTCACCCTGTGCGATACTTCGTTTAAGTTTAGCATGCGGCTCGCGAGCGCACGGTGGACGGGTCGCCCTAAGGAGCGAATATGCCAAGGCAGAATTTTTCGAGTGGGACGCCGTGGGAACCGATTGTCGGCTACTCGCGCGCGGTACGGATCGGCAACCTAATCAGCGTGTCTGGCACGACCGCCACGGGGCCAGACAACAAAATCGTCGGAATCGGCGATCCCTATGCCCAGACCGTGCAGATTATCCGGAACATCGAAGCGGCGTTGGCCCGTGCGGGGGCCAGCCTGAAGGATGTGGTCCGTACGCGGATGTTCGTTACAAACATTGCGGACTGGGAAATAATCGGGCGGGCTCATGGTGAATACTTCAAGGATATTCGCCCTGCTACATCCATGGTGGAAGTAAGTAAGCTTATCTCGCCCGAAATCCTGCTTGAGATTGAAGCTGACGCGGTGGTGGGGGAATGAGCGAGCAGAAAGCTCTTTACGATAGCTTTATTGCAGATTACTACGACAGTTCGCCGATGGTGACACAGCGAACGCAAGATGTAGCGTTTTATTGCATCGCGGCCAGAAAATACGGCGATCCCATCCTGGAATTGGGCTGCGGCACGGGACGCATCACGCTGGCGATCGCGGAAGCAGGCTACCGCGTCGTGGGACTGGATATTTCAGAGAAAATGCTGGAGCACGCCGTGGAAAAGCGCGCCGGTCTGCGCCGGGAGGCAAGGGAGCGCGTGCACCTGGTGCAGGGCGATATGACGAAGTTTGACTTGGGAGAGAAATTCCGGACTGTGGTGATTCCCTTCCGGCCATTCCAACATTTGTTGGAAACCGAGCAGCAGATGAGTTGTCTGAATTCGGTCCACAAACATTTAGCCCCGAACGGCCGGATCATCGTGGATTTTTTCCAGACGGACCCGGAGCGGATGCACGATCCGAGGTTCCTGAATGAGTCGGCGTTGATCGAGTATGACCTGCCGGGTGGGCGCCATGTGGTGCTCTCCGAACGCGTCGCTGCGTTCCACCGCGCCCTGCAGCGGAATGATGTAGAGATGATTTTTGATGTGAAACATCCAGATGGGAAGCAGGAACGACTGGTGATGGCTTGGACGTTGCGCTACTTCTTCCGTTACGAAGTGGAGCACCTGCTGGCGCGCTGTGGTTTCCGTCTGGAAGCCACTTACGGGAATTTTGACAGTTCACCCTTGGCGAACAATTCCCCGGAGATGATTTTTGTGGCTACAGTTGGGTGATTCACGAAGCAGCCGAGCCAACCAACATCGAGAATTCTCCGCTGCGCTCAGGATGATAATCGTGATGACGCCAGTGCGTGTCACCACTTCACACGAATGCGGTAGTTCAGGACCGACTCGCCGTTGGGCTTCACTGGCACATTGAATTGTGGCGCGAAAGCATCCGTCTTTTTTGCGGGAAAAGTGGAACTGAGGATTTCCCATTCACCGCCGATGGGTTCATTCACCTCGACATTCACGGGGATATCTTTGTGGTTGCGCAGGGTAATGGCAAATTCCATTTCGTAGACCTGGTCGGCAATTTTCTTGAAGTCGGTCTGTTTGCGCTCAGCAACGACGTCGAAGGCATTTCCGATCTTCACGGTGACGAATTCGTCTTTGGGCGTGTGATCGATGTGGTCTTCACCGATAAACAGCAGGCCGCCTTTGGAATCTTTCTGATAGACGCGCAGGTTCCCACCGGGCAGAGGGATGCCGAGACCGGCTTTTTCTTCATTCTTGAATTTGTAGAACACCATAACCGGATCCTTGAGCGGAGAGCCGGGGTTTTGTCTGTTGCGATAATAGAAATTCTGTCCATTCACGACGAACAGTTTTTCAACGGGAACGCCGGTGCCCTCGAGCAAACTGATCTGCTTGGTTTCTTTGTCTTCCACGGAGGTGCGGCGCCCGAGAGAATAGAGATGATATTCACTGAAGTTTTCCTGTTGGAACTGTTGCGCTCGAGCGACGGGCGCTGCCGCGATCATGTCCGCCGCTTTGTAACGGGCAGGTTCTGGAATGCGGTTGAGGTCGCCTGCAACGAGTTGGAGCTTCGCATTGTGAAACGCAGTGCCGGAATTGTTGACCAGCGTGACCCAGCCATCGAGGTCGGCCGATTTGTCGTCGCGCGCAACGGTGAGCACGTAATCCGCGTTCCAGGACAGGTTGTTCGCTAAATAGGATGTTTCGATGCTTTGTTTGTGCGCTCCGGAGTTTTCGAGTGACATCAACAGTGTGGGACGGTCATACAAGTTCGCGGGAACTTCAGGAAAGCGGTAACTCTCACCATAGACGCCGGTGACGATGTCGTTACCGATTTTCCAGACTGGGCCATTATTATTCGCCAGGAGCGTGGCCTTAATTTCTTCGTGCTTGGTAGTGCCGTTGTCCATGTAGGTGCGCACGAGCGTGACTTCCTTGCCGACATATTTGTTCAGGAGTTTGTTGGGCTCGAGCAAATCGTATTCATAATTTTGTTCGAGCACGCCCACTTTTTCGGGTTCGGTCAACGAACGAAAATGGACAGTGGCCGGGTTTACAGTGGCAGCAATATCCATGAACTTCAGGCGGAAGGTCCCACCAGGCAATTGCAACTGTCGAACGTCGCGCACCAAAGCGATGTTGGAGTTATAGACGGTGACGGCCAGATCGGTCTGGTCAGCCAGCGAAGTGGATTGATCGGCAACGGTAACGCCGGGAGCGCTTTTCTCTTGCCGTTCGGCTTTTTTGCCTGCCTGGTACGGCGGCACCACCGCCGCCGCTCCGGCCAGGGCGATGATCGCGCCTATCGTGGCCCAGCGGCGCGCCGTGCTCTTGTTAATTTGCGAAGTATCCATGGAAGCTCCTTGGACTGAATTTGCCTTCCCGATTAGAACGAAGATGGGGGAAATTCTTGCACGGGTCCGAAGAACATGAGTTCTCACTCAGACTCTAAGGCCCATTGTCGGCGATTACACCCATTAAAATCGAAGAAGAACGGACCGCCTCGGAAGGCGGCCCTTACAAAAGCAAGAGAACCCCAAGACCCACCCTCAAAAAACGAGGATGGGGCACCCGGCAGAATTTCTTGCAGTGGTCCCTTACTCGTTCGCGGTGCGATACCAAGTGGCACCGCCGTCGCTGGTTTCAAAACTCTTGCGGTTTGGAACGTCCCAGATTGTGGCGTGCAACGCGTCAGTCGCATGAATGCCGCCCAAATCGTCTGGGATTGGAGAATACAACAACATCCAGTGCTTTCCGCCGTCGGTGGTGAGGAGCAGTGTTCCCGATTTGCCGATCACCCAGCAGACTTTGTCGGAGGTGGCCGAGCCCGCGGTCAGATCGGCAGTTACGCCGCTCTGTTGCGGTCTCCAGGTTTTGCCGCGATCGCTGCTGCGTTCGATTTTGCCGGCATCGCCGAGACGCCAGGCCTGTTTCTCACCCGGGGCAACAATGAGGCGCCGATTGGTCGTGGCCTGGTGCACAAGGTCGGCCGTATACCCTGCTTTGACGGATGCTACTTGCGCTGAGGCGACATTTTGCGCTGGTGCCGCCGCGGTTACATCGGTGCTCTCGGCCAAAGTCTTCGACTGTGCTTCCCTCTTTTTTTCATCGGCAGACGTGTTGGGGGTGGATGTCGCAGGAGCAGGAGGGCGCGCGGGTGGTGGCGCAGCTGCCTCCATGGAACGAGCCTTTGCAGCATAGCTGGCCGTAGGCGCTGTCGGCTGAGGCGTTGCCAACCTCCCTCCTAGGCCAGGAGTTCCCATATCCTTTTGTTCTTGAACAGCCAATGCATTCTCGGACTGAGACGCGGTATCTCCGGCCGACGATTCGGATCTTGCCGGGGACACCTTGTTGGGGCGAACAGTAGCAGGCAATTTCTGCTGAAGAGTCTCTCGTTCTACTTTTTCGGCGGGCGGTTGTTCCTTACTCAATTGATCCGATGCATCGTAACGAGGTTGCGGGAGTTGCGAAGCCGATGGCCGGTTTTGTGCCATTTGCGCGCTGCCCAATTGCTGCAAATGTCGCGTTCGAATTTCCCGGACGCCAATCCAAACGATAACGCTGGCGGCGATGGCGCCCACAGGAAGGATCCAGCGCCAAGGAGGGCGAGGAGGCATTTTGCTGATTTGGGCGGGCATTGCCCGGGCTAGAGGTGTTGCGGACGGAAGCTCTTGGTTGTGCTGGATGTGTGCACGGGCGGCCAGGGCACTCTTCGAAAGTGCCATGTGCTCCATAACGGACGGTAACTCGTTCTGGTGCTCCCATTCTTCCATGGGAAGGTTTTCAGTCTGCTCCACAAGAGCGAGGCTCTCCTGACAACGCACGCACGCGGCGACGTGCTCTTTGCAACGCGCCATTTCTTCAAGAGAAAGCGCGCGCTCATGATAAGCGGCAAGGGTTTCCGCATCAGGGCAAGCGGAATCCGGAGAAGCGTTGGAGAAGTGCCGCGCTAGCGCTCGTTCGAACTGCTGATCGCGGTCGTCAGTCGGCATGGCGTTCTCCTTTCTTAGAATGCTTCCGGAATCGTTTCTTGCAGGGACTCACGGCGATTCCTTTCGTGCGATTTGGCCTGTTTTGGAGGGCTTCTCCGGAAATATCTGGCGGAAATCAATAGGAACATCCTCGGCGGCGTATTGGAAACAGAGGGCAATTTCCGCATCACTCATCGGAGACAAATTGGGCAACTGACCATCTGAAGGGCGTCCATTGCGCAGAGAGTGTTCGACTCTTGCGCGCAACTCGCGGCGTGTGCGTTCCAAATGGCGAGAAGCACTGGATTCGTGTTCGCCCAATAATCGGCCAATTTCCGCAAGCGTCTTCTCTCTGGCGTAATAAAGTTCCAGACGCTTGCGATCGTGGGGATCCAAGGCGGCCAGCGAATCGCTCAGCGCAAGGAGGAATCGACGGAGGTAGCGACTCCGATGCGGATCGAGAGAAGGTGTCGAAACAATCTCCGCGGGGAGCGGTTTTTCCTCTTCGCCATCTTCCCGCTCAAGCGACTCCCACCGGCGGCTTTGCCGGATGCAGTCAATGTGCCGCTGAGCAAGAACGGTTCGCAACCAGGTCTTCAGCGAACTCCGTCCGTGAAAATAGCGAAAAAGAGAAGCTTCGCCGCGCTTGCCATCCACCAGCCCAAACAGTTCCGCGAAGAGTGAATCCGCGAGTTCTTGAGCGTCCGTGCCGGCCCTGCTCCCCTTGGTGATAATCCCAGCAGCGGCGCGCAGGTAACCACGGTAGGAGGCAACGAAGTGTTCCCAGGCGGCTTCTGAGCCTCGCATGCAGGCGGTCGCCAAAACCAAGTCATCGACGTGGAGAGTTTCCAGATATTCTTGCAGCGCGACGCGGCTGACCGGGCATTCCGCGAAACGCTTGGCCACGCTTCTTTCCACCGCGGCAACGAATTGGGGACGCGTCAAGCACCACGAAGAAGCAGGGGAGTTGGCGTACAGCAGGTCCAGGCGCGAATCCAGTTCCCGCAGGAGGGCGAAAGCGGAAGAGCGAGGGTCGGG
>DATERF010000052.1:0-152256 GCA_035271845.1 Candidatus Acidiferrum sp.
ACTTGCGGAACAAACGCCGAAACCCCAAAACAAAATCAAAACCAAATACCATGTGCCTGCAAATCACCCTTGGAGAAAACCATGGAAGCGGACATTTCTATCTGGCGAAAACCCGGACATTTCTACTTTGCGTTGACATGAGCGGGAACACAGACAGAGGAAAAGTTCTGAGTTCTCCGTTTTCGTTTGGCGGATGGGCGGGAGTGTAACCCAAGGAAGGTTTGATCTGTGAACGAGAGACCGTAAGAGCGGCGCCAAGCCGCCACGCTCAAGCCCAGTCGAGGGCGCCCTTTTTGTACAACCAAATGTATCCAACGAGCAGAATAGCGAGGAAGACAAACATGGAAATCAGGGCAAACGCGCCGCGATGCGCCAGCAGCCAGGTACGATACAGAATGGCCCAGGGGAACAGAAAAATGGTTTCGACGTCGAAGATGACGAAGAGCATGGCGACAACGTAAAAGCGTGCGGAGTACCGGCCGCGGGCGTCGCTTTCGGCGGGGACACCGCATTCGTAAGGCAGGAATTTTGCCGGGCCGCCGAGCGATTCAGGACGAATCAGCTTGAAAAGAAGCAAAGTAAGTACTGGGAACGAGAGAACGATTAAGGCATAGATTAGAACCAGGATGTAGGCAGCCGGCATATGCGTGTCAGAGCGATGCTAGCACACAAAAGAGGGCGGAACGCAAGGAGTGGTATCACAGGCGGTTGCAAGTGCTGGGTTGAGATCCTTCCTCCCGCAAACTGCGCGGACTCAGGATGACAACTTGCTCATTTGGCAGCGATAGTTTGTGGTGGAGTTAACACCGTCAAAGCGGCTGCAAGCCGCCGCGCTCCAAAGTTGGCGGGGCCACTATCTATTTTTCGAAGAGGAGTTCGCCGGCGCGATGTGTGGCTTTCACCACGGCTTTAATGAGGGTGACGCGGAGTTTCCCTTCTTCCAATTCCATGATGCCGTCGATAGTGCAGCCGGCGGGGGTGGTGACAGAGTCTTTGAGAAGCGCGGGATGGTCACCAGTTTCCAGAACGACGCTGGCAGCGCCCTTCAGGGTCTGCGCGGCTAGAAGAGTCGAAATATCGCGAGGGAGGCCGACTTTCACGCCAGCTTCCGCCAGGGATTCAAGAATGATGTAGATGAACGCAGGACCACTGGCGGAGAGGCCGGTGACCGCGTCCATGTTCTTTTCGTCGACGACGACGGTGCGGCCCACGGCGCCAAACATGGCTTTGGCAATTTCGAGGTGATCGTTGGAGGCATGAGCTCCGCGGCAGATGCCAGTCATGCCACAGCCGACAGTCGAACAGGTGTTGGGCATGGCTCGCACGACGGCGACCTTTGGACCGACGCGTTGTTCGATATAGGAAGTCGGCACGGACGCAGCGACGGAAATGACGAGGGTATGTTTCCCGAGGGCTGGTTTGATTTCCTTCAAAACGTCGCCAACGACCTGCGGCTTTACGGCGAGCAAGACGATGTCAGCGCCTTTCACAGCCTTGCGATTATTGGTGGAAGCGTCGACACCGAGTTCGACGGCAATTGTGGCGGCCTTGTCCTCGTGACGCAGCGTAGCGGTGACGCGCTTTGGTGAAAAAAGGCCCTGCTTGAGATAGGCACGAAGGAGAATGCTGCCGAGTTTGCCGGTGCCGAGCACGGCGAGGTGCTGGCCCGAAAGTTTGGGAGTCATGGTCAGAACATTGTTACGGAGGAACGGTGGGTGGTCAACAAGCGAATGAATTGCAGAACGAGTCTCAGTCGTGATGGGCGCCGCGGAGGACTTCTACCGCGTGAGGGAGTAGATGTGCGATGGCGTCCAGGGATTCGACGGCGCCCTTCGGGCTGCCGGGCAGATTGATGATGATGGTTTGGTGGCGGATTGCCGCGACACCGCGAGAAAGCACGGCTGTGGGCGTTTTCTCGACGCCCTTGCGGCGGATTTCTTCGGCAAGGCCCGGGATGGTGCGGTCAGCAATTTCGAGAGTGGATTCCGGTGTGGTATCACGAGGGCCGAGGCCGGTGCCGCCGGTGGTGAGGAGGACATCAACGCTGGCGGAGTCCGTGATGGCGCGCATCTGGGATCGGACAGCAGAGGGATCATCGGAGCAGCGCAAGACGGAAGTGATGGTCCAGCCAAGTTCGCGGCAACGGGTGACAAGCGCGGGGCCGGAGAGGTCTTCGCGTTCACCGCGTGAGACGGAATCGCTAATGGTTAGGATGGCGACGCGCATTTTCGAATCAACAGTTATTAGTTTTCATTAATACATTAATAAGTGAAGAAAAATCTGAAATACCGAAACAAAACAAGAAGTTGAAGACACAAAGCTTAAAACTTAGAACCATTGGGGAACCCAAGACGGCGGCGGGAAGCCGCCGCCACACTCCTCAGGTGACCTTCAGCCCGTTCCGACGGCGTCGCGGTTGGATTCGTCCAGCAGGCGCATGGCTTCCATGAGTAGGCCAGTGGTGCTGCGGGTGGTGGTTGTGGCCGTTGAAGCGTTGGCGGCGTTGAAATCAATTTCGAATTCACCTTCGGTCCAGAGGACGACTTTCAAGACTGCCTCGTCGCCGGCGAGATCGTTGATTTTGGCATCGCGACACTGGCCTGCGGCGAAATACAGCTCGGCGCGATCGGTTCCCTTCTGCACAAGCAAGCGACAAGACTTCTGGCCCATTTCAAGGGACTGCAGCAGATCGATCATGCTCATTTCTTCCAAGCGGCCCTGAATAACACCGGGACGAGACGCTTGCTTCTGCAGCTTCTCCAGATGAAGCCGGTCCACGACTTTTTTGGCGGAGCGGACGAGGTCTTTGACAAGGAACGGCTTGGAGATAAAGTCCTCAGCGCCTTCGATGAGAGGACGGAGCCGCTCTTCTATATCTGTGCGGCTGGCCATGAAAAGAAAAGGAATGTGTCGGGTAGCGTCGCGGGAGCGGAGTTTTTCGAAGAGCTGCCGGCCATTCAGGCCGGGCATGTTGTAGTCGCACAGAATCACATCGGGAGGATCGTCGATCACTTTGAGGAGCGCATCGGCACCATCAGCGGCGATCATGACTTCGCAGAAGGGTTCAAGGCCTTTGGCAACGAGATCGCGGACCATGGGGTTATCTTCGGCAACGAGCAGCTTGACGCTCTTGCTGGAGGTCGCGCTCATTATTTCGAGCCCCGGGAAGATTTCGAGGAGGGACGATGGTAGTCGCCGCTCTTGCCGCCGGTCTTTTCCAGCAGGTGGACCGCGGTAATTTCGATGCCTTTGTCGAGGGCTTTACACATGTCATAGACCGTGAGGGCAGCGCAGGTAACGGCGACCAGCGCTTCCATTTCTACCCCTGTTTGCGCAGTGGCCGTGACCTTGGAAACTAGTTCCACCCCATCTTTGCATAGGCGTGGGGTCACATCAATGTGGGTGATGGGGAGTGGATGACAAAGAGGTATCCACTCGGAAGTGCGTTTGGCGGCAGCGATTCCTGCGATGCGAGCGACTTCGAGGGGATTGCCTTTGGGATTCTTCAGGTTGCGGACGGCGCGAAGCACACGGGGAGACATGCGGACAAAAGCATGCGCGGCGGCGGTACGGGTGGTCACGGACTTGGAGGAAACGTCGACCATGGTAACTTCGCCGTGGGTGGAGTAGTGGGAGAGTTTTCGCAAGTGATCCTCGGGACAACCAGCGGACCGCCTCCCGCCTGCGCAAGGCCTTCGGCGGACAGGCAGAAGGCGGTCCCTACAAAAGCACAGGAGTTAGAGTACGTCGAGCCGGGGTAGAACGGAAACCCTCTCACCGGCGGGAATGTCGGAGCGGTCAGCCGGAACGACCAGGAAGCAATTGGCGCGAGTGAGGGTGGAAATATCGCCCGAGCCTTGCCAGCGGAGGGCACGGACGTTCGGAGTTGTTTTCTGCCAGTCGAGGCGCGCAGGGAGAAAGTGAGTGAGACCCGGCTTTTCCTGAACAGGCTCGGCCAGCGTGGCTTCCAGGAGTGGAAGAGGGCGCGGTTCGGCGGAACTTAGGATATCGATTGCGGGCATGACGAAGACTTGGAAGGTGACCATCGTGGAAACAGGGTTACCGGGAAGGCCGAAGATTAATGTGTTGCGGCAACGGCCGAAAACTGTGGGTTTGCCCGGGCGAATAGCAACCGCGTCGAAATAGAATTCGGCGCCCATGCCTTTGAGGACGGATTCGACGAGATCGTACTTGCCCATGGAGACACCGCCGGAGAGGACGAGGATGTCGTCGCGGAGTCCCTGCTCTATTTTGGCAGAGAGATCGTCGACACGATCAAGGGCGTTTACAAGTGGAACCGGAACTCCACCGGCAAGCTGGATTTGGGCGGTCAGCGAGACGGTATTGCTGTTGCGGATGTGGAAGGGTCCGGGCGTCTCCGTGATGGGAACGACTTCGTCGCCGGTAGAGAGGACAGCGACGCGGGGCTGTTTGTGGCAATGAAGAGTGGTGGCGCCGACTTGGGCGGCTACGGCCAATTCCGCAAAGCCTAGACGCAAGCCCGTCTTGAGAGCGAGGTCGCCAGCGTGAGCTTCGCTGCCGCAGGGGACGATATTCTGGCCGGACTGGGTGGAGCGATCGAAGGAGACGGAGTCGTTGGAGCGACGCGTGAATTCAATCATGACAACAGCGTCCGCGCCGGGGGGAATTGCCGCGCCGGTCATGATTTGTACGCAGGTGCATGGGGCCAAAGACTGAGAGACTGTGTCGCCGGCTTTGATCTCACCGACGCAGCGCAGTGAGTCGCCCTGTGTGGCTTCGCTCGCGCGCACCGCATAGCCATCGCGAGTGGAACGGTTGAAGGGAGGATACTCGCGGTCGGACCGGATTTCCTGGGCCAGGACGTGGCCGAGGGCATCGGAGATGGGAAGAGATATGGTGGGACGGGAGCCGGTATAGGTTTTGGCTTGGGTGATTACGAGTTGGCGGGCTTCTGCGAAGGAGAGCATGCGGGTGAATATTGTAGCGCAGAGGGGATGGCGGACAATTCGAAAACCACAGAGGAAAAGGGTTGACGCAGAGTAAGCAGAGCAAAGACAGAAGAGAGCACGAAGACAGGTTGGTGCCTATGGGATTCGTAGCGTACCGGGATCACCGTCCTTGGTTCTCAGGGCGGGCAGTACATGGAGTTCACAATGACGAAAAGCCACAGGCTGAAGCCTGTGCTGCGGGAAGCTTGCTACAACCAGCGGGCTAGGAGGGTGCCGGGCTGGATGATAGTGGCATCACGTTCCGGTCCGGTGGAGATCATGCCGATTTCGACTTGGAGGAAATCGGAGACGAAACGGAGGTAGTCGATGGCAGCTTTGGGAAGCTTGGCGGCTTCTTTGGCGCCGTACGTGTTTTGGCACCATCCGGGGAGAGTCTTGTAGACGGGAGTTACGCGCTCATACTCTTCGGAGGAAGCGGGCATTTCGTGGATAGGTGAGCCTTTGTATGTGTAGCCGACGCAAACCCTGATCTCGCGCTGGGTGTCAAAGACATCAAGTTTGGTGACGGCCAGAGAATCGATGCCGTTGATCATCTGGGCATAACGAAGTTCCGCAAGGTCCAGCCAGCCGCAACGACGGGGACGGCCAGTGACGGCGCCAAATTCCTGGCCGCGTTCGCGAACCTCTTTCGCTTCCAGATCGGGCATTTCCGTGGGAAAGGGCCCTCCACCAACGCGGGTGGTGTAGGCCTTGGAGATGCCAAGGACGTGACGGATCTTGGTGGGCGGCACGCCGACACCGGTGGTGGCTCCGCCAGAAGTGGCGCTGGAAGAAGTGACGAAGGGGTAGGTGCCGTGGTCGATGTCGAGCATGGTGCCTTGGGCGCCTTCGAACAGAACCGACTTGCCTTCGTCGAGAGCGTGATTGACCAGTTCCGCCGTATCGCAAATATAGGATTTAATTTTTTCGCCGAGCGCTAAAGAAGCTTCGACCTCGTGGCCGAAATCGATTTGTGCGCCGTAGGCACCTTGAGCAATGCGATTTTTCTCGGCGACTACGCGAGCGGCTTTTTCGCGGAAGAGCACGGGATCGAGTAGATCGACTACGCGCAGGCCACGGCGGGCCATTTTATCTTCGTAGGCAGGGCCGATACCGCGGGAGGTGGTGCCGATCTTGTTGGCGCCACGGGCAGTTTCCGCGGCCAGGTCCAGTTCCCGGTGATACGGGAAAATCAGATGCGCACGATTGCTGACGTGGAGGCGGCCTTTGACTTCGACGCCAGCCTTGGCAAGGCTTTCGATTTCCGCGACCAGAGCCGCCGGGTCAATTACTACCCCGGCCCCGATGACGGCGTGCCGTTTGGGGCGCAAGATGCCGCAGGGGATGAGCTGGAGAACGTAGCGATCTTTGCCAATGATGACGGTGTGGCCGGCATTGTGGCCGCCGGCCACGCGGACGATGTAGTCAAACGAGCCTGCGAGATAGTCGACAACTTTGCCCTTGCCTTCGTCGCCCCACTGCGCGCCCACCACCACGACCGATTTCATGCAGAGCATCTCCTGGCTCGAGACCGCGGGTGGACCTCCAAGGAAGAAGCCACCGGACAGAAGTCTACGGAGCAAAATCCGTGCGACACACCAATTTGAAATCGTACGATGGGCGTGGGGGGAACGCAAGGACGTCTGGGGCACCGGCCGAGCAAATCGGTGAGGTTGGCGCTTGCGTAGCGCTTGGCGCGTGGATTCTTGCCAACTTGGCTGCGGTTCGCTAGCGTCGAAGAGGCGGGGTGCCTCTCCACCCTGCGACAAAAGGTGTAATTCCAAGAGGAGAGGGAGATCGAATTGACCAATCCAATTATTACGTTGACGACGGACTATGGAACCAGCGACCACCTGGTGGGAGTTTTGAAAGGGGTCATCCTCAAGATTAATCCTGAAGTGACGATTGTGGATATCACCCATGCGGTGACGCCGTACGACCTGCTCGATGGAGCGCTGGCGATCGCTTCGGCCTATGCGTATTTCCCTCCCCGCACGATTCATGTGGTTATTGTGGACCCGGGCGTGGGGACGGAGCGGCGGCCGCTGCTGGTCAGCGGGCAGAACCAATATTTCATTGCGCCGGATAATGGCGTGCTTTCAGGCGTATACGACAAAGAACAGAACTTCGCGGTGCGCCATTTGACTAGCGAGCATTATTTTATGCAGCCGGTGAGCAAAACGTTTCATGGACGCGATGTGTTTGCGCCGGTGGCCGGGTGGCTTTCGAAACATTGGCAGCCCGCGAGCATGGGCGAGGTGATTGAGGATTTCAAGCGGTTTGCCATGCCGAAGCCGAAGGAAGCAGAGGGATTGCTGAAGGGCGTGGTTTTGAAGGTGGATGGATTTGGGAATTTGATTACCAATTTCCGGGCGGAGGATTTGTCGCCGGAGTCTGTGGAGAAAGGCGAAGTGCAATTGCAAGCGGGGAACCACCCCGTGACGCGCATGGTAACCATGTTTGCGAGTGGGAATGCGGGCGAACCGGTGGCGTATATCGGATCCAGCGGGTACCTGGAGATCGCGGTGAACAAAGGGAACGCATCGAAGGCGCTGGGGATTGGGCGTGGCACGCCCGTATTGTTGACAAAGAGTTAGCGCGAGCATTTTGGAATGCTGAGTTTGTTGTGGGTTCGACCAGCACTTGCGAGCTCAGCGGGCCTCGCGCGTTGACTGGACAGTGGCTGCGTTGCGAGTGAAGACTCTCCTAGGCAGCGGCGGGCGCCGGTTGCTTCCGCCTGTGCCAGTAATCCAATGCCGCGAACAGAAGGACCGCAGGCACGCCGGTCAGTCCGCAAGCGATAAAGAAAATGCCGTAGGCGTGAGTGAGGCCGTGCGTGGTGCTCAGGCTTTCGACCACAGCACCGGAAAATCCCTTCAAGATCTTTCCCAGCCAGGCGTAGGTTGAACTCAAGAGCGCATACTGCGTCGCGGTGTATCCCAGATTGGTAAGACTCGACATGTACGCGACCAGCGCAACGCCTGCAAAGCTGATGCCGAAGTTGTCACCGACCATGACGAGCGCGAAGAGTGGAATGCTCGTGCCCGCGAACGCCAGAGTCGCATACGCGGCAATCGCCGCTGCCTGCACAATGCCCCCGATGACGAGCGCTCGCATGTAGCCAAGCTTCAGCGAGCAGAATCCGCCCGCTGCGATGCCGGCAAACGTAGCGATGAGTCCGATTGAGCCGCGCACCGCTCCGACCGTTTCCTTCGAAAGACCGATGTCATGGTAGTAGGGATTCGACATCGGACCCATGATGAAGTCTGGCAACCGGTAAAGGCTGATTGCCGCTAACATCGCAAGCGCGAGCCAGCCATGTGCACGGAAGAAAGCTATGAACGGCCCCACAACAGCGTCGAAGAAGCCGCGCGGCGTCCAAAGCGGCGCTTCGCGCTCTTTTTCATCCATCACCGCATCCGCGCGCTCCGGTTCCTTCGCAAACCAAGTGGCGATCATTCCAACGGCCATACATGCGCCGTAGATACCGTAGGATATGCGCCAACCCACGGTCGCTGCCACGATGAGGATAACGGAATCCGCAGTCAGCAGCGCCAGGCGGTAGCTGAATTGATAGGCAGACGCGAGGAGGCCTTGTTCTTCTCCGTCGTCTGCCGATTCAATTCGCCAGGCATCGACCACAATGTCCTGTGTCGATGAGGCAAACGCGACGACGAGCGCAAAAGCGCCAAGTCGGCCGAGCCCGGCTTTCGTGCCAGTTCCGCCCATGGCGCATAGCGCCATCCCGACGACGATCTGCGAGAACATCATCCATCCGCGCCGATGTCCAAGCCGCTTAAACAACGGCAAGTCGACGCGATCCATCAAGGGCGCCCACAGAAACTTCAGCGAATAGGCAATGCCCACCCAGGAAAGAAACCCGATCGCTGTCAGGGAAGTGTGTTCATCGCGCAGCCAGTAGCCGAACGTATTGCCGACCAGAAAAAAGGGAAGGCCTGAAGAAAACCCGAGCAACAACATCGCCAGCGTTTTGGGCCGCAGGTAATCGGCGATCCGGCGCTTGTGCGGACTCACGCCCTCATTGTCTACCGAAGCCTCACGAAACTCAACCCTCCGACAGCGCGGTCAAGCGTCCGACCGCGGCGATAGGAGGCGAGCATTCCTACGGGATGGCGATGGCGGCGCATACGAGAAGAGCGAGGAAGGCGAGCTGAAGCGTGGTGGGATAGCGTTCGAAGATGACGCGACGCACTGGGGTGCGCCATTGAGCTAAGAATTCAACCCTTCCTACCACTGGGGTTTGTCTTGTTGAAAGCGGCTGCCGCACTGGTGGCGCCAAGATCCGGTAGTACTGAAGTCTCTGGCTCCTTGGGCCGGAGCAATTGAATCTTGACGCGAGCCACACGGCGGCCATCCATCTCGACGACAGTGAAACGGTAGCTTTCAAATTCAAAACTCTCGCCACCGCGAGGAATGAAGCCAAGTTGGTCCATCACGAAACCTCCGACGGTGGCATAGGCGGGATCTTCAGGAAGCGCAATGTTGTATTGAGTCTCAAGGTCACGGACATTCAGGGCCGCATCGAAAACGACGGCGCCGTCGGCGAGAGTAAGTGGCTTTTCGACTACGTCAAATTCGTCGTGAATTTCCCCGACTAATTGTTCGAGCAGGTCTTCCATGGTGACAAGCCCAAGAATGCTACCAAATTCATCCACAACCACAGCCATCCCGACGTGACGAGAGCGGAGCTCCGCGAGAAGTTCGCTGGCGGGTTTGGTCTCCGGCACGATCAGGATTTCGCGGAGGACGCGACGGAGGTCGAATGGTGGCGCGGGTGGCAGATTTTCCTCGAGGCGGCGCTCGCGGTCGAGAAGGACCCACATCATGTCCTTGATATGCACGAAGCCGAGGACGTGGTCGATGGTTTCGCGGTAGACCGGAATGCGGGAGCGCTGGGTAGTGGCGAACATGCGCATGACTTCATCAAACGTGGCTTCGATGGGAAGCGTATGCATATCCGGGCGAGAGACCATGATTTCACGGACTTGCAGCTGGCTTAGCTCGATGGCACCGAGGATGAACTTCTCTTCCCTGGAGGCGATGAGACCACGTTCCCGCGCCTGCTGGATCTGAATCTGAAGTTCTTCAGTGGAATGGGCCACACCGTGGCCGCTGGGCGCCATGACGCCGAGCGCTTTGACGATCAGGCCGGAGGCGGTATCCAGGAAATCAATGGCCCAACGAAAGGTATTCAGAAACCACAGGAAGGGACGAGACACCAAGAGGGCCACACGCTCGGCGCGCGCAAGACTGACGGTCTTGGGAACCAGTTCGCCCAGAACGACGTGGATGGCGCTCAAGAACATGAAGGAAACCGTCAGAGCAACGGCATGAACCAGAAGCAGGGTACGGACGCTGCCCTGCGCGGGCATTACGCCTTGGACCAATGTGGCCAAGGTAAGCTCGCCGAGGGCGCCAATCGCCAAACTGGTCAGGGTTATGCCGACCTGGACGCCGGAAACGACCCGGTGCAAGTCGCTGAGCAGGTGCTCTACGATTTTGGCCTGGGCGTTTCCGCGAGCGACCAACTGGCGAACGCGAGAAATGCGCACAGCGACGAGGGAAAACTCAACGGCAGCGAAAAAGCCATTGAGTGCCACTAGCGCAAAAACCCCGATCAAACGCAGCAGAAACATGCGATGGATGATCCCTCAGCGGCATTGTAGCAGTACCCGAGCCGGTAGATTCTCGGACGGAAGATAACTGGCGCGAGAGTTGCACAGGCACATTAGTTCAGACGGACGCGGGGAACGCTGGCCCAGTGAGCAGGTTGCGCGGGTTGGCAGGCTCCACTAGACTGGAATTTCCCGAAGGAGCGAGATTCCTAGTGCGGACAGTACTACGGCTGCTGCTGTGGATTACCGCTATCGTGGTCGTGATTGTGGCCACAGGAATCTGGTGGTTCGTATACCGGCCCTTGCCGCAACTGGATGGATCGGCCGTTGTACCGGGCCTACACGGCGAAGTGACCGTGGAACGAGACAACTGGGGCGTACCTCATATCCGAGCCGCTTCGGTTGAGGATCTGGCCGAAGCGCAAGGCTACGTGCTCGCGCAGGACCGGCTCTGGCAGATGGACTTGCTGCGTCGAGCGGCGCGCGGGCAGCTCTCCGAAGTGCTTGGGCCCGCCACGTTAAGAATCGACAAAGACTTTCGCCTGTTGAATTTCAGCCGCGCCGCTGAGCGCGACTTTGGAATGGTCAGCCCCGAAGTGCGCAGGGTGATGGAAGCGTATGCGCGAGGTGTGAATCTTTATATCGAAGAACACACCACCCGATTACCCATCGAATTTACGTTGCTGAACTACAAACCGAAGCCGTGGCAGCCGACGGATTCGTTGGTCATTGCATGCTACATGTACCGGACGCTGACTGACACACGCGAAGAAGAAATGGGACGGGCCATCGTAACCGCGAAGGTTGGTCCGGAATTGGCGAAAGACCTCTACAGTCCGGAAGCCTCGATGGATCATTTTGTCGTGGGGGAAGCCAACGCGGGGAAAGATCCGCACGCTGCGGTAAAGTCCAAACGGGATCAGGATGATGACGACGAGGAGATGGACCCGGAGGATGTACTGAAAGCAAGCAAGGAGAGTGAGACGGTTGCGCCGGATCTGACGGCGGCATTAGGGGAAGAAGTGAAGGATTGGCTGGAAGAATCGCAGCGCCAGATTCGTCATTCGTTGGGAAGCAACAACTGGGTAGTGAATGGGGAGCACACAGCAACCGGCAAGCCAATTCTGGCGAACGATATGCATCTGGAACTGACGTTGCCGCCGATCTGGTATGAGGTCCACCTGACGGCGCCGGACTGGAACGTGAAAGGATTCGCGCTGCCGGGAGCGCCGATGGTGGTGGTGGGACACAATGATCGAATCGCGTGGGGATTCACGAACAACGGCGCCGACGTTCTAGACCTGTACATCGAGACATTCAATCCGGAAAATCCCGACGAGTACCGGGTAAACGGGGCCTGGAAGAAGGCCGACGTATACGATGAAGTGATCAAAGTGAAGGGCGCGGCGGATGAGCACTTGAAACTCGTGGTGACGCGACACGGGCCGGTGGTGCATCAGGACGGCGATAAGAGTTACGCGATGCGCTGGACGGTTCTGGAGCCTGGAGCGCTCTGCAATTTCTATAACTGGCTGGGAAAGGCGCAAAACTGGGGTGAATTTCGCGAGACGATGAAAGGTATTTGGGGTCCGGGACAGAACGTGGTGTATGCGGACGTGGATGGAAATATTGGTTACGTGCTGGGGGCGCATGTTCCGATCCGGAAGAAGGGACATGGAGAAGTCCCGGTGCCAGGGGATACCGACGATTACGAATGGACAGGATATATTCCGTTTGACCAGTTGCCGCAAGCGTTCAATCCAGAGAGCGGCCTGATTGTGACCGCGAATGCCAGGGTCACAGGACCGAATTACAAACCGTACATTACCGATCATTGGGAAGAGCCGTATCGCACCGCAAGGATCTACGACTTGCTGCACGATAAACGGGATTTACGTCCGGAAGACATGTTGAAAATTCAGGTGGATACCTACAGCTATCCTCACCTGTTTCTGGGCGAGCAACTGGTGGCCGCTGCGAAACTAACACCGCCGAAAGACGAGCGAGCGCGGAAACTGATTCAACAGGCAAAAGACTGGAATGGGATGGCAGATGCCAATTCACCGGTAGTATCGTTTCTGGATGCCGCTCTGTTCCGTGCGCTGGATCTTATTTTGGAGCCGCAACTTGGGAAAGATACCGAGGACTACCACTGGCGAAGGGTGGCTTTCTTACAGCGGGTATTGACGGAGCGTCCGGCGCGGTGGCTGCCTGCAGACTACAAGAATTATGACGAATTGTTGAGCGCGGCAGCGGACCAGGCAGTGAAGCGCTTGGAACAGAAAACGAAAGACGCAGATCCGGATGATTGGGCGTGGAAACGGTTCAACTACCTGGATATGTTCAATCCCATTGGCCGAGACGGCATTTTGAAGAGGCTGCTCAGCATTACCGACCAACCACAATCCGGAACGGAATGGAGTCCGCGTGCTGCGAGCCGGCATCATGGCCCTTCCGAGCGTTTCGTGGCAAACCTTGCGGATTGGGATGAATCCATCATGTTGATCACCGGGGGTGAATCGGGCCAGACCGGCAGCGAACACTATCGCGACCAGTTTCCCTACTGGTTTGATGGTAAAGCTATCTATGAACCTTTCTCTGACGCCGCAGAAGCCAAAGCGAGAAGGCATACGCTGACCTTGAAACCCGGCTCCTAAGGCTGCCCTCATGCCGGAACTCCCTAAAAGTGGAAACTATCGCACGAACGCTTCGCCCACTGGTGCGACAACGAAATCTTATGCGCACAGCTGAATCTGTCGAAGCGTTCCGTCAAGGAATTTTTGTTGCATCAAGGGCGTGTTGCTGGAATCGGGAACATCTACTCCGGCGAAGCCCTGTGGCATGCGAGGTTGGATCCCCGCCGATTGGCAAATTCGCTGAACGGAAAAGAAGGGGCTGAACTCCACAAAGCAATTGTGTCGGTTCTCCGGCGTGCTTTAGAATGCTGTTTGGACCCGGCGGCAATGTTTAGTGATCCGGAGTGGTGGTTTCAGGGGCTCGAGAAAATTCTGCGCACATACCAACGCGAGGTTTATCCTGCAGGCGCTGCGGTAGGCCGATCAAGTGCATCGAGCAAGCGGGGCGTTCCACATTTTTTTGCGCGCATTGCCAGAAATGAATTGAATCGGGATGCGCAATTTATGCGCTCTTTTCTGATGGTTGAGAAGAGCTAAGACCAGCAGTTCGGAAGAGGAATGGCGTGAACCAACCCATACCGAAGAAGCCCGAACCACCGAAGAAGCCTGATTTTGAGCGCTCTCTGGCTCGACTGGAAGAGGTGGTGCGTCGATTGGAGAGCCCGCAATTGTCGCTCGATGAAGCCATGAAGTTGTTTGAGGAAGGTGTGGGGCTTTCCCGGGAGTGCCAGAAGCAACTCGAGGAAGCGGAAGGCCGCGTAGAGATTTTATTGAAGAAAGCTGACGGAAAGCTGTCTGCGGAAGCTTTCGAACCCGAGGGCGAGAATAACCCGTGAACGATTCGATCCGATAATGAAACTTCCCCCATTTTTTGAAGAAGACCGAATAGCGGTTGACGCTCATCTAGAACGATTGCTTCCCACTGAGTCCATTCAGCCACCGTCGATTCATCAAGCCATGAGGTATTCCGTGTTCGCTGGAGGAAAACGGATTCGTCCGATCCTTTGTTTGGAAACGGCGCGTATTTTTGAGTCCGACAGCGGGCCTGCGCTGTATCCGGGCTGCGCGATTGAGTTCATCCACACATATTCGTTGATCCATGATGATTTACCGGCTCTGGATAACGACGACCTGCGGCGGGGAAAACCCACTTCCCACAAGAAGTTTGGCGAAGCGACTGCAATACTCGCTGGCGACGGGCTTCTGACGCTAGCGTTCGAAACTATCGCCGCGGCGCCGGTGGCCGCGGAGCGCCGGGTCGCGATGGTAACGGAAATCGCGACGGCGGCGGGAACCGTAAATGGAATGGTTGGCGGGCAAGTGGCGGACTTGGAGAGTGAAGGCAAGAAGGTTGGACCGGAAACGCTGGAGTATATTCACCGGTCGAAGACAGCCGCGCTCATTCGCGCTTCGGTGACATCTGGTGCTCAGTGCGCCGGTGCTCCCGCGGAAGATGTAGCGCGACTGCGACGTTTTGGAGAGACCATCGGGTGGGCCTTCCAGGTTACCGACGACATCCTAGACGTGGAGGAATCCTCGGCCGCACTGGGCAAGACCGCGGGCAAAGATATTGCGCAACAGAAGGCCACCTATCCAGCGGTGTTCGGCTTGCAGCAATCCCACAAAATTGCGGAGCAATTATCTACAAAAGCGATTGCGGAATTGCAGGTTTATGGCGAACGCGCGGAACGGCTGCGCACGATTGCGGAGTTTCTGGTCCTTCGCCGCGCCTAGAATCACAACTCCATGAGCGGCAAACCCATGAAGAAGAGACTCGACGTATTGTTGGTCGAGCGCGGCCTGGCGGAATCGCGTCAGAAAGCACAAGCAATGATCCTTGCGGGTGAGATCGACGTCGAGGGAACGAAGGCGCAGAAAGCGGGAGTGAATGTGGGCGAGTCGGCCCGAATCGAAGTGCACAGCCGGCTCCAAAAATATGTTAGCCGCGGTGGATTCAAACTGGAGGGGGCATTGGAGGATTTCCACGTTAGCGTGGAGGATCGGATTTGCCTCGATGTCGGATCATCCACGGGGGGATTCACGGACTGCCTGCTGCAGAATGGGGCAATGCGAGTTTATGCCGTGGACGTAAACACGGATCAACTGGCCTGGAAACTTCACCAAGATGAACGAGTGATTCGCATCAAGAAGAACGCCCGTGAGTTAAAGCGTGGCGATGTGACCGAAGAAGCGAGCCTGGTAGTGGCGGATGTGTCGTTCATTTCTGTGCGGAAAATCCTGCCGGGAGCATGCGCTTGCGCCATAGCAGGGGCCGATTTCTTGATTCTGATCAAGCCGCAGTTTGAGCTGGAGCGCGAGGATGTCGGTAAGGGTGGGATTGTGCGCGACCCGAAACTGCATGAAGTGGCCATTGCCAGCGTGCGCGCGGCCGCGGAATCACTGGGTTTGACAATTATCGGAGTGGCCCCAAGCCGCTTGGCGGGCGCGGAAGGCAATCAAGAGTATTTTCTTCACGCCAGAAAAGCGGCTAGGGTAGAATCGCAATAATCCATGCCGCCTGTACCCCACTATAAAACGATTGGCATCATTTCGCGGCCGCGGCGATCCATCCTTGTCGAAATCGTGCCGAACCTATTGAATTGGCTGAAGGAGCGGGGCGTTACGACGCTAATCGACTCCGAAACTGCCGGGCCCGTGAACCAGATTGAAATCGGAAAGACGCGACATCAAATTGCTCAGGAAGCGGATCTGCTTCTAGTGCTGGGTGGCGATGGAACACTGCTGGCGGCGGCACGCGAGGCCGCCCCTCACGGGATTCCCATATTGCCCATTAATCTGGGTGGGCTGGGGTTTCTGACGAGCTTCACGCTCGAAGAGTTGTATCCGGCGCTGGAGGAAGCGCTGGCCGGGTGTGCGCCAATCAGTGAACGGGTGATGTTGCTGGCGGAGCGCACGCACAACGGCAATACTTTGACGCAGCAGCGTGTTCTGAATGAAGCCGTCGTGCACAAAGGTACCTTGGCGCGCATGATCGAGCTGGAACTGTATATCGATGGCGGATTTGTTTGCCGGTATCGAGCGGACGGTTTGATCGTGGCCACCCCAACAGGCTCAACGGCTTATTCCATGTCAGCAGGCGGGCCGATCGTGCATCCGGCCGTGGAGTCGATCCTGATTACACCTATTTGCCCGCATACCTTAAGTGACAGGCCCATCGTGGTACCGGACGTGTCAACGGTAGAACTACGCATGGCCGAGAATTCGGATTCGGTTTTCCTTACACTGGATGGGCAGACTGGCGTACCGCTGCAGGCAGCTGATCGCGTTCGGATTACGCGTGCAGTGGAGCGATTGAAACTGATTCATCCACAGAATAAAACCTATTTTGAAATTTTGCGAAATAAGTTGAAGTGGGGCGAAGCCTAGTTCAGCGCAGAAGATCGGTGCGCAGCAGGTCGGCTTGGGTTTCGCGGCGGCGGATGAGGCGCGCACGTTTCCCGGTAACCAGGATTTCCGCAGGGCGGCAACGGCCATTGTAGTTTGAGGCTTGCACCATTCCGTAAGCACCTGCTGCCCAGATCGCGAGGGTATCGCCCGGTTCCACATTGCCCAGTGGCCAACCTTGCAGGAAGCAGTCTCCCGTCTCGCAGACGGGTCCCACAATATCCGCGCGGTGAGATGAGCTTTGCTCTCTTGTGTTTCCTTGGCGAACCCGCGTAATCGGATGAGGCGCGTCATAAAGAACAGGCCGGGCAAGATCGTTCATGGCCGCGTCGATAATCACGAAGGATTTTGTAGAGTTTTTCTTGGTGTAAATCACTTTGGAAAGAAGCACGGCGGAAGGGGCAATGACTGAGCGGCCGGGCTCCAATAGCAGCGCAACACCGAGGGGACGAACCGCTTGCGCAATCATCCGGGTGTAGGTAGAGCGAGGGACCGGAGTTTCGTCCGTGTAACGCACGCCCAAGCCACCACCAAAATCGAGATACTTTAGCTGTATGCCTTGGCGACGCAGATCCAGCAAATAGGATCCCAGGCGATTCAGAGCTTCGCGGAATGGCGCCAAATCCACGATCTGGGATCCGATGTGCGCGCTGATTCCCTGCCACCGGATGTGCTTCGAATTCCGATGTTGCAGATACAGTTTTCGAGCGTCAGACCATCCGATACCGAATTTATGGTAAGCAAGACCCGTAGAAATAAACGGGTGCCCACCTGCTTTTACGTCGGGATTGACGCGAAGAGAAACGCCCGGAACATTGGAGCGATTTGCAGTGCAGCGAGATGATTCTGCGAGTAGGACATCTAATTCCTCTGCGGATTCCACGTTGAATTGTAGAATGCCAGGGGCACTGCTTCGATCTGCTTTGTACTTGAGTGCAGCGCGAATCTCTTCGCGCGTCTTGCCAACACCGCTGAACACAATGTGATTGCCGGGAACTGCGATATGAGCGAGGTGCTCTAGTTCTCCACCGGAAACAATGTCGAAGCCGCTGCCGCGCTTGGCGAGCAGGTTGAGGATGGAGAGATTGCCGTTGGCCTTAACGGCGAAGCACAACAGATGGGGCAACCGCCGCAGGCCACTTTTTAGCTCGTCGAATGCGTCTTCGATGGCACGCTGGCTGTAGACATAGGCAGGCGTGCCGAAGCGCGAGGCAATTTCTTCGAGCGCTACACCTTCGCAGAATATTTCGCGCCCCGCGACGTTGCTCAATTTCTTCCAGGCAAACTGGGGCGTGAATTTCGCTGGATCGACGTAGGGCAAGTTCCTTCGAGCTCCACCGGTTGCGCTCATTTTACTTTGAGGACCACGAGGGTTCGATCGTCGGAAAGAGCCGCGCTCTGTGTAAACCAGTCCACTTCCCGCAAGACCGTGTCGGAGATTTCCGTGGCGGTCAGCTCGTGATGTTGCTCGATCAGGCGCATAAGGCGTGTCGTGCCAAAGAATTGACCTTCGGCATTTGCCGTTTCTGCGATGCCGTCGGAGTGGAATACAAGAATATCGCCGGCCTCGAGGGTCACGCTCCATTCGTCATAGCTAACTTCTTCAAAAATGCCAAGGGGAAAGCCGGTGAGCTCGATTTTGTCGCACCGTCCTCCTTTATAGAGGAGGGGTTGAGATTGACCGGCGTTGGCAACGCGCAGCTTTTGGCGGCCCTTTTGCCAGGTCGCGAAGCAGGCGGTCATGAACCGTCCTTCGATGCGCCGTTCACCGACCAATTGATTCATCTGGCGCAACATTTCGGCAGGTTGCAGTTTTTGCGGAGCTAGGCTGCGCATGATACCGATCGCTACGGCCCCATAGAGTGCGGCGGCCGTTCCTTTGCCACTAACATCACCCAGGGCGATGCCCAATTGCTGCGGGCCATAACGGAGGAATTCGTAGAGATCGCCACACACTTCGCGCGCGGAAATATAACGAGCCGCAACGTCCAGGCCGTAATCATCGGTAGGGACTGGCCGGAGCAATGCACCTTGAATGCGCTTGGCGGCTTGCAGGTCGCGCTCCATGCGCGCTTCGCCTTTAGCTACTTGTTCGTAAAGACGGGCATTTTCCACGGAAACGGCGAGGTTGGCAGCAAGGATGGAAAGGGTCTGCACATGATCTTCGGTAAAGTAATTCAACTGAGGACTTTCGAGGTCCAGCACACCGATGACTTTGCCTTGGTGCATCATGGGAATGGCAAGCTCGGAGCGAGTTTCTGGATTGACCATGAGATAGCGCGGGTCAGCGGTGACGTCCGGCACGAGGACTGGCTCGCGCAGGGTAGCAGCAGCACCTACGAGCCCTTCGGTGGCGGCGGCACGGAGCTTTCCTTGGACCCTCTGGCCGTGCTTCACATCCAAACGATGGCGAAACACCTTTTGCTCATCGTCATAGAGCATGATGCTAAGTATCTGGTAGTCGATAACGCGCTTGACCAATTCCGCCGCGCGGCGAAGGAGCTCTTCGACATCCAGGATGGAGCTGATTTCGCGGCTGACATCATTGAGGACCAAGAGAGTTTCGGCCTGTGTGCGTACCTGCTGAAACAAGCGGGCATTTTCAATGGAGACCGCCAGACGATTCGCTAAAACGGCGAGAATGTTTTGCTGATCCTTAGTGAAGTAGTCCAGGTGGCGACTCTGGATGTCGAGCACGCCCACGCATTTTCCGCGGAACATCAAGGGGACCGCTAGTTCGGAGCGTACGGCGTCAATCGCGTTGATATAGCGCGGATCTTGAGAAACATCACTGACGCGTACAGGGTGCCCAGTCCTGGCGGCGGTGCCAGTAATTCCCTGCCCAATCGGCACCTTGAGATTTTCCGCGAGACCCGGAGGGTAGCCAATCGCGAATCGGTGAGTGAGATACGCGCCGTCCTTATCGACCATCAGGACACCAAACAACTCGTAATCGATGTGTTTCTTGATCAGGACAGCGGCATGTGCCAGAACTTCATCCAGATCGAGAGATGCGTTGACCTCTTCCCCAATTTCCGCAAGAGTGGCAACAACCTCCGGGCTGTTTGTGGTCAGTTCACTTTGTGTCTTGGGATCAGTGGCTTCCATGAATCTCTTAATTATAGCAGGCGGAGTGCTCGTGGCTCAGACTCCGGGGTTTAAAGCAATTTTTATGCGGACTTGGCCTTGCCTCGCGAAGCGAACTGCAGGACGCAGACATCGGGCAGATTCCGATAACGTTCGTCAAAGTCCAGGCCGTAGCCGACAACAAATTCGTTGGGAATCACAAAGCCGGTGTAGTCTGCGCGCACGTCGGCGATCCGCCGTTCGACCTTATCCAGCAGAACGACGACGCGAAGATGTTTCGGCTTCTTTTCCTCAAAGAAGCGCAGCAGGTACTTGAGAGTGAGACCGGTATCGAGGATATCCTCGACCACAATTACGGTCTTGCCCTCAATGCTGACGTCCAAATCTTTGATCAATTTCACTTCGCCGGTGGAATCCGTGCCATGCCCGTAGCTAGAGACGGAAAGAAAATCGAACGAAACTTCGCCACCGAGCTCACGCGCCAAGTCCGTAAGGAAGAATACCGAGCCTTTGAGAACACTGATCAGGTGAAGCGGTTCAGTGGGAAAGTCTCGGCGAATTTCCCTGGCCAACTGTTTCAGCCGCGCCTTCACACGAGCATCCGTAATAAGGACGCGAACGGATTCTTCAGGGCGTAGCCCGGCGGTGTTTTTCGATGAAGGTGTTGCACGCTTTTTGGTCACGCGCGTTGTTCCCTCCCCAGTCTATTCCACCCAATCGGCAATGAAGATATTGGTTTCGTGGGGGACCTGGCCAAGGCGATTCGAGGCCCACACTAGACGCTTCCCGTCGGAAGTAAACATGGGGAAACCGTCGAAATCGGGATGAAAGGTGATGCGTTCCTGGCCGGTTCCGTCCTCATTGATAACATAAAGATCAAAATCCCTGCCGTTTTTGGGATCGGCCTGATTAGAAGCGAAGATGATGCGCTTGCCATCGGGAAGCCAATAAGGCCCGAAGTTGGCCGCACCATTATGTGTTACCTGGTGCTTGTTCGAGCCGTCGGCATTCATCACCCAGAGTTCCAGGTTTCCCGGGCGAATCAAGCCCGCAGCAAACAAGTCCTTATAATCCTTGATCTGCTCGGGGGTTTTGGGATGCTCGGCGCGGTACACGATCTTCGTACCGTCGTAGGACCAGAACGGACCGCCGTCGTAACCGAGTTCGTTGGTCAGTTGCTTCACGTTGCTGCCATCTGCATCCATGGTGTAGATGTCCAGGTCACCATTGCGCGTGGAGGTGAAGACAATGTGCTTGCCATCGCGGGTGATGGTAGCTTCCGCGTTGTAACCAGGCGCATGGCTCAGCTGCGTGACATCGGAGCCATCTGGCTTGGCGGTATAAATCTGGTAGGAATTGTAAATGGGCCAGACATAGCCATGGGAATAATCTGGCTTCGGAGGACACTCCGCGCTGGTTGCATGAGTGGAGGAGAATAAAATGCGATCGCCGGAGGGAAAGAAATAGCTGCACGTGGTACGACCCTTTCTGGTGCTCACGAGTTTGGGGACGGGCGGTTTCCCATCCGGCGAATCCACAGTCATGGTGTAGATCTGATCACAGGGCACGTCGTTGCCCTGGTGCTGGAAGATGAGTTGCTTGTCATCAATTGAGAAATACGCCTCGGCGTTTTGGCCGCCAAAGGTGAGCTGGCGGGCATTTCTTAAATGCTTTTGTTCTTCCGGCAAGAGTGGAGAGGCCGAATGTCCCGGGGATGCATGAAGAAACATATAGCGCGGGCCATAGAGGCACAGCACCGCAACAACTCCAGCAATAGATAATCCAGCCCAACTGCCTTTTTTCACAGCATCCCCTGAGGCGTTAGCAGCATTTCAAAAACACACAGCCGTTTACTACTTTCGCTGCTCCAACTTCACGTCGACCTTCAATTCCTTTCCATCGCGCAAGACGGTAACAGGCACCACATCGCCGACTTTGCTGCGACGAAGAGCGTCAGTGAAATCGTAGAGATTCTTGATGGCTTTGTCACCAAATTGAATCAGGACGTCCCCCGCTTTCAGGCCAGCTTTTGCGGCGGGTGAGCCGGGTTTCACATCTGAAAACTTTACGCCATTTTCGGTTTGGCCAAAATCAGGGATTGAACCGAAGTATGGACCGTACCCGCCGCCACCGCCAGAAACGCCGGAATGAGGATTGTTCTCGACGACGGTGACGAAAGCAGGTCTTTGGGAATCAGACGCCAGTTCCACGGTTGCGCGGGCCACCACGTTCAATAAATCCGCAGCCGCATCGGGATTGATTTTGTCCCAAGTGTCGGAGGGTTTGTGATAGTCGGAATGCAGGCCGGAAAAAAAGAACAGCACGGGGATGCGTTTGGTAACGAAGGAGGTGTGATCACTGGAGGTGTAGCCACTTTGGGAGATCTCAAACTTCAGCGGAGACTCTCCATGAGCCTGATCGAGCACTTTTTGAAGTGTGGAGCCCGTGCCGACGCCGCCAATATAAATCTTGTTGTCTTTGATGCGGCCGATCATATCCATGTTCAGCATGGCGACGGCTTTGTCCAGAGGCTTTGTTGGATCCTTGACCCAAGCGGCAGATCCCAGCAGTCCCAACTCTTCTCCGGCAAACGACATGAACAGGATTCCTCGTTGAAATTGCCCTTTGAGCGGCGCCAGGATTCGGGCGAGTTCCAGAACACCGGCCGTTCCCGAAGCGTTATCGTCGGCACCGGGATGAATCTGGCCAATCTGCGAGGGAGCCAAAGAATCGAAGGTGCCGCGGCCAAGGTGGTCGTAATGAGCCCCGACAATGACGTATTCGTCGGTTTTACCCGGAAGATAGGCTAGGACGTTGTTCACGGTGGCGTGGGTAGTTTCGACGTCTATCGTTACCGTCGCGCGCAGAGTGTCGGGAAATGCGAAGGAGGCTGGCTTTGAGGTCGAGTTGATCTGCTCCTGGATTCCTTGCAAAGACTTCCCTGCCGTGCGAAACCAGTTGTCGGCGATAGTATTTTTGACCTGGGCAAACAGAAGGCCAACGTTTTCCGGGCCGCCGACGCTGCCAAAACGGGTGAGCAAATCTTCTTCGCCGTCCCCGAGTTTTCCATTCACAAGAATCATGCCCTTCGCGCCATGATTGCGGGCGTTGATTGCCTTGGTGATCAGCTGGGAGTGCGTGGTCAGACCCTGATTGCCGCTCTTGGCGGCGAAACCGCTCGGCTCATAGCGCAGCACCACGACAATCTTGTCTGTGGCATCCAGGCCGGCATAGTCGTCGTAAGCAAATTCCTCGGCGGTTGCGCCATAGCCAGCAAAAACAAGCGGAGCCGCGACGGTGCCGGAGTTCGAAAAGCTAAACGGAACGTAATCCTGATTGAGTTTCAGGGCGGATTTCGTTTCGCCATTCAGAACAAGAAAGTGATTCTTGCCTCTCAGTTTTGCACCGGTAGTGACCGTGAATGGCTGGAGGTAACCCTTGCTGCCGGCGGGCTCCAAACCAAGACTCTTGTAGCGATCCACCAAGACGTGCTCGGCGCGCGTCAATCCCTTCAAACCGTCGCCACGCCCTTCCATCTTCGGCTGCGTGAGAGTCTTGATGTCATCCAAATAGCGATGGGGGTCCGCTGGGCTTAATTGCGTCGCCGTCTGCGCAGCTAAGGCTAAAGAAGCGAGCAAGAGCAGCGCCAGCCCCAAAGCGTGCGCTGAACGCGAAATTTTTCTCTGGTGCGGCAAAATTTAACTCCGAACTTCTTGTTGATTCTGTGAGCGAGTTTTCCCATCCTAAGTGCTGCCCTATGGCCTGTCAAATAAGAGATCTCAACCCGGCTAGAACACAGAGAGGGAAAATATGAACCCGCCGAATCCAACTTCGCCGGAGCCTTGGCTTCGAGGAACGCTCAGCGACGTACCAGCGGTGCCACGCGCCGTGTTACACGCGCTGGAACTTGCGAAAGAAGACCTTTGGAAGTGGTGCTTTCCTCTGACTGACGAGCAACTCAATGATCAACAGGCAGGGTTGGCGCCAGTCGCCTTCCATCTACGACATATTGCGCGGAGCCTGGACCGGCTGCTGACCTACGCCGAAGGAGGCGCCCTTGACGAAGTACAACTCTCCCTTCTGAGTTCCGAACTTGCCCCGGAGCTAAACACGAAGCGCTTTTCTTAGAGCTGGTAAATGCGCTGAACCGCAGTGCGCTTCGCATACGTACGCTGGCCTCTTCTGATTTTGAAGCGCGGCGAGCCGTGGGCAAGAAACAATTGCCGACCACGATCGGCGGTCTATTGGTACACATCGCTGACCACACGCAACGGCACGTGGGACAGGCGATTGCGACGGCAAAGTTGGTGACGAGGCGTTAAGAATTCATTGTTCTGGCGGAATGCCCGGTTATACTTGACCGGCACAATTATGGCGCAACTGCTCAAATCGACGTTCCTGATCCTGACCGCGCTGTTCCCCATTGTGAATCCGTTGGGAAGCGCGCCACTTTTTCTGTCGCTGACGCACTACTATTCCACGGAAGAACGGAAGCTTCTTTCACGGCGCATTGCGTTAAACAGCATTGCGTTGATCGTGGTTTCATATTTTATTGGAACGCACATACTGGCCTTCTTTGGGATCTCGTTGCCGGTGGTTCAAGTCGGCGGAGGACTGGTGCTCGCTTCCACGGGTTGGGCCATGCTGAAACAAAAAGACGAAGACAGCACAAAGGCGGATGTGCATCGCAGCGTGGGCGCGCAGGATCTCTTGACCAAGGCATTTTACCCGCTGACGCTGCCGCTTACCGTTGGACCCGGATCGATTTCCGTGGCGATAACACTCGGTGCGAATGAACCACACATCGACCACCAAATTGTTTTTCCCATGTTGGGGGCTGTTATCGGAGCAGTGCTCATTGCGGGAACGGTATATCTTTGTTACGCGTTTGCTGACCGGCTCGCGCGGGTGCTCGGCGAAACGGGGATGAGCGTGATCATGCGGCTGTCATCGTTCTTGCTGGTTTGCATCGGGGTACAAATTATCTGGAACGGTCTATCCACCCTGCTGAAGTCCGTGGTAACGCTTGCGCGCTAGCCTGGTTTTGCATGCCGTGCTGATTTCCATTCCGGTAAAGCCCTTTTGCCGAGCAGTGCTTCGGCTGCCCACGCACCCAGATAAACGGATTGCGCCACACCGTGGCCTGAGAAGGCGCCGAGGACAATGGCACTTTTGCTTCTTGGGTGGTATTCGAAGACGGGCTGCCAATCTTCCGCTATGCAAATGGGCCCGCCCCAACGATGAGTGAAATTGACGTCTTGGAGCGCAGGATGGAGTCTGGCAACTCGTTTTTGTAGCTTGTCAAACAATTCGAGCGCTTCACCCTCGTCAATGTCCAGCAAGTAGAGTCCTTCTGAGTTTTCAAGGAAAACCAAACCGCTACCGAAGATGATAGCGTCTCCTAACAATCTGCCCCAGAGGTACGGCAGATCCACCGTGTAGAAAGGCTTGCGTTCGCCAAGGCCGATTCTGGCGATCAGATCTTCGCTGAGTGATTCCGTCATGAGGGCCGTCGTGAATGCAGGTTGGGCGCGACCTTCCAGCCCATTGAGATCGAGAGCAAAGGCGTTTGTCGCAAACAAAACACTTGTTGGCTGTGTGGTTCCCGCAGCCGAAAGCAATGTGATGCCGCCCGAGAACTTAACTTCACTTACCGCAGAATATTCGAACAGCAAGGCTCCAGAGCGTTCAGCGGCACTGGCTAGTCCGCTGACTACCTTTCCCGGATCGATACTTCCACCGGGCACTTCCTTGACGACGCAGAGGTCGCCCGAGTCCTTCCAGCAAACAGGTGAGTTCTTTATAGCGCCGCTGCGACCTAGTTCATAGGCGCCTGGAAGCGCTAGATCCGCATCCACTTCTAGTTTCCGCAGGATCGCTTGATACCCGGCCAAAACATCGCCCAGGCCTGGCAGATCTCCCACCGCGGATTCCGCTAGTGCAACGCCGCCCGTGTGCCCGCTTGCTCCAGCACCGATGGCTTCAGCTTCAAACAGCGCGACACTCTTCTCCGGTGCCAACGTCATCAGCCAGGCTGCCGCTGCCAGTCCGGTGAATCCGCCGCCAATAACGGCGAAATCCAAAGTTGGGGGTAATTCCTTCCGAGCAGGAATAAAACTGACTTCCCAAGGGCGATTGCCCCAGTTCTTCCGAGTTCCCATGGAGTTCTCTCAATACAAAACACTCTACACCCATACATGGCAGTTCAGTCGCCACACAAGCGAATGGGCAGGAGCGATCAATTTATGTGGCAGAAAACAACAGATCAATGCAAGCCAAATACGGCAACGCTGTTGGATGTGCCGACGTAAACTCTGCCATTCACTACCATTGGGGTGATGAACTTGTTGTTGCTGAAATGATCGGCACCGCTGGAAGCCTGGTTGGAATTGTAGAGTTCGTTGGCCAGATTTGTCGCATCGTATGCATGCAGAACCGCGGGACTGGTATTCTCCACGACCCAAACGATGCCATTTGTCGCGCCGCTTGCAGAGATTGTGGGTGTCGCACCCGGATAGCCGAAAGTGTTTGCAGAGTGTGATGAGGGACTTGTTGCGAGGAGACCGTTCACGATAGGAAATGCTTTTATGGAGTCGCCGACGGCGCCGTAATAAACCGTGCCATTGAAATAGCTCGGTTTGGAAAAGACTCCGCCAGAGAGTTGACCGGTGATCAGTTGATAGATGTTGTCGGCGCTGCCGTTGAACTTGCCCAGATTGTCGCGATCGACGACATAGATATTGGCGTCTTTACCAGAGCCGACTGCGAGATGCCGCGTATTGCCGCTACCATCGACGACGTCGGGTAGCAGAAGTTCGCCACCTGAGCCAAAGTCGGTGTCGGAGTCGGATTCGGAGACGGTGTTCAGAGGAGTAAAATAGTCGAGCAAGGTAAGCGGCGCGGCCGACGAGATCTTCGCAAAGCAATTTCCACAATCGCCATTCGCCGGAAACCCACTCGAATTCAGAGTGGTGTCAAAATCTCCGTTGCCCATAATGAAGTAGATATTGCCGGAGGCGTCCGCGCCCGGAGCCGCACCCGACATCCAAATCGCGCCTTCACTACCGTTGGGGACGAGATTCAAAACGTTGGTCTGTGCGAGTGTGTCAGCGCTATAAGCTATGACCCAAGCGGTGTAGGGCCGGTGATCGCAGTGAGAGGACCACGAAGTGTAGATTGTTCCGGCGACCTCGAGCAGTCCAGGGCGCTCTTTATATTGCTTGGGATCGAAGACGACCGAGCCGTTCGAACTGTTGTCGCCAGTACCGGGATAGGTGGCTTGGATTGTCGTCGGTCCCCCGAATAATTCCTTGCCTGTGGTGAGATCGAGTGCATGCATTCGCTGGTAATAATTTCCGTTTGAGTCTTTTGACATTGCGACGATATAAATGGCGTTTCTTCCGCGATCGATGACGGGGGTGGACGTAATGCCGATTTCTGGGGAGACTTGGCTACAGCCGCGATCATCACTAGGCGATTCACCGGTGAGCAAGGCGCTTGCTTGCCATAACGCGATCCCGCCTGTCGCCGTAATACTATCTGCGTCAAACGCATAAATAGAATCGTGCTCCGTCACGACGTACAGGACGTTCTTGGTTCCTTTGCCGGGGATCGTCAGGTTGGCAATCAACAGTGGTTGGGCGTCCACTCGCCCGTCGACCGCAAATTCTCCCAATTTTCCAAATGTGTTTACCTTGACATTTGCAGGCGTCAACGTCATTTCATTCACGTTTTGGCCAGTGCGCAGATTGTCGTAGTGGTAAGTAATGACGTCGATTGTTGAAGCGGTCGTCGAGGGATTCACGGTTAAAGTGGCGGCGCTGCTGGTCACGCTGCCGGCTGCGTTTGCGATTGTTACGCGAAACTGCTCGCCGTTGTCCGCGGAGGTCGTTACAGGTGTGGTGTAGGAACTCGACGTCGCTGCAGCGATCACAATGCCATTCTTCTGCCACTGGTAGGTGAGGGGGGCGGAGCCAGCCGCGACAACGGAGAAAGTGGCCGTCTGCCCGGCGGTGACGGTCTGATTTGCTGGCTGAGTGGTGATCGTTGGAGCAGTGCTAGCCGGATTCACTGTCAGCGTGGCCGGTTGACTGGTGACGCTTCCGGCAGCATTGGAAACTACCACATCAAAGATTGCGGCATTATCGGCGAGTGTGGTTGCGGGAGTTACATAACTGGGGCCGTTCGCCCCACTGATATTTGATGCATTCTTCTGCCATTGATAAGAGAGAGGCGCAGTGCCCGAAGCCATAACACTGAAGATCGCGGTTTGGCCGACAGTCACTGTCTGGGCAGTGGGCTGAGATGTGATTGTGGGAATTGTGGATTGGGAATTGGTCCCGGAGCCAGATGAGTGGGTCGAGCCACAACCCGCCAACCATGCAATTACGAAAATGGCCACAAAACATTGGCACGATCGAAGCGCCAGGTCGCGTCTGCCCACGAACTTCCCCCAGTGAAACTCGGATGTTTAGGAACTTATGGTCGGGCTGGCCGCCTCGCCTAACGGGATTAGCATACCGCTACGGTTCGCCTATGACAGCTGACCCGAAGGCCAGTTCCTGGGCCACTACTAGTCTGCCCTGCGGAGCCAAGCACCGCCATCCATTGTTTCCTTGAATTGGGTGGAATTGAGGCACTAATTGCGCGGTAACAAAGACTCAAAGGTACTTGATCAAAACCACCTCGTTGCGGGTCTCGTTATAAACCAATTCATCCACCAACTGTTGCGTCAGCATTAATCCCAGCCCGCCGGGACGTAGACCTTTGGATTCCCTTTCTTGCATGTGGGCCATGGGATTGTCTTGAGGATTGTTGATCGCTGCATGCTTCAGGTCTTCCAGCTTGAAACCCGGGCCGGGGTCATCCAGGCGATACATCAACATGCGTTTGGTCTTGATGTAAGAAACGCGCACCTTCAGATTGGGATCCAGGTGGCCACCCCATTCGATGGCGTTGTTCAGAAGCTCGCGGAATGCATAACCCACTTTTTCGATTACATCCGGTGGCAGGTCCATATCCATGTGCATAAGGAAACTTTGCACGCGGCTCACCACTGAGCGCTCACAGGGAACCATGAGTTCGACCCATTGGGAATTGGCGGAGAGCACCTCAATGGCCGGTACTTCAGGGCTGGTGGACAATGCGTTTTCCACGCTGGTCAAGAGGGTGGTAGCGTCCAGCGGCTTTTTCAGGAATTGGTAAACACGACCTCGTAGAGCCGCGAGGAGGGTATCGGAGGTCTGGTCGGACGTCATGACCACAATTTTAGGAATGAATTTTTCCTCGTGGAGATGTCCCAGGAAGCCGAGTCCGGTCATCTTGGGCATCCAGATGTCCAAAAGTACGAGATCGAATTTCGTCTTTTGGATCGCGCGCAGAGCTGCCATGCCGTCCGAGGCAGTGGTCACAGAATAGCCGGCGTTTTTCAAAATCCCACGAAGCATTTGCCGCGTTGTGGCATCGTCATCGGTGACCAGGATACTCGACATGTATGCGCTCCGACGGAGAAGAGCTAAGCTCCGGCGATTCTGGCGGAACTCCTATGGCGATTGCCGCTAGAGCTTCGAACTGCGGCGCTTATTCTTGGGACTCGCTCCCGGGCTAGGGGAAAGTTTCCGTCCCGCGTATCCTCTCAAATTTGCTTCCAACTGTGCAATCTCTTCCTTCAGTTGGTCGTAAACCGCAGGGATTTCGCTGAAGTTGTTTGCACGGCCGAGGTCTTGCAACTTCTGGCAACAGTCTCGCGCCACGTGCGCGCCGAAAATGCCCACGGAACCTTTCAGGGCATGAGCCAACGAAGCCAGATTTTGCCCGTTCTTTTGCCCGAGAGCTTTCTGGATACCAGACAGGCGTTGTGGCGTGTCGCGCAAAAACGTGGCAATCATTTTATGCGCCAGCTTTTCATCCCCTCCTACCCGATCGAGTAGACTCGCGACGGGCGTTTTTAATGATGGTGCTGCCTCTTCAGCCTCCACGGGCGGTAGATCAGTTGTCGAGGAACCACGGACCAAGGCGTCGAGTGCGTCCAGTCGAAATGGTTTGCCGATGACGGAGTCGAATCCGGCACGCAACAGTCGTTCGCGATCCGGTTCGCTGTTATAGCCCGTGAGCGCAATGACCACAGTGGGCCCAGATGGTTTCTGGTGCTCACGAATGACTTGTAAGGCTTGCAGACCACTCATGACCGGCATGTCTTCGTCCAAAAGCACGACGTCGAACGATTCGTGCTGCAAGACGTCTATAGCTTCCTGGCCATTGGCCACGGCAACCACATGATGGCCACTCCGCTCGAGCTGGTGCGTGGTCAACATGCGAATTTCGCTTTGATCGTCCGCTAGAAGGATGCGCATTGGATATCGCTTTGGGGCCAGCGCTCCACGGCTGCTTTTTGCCGCTACTGGTTCCGACGTTCGTAGTGACGTCGCGGGCTGCGGCTTGAATCTGGGAAGCCGAAACCAAAAGCGAGAGCCCTTCTGCGGAAGGGACTCACAGCCAATGGTTCCGCCCCACCGCTCCACTGTCAACCGACAAAAGTACAAGCCTAACCCGGCCTTGCCACCACCCTTGTTCCCCTTCGAGAATAGGGCGAAAATCTGGCTTTGTGACAGATCGGACGGAAGTCCAGGACCTTCGTCATCCACGTAGGCTCTAACAAATTCCCCGTCGGCCACGAGTCCGATCGTAACCTTTGAACTGGGTGGCGTATAGCGAAGAGCGTTTTCCAAGAGGTTGGAGAAGATTCGCTCGATACGGGTTGCCTCTCCGCGGACTGGCCACTGGCCGTCCTGGTCGATGCGATCATCAAGCAGCAGGCGAACGCTTTTGGCAGCATACACGGGGCTAAATGCGTTCAGCACGGACTTGGCGCACGACAGTAAGTTGGCACCTGATTCAGCCTTGTTCTCTGCCTCAAGCGAAGCCTTCAGGTCCTCCGAAAAGACTTGGAGGATATCGCGAATCATCATCAACTGCTGTTCGCCGGCTTTCCTTCCCAGTTCCAGAAGGCCCTTTCCGCGGTCACTGACATGTTCGTCAGTCATGCAATCAAAGGCGGCGCTCATGACGCTTAGGGGTTGCGACAGGTCATGAATAATACAATGGAGAAGAATTTCCTTCTTTTGGATTTCGCGCTGGAGCCGTTCGTGATCCAGAAGTGAATTGCGGGCAGTCTGAAGAAGCTGTACGCGTTCCTGGAACTGTGGCTCCGGGCTATGGATTGCGAGAAGGCGTTTTCCCTGCGATTGGAGCGCGATTGCCTCGAGAGGGATTTCTCTGCCCGATCGGGATTTCTCAATCCAAGTTTCGGATTCGCAGAGTCCCTTGTTGTTTGAATTCCAAAAAGTGTCTGCTTCTAACAGGAAATTCTCCAGAAAGGGGGATTTCCCAGAAAGTGCAATTTCCTCAACGTCGTTACCTTGTGATATTCCCCAAACTTCCGTGAGCCATGCAGGAGCAGGCGAGAGCATCGCAAATACGCCCTGGCCCCGGTACTCCAGGAGCACAAATCCAAGTTCACGCAAGAACTGAGACAGAGGCTCGAGCATGTTCAGCCTACGATCTTTCGAGTAAGTTGCGAGAAGGCTTCATCGACGCCTTGGCCGGTTTTAGCGCTCGAGCGCAGGACGGTCCAGTTTTTGGCCGCCAGACGCGCATCCATCTCCGGATCGAATTCCCAATCATCGACGAGATCGCATTTGTTCACCACAAAAACGAACGGGACAGCCCCAATCTCTTTGCGAGCCCGCTCTTCCAGCTCTATCGCTTTATCGATAGTCGCTCGGCGCGTGCCATCCGCGACCAGGAGATAGCCGGAAGACCCCTGAAAGTAAGACCAACGGATTTTCTGGAAGTCATCATCGCCATAAAGATCCCAGAGCACCAGATTGATCTCGGCGCCGTCGATGCGCACTATTTTCTTATCGATCTTCACTCCGACAGTGGTGTGGTAAGTCTCAGAAAAGATGCTTTCGACGAAGCGCCGCACCAGACTTGTCTTACCGACCGCAAAAGAACCCAACATGCAAATCTTTTTTTGAATCATGGCTGGTTGGAGGGAGGAACAACTACGCGAAATGTTGCGCTTCGATTGAATTGACGATTCTCGTCATTGTTTTCGGGGCGGAGCGGTTCGGCAGTGGCAACGCCCTTAGCGCGCAGACTTGTCTCGGCCGCGCCCAGCTGTATGAGTTCCCAAGCAACCCGATCCGCACGCCGTTGACTCAGATTCTGATTTGCCGATTCGGCACCCGTGGAATCGCTATGCCCGACTATCTCAATGGTGACGGTTCCCTGCGTTGTGGCCGAGGAGTTGAGCACTTCCTTAATCAAGGGAGCAAGACTTCGGAGGTTTGCGCGTTCCGCGGAGGACAGAGCGGAGCTTGCTAACGGAAACCTGACTACTGTCGCTTGGATCTTGGTTTTTGCCTCATCAAAAGCAATCTGCCCCGGCGAGAAGCGGCCCAAATCAACTGCACGGACTCCCGGAACCAATATGGCGCGCGAACCTAAATCGCTCAGCCATTTGGCCGAAGGTTGGCCGTCAATACGCAGGATACCGTCTTTCACAGAGAGAGTGACACCGGGAGGAGGCGCAAGCGCGGCAATCGCGCGCTGCTGGATCAGTGGGTCATCGAGGGCATAGTAAGCGCCCCAGTGGAATTCTGCTCGCGAAGGATCGAGCTGAGCGTCCTGCACGTATTTCTGTGGGTCCGGAGCAAGAGGATCGCGAAGGCCCCGGATGACAAAACGCCCATGCTCGCGGGCGAGCGAGGTAATGGTCAAGCCTGGCTGGCTGTCAAGGGTTTCGACCAATTGATTCCACCGATGATACTGCCACCATCGCCAACCCAACCACCCTCCGATGACGGTGAGTAAAAGAAGGCCAGCGACCATGGCATAGCCATATCCGCGCGGTTGCGAGTCCTCTTTGAACTTGGCTTCCAAACAGCGTGAAAGTTCTTTATTTGCGTTCGCAAACGGCGCGGCGTCGCCGTTGAAGGATTGCATCTGGGCAGCATACTCGGCGTGAAGTTTTTCCAGAGTCTCCGCCATGCGGTCCTGTACTGACCTCGGGGCTACTCCCCGGATCACTGCGGCCAAGATAGCGTAAGGACCAATCTCGACCCAGACATCGAGATCCCCCACATTCATCCGGTTCACACCCTGACTCTGACCGGTGTGGAATGAATCGCGCACGAAATCCTGAATGGCGGAGAGCATTCCTGAAACCAGACTGGGATCTTGCATTGCAACGGCAGGCGCAACCGCGTGAGCAATGGGCAAGCCGGTCTTCTTGTGAATCAAGAAAACCTGTTCCACGCGAAAGACCAAGCTGTGCAATAGCGCAACTTCGGTGAAGGAACGCCCGGTGCGCGCCGCCTCCAGCCGCCACTTCATGCCTTGCCAGGAGAGGCTTTGATCCAAAATTTGATTGAAGGACTCCAGGAAGGAACGAAGAGTTTCGAGGATGGAGCGGCGGATTGCCGGGCCCATGACCGGGAATAGTGCATCCGCCAGGGTAGCGGGGTCCTTGCGAACGGATTCGCGCAACGCGGTTTCAATGGTGGGCGCAAGGGCCTCACTCAGGGCGTCGCTGCCTCCCTGCTCTCGACGGCGCTGAATTGCTTCCGCGACCACTCCGCTAACATCGTCCGTCCGCGACTCGGGGTTCTCAATGCGCTCGTGTAGTCGCTCCAGGGCTTCTTGCTCTGGGGCAAGAATCAAGTGGCGCAGCTCCTCGAATGAGCCAGAGCCGTTGGGAGAAGACTCGTCTCGAGGGGCGTTAGGAGGTCGATTTTTTGGCGCATCAGCCATGGAAGGGCCGGTATCCGAGGGATCCGGAGATCGTTGAGGGGCGGAGCCCATACACTGGCTCGGTTATTTCTCCGGTAGCTCCAGTTCGTCTTTCAGGCGCAACGCAAGCTCGGTAAACAGGTCGGCCAGCGCGGCGCGATCTGTCTTCTCGGTTCGTAGTGTCTCGGCTTCGGTCTCGAGCGCCGCTTCCAGTTCTTCCTTGGATTTCTGGATCTGGTTGCCGAGTGCTTTGGATTGGTCAAGAATGCGCGAACGCAGGTCACTCTGAGCACTCTCCAAGGCGTCCTCCAGTTGCGAGAGCTTCTTTTCGAGGGCCTTAGAGGAGTCGCGCGACTCCCGCGTCAACTCTTTCAACGATTCGGTGCGTTCCGCTTTCTCGTTTTTTAGCCGTTGACCGAGCGACTCGATTTCCTCGCGGACATACGATTCCAGGGTGTCGAAGCGCTTTTTGAGATCATCGCGGAGCGCATCGGAGGATTTCGTCAATCGCTCTTCGAGCCGGGCGAAGCGCTTCTCGTATTCGCGCATATTTGCGCCAAAGAGAATGTCCCGGATTTTGTCTACGTTCGCGCCTTCGCGCAGCTCGCCATTGGCGGCGTTCTTTTCCTCATGATCGGCTGACATGGCTTTACGTTCCCCCTTCTTGCGTCTGTGCGGCTTGTTCGCCATTCGGGGACAGTACTACGTCCAAAAGCAGCTTGGCAAACAGTCTTTTGCAAGCCTAGAAGGACGCAAAACCCACAGGAATACTGGTCCTGACGCTTGCAGGCACGATCCGACGGCTACGAAGTGTGGAGTCTACTTGGTCTCCAGAATCTCGCGGCCATTCACCGGGCGGATGGGACGCGCATCCTTGGGATAAAGCTTGGCGAACGCCGCCACTTGTGCTTCAGAAAGGGTCACTGGGTTCTTCAACACGTACCAAGTCACGCCTTCCGAACACGGTGGCGTGGTAAGTGAACCGGTAAAAGTGTAATACCCATGGTCGGCCGGAAGTATATCTTTAATGTTTACGGTTACTCCCGAGACGTCTATCGCTTTCTCCTTCTCCGTAGGGATGTTCTTCCACACGGAATCGATAAACGCGTTCGACTCGCCCTTTTTCAACAAAACGGCGACCACCGCCAAATGGCCGTCGGCGTCCGCGTGAACCAGGTGGGCGACCATATCGTAGCCGTGTCCATTTATGTGCTCTTCACTGGGATGGTGAAAGTGGAATTGTTTCAGGGTATAGGTCTTATCGCCGACGGTCAAAGTGCTGCCCGGAGCGTAGTTCACTTGAATAGTATGACCATTATCGATGATGTTCAGCGGAACGGCGTTGTAATCGAACTTGAGAGCCGGCAGGTCGGCTGGTTTCGCTCCCTTAATGTCGATAGGTGATTGCGTATGGCCAATCGAGCAGGTGGCAAAGGTGGGATCGAGTTTGCCCCAGTCACTTGGCCCTTCTTTACCTTTGTAAGCCCAATGGGGTGCGGCCTGCTGGGCGCTAGCGAAGGCGGGAATAAGCGCAACCCACAGAACGCTGGTACGGAAGCATACTTTAACGAGAGATAGATCTTTCATTCTCTTTGTCTCCTGCGGTTTGGATGCAGAGGAACGAAACCGGACGGGGGCACGTTGCCTGGTGCCACAAGTAGACGACAAAAGCGGGGGAGTTGCCAAGTGGAAAAATGCTGTGTTTAGGAGACGGATGGGGTCTCGTCGTCACTAGTGCTCCAGATTCAAAACTTCGAAGGGCCGAAGTTGAAACGTGTGCGCTTCGCCGCAGGAAAGTCGACTCTGCATTTGCTAGTATCATCTTTCGTCAGTTGAACAGGAGCGATCATGGGCGATTCGACAGCGAGCAAAGATCCGTTTGTGGCGATGGTTACGGCGCGTGCGGAAGTCGATCTCCGGCTAAGCGATTTTCACCCGCGGTCGATGCTCGCGGCTCCCGAGCATGCGATATTGAAGCCCAAATTCCCAGTCATCGATTATCACAACCATCTGGACGCGCAAGAACCCCGGGAAGTATTACGCATCATGGACGACTGTGGAATCGAGAGGATCGTCAACATCACCATGCACACCGGAGAGATGGCTCTGGAGATGATCCGCAAGTTTCATACTGCGGCGCCCAACCGGTTCGCCACATACGGCTGGATGGATTGGAGCGATGTGCAGTCAGCCGGTTTCTTCAAGCGCAGCGTGGAACGACTTGAAAAGCTGATTGAGCACGGTGCTTGTGGATTGAAAATCTGGAAGGACCTCGGCACCAAGGTGCGGGATGCGGACGGAAGTCTGTTGCGCATCGATGATGACCGGTTGGACCCGCTTTACGAAAAAGCCGCCGAACTGGGCGTTCCAATCATGTATCACATTGCGGACCCAGACGCCTTTTTCCTTCCCATCGATGCTTCCAATGAACGCTACGAGGAGCTAGCTGCTCATCCGGAGTGGAGTTATTACGGTTCGCACTACGGCAAGCTGGAGCTCTTGGCTCAGCGCGATCGAGTCATCGCGCGCCATCCGGCAACGACATTTGTCGGCGCGCATGTGGCCGAGCACCCCGAGGATCTTGCCTACGTGACCCGCCTACTGGAGAAGAATCCGAATCTGCACGTCGATATTGGTGCGCGGTGTGCCGAGCTTGGCCGCCAGCCATATACCGCGCGTGAGTTTTTTCTGAAATTCGCGAATCGCATTCTGTTTGGCACGGACTTGATCCCGGAGGTCAATATGTACCGGTTGCACTACCGGTTTCTGGAAACTCGTGATGAATACTTCGAGTATCCCTCGCACGCATCCCGGCAAGGGCGCTGGAACATTTATGGCTTGTATTTGCCGGATGACGTTTTGCGCAAAGTCTATCGCGAAAACGCGATTCGGCTTCTCGACAAGCGCTAACGCGGCGCCGACAGCACCGCCACGCCGTAATTCGCCAGATTCACCGATTGTTTCCGCCCGCCTTCCAATACATCATCCATCGTGCTCGGCAACTTAATGGTTTGGGCTCCGCCTGAGAAATTAATCATCACGTACACGACGCCATGCGCCCCATAGCGAGCAGAAATCTCGACGCCGGCCGGCACGGGGCCAAACACGGGCTTCACTCCACTCTGATCCGCCATCCATTTCGCGGCTTCTGCCATGCTCTTGGGATCGAGCCAGGCGCCGATATAAGTCATCCGGCCCTTGCCGACTTTCCGCGTAATCGCGGCGGGTTGACCGTCTAACCAGCCATTGCTCCTGCCATAGCGCATCATGACTTGTGTGCCGCTATCTTTCGCGCTCAACAGTTCGGCCCAGAGCTGGCACTCGCCATTTCCCCAGTTACCTTCAACTGGGATGGGCTGCGTCAAAGCATAGTATTGTTCGACACGGCCGCCGAGCAAGTCCGCAAGTGGGCCAGGTTGCCTGTCCGGTTGCAGCGAATTGTCGTCATCTTTCATTCCGGACCGCTGGCCCAGAACCAGGTGCCCGCCACCCTGAACATAAGAAATGAGATTCTTGGCTGCGGCATCGGACAAAACATTCAGCCCCGGCGCAACCACAAGTTTGTATTGAGTCAATGACACCGTCGCAGGAATGATGTCGATGGATTGGGAGATGGCCCGCAACGGGCCGTAGTAACTATCGATTTCTTCCTGAGGATCGTACTTGCGGTTGTGCTTCTGCCACTGAATGGCCCAGCGGCTGTCATACGAATGCAGAATGGCTACTTCAGATTTGACGGACGTGCCCGCTAATACTGGTCCGGCTTTCTCGAACTCCTTACCAACCTGGGCGACCTCCGCATATAAAGGAACCGGGGAGCCGTCGCTGCCCAGCAACGTGCCGTGGTACTGCTCTTGTCCATTTAGCGCGCTTCGCCATTGCCAATAGCTGACGGCATCTGCGCCATGCGCCACATCGTGCCAGGCCATCGCGCGTACTTCGCCCTTGTCCAGTGAATTATTGATCTCCGCCCAATTCACGGAGCCAGGCTGCGTTTCGATGACCCAGAAATTCTTCTGCTTAAAACCACGCGTCAGATCGTGCGTCGCCCCATTCCGGACCGGGTCGAGATGGCCTTGTCCAACATAGTCATCCCATGCGGCAATGTCCAGATCCTGCTCGACGGTGTAATGATCGAAGCCGTCGAACCATCCCATCGTGTTTGTGGTAATGAACTGGCGCGAATCGGAATTTGTGCGGATCACCTCCAGCTGGTTCTTCTGGTAGCTCCGCCAAGTATCGCTGACAAAGCGCATCCAACTGAGCAGCAAGCCGGGGTTGCCGTAACTCACTTGAATCGGAATCTGATCCCATGCGCTGTAGGTTTCGCTCCAGTAGGCCGTTGTCCAACGCGCGTTCAGGTCATCCAACGTGCCGTAGCGCGCCTTCACCCATTGTTGGAATTGCGCCCGGGTTTCCGGATCGTAAGAAACTTCGGCGTACTCATTGTCGATCTGCCAGCCAAGCACGTTCGGGTTATGTCCAAAACGTTTGCCCAACTGCTCGGCGATTTTGCGCGCCATTTCCCGATATTTCGGATTTGCCCAGTTAAACTGCTGGCGGTTGCCGTGCTCAGCCCGACGTCCATCCTCGGACACGCGCAGGGTTTCAGGATATTTCTTTGTCAGCCAAGCCGGCGGCGCGGCTGTGGGCGTACCGATCACAGTGTAGATATTGTGTTTGGCCGCTGCGGCAATAGCACGGTCCAGCCAATCGAGGTCGTACTGTCCTTCCGCTGGCTCCATGCGGCTCCAGGCAAACTCTCCCACGCGCACCATGTGAATTCCGGCCTGTTGCATCAGAACCAGGTCGGCTTCCCAGCGCGATTCTGGCCACTGCTCGGGGTACCACGCGGTCCCCAGCAGAATCGCCGGCGGCGCCGGAGCAGGAGACTGCGCGACGCTGATATTTGCAAACATCGACAAAAGCAAGACAGACGCAATGTAAAGCAGACTGCCGCGATAATACGAAATAGTCATGAGATCGTCTCCGGAAAAAACACCGAACTTCTTCAGAATCCAGACCGCAAGGCGGGGAGCCCGATTCGTAGGAATCTTTAGAAAGACGTGATCGGCCGACTTGCCGTCAGCGCAAGGCAAACTTTCGCTTGAATACTGATATCGCGATTACCTGCGTTAATCAAGAAAGGATTGAGCTACTTAGCGGTCAATGTGGAATTTCCATCTTTCTTGCTATAGTCTGACGCCTCACTTCTCTGCGGCAGGGATGACGGATGGAACTTACTCAGGTCGATGCCTCTCTTTACAATAAAGATCTAGCCCCCATTCCTCCGGAAAAACGGTCCTGGAACACTTACAACTACGCGTCGCTGTGGGTAGCCATGAGCGTCTGTATCCCCACGTACATGTTGGCATCCGGCCTCATCGCAGGTGGCATGGATTGGATTCAGGCCATCGTCACAATTCTCCTGGGCAATCTGATTGTTTTGGTCCCCATGCTATTGAACGCGCATGCTGGCACGCGATATGGCATTCCCTTTCCCGTGTTTGTGCGCGCATCGTTTGGAGTTCGCGGGGCGAATATCCCGGCAATCTTGCGCGCGCTGGTCGCTTGCGGTTGGTTCGGCATCCAGGCATGGATCGGCGGGCAAGCCATTCACTCGATGTTGCTCATCGTGTGGCCCGGCGCTGCCAATATTGCCGGCAGCCACTGGATTTGCTTCCTGCTTTTTTGGGCCATCAACATGCTGGTCATTTGGCGCGGCATCGAAACCATTAAATTTCTTGAGGGCATTGGCGCGCCCTTCATGCTGGTCGTTGGACTGCTTCTGCTTTTGTGGATTACGCGCAAGGCTGGCGGTTTTGGGCCGGTGCTGCACACGCCAAGCAAATTCACGACGACGTCAGAATTTTTGCGCTTCTTTGTCCCTTCGCTCACCGGAATGGTTGGCTTCTGGGCTACGGTGGCGTTGAATATTCCTGACTTCACTCGCTATGCGAAATCGCAACGTGCTCAAATGGTTGGACAGGCGCTGGGATTGCCTACAGCGATGACGCTGTATTCTTTTATCGGCGTGGCCGTCACCTCTGCCTCCGCGATGATTTTTGGCGAAGCGATCTGGGACCCAGTGGTGCTGCTGGGGCGCTTTAAGCAGCCACTGATCGCATTGATAGCGCTGGTGGCATTGCTGGTGGCAACGTTAAATACCAACGTGGCGGCTAATGTGGTTTCGCCTTCGAACGATTTCTCAAACTTGCGCCCCAGCCTTATCTCTTTCCGGACCGGCGGCCTCATCACCGGAGTGGTGGGCATTCTAATGATGCCGTGGAAATTGCTGAGCACATTCAGTTCCTACATTTTCGGTTGGCTGGTGGGGTGCTCGGCTTTCCTTGGCCCCATCGCGGGAATCATGATTTGCGACTATTACCTGGTGCGGAACAGGCAACTGGAGGTGAATGATCTGTATCGTCTCGGTGGTGTATATGGATACTGGAAAGGATTCAATTTAATAGCCGTTGTGGCTCTGGTTGCAGGTGTGGCGTTTGCGCTCATAGGCTTGGCGGTTCCACCCATGCACTGGCTGTACGATTATGCCTGGTTTGTTGGCTTCTTTATTGCCGGAGGGTTGTATTCTCTACTGATGCGAGGGCGCGGAGTTGCAAGCAAATAGCTTGTCATTGTAGATGGCTCTGGAACGGCAGGATTTTAACTTTTCTATATCCTGCGCAATGTATCTAAGGAGATCGAAGATCGAGAGGATGTGTTGACCGCGATTCCACAAAATAGAGCCAGCACAAACTCGTTGGGCGAGCTTCTGCCGCCTCTGACGCGCAACGAAGCCGCCGTCGAATCCGCACGTTGTTTGATGTGCTATGACGCCCCCTGCACCCACGCGTGCCCCACGCACATTGACATACCAAAATTCATCAAGAAAATTGGCACTCACAATCTGCGCGGGTCCGCCCGGACGATACTGGAGTCCAACCTTCTGGGTGCCACGTGCGCACGAGTATGCCCTGTGCAAGAATTGTGCGAAGGCGCCTGCGTTCTCGGGGTGGAACATAAGCCCATTGCGATCGGCCGATTACAGCGTCATGCGATGGACTACGCTTATGCCAATGGCGTCTCACTTTTTCAGCCCGCAAAAGACACAGACAAGAAGATCGCCGTGATTGGTGCCGGACCTGCGGGTCTCTCCTGTGCTGGCGAACTGGCCAAACGCGGCCATAGCGTGACGCTGTTTGAAAAGCGCGACCTTGCCGGTGGACTTTCAACCTACGGCATCATCGGTCTTCGCGAGCCAGTCGAGGTGGCCCTGGCAGAAGTCGCAATGCTCAGCAAGCTTGGCTTGTGCATCGAGACCGGCAAGGAACTGGGCACGAATCTCAAATTGGCCGACCTCCAGGCGAACTTTAACGCAGTGTTCCTCAGTGTGGGTCTGGGCATAACCACCACTTTGGGCATTCCGGGTGAAGAATACATTCTGGATGGGCTGGAATACATCGAGCAAAGCAAGTTGGACGCGCACAATCTTGTGATCGGCCGCAAGGTGGTGGTGATCGGGGCTGGCAATACCGCAATCGATTGCGCCACGATTGCAAAGCGTCTCGGCGCCACGCAAGTCACCATGGTTTATCGCCGCTCGGAGAAGGAGATGACAGCTTACGCGCACGAGTATGAATTCATCAAACGCGAAGGCGTGCGATTCTCGTTCCTGACGCAACCTGTCCGTGTCCTTGCGGAAAATGGATCAGTGCAAGCTCTCGCGTGTGTGCGCATGAGCTTAGGTTCGCCGGATGCATCAGGGCGTCCATCACCTCAACCGGTCGCGGGATCAGAGTTTCTTCTCGAGGTTGATCAAATTGTGAAAGCCACCGGACAGGAAAAGCCATCTCTTGCTTCCCTGCTGAACCTCAAGACAGACAAGGGCTACATCCAGGTAGGCGCTAATTTCGAAACGAGTTTGCCCGGAGTCTACGCTGGGGGAGACTGCATCCGCGCGCGCGGCGCCGCCTCTACGGTAATGGCGGTTCAGGACGGTAAATTGGCTGCTCGATCCATTCATGAGAGGCTGGTGGCGCATGGCTGACCTCAGTATCAACTTTGCCGGCATTCGCTCGCCGAATCCGTTCTGGCTGGCATCTGCACCCCCGACCAATTCGGGACTGCAAGTTCATCGCGCTTTTGAAGCCGGATGGGGAGGTGCGGTCTGGAAAACCATCGGGGCTCCGGTGCTGAACGTCTCCAATCGATACGGCGCTTGGCATTATGGCAGCCAGAGAATGTTGGCGATTAACAACGTCGAATTAATCTCCGACCGCCCTTTGGAAGTTAACCTTCGGGAGATTCGAGAGGTAAAACGCGCTTGGACCGACCGCGCCGTGGTCGTTTCTGCAATGGTGGAGTCCAAGCCGGAAACATGGCATGACATCATTCGGCGTATCCAGGACACAGGCGCGGATGGAATCGAATTGAACTATGGCTGCCCGCACGGGATGAGCGAACGCGGCATGGGCAGCGCCGTGGGACAAGTGCCCGAATACTGCGAACAGATCACCCGATGGGTGATGGACGTGGCCAAAATTCCAGTAATCGTGAAGCTCACACCCAATATCTCCGACATCGTGATGCCGGCTCGCGCAGCCGTAGCCGCCGGCGCTAACGCCATTTCGCTTATCAACACCCTTAACTCGATCATTGGCGTCGATCTGAACACGCTGGAGATCACACCAAATATCGGAGGCAAAGGTGGTCATGGCGGCTATGCCGGGCCGGCCGTAAAGCCTATCGCGCTGAACATGCTTGCCGCGCTTGGAAGGGATCCTGTGGTCAGTGGCTCGAAGCTGCCCATCTCCGGGATGGGCGGCATTTCTACGTGGCAGGACGGCGCGGAGTTTCTGCTGCTCGGTGCCAGCAGTCTGCAGGTTTGCACTGCTGTGATGCACTATGGATTCCGCATTGTCGAGGATCTATGCGACGGTTTGTCCAATTGGATGGATGAAAAAGGTTTCGCCAAGATTTCAGATGTCATTGGGCAAAGCCTTCACCACGTGTCCGACTTCAATAACTTTGATCTGTCGTTTCGCGCGGTTGCGCGGATCGATCAGAAGAAATGCATACGCTGCAACCTTTGTTATGTCGCGTGCAACGACACGGCCCACCAGTGCATTGACCTGATCGCGAAAGATGGGACGGTCGTGCAGCCTTATTCGTACGATATTCGCGCCAGCGGCAAGGATGATGCTATCAGCACGCGTCCCAGCGTTCATGTGCGCGAAGAGGATTGCGTCGGCTGTCGGCTCTGCTATAACGTTTGCCCGGTGGAAGATTGCATCCAGATGCTCGAGGAGCCATCCGGCCGTCCGCCAGTCACCTGGAAACAGATTTCTGACTCCCAACGCGAAGTCACGGAGGATTGGGAGAAGATGAAGCAATATCGCGAGAAAATGGGGATTCATATTCACTGAGGTTGCGGGGTTTTCCGGGAGTACAACATGGCCTTGCTGATTCGAAACGGGGAAATTGTAAATACAGGGTCACGCTTGCAAGCAGACATTTTCGTCGAAAATGAAACCATCACGCGAATTGGCAAGGATCTGGAGGCGCCGGCCAACACGGAAATCGTTGATGCTGCGGGACAAATGGTCTTCCCTGGCTTTATCGATCCCCACGTGCACATCTATCTCCCTTTCATGGCTACATTTGCGAAAGACACCCACGAAACCGCCAGCATTGCCGCACTTATTGGCGGAACGACTACGTACATCGAGATGTGCTGCCCCAATCGTAATGACGATGCGCTGGACGGTTATCAGCTTTGGAAATCGAAGGCGGATGGAAAGAGCGCGTGCGACTACGCCTTCCACATGTCAGTGACCAAGTTTGTGAAGGAAACCGAGTCGCAATTGCAGCAGATCGTTGCTGACGGAACCGCGTCTTTCAAGATTTTTCTGGCGTACAAGAATTTCTTCGGCGTCGACGACGGAGAAATGTATCAGACTCTTGAACTCGCTAAGCGACTGGGCGTGATCGTTACCGCGCACTGCGAGAATGCCGAACTTGTGGCACGCCTACAGCAAAAACTCCTCGCCGAGGGCAAGACCGGCCCGGAATGGCATGAACCGAGCCGGCCCGAATCCGTCGAAGCCGAGGGCACCGGACGGTTCGCCACGTTCCTGGAAAATACGGGGGCAACCGGTTATGTCGTCCACCTTTCGTGCGAGAAAGCGCTACAGGCCGCGCTCGGTGCGAAATCACGTGGCGTGAAAATTTCTATCGAATCTGTTCTTCCGCATTTCCTGCTCGATAAGACGTATGCCGAGCGCCCTGGCGTCGAAGGCATGAAGCACGTCATGTCTCCGCCCTTGCGCGCCAAGCATAATCAAGCTGCCCTTTGGAATGCTTTGGGGGCGGGCTCAATCGACACCGTGGGAACAGATCACTGTCCGTTCGATACGGAGCAGAAGCTCCTCGGCAAGGATTCCTTCGTCAACATTCCCAACGGCATTCCTGGGATCGAGGATCGCGTCAATTTGCTTTATACGCATGGTGTTAAACGTGGACGATTGGATTTGCACCGATTCGTTGACGCGGCAAGTACCCGAGCCGCGAAACTTTTCGGGTTATTCCCGCGAAAAGGCACAATCGCTGTGGGCAGCGATGCCGATTTGGTGGTCTACGACACGGCTTATCGTGGGGCGGCTTCCGCAAAATCTCAGCACACGAACAACGACTACAATGGCTTCGAAGGCATGGAGATTGAAGGCCGGCCATCGCTTGTTACCGTGCGCGGCAAAATTCAGGTTCGGGACGGCAAATTCGTCGGTGAGCGTGGGCGCGGAAAATTGCTGAAACGTGAACCGAGTCATTTCTGATTGATAAGCTATGGCACTGAACCCCAAACGCACTGTCGCAGAACTGAAGGAGCTCCGCGCGCTGACAGGTGACGACAATGGCGCACAGCGCGTGGCTTGGACAGACACGTGGCGTAAAGCCCGCGAATGGTTCGCGTCCAAAGTGAAGGAACTGCCGGTCGAGCATCACTACGATGCTGCCGGGAACAACTGGTTCACGCTACAGGGCGCATCCGAGAAGACGCTGCTCATCGGTGGACATCTTGATTCTGTGCCCAACGGCGGCTGGCTCGATGGCGCGCTGAATGTCCTCGCTGGACTCGAGGTGTTACGTAGGATCGCGACGGAATTTTCTGGTCATCCGCCGGTGACCGTCCGGCTCGTGGACTGGGCCGATGAAGAGGGCGCGCGCTTTGGCCGCAGTTTGTTGGGATCCTCAGCGTTTGCAGGTACGCATTCCATCGAGGCAGATCGAGTTCGCACCGATCGAGACGGAGTGAAACTGGAAGATGCTTTGCGGCGGTGCGGAGTGGAGATCAGCAAGTTTCCCGATGCCCAGAAAGAACAAAAGAACGGAGCGGCCTATCTCGAACTCCACATCGAACAGGGGCCCGTCTTGGAACGTTTGGGTTTGCCCCTCGGCGTTGTGCTGGGCACAAAAGGCGTCGAGCGTCACATTATCAACTTTCATGGTCAGGAAGCGCACTCCGGTTCCACACCAATGAACGTACGGCGGGACGCACTCGCGGCTGCCGCCAAACTGGCACTCGAGATTCGCAACATTGCCAGGAAACACGAAGACGCGGTTTGCACCATGGGCAGTGTGAAGACGTTTCCGGGAATAGTTACGGCAGTTGTGGGGCGCTGCGAGGTCACGTTAGATCAGCGTGATCTCGACGCCAAAGTTCTCGCGCAGATGTATCGCGAAGCTCAGGAGGCCAGCCGCCGATTCGCTGCCGAGGAGCACTGCACGGTGGAGTGGTCGCGGCTGTGGAGCATCGAACCGGTCCCTTTCCATCCGCAGTTGCTAGCTCTTTGCGAGCAGGCAGTGCGCGAAACATCGGGGACTTCGCATCGCATGCCCTCCGGCCCGCTGCACGACGCCGCCGAGGTGTCACGGGCGGAAATACCCACGGTTATGATGTTCGTGCAATCGCTGAATGGCATTAGCCATAATAAAATCGAAGATACCAGGGAAGAGCATCTCGAAATGTCGGTCGCAGCGCTGGACTGCTTGGCTTCGAAAACGATGGCCTGGATTCAGAAACAGCCCTGAAATTCACGAGGTTCAAGGAAGGATACTCACGTATGGACTCCCATTCCCGAAAAGTAGTGCAAGAGAACCGCGATTACACGATGTTTTCCTGGTCCGTACAGGGGGCTTCGACTCCTGTCCACATAAAGCGCGGCCAGGGCGTTTGGTTCTGGGATGGTGACGACAATCGCTGGCTGGACTTCAGTTCACAATTGATTAATCTCAACGTCGGCCACCAGCACCCCAAAATGCTGGAAGCCATTAAGAAGCAGGTGGACGAGCTGTGCTTCGCCGGACCCAGTTTCGCGACGGAACCCCGCGGCTTGCTCGGCAAAAAACTCGCTGAGGTCACTGGCTTGGCAAAGGCGTTCTTCACGCTTGGCGGTTCCGAAGCGAATGAGAACGCGATGAAAATGGCGAAGCTTTTTACCGGTCGCGAGAAAATCATCACGCGCTATCGCTCTTATCACGGCGCCACCATGGGCTCGATGACCGCTTCGGGGGATCCCCGGCGCTGGCCGGTAGAACCGGGGATTCCGGGCATCGTTCGCGTTTTTGATCCCTACTGCTACCGCTGCCCCTTTGGCCAAAAAGTGGAAACGTGTCATCGCGAATGCGTTTCCCATATCGAAGAAGTCATTCAGATGGAGGGCCCAGAGACAATCGCCGCGGTCATGACTGAGGGCATCACCGGCTCAAACGGTCTGCTCGTCCCCCCGGACGACTACTATCCCAAGCTTCGCGCGGTCTGCGACAAATTTGGCATTTTGATGATCGACGACGAAGTCATGAGCGGATTCGGGCGGACCGGCAAGTGGCTCGCCACCCAGCATTACGGGATTCGCCCGGACATCGTGACCTGCGCCAAAGGCCTAACCAGCGGCTACTTGCCTCTCGGTGCCGTGATTGTGTCTGACGCCATTGCGAATTACTTTGAGACGAACATGCTTTGGGGCGGCCTCACCTACAGTGGCCACCCGGTTTGTTGCGCTGCTGCTGTCGCAAATCTAAATCTGTATGAAGAAGAAAAAATCTTCGCCAATGTCGACCGCCAAGGGTGTTATCTCTCTTCGCGCCTGGAAGCCATGAAGCAGAAGTATCGTTGTGTTGGCGATGTTCGGTACAAGGGTCTGTTCAGCGTGCTCGAACTCGTCAAAGATAAAGCCACTCGCGAACCGCTGGCTCCGTTCAACGGCGGCAGTCCGGAAATGACCAAGCTTGCCGGCCATTTGAAAAGCAAGCATCTTTATGCGTTCAGCCGCTTTAATATGTTGTGGGTCTGTCCACCGCTGATCATCACCGAGGAGGAGCTCGGTCGCGGACTGGACATTATTGAAGAGGGCTTGGCGCTAGTGGATGCCGCACTGTTGCCGGCGTCGGGTGCGCAGCCTGCTGAGGTTTTAGCGCGCAAGTAGCCTTTAATTCCACCGATCTTCAGAAACACTCAAGCAAAAAGCCTTTAGTAGTGGCGAACGTCCGTTTGCTGATAAACTCACAATCTCGCCGTGCCCGTGGCTTGGCTAAACCGGCTCGGAAGGCGAATACCCGCCCAAATTGAAAGGATTCGACTATGAGTTCGATACATTCGGATGCCTTGGTTTTCTTTGGCGCGACAGGCGACCTGGCCTACAAACAGATTTTTCCTGCGCTCCAAGCCATGGTGAAGCGTGGACACCTAAACGTTCCAATCATTGGCGTGGCCAAAGCTGGCTGGAACCTGGATCAGTTGAAGGCTCGGGCCAAGGACAGCCTCGAAAAGAATGGGGGAGTTGACCCTCCGGCGTGGGAAAAGTTGTCTGGATTGCTGCACTACGTCGACGGGGATTACAAGGAACCAGCGACTTTCCAGAATCTGCGCAAAGAATTGGGTACCGCGGAACACCCAGCTCACTACATGGCCATTCCTCCCGTGCTGTTCGCAACAGTTGTCGAACAACTGGTGAAATCCGGCTGCGCCAAGGGCGGACGCATCATCGTCGAAAAACCATTTGGGAATGACCTAGCCTCCGCTCAGGCCCTGAACAAAATCCTTCTAAGCTCTTTCGATGAGCAGGACATTTTCCGGATTGACCACTTCCTCGGAAAGCGGCCGGTCAACAATCTTTTCGTATTTCGTTTTGCCAATTCGTTCATGGAACCTTTTTGGAATCGCAACTACATCGAAAGTGTTCAGATCACAATGGCCGAAGACTTCGGTGTGCAGGGGCGCGGGGCGTTCTACGACCAGACGGGTGCGATCCGCGATGTCATCCAGAATCACCTCTTCCAGATTCTGTCCAATCTGGCCATGGAGCCCCCAGTGCGCACCGATAGCGAAACCGTCCGCGATGAAAAAGTAAAGGTGCTCAGAGCTATCCCCGCTATCCAGGAAGCGGACCTTCTTCGTGGACAATTCCGGGGCTATCGTGCAGAACCCGGCGTGGCCAAGGATTCAAAAGTGGAGACCTTCGCGGCATTGCGGCTCGAAGTTGATTCCTGGCGCTGGAAAGGGGTTCCGTTCTATATCCGGGCGGGCAAGTGCATGCCGGTCACCTGCACGGAGGTCACAGCCAAATTTCGCAGGCCTCCGACGGTCATTGAAGATTGCAAACTGACTCAAAATCATCTGCGCTTTCGCGTCAGTCCCGACATAGATATCGCCATGGGCATAACCGTGATGGCACCCGGGGAAAAAATGTCTGGTGAGCCGGCGGAAATGTTGGCCCACCATCAAACGCGGCCGACAGAAATTGAACCTTATGAGGTTCTCCTCGGAGATGCCATGTCGGGGAACTCTACGCTGTTTGCGCGGCAAGATTACGTGGAAGAGGCCTGGCGCATCGTAGATCCGGTGTTGAAGAGTGCCACGCCGGTGTATGAGTACGACCAGGGTAGTTGGGGACCAAACGAGGCCGCCCCTCAGACTGTTCCACCGGGCGGATGGGAAAATCCAGTGATTGCGAGCTCACCAGCGGCAGCCAAGGCCGGCTCCTTCAGATAAAAAATGATGCCGCGCCGATAGAGTCCAAGGAGAACAAATGAACGACGACGCAACTTTGTCCTTGGTGGCAGGAGATCTGAGAGCGGTGTTTTGGCCCAGCTCTGGCATGCTGGGTGTCTCACTACAATACTGTGGCGAGGAGTTGCTTCGCCGTATCGATGATCTGGATGCCGCCCGGCGCAAAGGAAGCACCGCGGGAATCCCACTGCTCTATCCCTGGGCGAATCGGCTCGCGTCTCTCCATTACCGCGCTGCGGGGCGTGACGTCGAACTCGATCGTGCCTCTCCCTTGCTGCATTTTGACGAACGCGGCCTGCCCATTCACGGCGTTCCATGGGGACATCTCTCCTGGAAAATCATGGAGGCAAAACCGGATTCTTTCCTGGCTCGCCTGAATTGGGATCGTCTGGACCTGCTCGGTCTGTTCCCTTTTCCCCACCATACGCAGATTGCTGGGCAGATTACATCCAATTCGCTGACATTGGAAACTATCGTCCTTGCGGACGACTTGTCGCCTGTGCCGATCAGTTTCGGCTTTCATCCTTACTTCGGGATTCCACTTGTGCCGCGGTCGCAATGGCGCGTGCAACTGCCGGCAATGAGCAAGCTGCAACTCGATCAGCGGGGGATTCCCACGGGCGAACAGGAATCGTTCGGACCTTTTGACGGGGTGCTCGGCGATTCCAGTTTTGACGATTGTTTTGCGCTGAATGATGAGCAATCTTCTTTTTCGCTCTCCGGCGGAGGGTGGAACATCACCGTGACGTTTCTTGAGGGATTCCCCTATGCGCAAATTTTTGCTCCTAAGGACAAGGACTTCATCGCTCTGGAACCGATGACGGCTCCGACCAACGCGCTTATTTCGGGCAAAGGGCTGCGCGTTCTGGATCCTGGCAAAGAGTTTCGAACTTCGTTCCGTATCGCTCTTCATTCGCCTGACAAGTAACGATCCGAACCGGCCATGAACATCTACGACACGCGCGAAGGTGTTCGCCTGCAGATGAATCGCGAGCGCCAGGGCCACTGGAACCGTTGGGGACCTTATCTGGCCGAGCGCGCCTGGGGCACAGTCCGCGAAGACTACAGCAAAGATGGCGATGCGTGGAGCTATTTCCCCCACGATCACGCGCGGTCGCGCGCCTATCGCTGGAACGAAGACGGCATCGCCGGAATTTGCGATCGTCACCAATATCTCTGCTTTGCCCTGGCGCTATGGAACACGCACGATCCCATTCTCAAGGAGCGCATGTTCGGCCTCAACGCGCACGAGGGAAATCACGGCGAAGACGTGAAGGAATATTACTTCTACCTGGACAATACCCCGACGCACTCCTACATGAAATACCTCTACAAATATCCTCAGGGCGCGTACCCTTACGAGCAACTTCTGGAGGAAAACCGGCGACGTGGGAAGTTCGATCGCGAATACGAGTTGGTAGACACGGGCATTTTCAACCAGAGCCGCTATTTCGATGTTGTCGTGGAATATGCCAAAGTCGCCCCGGACGATATTCTGATCCGAATCGCTATTACGAATCGCGGGCCGGAAACCGCGCCCATCCATCTGCTTCCCACACTTTGGTTTCGGAATACCTGGACATGGGGACGCGACGACCGCCGTCCTTCGCTTTCCCGGCAACCGAACGCGGCAGGCAAAGATCCTGCGGTGCGGTCCATCCTCGGCAAACACTGGCAGCTGGGCGAGTATCTCCTCTATTGTTCCGGCGCTGACGAGTTTCTTTTTACGGAGAATGAAACCAATAATGACAGGCTATTCGGAGTTGGTTCGCGAACGCCCTATGTGAAGGACGCGTTTCATTCCTATCTCATTAGTGGCAACCGCAACGCCATCAACCCCGCGGGACTCGGCACCAAGGCTGCCGCGCATTACCATCGCGAGGTCAGTCCCGGTGAAACCGTTTCCATCCAGTTGCGGCTCGCTGCAATCGTCGACCACTGTGCCCTGGAAGATCCTTTCGCTGATTTCGATGCCCACTTCCGCCTGCGACAGGACGAGGCAGACGAATTCTACGGAGTTGTGTTGCCCGCCGGCCTGTCGGCTGATGCAAAACTAGTTGCTCGTCAGGCTTTCGCAGGAATGCTGTGGTCCAAACAGTATTACCACTACGTTGTCAGAGACTGGTTGCAAGGCGATCCTGCCGAGCCTCCTCCACCGCCCGAAAGGCTCCACGGTCGCAATTGTGATTGGCAGCACTTCTTCACTCGCGACGTTCTTTCCATGCCGGACAAATGGGAGTTCCCCTGGTTCGCTTCCTGGGATTTGGGATTCCACTGCGTAGCGCTTGCCTATCTTGATCCTCAATTCGCCAAAGAACAGATCCTTCTGATGCTTCGTGAATGGTACACACACCCCAACGGCCAGATTCCGGCCTACGAATGGGATTTTGGCGACGTGAATCCGCCGGTGTTATCGCTAGCTGCGCAAGCAGTCTTTGAAGTGGACCGACGAGGCACAGGCGTCCCCGATTATGCGTTCCTGGAGCGCGTTTTTCAGAAGATGCTTCTCAATTTTACCTGGTGGGTCAACCGGAAGGATATAACCGGAAAGAACATTTTCCAGGGCGGATTCCTGGGCATGGACAATATCGGAGCTTTCGATCGCGGAAAACTGCCCCCAGGCTATATGTTGGGTCAGGCGGACGGCACCAGTTGGATGGCTGCATTCGCAAAGAACATGCTGTCCATCGCTTTGATCCTCGCCGAACGCGATTCGGTCTACGAAGATCTCGCCAGCAAATTCTGGGAGCACTACATCTACATTGCCCATTCCATGAACAATCCCAATGATCCGGCTACGTCCCTTTGGGACGAGCAAGATGGATTTTTCTATGATTTTGTCTACTCGGAGCAGAACAAGGGTTTTCCCGTGCGCGCCCGGACGATGGTCGGATTCGTGCCCATGTTCGGTGGCAGCGCTGTTTCTGCAAATATATTCGACCGCTATCCCGACTTTCAGCGCCGCCGTCAATGGTTTATCGAACACCGCCCCGATCTCGTCGAGGGCATCCGGCCATCGATTACTCCGGGCGCTAATAAAACCTTGCTTCTCGGTTTTGTCCGCGAGGACCAACTGCGCCGGCTGCTGGCGTATATGTTGGATGAAAGCGAGTTTCTCTCCCCTTTCGGTTTGCGTTCCGTCTCTCGCTTCCACCTGGAGCATCCGCTCATCCTGCATCTCAATGGTCACGAATTTAGGTTGGATTACGAGCCGGGTGAATCCACCACTACCCTCTTTGGCGGCAACTCCAATTGGCGCGGTCCGGTGTGGATGCCGGTGAACCATCTGCTTCTTCTCGCTTTGCGCCAATATCACCTCTACTATGGCGACGCGTTCACAATCGAGTGTCCAACTGGATCAGGCAAACAGATGAACCTTGGCGAAATTGCGCACGAACTGGCGACTCGCCTTACTCGCCTGTTTCTGCGGGACTCTAATGGCAATCGGGCGGTCTTCGGCTCCAACCAACTTTTCAATAACGATCCTTGCTGGCGCGATCTGATTCCGTTCCACGAGTATTTTCACGGTGATACTGGCCGCGGCTGCGGCGCCAGCCACCAGACCGGGTGGACCGGCTTGATCGCTCAAATCCTGATTGACCTTGGCGACCTTGCGTCTGGTGGACACCTGTCGGTAAAAGGCGAAAGTCTCTGAGTCCAGGGGACAACTGACCCGGAGATGAGCGTTGAGTCCGATTGCTTGCACTCGTGCCCTATCGTAAGATGCACGCAACTCGAGTTGAGCTGAATATAGGATTGCCGATGAATTGGAAACGTAAGGTGGCAATGTGTGTTTACACAGTGCTGCTGACGCTTGTAGGCCACAGAGTGGTTCGCGCAACCGAATTTCCGGAAACAGAAAAGGGATGCGGGGATTGGCAGAAGCAGGCATCGGAAACGAGCGAAGCAGGATTTTTCCCAGTGTCAGTTTGGTACAGCGGCGGCAAAGCTCGCGCTCCCATGCTAGAACAGGTGACGGAAGACTCCGCGCGCCTCTGGAAAGCAGACCTGCTGAACATCAAAGGACTCGGATTCAACACTGTGCGTACCTGGGTGGAATGGAATGTGGGCGAACCCCGCGAGGGGGAATACCACCTGGAGAACCTGGATTTACTGCTGCATCTTGCGGACGAGGTGGGGTTGCAGGTGATCGTGCAGGTCTACGTGGATTCGGCGCCGGAGTGGGTGGGCACGAAATATCCGGAAGGGCGGTATGCAGCTCAGGATGGCCAACCAATTCCCTCGCAAGCAGCGCCCGGATTTTGTTTTGACAACAGAAATGTGCGAAAGGCTGTGCTGGATTTTTTCCAGGAAGTGGCGCGGCATGTCGGGCAAAGCCCCGCATTCTATGCCTGGGATTTGTGGAGCGAGCCAGCTGCACTGAACTGGGCACGGGTGGGTTATAAGTCCGAACCGATGTTTTGTTACTGCCCAGCCAGCATGGAACGCTTTCGCGAATGGCTGCAAAAGAAATATGGAACGTTGGGAAAGCTGAACGTGGCCTGGCACCGGACATTTACCGATTGGAAGCAAGTGGAGCCACCTCGATTTGGAACAATCCTGACGTACACGGACTTCATGGATTGGCGAGTGTATTACGGCTACAAGCTGGCGGAGGACCTGAAAGCGAGGAATGACGCGGTCAAAGCCATTGACGCCGCGCATCTGACAACAAGCCACGCGCCAAATCCTTCTCCCCTGGTTCGGACGCTGGCAGATCCGTACGACCCGACAGACGATTTTCTGATGAAGGATTCCGTGGACTATTTCGGGACGAGTTTTTATCCCAAGCTGACCGCGGTCGAACATAACTGGAAGCTGAACCGGCAAGTGCTCGCGATGGATTTGACGGCCTCGATGACCGGAGGACGCGGATTCTACGTGGGCGAATTACAGAGTGGTTTCGGGGTCCATGGAACGACGATCGGGTCGGAGGTGACGCCGAGCGATTTGGAGATGTGGACCTGGGGAATGGTCTCGCGTGGCGCACGGGCGATTAACTACTACGCGTTTTATCCCATGAATGCGGGCTACGAGAGCGGCGGATACGGGATGATTCAGTTGGATGGGACGCTCACGGAACGCAGCCGCCGGGCAGGCGAGACGGCGAAAAAGATCGCGACGAACTCGGATCTGCTCCTGGTGGCGAAACCGAAACAAGCGCAAGCAGCAATCATCTTCAGTCCGTTGGTGCCCTTGTTGGGCGGGTACGACGAGGAAGACACTCGAAATGCCATGCACAAAGCGGTGGCGGGATACCACCGCATGTTTTTTGAGCGCAATCTCCCGGTGGAAGTGCTTAGTTCCCGCGAGCTGGCGGGACACGATCTGCAAAAATACAAGCTCATTGTGGTGCCGTACCCGTTGATGATGACAAATGACCAGGCAACTGCACTGAAATCGTATGTGGAAAAAGGTGGTCACTTGTTCGTGGAAGCGAGACCGGGCTGGGTGAATGAAGACGGTCACGCAGAAGGCGCCATTCCGGGATTTGGATGGACGGAACTGTTTGGCGTGCGGGAGAGTTCGATCGATCCAGGTAAGGAAGTACCCGTGAAGTGGGCCGATGCAGGCTTCTCGGGAATGAGCTTCGCTGAGCATTTCACGGTGTTGGATCAGAAATCCCGGGTGGTTGCAACGTTCTCGGACGGAACACCCGCGGGGTACGAACACGCTTACGGAAAAGGCGGCGCGATTCTCCTGGGAACGTTCGCCGGTCAGTGGAACGAAGCGAAACCGGTGACCATGCACCCGCTGGGAGGAATCTTGGCAAAATGGGCGGGCCTGGCAATACCCGAGTTGAACGCGCCCGCTTTGGTGGAGTTGCGGGAGATGGACGGCGAGAAAGGCCATCTCGTGTTTTTATTTAACCATGGCGAAAAGCCGGCAGAAGTGGACTTTGCGGAGGACTTACAAAGGCCCACGGCCGGCGTGCATGAGATCGTCACGGGCGCAACGTTGAAGGGAGACGGTCGACGATTTGCGGTGAAGACAGAAGTACCAGCTGAGGCAGTGAAAATCTACAGAATTGATTATTAGTCTGGCGAACAGCGAACCCAGGGGAGGCCGATCGTGAGTGCAAGTGCGTATCAGAAACGGATTAGCGGGGTGTTGGAGAAGATCTGGGAAACACAAACGGAAAAGATCGAAAAAGCGTCAGCGGTAATGGCGGAAACGATTTCCAATGGCGGATTGGTGCATATGTTTGGAAGCGGACACTCCGTGCTGCCGGTGCAGGATATGTTTCCGCGTTATGGAGCGTACCCGGGCTTCCGCCCGCTGATGGATATGCGGCTGATGTGGACGAATGTGATTGGGAGCGGTGGCGCGAAGGGATTGTTGTGGCTGGAACGGCGAGAGGGTTACGCACAAGTGCTATTTGAGAACGAACCAATCCGTAAGGGCGACGTGATGCTGGTTTTTTCGCATGGAGGACTGAACGCCGTCGGTATTGAAGTATTGATGGAAGCAAAGAAGCGAGGATTGACGACGGTGGCAATAACGTCGATGGATAATTACGGGAAAAGGCAGGCAACCCATTCTTCCGGGAAAAAGTTGGCGGATGTGGCGGACATCGTCATCGACAATTGCACTCCCGCGGAGGACGCGCTGGTGACGATTGAAGGCTGGAAGGCGCCCGTGGCGGCGGGCTCGACCGTGGCCTTCATTACCATCGCGATGGCGATCATCGCGCAGGTGGCGGCGAATTTGGCGGCCAAGGGACATACTCCGCCGGTATTCGTTTCACCGAATGTGGTGGGAATCCCGCCAGATCAGATGAACCGTGTGTACGAGGAGTACCAGCAACGACTGAAAAGGTGATCCGTGGCGGAGACCATTCGGCGGGGAGTGCTGTTCGGCGGCGCGGCGACCGGAATTTTTGTATTTGGAATTGTAATGGCCGTTCTAGGGACGTTGTTCGGACTGCCGGAAATGCGCACGCGCCTGCACATCGATCTGGCGCAACAAGGAAATATGTTCCTGCTGTTGTATCTGGGGATCCTTCTGGCCACACTTCTGGCAGGACCGGTGATTGACGCCATCGGGAACAAAGTGATTCTGGTTTCTTCTTCGGCTTTGGTGGCTGCGGGAATGGCAGGTTTTGCGTTCGCGCATTCGTTTGCCGCCGCAGCGATACCCGCGGTCCTTCTGGGATGCGGCGGAGGTGGCCTAAACACCTCAACCAACGTGCTCATTTCGGATTTGTACGGGGAAAAACGCGGGCCCATGCTTAACATGTTGGGCATTTTTTATGGCATAGGAGCGCTGTGCATTCCCTTGCTGGCCGCAGCGATCGCGGGACGCTTCCCCATCGCGCCACAATTGCTTTTTTGCGCGGGCTTGGCGGGAGCCTGTGCAGTCTTGTTCTTGGCAATGCGCTTTCCGGAGGCGAGTGCCGCGAGGAGTTTTTCGTGGCGCGAAGCCTTGCAAGTGGCGCGTTATCCCGGCGTGCTTGTGCTGGGGTTCTTGTTGTTTTGTCAGTCAGGAAATGAAGCAAGCATCGGTGGATGGACGTCGACCTATGTGGGAGAAACCGGTTTGAGCGCGCAGACGGCCACGCTCATCTTGGCGGGTTATTGGGCGGCGCTGATGATGGGAAGACTGCTGGTGGCACGACTGTTGAAATCTGTGGCCAAAGAACAACTGGTGTTGGCGAGCGGGGTGGGTGCGCTGTTGGGGGCGACGATTCTGTTGATGAATCGCTCTGAAGGAATGTTGGTTGTCGGGGTGCTTGTGATTGGATTTTCCTACGCTGGCATTTTTCCGACGACGCTGGCAGTGGCTGGAGACGCTTACCGGAAAATGGCCGGAACTGTTTTTGGCTTGTTGTTCGCGATCGCCCTTGTCGGGGGGATGTCCTTTCCGTGGGCCGTGGGACACATTTCGCAGGCGCTGGGAGTGCGGTATGGGATGGTGGTTCCGCTATTAGGTGCAGCGGGAATATGCGTGTTGGCGTGGAGAGTCATTCTGACCAGTCGTAGGAATGGAGTGCCGGGTTAGGTGAAAGGAAGAGATGACAGCCAAACAAGTGCTGGCAGTGGATCTGGGTGGAACAAAGCTCGCCGTAGCGTTGGCCAACCGCGACGGAAAACTCCTGCGGCGCAAAAATGTCAGCGTCGACGCTAGTTCTTCCCTGGCACCAGTGGAACAGATAGTGGAATCGTCGCGCGAGTTGGTGCGCGGAGACGGAATCAAAGGAAAGGTCGCGGCTGTCGGCGTGGCGGTGCCCGGCCTCGTGCGGCGTGACGGCACCGTGTGGGCGCCAAATTTGAATGGATGGCACAAGATGGCGTTGGGAAAGCGACTGAAGACTGCACTGCGCGTGCCCGTCGTCGTGGAAAGCGACCGGAACGCGGCGGTGCTGGGTGAAACCTGGCGCGGGGCGGCTCGAGGAAAAAACGACGCCATTGTACTGATGCTGGGGACAGGGATTGGCGCGGGAATCTTGAGCGGAGGAAGATTGGTTCGCGGCGCGCATGAACTTTCCGGATGCGCCGGGTGGATGGTCGTGACGGAAGCGTATGACGCAGAAGCGCAGCGCGTCGGACAACTGGAATCGCTGGCTGCCGGCCCGGCCATCGCGCTCGCAGCGAAGAAGGAACTGGCAAGAGGGATTGGCGGCTTGCTGGAAGTGATACCGTCGGAGTCGATCACTGCTTTCGAAGTGGCGGAAGCAGCCAGACGAGGCGATGTTCTTTCGATCGAGGTGTTTCTCGAAGCCGGGCGGCTTCTGGGTTATGCGGTGGCCAACCTTGTGAGCTTATTCGACCCGGAAATCGTGGTGATTGGCGGAGGACTGGCCAGAGCGAGCGATTTGTTTCTTGATGTGTTGCGAAAAGGCATCAGGGAACGAGCTCAGCCGATCTCGAGAAAGCAAGTGCGAGTGGTTGCGAGCCGTCTTGGAGGAAACGCCAATCTATTGGGAGTGGCGCGACTGGCATGGGAAATTGCTCCCTCACTCCGAGAATCTTGAGAAGCGGCAGATAAACGGGAGTCTTTAGAGCTTGCCTTGATTCACGCTGCTAGTCCCGGTCACCTCCTGATGCAAATTCAGTTCCCCATCCGGAATCACCACAATTACCCATGGCGTCCCAGGGTTCGTAATGCGCCCGACTCTGGTTAGTTCGGCGTCGTGGCCCGGACTTAATTCAATCTTCTGTGATCCCGGCTCTTTGAGGTCAAGGTTGCTGGCTCTAATTTCCAGCGTGTGACTCCCTGCACCGCCTGCATGGACGCGTAATTTCACTTCGTTTCCCTGCGTAGCTTCCGCCGTCACCCGGAAATCAAGGGCGCGGTCTCCCCGTAGCTCAACGTGGTAAACTCCGCCGGATAGTGCCGTGACTGTCGTATGCGCTACTCCTTGGCGGACCGTATATCTTCCTTGCGGCACTTGGGCGTGAAATTTGCCGTCGCCAGGATTTACCGCAAGCTGAATCACGCGGCCTGTCTTTTCCTCACGCAACTCCACGGGCGTTTGCAACCTTGCGTCGGCCTCACCTTCCACCACGGGCGCACCATGGAGATCCTGCATCAGCCAGATCCATTCGCCCACTGGCTGCGTCCACACTTCCTTATAGGTCCAGCAAATTTGGTGCGGCCAGTAAGGCGCGTCATTGTATTCTCTTGTTTCAATGCCAACGGGAAGCGCGCCAACCATCTGTCCGGACCGCACGCTATAGAGTGGCGTCCAATCGTAGCCCTCGCCATACATGATGCTGGCCGAAAATGGATTCCGACCCAAGAGCCACGCCGCCTGTTTTTGCGCAAGATCCTCCGCTTCCAGATCGCCACGTAACTGCCCCGCCGTCGACAGCGCTTTAGCCTCAGAAAGTAACACGCTGGAATTCCCGCGAAAGTCGAACCACACAGGAAATCTCCTAAGGTAATATTCGCCTCCCAGCGGAACACCGCGCCGGACCTGCTCCGCATAAGCATCGCGATCGGCGGCGCGCAGGGGAGTCCAGTCCTTCGATTGTGGGATCAGCCGCGCTTCGCTCTCTTTGTACACTGCAGCCGGTAACACACCATAGGGCTCATCGACCTTGGCAGCCACCTGTTGGTAATACTTCGAATGCAACACAATTGCGGAATACCATTTCATCCAGTCTGCATGATATGGAAAAGTCTCACACAGATGAGCCAACGCAACGATCGGTTCTTCTTCCTGGCCAATGTGGAAGCGATGAAAGAGGTTCTCGCGCTTTGGACCGGTGTAGAAATAACCCGTCATTGGGAGGCTCCACGGCTGAAGCTGTTGCTCTTGTGAGGCCACAATCAGATCGCCCAATTTGAATGCTTCATCCGCATACCGCTGCTCTCCAGTCGCGCGATATAAATCGATGGAGGCGATAGCCCCGAACGAAATTCGCTCGAGTTCGTCTTGGGCTCCGTAGACTTCTGGAAGAGGAGCGGCCGTCTTCAGCCCTTCAACGGCATAGTTCCAGTCTAGTTCCGCGGTACGCAGGCTACGGATGGCAAGTTCGGGATTGCTCTCTTTAAGCACGCGCGCGGCAAGTGCCTCAACCGCGGCTACGCGAAAATTCCACTCTGGACTATTCACCGCCTGGCCACTGCGGTCGTCGGCGTCGCCAATGATTCCATTCGTCCAGTAGCTGATCAGTTGGCCGGTCGTGCGATAACCATCGCCAAAACTCGTTTTCAACACCCAACGCAACCCCCACGTCCCTTCTTCTATCAACCGCGCGCGCAACGGAGGGTCCACACGTTGCTGTTTAAGCCGTTCAGCAAGGGAGAATACTGCATATGCCATTCCTGGGGTATTGCCTGTCGCGCTAAGGTCCCCTGCATCGTGATATCCGCCATTAACGATGATCCGTTTATCGCCGTGGATGCTGTAGTCATCCAGGTGGCAGATTCCGTGAATCCCGGGAATCACCGTGCCGCAGCGTTCGCTGTACATGAAATTGATGGCTTTCCAGATGCTCTCCCGCCAGGCTTCTTGCCCGATCTCGAATGGGCGAGTGGTTGTATCAGCAGCGCGTAGAAGATATTTGCCCGGTGTCTGCAATTCGGAAAAATCCATCACCGCATAATTGCCAAGAGGTGTCTTTTCCTGCTGGATCGGCTTCGCCAGCACAACCTTGCCTGTGCCTTGGTCGATCACTGTAAAGTCATGTACGTTCAGGTCGCTGGCGATCGCCGTTTTCGTGGCACCTGTGGTGTATCCCGCGTGGCTGAATGCGATCTTTCCCGCGGCAACGTCCCACCCTTCCACGTGATCGGGTTCCACGGTTTGCAGTTCCAGTTGGTCGACGTAGAGAATCGTCTGATCCCCCGGGTCCGGAAGCATTTTGGGTAGGCTGTACGCAAACTCAAGCTCCGTAACTTTGTCCCTGGCAAGCGGCGTTATCTCCCATACCACATGATTCCATTCGTGGTTTTTCAGAATGATCGACTCGTGCCGCCCTTCGTTGTAACGGTCCGGAAGGACATGCGCACCTTGATTGTGCAAGACGAGAGACGCGGATATTGCAGGGGCGCCAATCACATCGGGAAACACCCAGATAGAAATGCGATTGTAGTGACTCCAATCCTCAGAAGAAAACTTCCGAGTGGCGATGAGGTCCTCCCATTCGCCCGCTCCTCCCACCTTCCCTACATTTTGTAACGATCGAATGCGCAAAGAGTGTTTGCCATCCTTCACAGGTGAATCCACGAGGGCCATGTCTCCCTCGCCTTGGAACGACCAGGTTGAAATATCCTCCATGGAATCGAGTGTTCGGAAATCAAGCACCTTTTTCTGCAACCAACGAGCCTCTGCGCCATCCTCGTAAATCGCCTCCATCGGCATTTTCGGCGCTTCCTCCTGTGCTCTCCCGAGCGGGCCGCTAATGCCAAAGAAAACCGTTAACGCCAAAAATGCCTGCGCGAACTGATTCCTCATCATCTTGCCTGGGTGACACAGCGCGGATTTCATAAGCTTCACCTTCCTAATGAATCATTCGAAAGTATTATAGACTCAACTTGAAAAAGCGCACGAGAGCTTCTCATCATTCTCAACGCTAGCGGTTACACGGTCGGCAGAGAAACGATTGTTGCAAACTTCAAAGAAATATATGCAGCAATGCCGGAGGTCCCGGATCTCGGCACAGCACTGTAGTATGCTTGCTACAAACTCTTGCATCAGCGCTCCCCGCGCGGAGGTATTGCCTCATGGCTCCGATCGAACGCCGCCGCTTCTTGCAGCAATCTCTTGCCGTCGGGGCAACGTGCTCGGCCGAATTTTTGTTCCATCGCGGCATCTTGGCACAAGTCTCGCCTTCAAACCCCACCGCCGCGGCGCGTGTGTACGTCGACACGAGGCGTACTATCGCAACCATCGATAGAAACCTGTTTGGATCTTTCCTGGAACATCTGGGACGCGCGATCTACGAAGGCATCTATGATCCAAACTCCAAGCTCTCTGACTCGGACGGTTTCCGAAAAGACGTCATTGAAGAGATTCGGACCCTCGGGGTGCCGATTATCCGATATCCAGGGGGAAATTTTGTTTCAGGCTACAACTGGCTTGACGGCATAGGACCAAAGAAAGATCGTCCTCGAATCCTTGACAAGGCGTGGAACTCAATCAACACCAATCAATTCGGCACCGATGAATTCATGATGTGGTGCAAAGCGGTAGGCACCCAGCCTCTCATGGGCCTGAATCTTGGGACTGGGACTCCTGAACAAGCCGCCGCGTTGGTGGAATACTGCAACATCGACAAGGGCACCCGCTGGAGCGATTTGCGGCGCAAGAACGGCATCGCCGAGCCGTACAAAGTGGAACACTGGTGTCTCGGCAATGAAATGGATGGTCCCTGGCAGATCGGGCATATGACGGCGACGGAGTATGGCTTGAAAGCGGCCGATGCCGCGCGGCAGATGCGTTACGTCGATCCGTCCTTAAAGCTCGTGGCCTGCGGCTCGAGCGGTCCATCCATGCCAACTTATCTAGATTGGGATCGCGAAGTGCTGGAACAGTGTTACGACTACGTGGACGCTCTCTCTTTGCATCGTTATATCGGCAACACCCCAGAAGAGACAGGCAGTGACAGTTCGAAGTACCTTGCCATGAACTTGACCATGGACCGTCAGATCGCGGAAGCAGTGGCAGTTTGCGATCTGGTGCGCGGCCGCAAACGTTCTCCGAAAAAACTCTGGCTCTCCTTTGATGAGTGGAATGTCTGGTATCGCGCCCGCAACGGTGACGATGTAAACGGCCACCACCAAGAAGCCCCGCACTTGTTGGAGGAAGTCTATAACTTGGAAGATGCCCTTCTGGTCGGTGGGATCATAAACACTTTGCTGCGAAACGCCGATCGCGTGAAATTGGCCTGCCTGGCTCAACTGGTAAATGTAATCGCGCCAATCATGACCAACTCCAATGGCCTGTTTCGCCAGACGATTTATTACCCATACGATTGGGGTCTGCAGATGGGCCGAGGCTCCGTGCTCAATCTCTTATCGGAATGTCCGGTCTATGAGGTCTCTGGAATTGGAACAGTTCCCTATCTGGACGTCGTTGGAACTTTTTCCAAGGAGACTGGAAACATCGCCCTCTTCATCTTGAACCGTGACCTTTCAAATGCCCACGAGCTTGACGTGGTCTGGCAAGATGCCCTACCCGCGCGGTTACTCCGTTCCACAGTGTTAACGGGAAACGACCTGAAAGCATCCAACGGCTTTGATTCACCAAAACTTGTCGTACCAACTGACCTGGGAAAGCCAGTGACTTCTGCTGGACACACGAAATTCGAAGTTCCGGCGCGTTCCTACTCGGTTCTTCAATGGGGCACATAGGTCAAGAGGGGCTGGAAAATTGCATTCCGGCCTTGAATTCGCTTTCTGAACTTCGAGTTTCAGGCTTCTAAACGTTCACTCCGTCAGATTCGTGGCTTTGGCCAAATGCATCAGCGCGGGCAGCACATCGCCGAACCTCGCGCCCTGTGGCTGCCCAAACCCAAAATAAAGCTTTTGGTAGAGCGCATATAGCGAGTTATAAACTTTTTGCGCTGCCGGCTCGGGTGTGAACACGGTGTGCGCCGGGCAAATCTTATCCTGAGCCTCATCCACGGTTTTGAACGTGCCTGCCGCCAGAAAAGCAAAAATTGCCGAACCTAGGCTGACCACGCTCTTACTAGGTACGAGCACAGGTCTTCCCAGGACGTTGGCATAAACTTGATTCAGCACGTTGTTCTTCTGAGGAATGCCACCCGCATTGATGACCCGTTTGATGTACACATCATGCTCGGCCATGCGATCCAAAATGATTCGTGTATGCAACGCTGTGCCTTCAATCGCGGCAAACAATTCGTCCTGGGCGGTGCTCTGCAGATTCCAGCCCAGCGTGATTCCGCGCAAATTCGGGTTGACTAGAACGGTCCGGTCTCCGTTGTCCCAGGTCATGCGCAGAAGTCCGGTTTGGCCTGCACGATATTCCTCAAGTCCCTGGCTTAGCGTCGGCACATCTGTTCCGGCTCGTTTGGCGATGGCGTTAAATATATCTCCCACAGCAGAGAGGCCCGCTTCAATACCAGTGCGCTGCGGATGCACGCTTCCCTGCACTACTCCACAGACCCCCGGAACCAGATTGATGGACGGCGTAATGCCAATGATGCAAGTCGAAGTCCCGATCACATTGACCATGTCCTCGGTGCGGCATCCCGCTCCGATCGCGTCCCAATGGGCGTCGAACGCGCCCACGGGGATGGGGATTCCCGCTTTCAATCCTAGTTTTCCGGCCCAGTAGGCAGAAAGCATGCCAGCAATTTGATCGGACGTGACATATTCCCCTTCAAGTTTCTCGCGTATGCCCGCGAACAAGGGATCCACTTTGACGAGGAACTCCTCCGCAGGCAAACCGCCCAACGCCGGATTCCACAGCCACTTGTGGCCCATGGCGCAGACACTGCGCTTCACTCTTCGTGAATCGGTAATTCCGCAGAGTGTGGCTGCCACCATGTCACAATGCTCGAACGCGGAAACGAATTGGGCGCGCTTCTCTGGATTGTGACGCAGCCAATGCAACAGCTTCGAGAAACCCCACTCGGAGGAATACACTCCCCCGCACCATTCGATCGCGCGAAGACCCTCACGGTGAGCCGCTTCGGTTATTTCCGCCGCTTCCCCTTTCGCGCGGTGATCGCACCAAAGATAGTATTCCCCAAGCGGTTCTAGATTCCTTCCCACGGGAATAACCGAGGACCCGGTAGTATCCACGGCGAGCGCTTGCACTTGATCGCCGGAAATGCGGGCTTTTTGTACAGCTTCTCGGGTACCAGCCGCCAAGGCGCGCATCTGATCGTCATGAGACTGCGTGGCGTATTCCGGGTCTTCCCGTTTGCGGTGCAGCGGGTATTCGGCAAGAGCCGTTGCCAACAGGCCTCGTTCGCTGTCGACAATCGACACGCGAACACTCAAGGTTCCAAAATCAACTCCAGCCACGATGGCCATGGGATTTTCGCTCCCTGCAAATAGCGTGCTATCCGGCGTGGGCGTACATTTCCCATCCGAGGTAACGGGTGGCAGCTTCGTGAACGGCGGGAGCCATGGAAGAAAAGTTGGCAGCGACGTGATGTTCGAAGCCGTTCTCGCAGATATACCGGAGCAGTTTCTGGAGCCCGGGGATTTCCACCACGCCGGCGCCACCAAATGTTTCCAGCGGATCGTCAGTGAAGCGGCCGCTGCCGGAATACCCGCGAATCTTGCCCTTGGCATCGTCGGTGGAGAAACGAGTGAAGCACATGGGGCCAGACTTTACCAGGCCCGTGCATGTGCCGAACGTGTTTTCCTTGCCAACGGTGCCGGCGATGATCGCCTGGTAATCCATTTTTACTTCGCGGAAAAAGTGTTTGGGAAGATTGCTGCAGTGGAAGCACACGGCCTTGTTAGGGTCCGTGCCGTAATTATTGTTCCAGTCCAGCAGGGCACTGGGAGTTTCCGAGGCAAGTTGCAACGCGTGCATGCCGAGAACGCCACACACATCGACTTCGCAGGCGCTGGACAGCAGTGAATCGCTCATCATGCTCATGACCGTGCATGGCACAATCCCGAGATTTTCTTCCAACGAAGTCCAGCACTGCACGGCGCTGATCTGCAGGTCCGTGGCTTTCATCCAATCGTCCACCACCGCGCCGAGTTTGGCCATTTTCAGCAAGGCGGCCTGGGGGATGTCCGTGGTGGCAACGTATTTCTGGATGGATTGCAATTTGCGCGTGGCGGCTTCGTCGTTATCTTTCATGCGGCTGATGCGGCCGAGCACTTCAGAAAGATCAAGCGTCTCCACGGAAATACCGCTGGCTTCGAGCAGCTTCTCGCTGTAGCGCACAGTGTTGAACGCGGTGGGACGAGCACCGAGAGCGCCGATACGCAAATTGCGTAGGCCGTTCACGACGCGGCATACGGCGGCGAACCACTCAAGGTCTTTGGCGAATTCCGCTGAATCGGGAGTTTCGGTGTGCAGCGTGGTAAGCGAGTACGGGATGCCGTATTGCTTAAGATTGTTGCAGGCGGACATCTTGCCGCAGAAGCTGTCTCGCCGATGGGTGATGGCCATCTTGCCCGGGGTGTCGGGCGTGGCTTGCACAAGCACCGGCACATTCAGACGCGCCAGGCGAAGCGTGTCGGCAATGGCGCGCTCATCGCCAAAGTTGGGAAGAGTCACGATCACGCCATCGATTACTCCGGCTTTGGAGCGGAAAAGTTCAGCGCAGCGTTTTGCTTCGTCGTGCGTTTCCACCGCTCCGTATTTGCTTTGCTCCGGCGTTGGCGCGATAACGTCGAAACCCGCTTTTTGCAAGGCTTGCATCATTTCTTCGCGGCCGGTCTTAGCCAAGTGATCCGGGAAGAAGCCCCGGTTTCCTACGATCAACCCCATTGTCATTTTCTTTTTGCTTACCATGATGAGTCTCCGCGACATCCAATCTTCCTTTGTGTAGCGGCGGCTTTACGCCGCTGAACGGTTCACGCCACTGCTTGGCCCGGCGGGATAAACCCGCCTTTACACGCGCCCTTTGCCCGGTGCGAAATGGATGCAGTAGGCAGCGCCAATCACCGCCAATATCCCGCCCCACCAGATGTTCGCGTGCAAGTGGTACAACACAACCTGCTTCACCGGCGGATGGAAGAATTCATAGACGCCCGCGCCAAAGATAAGCAGGCCGTTCACCAGCAACGAAATCCCGATAAAAAACCAAATCGAAATCGATCCGCCCCGTTTCATAGCGCCTCACCAGAAAATAACATTCAGGACCACGAAAATGATCCCGACGACCACCGCCCAGAACCACGGCCGGTGCAGCGTCGAAACATACGCCTCCGAAGGAATATCGGTTACGCCATAAACTAAGCCCTTCAGTTCGGCGTCGGGCCTCGGCTTGGTTGCCAGGCTAACGGCAACGGTTACGAAGGCACAGATGAGACAGGACCATAGCGCCCGGTACATGTTTTCCGCCATATCTCGCGCATACGGAGACAGCGCCACATAACGAAGAGCGGAAGGATCCATCTTCACCCAAGCCCACATGCCCACGGACGAACTGGTACCGGCCAGCAAGCCCCAGAAACCGCCGGCAGAGGTGGCGCGCTTCCATAGCATGCCGAGCAGCACGGTGCCGAAGAGCGGTGCGATGAAAAAACTGAATAGCGCTTGGACATAATCCATGATGCTCTTAAAATCCATCACCAGGTAGGCTGTACCGACCGAAATGGCCACACCCACAACCGTGGACCAACGCCCCATGCTGACGTAGTGCGCATCGGAGCCGTCCTTCTTGATGAGGGCGCGATAGATGTCGTAAGTCCACACGGTTGTGAACGCGCTCACGTTGCCTGCCATGCCGGACATGAATCCGGCGATGAGAGCGGTGATGCCGAGGCCAAGCAACCCGGGGCCGCAGTAACGCGCCAGCATCAAGGGAAGGACCTCGTTATAGCTGTGCCCGTTGGTGGCGATGGCCTGGGTCTCGCCAACAAGCTTGGTGTCCAGAAGCGCCAAGCCGAGGAGTCCGGGAAGAATCACGATAAACGGCACCATCATCTTAAATCCAGCACCAATGATCGGAGCCATTTTCGCGGCTCGCAGATCCTTAGCGGAAAGCACGCGCTGGACGACAAGAAAATCCGTCGTCCAGTAACCCATGGAGATGATCGCACCCAGACCGAAGACGATGCCGGTCCAGTGGATGCCCATGGGGTTGTCGTTGAATCTTCCCAGCGTGCTCCAAAGATGTGTGTATTCGGCCGAAGCGTTCGTGGCGATGCGCGCCTTCAGCCCGCTCCAGCCGCCCGCCTCGATTAGCCCTAGGATCGGAATCAGAAGCGCGCCAGCCCAGATCAGGATGAACTGCAGAACTTCGTTAAAGATGGCGGAACGCAAACCACCGAGAGCCACATAGATCGCAACGGTGACGGATGAAATCAGAATGCTGAAGTTGATGTCCCAACCGAGGACGATCTTGAGGACCAGGGCCATCGAATACATGTTGATGCCGCTCATCAGAACGGTCATGAACGCAAAACTGACGGAAGAAAGCGCGCGGCTGGGTTCTCCGAAGCGGAGTTTCAGATAACCGGGAACCGAGTGCGTTTTGGAAATGTAGTAGAACGGCATCATCACCAACGCGAGAAAGAGCATCGCGGGGATGGCCCCGATCCAATACCAATGCGCCGCCAGAATCCCGTATTGATAAGAAGCGCCTGCCCATCCCATCAGTTCCAGTGAGCCGAGATTCGCCGAGAGAAAGCTAAGCCCGGCGATCCATGCGGTCATCTCTCTCCCGGCCATGAAAAAGTCTTCGCCGGTATTGGCCTGTTCCTTGAGATAAAAGCCGATGGCAAGCACCAAAACGAAGTAAAAGACGATAATGATTAGGTCGATAGGGGAAAGATGAACCAGCCTGGGCGTGCCTGCCAGAGCCAATAGCAAAGTCATTCCTTTGTCCTCACTTGACCGTAATAGGCTTGCTTGCCGTGTTTCCTCAAGAAATGACGATCATGGAGTGCTTTGCCAATACCCTGAGCATTCGCGTCGATACCCACGGTGAAGTACGCGACACGAGCCACGGCTTCGAGCATCCAGGCGGTTTCTGCAGCCTTCTGCGGATCTACGCCCCACGCAAACGGTCCGTGGTTCGCCACCAGCACAGCCGGAATCGACATTGGGTCCACCTTTTCAAATGTGCGGATGATCGCTACGCCGGTATTCGCCTCGTACTCTCCCTTAATCTCCTCATCGCTCATAACTTCCGTCAGGGGAATGGGGCCATGAAAATAATCGGCATGCGTAGTTCCGAAACACGGAATCGGCTTGCGGGCCTGCGCCCATGCCGTGGCATATTCCGAATGTGTGTGTGCGATTCCTCCCAGGGACGGGAAAGCACGATACAGAGCTGCATGCGTGGGAAGATCGGAAGAGGGCCGCAAAGTTCCTTCGACCACATTGCCGTGCATGTCCGTAACAACCAAATGCTCGGGCTTCATCTCGTCGTAGGGAACACCACTTGGCTTTATTACGATCAGGCCTTTGTCGCGGGCAACTCCGCTGGCGTTACCGAAGGTGGACAGCACCAACCCTCGTCGGACTAGTTCCAGATTGGCTTCGAGCACTTGTTCACGCAGGTTTGGCTGGAGCATTGACCCTTGACTCTACCCCATTTTCAGCAGACCGTGCCTTTCGCATTGAAAGAAATGGAAAATGAGGAAAATGACTTACCAGAAAGAATGGCGGATGGTCCACTAGGATGGCCCCTCGACCGCGAAATACGACTTCACGAATTGTAGCAGTTAGGTAAACCTTTACCATCCTCTCCGCAGGATTGCAAGAAACGAACAGACAGGTTTATTTCCGGACCTCTCGGATTACGCTCTGCGGTCGCACGCAAAGATGCATTTGAAGGTCGCACGCGAGAGATTGCGTTGAAAGTGAAATCCGACTATGCCGTCGAGGTCGATCAAACAGCACTGCCCCGGACCGGAAATCACGCTACATGATTTCCGCCGATGTGGCGCCAGTGACGTTCGATGTCTTCCAGGGACTTGTTCTTTGTTTCTGGAACAAACGCAAAGCAAAAGAGAAAGGCAAACAAACAGATCACCGCATAAATCCAGAAGGTGCCAGTGAATCCCACGCCGTGCGTCAGTGAAAGAAACGTGCCCGCCACCACCCAGTTAGCACCCCAAACAGTCAGGGTAGCCAGCGACATTGCTTTGCCGCGGATCTTCGTCGGATAAATTTCCGAAATGATGAGCCACACAACCGGACCAAGACCGATCCCGAAGAAAACGATGTAGGCAATAACAGCGTAAAAAACAGGCTTTCCTGTCGTGTGACTATGGAATGCCAGTCCGACCAACGTCAACGACACTGCCATACCGGCAGTTCCCAAGAGAAGCAGAAAGCGCCGGCCAAGACGATCGATCAAAAAAATGGAGACAATCGTAATCAGAACATTCACTACGCCGATGATTCCGGCAGCGACGATCGCCGCTTGCGCCGACGGGTAGCCAGCCATGCGCAGAATCTCTGGTGAGTAGTAAATGATTGTGTTCACCCCGGTGATTTGCTGAAAGATCGCCAGCCCAATGCCGACAAACGCCGCAATACGAAAGCCTGGCTGAAGCAGTATCGCGAAACCTTCTTGCTCCTCCGCAAGCACTCGCTCCACATCTTCTAATTCTTTCTCCGCCTCCGCGCCACGGCCCAGCCTGTAAAAACCCTCTAAAGCACGGTCGCGATAACCCGTGCGTGCCAGCCATCGCGGGCTTTCCGGCAGGAAGATCATTCCGAGAATGAGAACAAAGGCAGGGAAGACCGCCGTCATGAACATCCACCGCCAGTTCTGCGACGCGGCTAATTCATAATCGACGAAGTACGCCACCGCGATGCCAATCGTGATTGCCAGTTGGTTGAGCGAAACTAGTGCGCCCCGGATTTTCGCTGGTGACATTTCCGCAAGAAACAATGGCGTGACCAGCGAAGCCATCCCGATGCACACTCCAACGAAAAAACGGGCGACCGAAAAGGTGACCAGCCCTCGCGCAAGTCCACTCAGCACCGCAAAAACTCCGAAGCCAACTCCCGTGCCCAGCAACGTAATGCGGCGGCCCCAACGATCGGCGCAATAGCCTGCCACTGCGGCACCCAACAGCGCACCCGCGAGGGCTATGCCGACCGCGAATTCCAGTTGCACGTCCGTGAGATGAAAATCCGTTCGCAGGAAAAGCATGGCTCCAGAAATCACGCTGGTGTCGTAGCCAAACAACAGCCCGCCCAATGCGGCGACCGCAGCCATGAGCACGACCATCCCTCGCGACGCAGCCGAAGGCGCGGTCGAGACAGGGATGGACTCTGCCGGCGCTTCAATCTCGCGTCCTTTGTTTGCCATATTCTAATCAGCGCAAATCCGAATCAACTCGCGAAGTAACGCGGCAGGGCGTGAAGCCCCTCCACAACTCCGCCAATCGCGCTGGCTCAGACACCCACTGTACTGTCTCCGGGTTATTTTCGAACTGAACGTAAATGGGCGTGCCATTTTTCAACCCCAGTTCCTGATAATCGCCAGGAGAGCCCAGATTCAGTTCTGATGGCGTGTACGCCGGGTTTCTGTGCCAAGCGAGTTGGCTCTGGTCATCGAAGACGGCGTACCATGCCAGTCCCCTATGCGCCCGCACTTGTTCGTACTCGAAACCGTAGTCGCGATCACACCAGGCTCCAAAAGTAAGGGGAACCTCCGGTGAAGCACTCAGAGTGGCGTGGGCCCACCTCGGAGGCACGACGACAACGTCACCAGGCTCGGCGGTCACCGCGAAGCAACGACCAGGATCATCGGCGGCAAATTCCTGCATATACACTACGGCACGGCCTGCCCAAATCTCGTAGATCTCCGGCGGCGACCATCCGCTGTGACGCGAGACGCGGTGTGTATGCCCCTGGCTGCGCACCGGTTCCTGCCCCAGACGCCCTGCCGCGTACGTGACCACTCCAAACAAAAGCATCCTCTGCTTGAGTTCCTCGCGATGTTCCTCCTTTCCCACGTCCATTACGATGGCGTACACCGGATCGGGGCCCTCACACTCGGGATCCTGAAGGCTCTTCCGGATCGAGTCTAAACTGCGATACTCGGGCTGCGGCCCAAACACTCCAGGCCCAAAGTCGAACCCTAAAGGGTGATCGACAACACGAATGCTGAGTCCGGGATCAAAAATCATGGATTTGTCCTGACGTACGCTTTGATGGTAGCGCAACGACCCGGCCTGATTGGTCGGATCGTATAACGGCCCACTGCTGCCGGAACAATGAATGTCTCGGCATAGTGCACTGTGAACGGCGCGAAGGCGTGGTCCGGACTCTCGACCAATACCTCCGGGCCCTCGACCAGATTCAGGACGTTCACGCCATGGTGTGTATCATGGGGAACTTTTTCTGTGAACCAGTGGCGCCGAGTCTCAATAAATTCGCGCTCGTGCAGTCCAGTACGCTCTTCGCACCAGCCTTCGCCTTGGGCTAATCGCTCGACGCGATTCACAAGGTTCTGGCGAACCCATTCCGTGGTTCGGTCCCACTGGATGTTTCGGCGGCCGTGCTCCAGGTGGATGGGCCTTGGCGTTCCGTCCAAACCCAAGCGATCCCAGTCCCACAGCTTGAACGTAAAGATATACGGCGTGGCGCTGATTTCCAGCACCATGCTGTTCTTCCCGGAACAATGCACGGTCCCCGCTGGAATAAGAAAGTGGTCGTGCTTGCGAGCAGGCCAACGATTCACAAAACGCTCTGCAGGAAAAGAATAGTTCCCTTCCTGCCCGCGCTCGAGGGCCTCGAACATCTCGGCGGGCTTCACTCCTTCCTTCAATCCCAGGAAAACTCCGGCATCTTCTTTTGCGTCGAGCAGGTAATAACTCTCGTCTTGCGTATAGTTAATGCCGAACTGGTCCTGAATATACTCCGTCACCGGGTGGACTTGCAGCGACAGATTGCCGCCCTCGAATGTGTCCAGAAAATCGAAGCGGATCGGGAACTCCGTTCCAAAACGCGCGTGGACCGCATCACCAAGCAGCCGCTGTGGCTCGAAGAACACCAGATTCAGCGCGGGAATCTCCACCGAGACCGCACCAAAGCCCAGCCGCAGACTGTTCTCCTCCGGAACGCAATCGAAGCACCATGCATAGTTAGGAGCCTCGGACGGAAGATCGCATACTCTGCGCATCCACTCGCCACCCCATGGACCAGGATCGAAAAAAGGTACGACACGAAAGGGACGCATGGTGACGGTTCGAAGGGCTTGTCGAATCACCCCGCCGGAAACAAGTTTTGGCCTACGCGGTTCAGTCGTATCCAGGAGGAAGTCCATCCTCGGGAAGACTTTTTTCTTCAAACGGTCTGCGACTCGCCAGTCGACAAAAAAGGCGCGTTTGTATTGCAGTGAGGGTTTCTCATCCCGATTATCAGCACCCAAGTTCGTAATTTCGTGCCGCCGCTGTCGTTGCTGGATTTCCCAGCGAGGAAGGTCTGCGTAGACCAGTACATCAACTTGGGAAACCAACAGGACCGCTCCTGTGCCTACCACCAGGAGTCGGCCTTCGGCTTTCTTGATTTGGTCGCGAGCACCCGCTAGCTTCCCAGGATCCATGAAATCGTCGATCCGCAAACCGTTCATCCGACCAAAAACAGGGTCGTCCGTCAGAAACGGAGACTCCATCTTCTCGACTTCCTCGGGAGATTTCAGGACGTCGCTGGAGCTGAAGACATGACCGGGCTCGAGTGCCTTTGTTATGAAAGCTTCCAGCTCCTCTATGTGCACACCCGGATAGCACTCGACGCATACTACTCTTGGCTGGCTGTCCAGGAGTCGCTCGAGAACTTCATCCCATCCGACTGCGCAGTCATCTTCACTCGAACTGATGGGAATAGTGGCTTGCTTGTCGTAAGAAGTTGGTGAGCTCATGGATCCGCCAAACCTTCAAGGAGCGGAATCGCCCCGAGGAGCGCCGCGCTGTTTCCGAGTGCCGCGCTCGCGACGCTGACTTTTCCCCACGGGGTCCATGCATGGCGCTGGACATACTCTTGCAGGAAAGGAAGAATTTGCATGGCACTTTTCATGACCCCGCCGCCCACGATCACTAGCTCTGGGTCATAAGCGTGAATTAGGCCTACTATGTTGGCGGCCCACACTCTGAGACAGCGATTCGCGATGTCCTGGGCCACGCGGTCGCCTTGACCCTGATGATGAAATAATTTTTCGAACGTCACTGGCATCTCTGCAGCAACAGCGCTCGACGCGAAACCAGGATGGCTGCGACACACCTCCGGTAGCGACACGCTGGATGCCTCGGCCTCAGCGCACCCTATGGCTCCGCAGCTGCAGAGGCGGCCCTCGAAATCGACTGGCAAGTGTCCACCCAAGCAGCCAGCCTGCGAGTGTTTTCCCCGCAACAATCGGCCTTCAGACATCGCGGCGCCTCCGATGCCCGTGCCCAGCGTGATCATGACGACATTATCGCAACCTCGCGCCGCTCCGGCGTACCATTCGCCAAGTAATGCCAGGCGCGCATCATTTTCCATTTTCAACGGCAGTGCGAGTTCTTCGTGGCACCAAGCTACCAGATCCAGGCTGGGTGCATCATCGAACTTGGCGTTGGTCGACAAGATGCGACCCTGGACGTAATCCACGATGCCACAAAAACTGAAGACCACACCTGCGGTATTGGCGTTGCACGCTTCCGCGCGAATCGCTTTCAGTGTCGAGGCCAGCAAAGGCAGCAGAGGTTTGAGGCCGATCGTCCGATCCGCGAATACCGTACGCGAAGCGAGGATGTCTCTGTTTTCAACCAAAGCACAAGTCGCGTGGCTACCGCCGAGGTCGACGGCAAGCGCTTTCACGGCTCCTCCACGAGGACAGGCATCCCTCCCACATTGCGCAACCGTGCGCTGAAGCCTTGGCTGCCAATGGCTTCATAGTCATGGCCAGAGTCGCTCGGCCAGCAAGCTAGAACAGTCAGCAAAGAATCACCGGTGTTGGCAACGCGATGTGCAGTGTAGCTAGGAACGTAGTGCAACGTGCCTACGCTCATTGGTTCGAAAACCGTCCTGCGCTGCTCGTCCATCAGGATCAACGCACCACTTCCGGCGAGGGTAAGGTAAAACTCACTGCGAGATCGTTTGGCGTGGTGATGGCCCTTGGTCATGAAGTATTCATCACCGATCATGCCGGGCTCCAAGAAAGTGGTTCCCCAAAACAAGCCACCTTCATTGTCCTCGCCGACAGGATGGAAAGCCTGAACTCGATAGACGACCATGTCCTGAGCCAGACTCTGCCGCGCCCGTTCGTCGCGGTAACTACCTTTCATATCCTTGATTGTGCGGGTTACGCACAGGACTGCATCACCACGAAGCTCGCCGGTGCGAAGATCCACCAGCATTGGTACACCCAGCATTGGCACTGGCCGCCACCCCACAACTGGATTTCAATTCCTACCCTAGGAGGAAAAGACCACGGGTCAAGGCAATTATGACCTCAATCCGTGTAATACACATGATTCTTGACCTCGGAGCGGAACATCAGGCGTGATCCTGAATTGTCTCGCTAGTGGCATCCCAATACTGCTTCTTGCCCGACCAATACGACTCCGCTGCCATAATGCACGCCACAGAATGAGCGAACCCATCCTGTACCGTGCAATTGGGCTGTTGACGGGAACGCATGCATTCAAACCAGTTCGCCATGTGTTCCGTTGTCAGGTCGTCGATTCCCATCGGTGGAAGTCCCTTTTGGCCTGGCAGCAGAACATATTTCGAGGCACGCTGCCGATCGATGTCGGCATCGTCTTCGTGATTTCCTTTTTCCTCGACCAATTGATAGCGCGGACTGCCCTCGCCCCCGATGTTGATGAGCGTCGCCTTTTTCCCCATATAGCGCGTGAAGCTTGGGGAGTCGTTTCCAAAGCTAGTTGAGTAACTGACCAGAAAACCTTTTGGATATTCCAGTAAAGCTTGGAACGTATCCGCATTCTCGCGTCCGTCGTGCCACGCAAATATCCCGCCGTTTGCAACAACCGAATGGGGCGAGCTATCGCTCATAAACCAATGCACAAGGTCGATCGCATGACTCATCCATTGATCCGGGATGCCGCTGGAAAATTCCTTATACAATCGAAATTCGCAATAAACTTTGGGATCGAATGGGCGATAGGGTTTGGTCAGCAGCCATTTGCGCCAATCGGTGTCTTCTTCGCGGATTAATTTCGCTTCCGGGCGTCCCCGCCATCGGGGGCCATGGTAATTCCAAACAATCTCCACTTTGCTCACATCTCCCAAAACTCCGGTCTGGATCAAATCGTAGGCAGCTTTGGGATACGGTTCGCTGCGATGCTGCGTGCCAACTTGCACGATACGACCGCTTTTTTTGGCGGCGTCACGCGCAGCTTTCACTTCCTCCAGTACGTTGCCCATGGGCTTTTCCACGTATGCGTCCTTGCCCGCTTCCACCGCCATTTTCAGGATTGGCGAGTGCGAGTGCTCCGGTGTCGAGATAAGCACTGCGTCGACTTCTTTAAGTGCGAGGACCTCCTCTACATATTGAAATCCGCGCGGGGCACGGCCGTAATATTTTGCGTTGGTTGCCATCGCCTTTTCGCGGTTCACTCGCCACAGATCGCAAACGGTGGTCATTTCCACGTTGTAGCTGGACTTTAGTTGGGATGCGATCAAATCCAGGTCTTGGCCGCGGCTTCCGTTCCCGATGTGACACAATGAAATCCGGTCGTTAGCACCTGCAATCTTGCTATACGAAAGGGCTGTGTGTGCAAACGCAGCGCCTCCGGCAAGCAAAGCGGCGGATGTGGTCAAAAACTTTTTCCGGTCCATCGTTCCTTCCCGCTCGCTCATTTTCCCTCCCAGACAATCCCGTTCAAACCGCCGCCCGCCCGACGTGACATTGCGTGCACGCTGAATAAATCTGGCCGCGGGATGAGAACATCACGCGGCTGCTATGATGTCAAGGTACTTGGCGCCCGGCAAACCGCAGCGCGTTTGCGCTAACATCCCGGATGGGAGCAAGGCAGATGATTCTCAGGGTGTTTGACGACAAAAATTCGCTGGCAAGAGCGGCAGCCGCTCAGGCCGCTGCAGCAATCCGTTCGGGGATTGCTCATCGTGGTCGTGCTCGCGTTGTCGCCGCGACTGGAGCGTCTCAGTTTGAGTTCCTCGACTTCCTGACGGCAACTCCCCACATCGAATGGAAGCAGGTCGAGCTCTTTCATTTGGATGAGTATATCGACCTGCCTATGAGCCATCCCGCCAGTTTTTCTAGGTTCATTCAGGAACGGTTGATTGGCAAAGCCCAGATCACCAACTATCACCTGCTGAACGGCAGCGCGGATCCCGTCGAAGTCATCCGCCAAGCCAGTAACGCCCTCACACTGTCGCCCATCGATATTGCGTTCGTAGGGATTGGTGAGAATGGGCACTTGGCTTTCAATGATCCACCCGCCGATTTCGAAACCGAGGAGCCTTACATCATCGTCCATCTCGACCAAGCATGCCGGCGGCAGCAGGTCGGGGAAGGATGGTTCCAGACGCCTTCCGATGTTCCCAAGCGAGCAATTTCCATGTCTGTACGCCAAATCCTAAAGGCCCGAGAGATCATCTGCGTCGCGCCGGATGTCCGCAAAGCGAAAGCGATTCAGGCATGCTTCGAGGGCGAGATCAGCCCTCTAACTCCCGCTTCGATTTTGCGGACCCATCCCAACACCACCATTTATCTCGACCAGAATTCAGCGAGATTGCTCAGTGCCAGTACGCTTTCTGCGTTTGCCGCATCCGCATGAAAGGTGGCGGCGTGCGTCGGAGGTCGTCTGGAAGGAGAACCCAAGACCGAGCCTTCGAAACCAAGGGTGTGGCACACCACATCTTTGTAATTTGCGCTAGGGTCTCCAAGCAGTCTCAATGATCTTGCCCGCGCAGAAAATACGTCCGAACTGACGTTAATATCTTCCGCAAAGGAGATGGCCTTGAGACCAATCTTGATCGCCATGGCGTTGCTTCTGGCCGGCACGCTGCTTTTTGGGCAGAGTGTTGAGCAACACCCCGAATGGCCGGGGAAAGGACAGCTTTTTGTCGGCACCTGCTACCAGCCTGTAGATCGCTCACCCGAACAAATCCGGCAAGACATCGCCCTCATGCAACAGGCGGGATTCACCATGGTCCGCATGGGCGACCTTGCCTGGGACGCATTTGAACCATCCGAGGGACAGTTTGAATTCGCCTGGTTTGACCAGATCCTGCAGCAGATGAACCAGAAGGGAATAAAAGTGATTCTCGATATCGGCGGATCACCGGCGCCAATTTGGCTTCATCATAAGTATCCGTCGGTGAACCTCGTGAACGAGCAAGGCGCGATCGTCCACCCGGCCGAACGCTACATGGTCGATATCAGCGATCCGGTTTACCGCGAGAAACTGGTGCGCTTTGCCGAGGAGTTGACCCAGCACTATGCGCACCATCCTGCGCTGGCCGCCGTTGGCTATAACAACGAAATCGGCGATGGTTTCCTGTCTTACTCCGAAGGAGATCGCCAGAGATTCATTGTATGGCTCAAGGCGAAGTACCGGACCGTTGAAAACCTCAACAAGGCTTGGGCGGCACAGCGCTGGTCACGCCGCTTGAATTCCTTTGACGAGGTGGATTTGCCATACGCCAACGGGCCTACTCCGCCGGAACGCTATCTTGATCTGCGACGCTTCTGGTCGGATGCAGCCATTGCGGTCCTTGAAGATCTGGAAAAAGTGCGCCAGCGCAATGTCCCTAATCTGCCGGCGGTTTCCAACCTCTGGGACACCGGGCGCAGGGGCTTTGACTATCTGAGCTCGTACAAAAAATACGTGAGCTACGGAGCGGAGGGGTTCTACCCGGCAAACCCGCTACACGTCTCGCTCGGTGCGCTGCTGGTGAAGGGTGATCTGCCGAATCCGTTGTGGTTCAACGAATTCGTAACAGGTGGCGGGGGGAATTATGGTGGCCCGAAAGGCTCTATCCGCATGTGGGCATACTTGGCAATAATCGATTATGGGCAAACGTTCCTCGCCTGGACGTTCAATACGCATCGGGGAGGCGAAGAACAGGCGCTATTCGGGTTGCTCGATCACGATGGCACGCCCTCCTGGAAGTACGCGGAGTTCGGGCAAATCGCGACAGAGTTTTCAAAGCTGCAGCATTACGGCTTCCCGCGCTATCACAAGCCAGACGTTGCCATCGCTTACTCGTTTGACAGCTTTATGGCATCTCATCCACCCGGCCCAAGCAACACCGTACGCAACTACTTCCCCGTCAGCTACACCGACCAGGTCGAAAGTGCCTTGAAGCCTTTCTTTGAGGACAACATTGATGTCGCGTTCCTAAACGTAGGCCACAGCACCCTCGACTACAAACTGCTGGTTGTGCCGGCGGACTATGTGATGGATCAAGCAAGCGCTGCGGCCATCCGCAATTACGTTCGCAACGGAGGCACGGTGATCATGACTGCTCTCTCGGCCAAGGTGGATGAGAATAATCAATGGTTCGATACGCCGCTTCCGGGACGGCTGAACGACGTCTTTGGGATTCGCACTTCAGAATTTTACAAGCCAGGCACGCCTCCGGAATTTAGCCTGAATGGCAAAACAGAGCAGACCACCATTGGCTTTTACGAAGTGCTTGAACCAAAGACTGCCAGCACAATGGCCACGCTCACGAACACCGCGGAGAAGTCGCCGGCGATCACGGTCAATAACTACGGGAAAGGGCGTGCCATTTATGTGGCGGTTCCTGCGCAGATGGCGGTCCTTGCTCCGCTCGTGCGCAGTCTGTATTCAACCCTCGACATCGAGAAGGGGCCGGAAACTCCCTCCGGGGTTTACGCACGCGTGGTGGATGGGCGGACGCTCTACGTGAACACAACCGGCGAGCACAAGACCGTGCCTATTCGCGGGAGCAAGCGCGGGATCATCAGCGGCACCTCGTATGAAGGTGTCATCCGGCTGAAGCCGTACGATGCAGACCTGGTCGAGTAAAAACACCTAAAGCGTCACGTCACACTTCACTGCAGTAGCTATTTGCAATCTTTCTGAAAACAGAGATTCTTATTGAAAAAAGGAATCACATGATTCTGGAAACGGTCAGCCACCTTGCTTGTATGCGTCCCTGGGTACATTTCAAAACTGTTCGCAATTCCATACGTGTCCAAAACCTCGTGCAGCTTGCCGGTATCGATTCGTAAACCGTCCTGATCCCCTACATCAATCGAAATGGCGCGATACTCTCGCAGATTTCCGATGTACTGATCCACGAAGGCAAGTGGCGCATTTGCCGTCCATTTTGCGAGCACGTCGGGCTGGACCGCACCGTCCTTCATGGGAAGGTCAAGGTACAGGGGCGGGTTCTTGGGATCCGGTGACCAAGCTGCCGCCGTCGCAAGCTGGGCCCGTTGAGAGAACCCTAGCTTTGCCGAATCCTCGGCCGTTTTGACCGCCTCAAGGGTCTTTTCATCCTCCGGTTTCAGCGAACCTGCGGGGCGCGGAGATAAACAACACGGGCTCATGATGTACAGGCTTCCAAACACATCGGAATGTTTCATGCCTACGCGAGCCGCGCCGTACCCACCCATGGAGTGGCCAACCAGGCCACGCCCGAGCCGGTTCGCAATCGTCCGGTAATGCGCGTCGATGTACGCGACAAGGTCATGCGCGATGAACTGCTCAAAATTCCCTGTCGTGACCGAACTCGAATACATGGACCCGTTGTGCACGGTTTTCGAATCAGGAAGCACGATGATCATCTCTTGAGCGCCCTGGGCGAAAGCACCTTCTATGGTTTGCGGCACATGGATTTCGTGCGTCCATTGCTCTGCGCCGATCGAGTAACCATGGAGCGCGTATACAACCGGGTAGCTGCGCGATTTCTCCTTGGCATAGCTCGGCGGCAAAAATACGAAGACCTCGCGGTCCACGGCGTCTCCTTCCAAATTGCCCTCCAGCGCCGTCCCGTGCACGCTGATGTGTTCCACAGAGACCGGTTTCGCCCCCGGAACCGGTTTAGGTACGTCGGTCTGAACTTGTGCCGCAGCTTGAGGGCACACGGCGACATTGACCGCCAAAAGAATTAGACAAAACAGCTTGCTCGCGCTCATCGATGTCCTCTCTCGAAATGACAGATCATAATTCTAAATTGCTGGCTTGAGTGCGCGTTTCGTAGAAACAGCGCTACTGGGCCCGTGAATGAGACCTGTATTTTCTATAGGCTTCTCGACTTTCACCCCAATGTGACGCACGTCACAGCCCTGTCTGTGGACCCATCATATGTGCTAGTATGCAGTCAAAGTCGTGGCCCAAAAATTGGTTGAAGCTTCACGCACTTCAACACTCAATTCGACCAGGAGCCTTCAAACTCAAGGGATAGCTCTTTTCTTTCTCGATTTCTCTCTTTCGCTTTATTCATCAGCGAAAAGGGGGAGATATCGCCCGTGATACGTTCTACTGCGGCAGTCGTCCGTGCCTCCACAGTCCCCGGCGAATCGTCGAGTTGGCCCGGCGTCCTCCCTGTATTTGATCGCTCGTTTTACCGTGAGGTTCTGCTGGAATGAAGGACCGTTTCTCATCGAAACCCGGACCAGCGTTAAGATTCTCTCCCTGGCTGGCGGTGCTCGGCGGAATTGTTGTTCTCAAAGCAGTTCTCTCACTCGTCCTAAAACCGGAATCTCCCCTGCTTTCCTACGGCGGAATCCCTTATTTTGTTCTCCTGCTTTTGGCAACAGGCTTTGCCATCCAAAACGGTGTCCAGAAGACCCTAAGCAATCGTCCTTTCTGGGTACTTCTCTCCATTGCTTTTGGCCTGTGGACGCTGAACCAGTGGATATTCCTCTATTACCAATTTGGGCCGCACATCGACGTGCCCGACAATTCCATCGCCGATCCCCTGTTGTTTATGCATGTCCCAGTGCTCATGGCGGCCGTGGCCACTTTGCCTCACCGGAACCTTGTCGGCCACCGGCTATTCGGAATCGTCTTAAACTCGTTTCTCATACTGATCTTCTGGGGCTTCCTCTATTTTTACGCCGTCTTTCCTTACCAATTGTTTTCACACAGCACCGGTTACGCTCTGGGATTTGACACCCTGTACCCGCTCGAAAACTGGGTATTGATCTTTGCAGTCGCTTTTTTAACCCTTCGAGCGTCTGCCCCGTGGAGGTCAATCTATCTGCACTTGCTGGGCGCCTCGACTCTATACGCCGTAAGTTCCGCAGTTGCCAACTTTGCCGTCGACTCCAGCGGATACCTCCCCGGAAGACTCTATGGTATGGGATTGACCGCGGCGGTTTGCTGGTTCGTGTGGATACCTCTGCGCGCAAGGCCATTAGCAGGAACCGAGACAAAGGTGCCCCGATCCGACACCGCGTTAGGCTCACAAGTATCAGCTTGGGCCATGCTGGCAGTCGTGCTGATTTCTATCCCCATTGCCTGGGAGTTGCTGCGCGGGCATGAGCCGACGGGGATGCCCACGTTCCGTTTGTTAGTCGCGATCGCTGCGATCGTGTGCCTGGCAGGTGCTGCCTTCCTGAAGGAGCATCTTGCCAAGAGCGAACTCGCTTCGCACTTCGGTTCAGCGAGCCAGCGTCTTCAGTTGGCTATGGAATCTGGCAAAGCCGTCGGATGGGAATGGAACGTTAAGACCGGCCTGGTTTCCTGGTTCGGCGACCTGAAAACGAGTTTTGGAGTCGAGTCCGATACCTATGTACAGCGTCAGGAGGACTTCTACCGCAACATACACCCCGAAGATCGCCAGCGAATCACGGAAGCGGTGGCGGACGCCAAGAGAAACCATACGCTATACTCGGCGGAATTCCGCGTCGTTTACCCCGATGGAGACTTGCACTGGATCGCCGCAAAGGGCGAATTTCGTTACTCCGCAAAAGGCGTGCCCGAACGCATGCTGGGCACCGCAGTTGACATTACCGACCAAAAGCAACTCAAGACCGAGCTAATTGAGAGTCAGGGTCGGATATGCGCCATCGTGGAATCTTCCGCTGACGCCATCATCTCCAAAAATCTCGACGGGATCATTTTGAGCTGGAACACAGCTGCACAGCGACTGTTCGAATACACCGAACAGGAAGCTATCGGACAGTCAATCACGATGCTTATCCCTGAGGAAATTCTCGATGAAGAGCGCGAAATCCTGCGTAGCATCAAGGATGGCAAGCGCATCGACCACTATGAGACTATCCGCGTCACCAAGAGTGGAAGGATTCTTCATGTTTCCTTGACGGTATCTCCCGTTCGGGATTCCTCCGGAGCCATCGTCGGTGCCTCCAAAATCGCTCGGGATATCACCGAGCAGAAGCGGGCTGAGCAAGGTCTGCGCAAAAGCGAGGAGCGATTCCGTCTATTCATGGACCACAGTCCCGCGGTCGCCTGGATGAAGGATGAACAAGGCCATTACATCTACTTGAACGAAACTTATCAGAAACATTTCGGCATCCACTTGGAAGATCGCATGGGCAAGACCGACTTGGAGATTTATCCGCGCGCGATTGCCGAGCAGTTCCGGGCCAACGACCAGGTTGCCCTGGCTATGGGCCGTCCCGTGGAATTCACCGAGGAGTCCATAGATCATTACGGACACCCATGTACCTGGATGACCTACAAGTTCCCCTTCCACGATGATTCCGGCCAGATCTTTGTGGGCGGAATCGGCATCGACGTTACCGAACGAATGAAAGCAAGAGAAGCCTTGCAATTACTCGCTGGCCGGCTGATTCACGCTCAAGAAGAGGAACGCGCCCGCATCGCTAGGGAGTTGCATGACGATTTCAGTCAGCGGTTGGCGCTGCTGGGAATCGGGTTGGGACAGCTCTGGAAAAGCCTGCCCAAGTCGGATCTGAAAGAACGCGCCAGTGTCATGGAGATGCTCGAAGCGATTAAGGAAATGACCTCGGACATGCACGCTCTCTCCCACCAACTGCACTCCAGCAAGCTGGAGCATGTTGGCCTTGTGCCCGCCCTGAATGGCCTCTGTAAAGAAATGGGTGCAAAATACCATCTCGACATCGTTTTCAGCCATCCGGAAGTTCCGCTGAACCTTCCCAAGGACGTAGCCCTGTGCCTGTTTCGTGTCGCCCAGGAAGCGCTCGGCAATGTCGTAAAACACAGCGGAAGCAACGAAGCGCAGGTTGACCTTCGCGCCGACAGCGCGAGGGTTACCCTTCAGGTTTCCGATCAGGGCTGCGGCTTTGATCCTCGCCTTCAGAACTCCTCAGCGGGAATTGGGATGGTCGGGATGACAGAGAGGCTTCGCCTTTTGGGAGGCCAGCTGGTCGTAAAGTCCCAACCAGATTGTGGGACGGTAATCGTCGCGGAAGTGCCTCTAGCTACCACCGAAGTTGTGACACAATTAAAGACACAAGTCGCTGGGAGATAAAATCGTGAGGCGCCCACGGGTACTGTTGGCCGACGACCATCAGATGTTGGCGGACGCACTGAAAGGCGTCCTGGAGCCTCGTTTCGAGGTCGTCGGGATCGTGCGGGACGGGCGTTCTCTCCTGGAAGCCGCCGCCAAGTTGCAACCTGAGATAGTAGTTCTGGACATCGCCATGCCCCAGCTCAATGGCCTGGATGCCGCCCGGCAACTCAAGCGTACCTTGCCACAGACCAAGCTTGTTTTCATGACCATGAACGAAGATCCCGATATTGTGGGGGAGGCATTTCGCGCGGGAGCTTCCGCCTTCCTACTGAAGCAGGCGGCGGCCCTCGAGTTGACCGATGCTATCGACCGCGTGCTCAAAGGCGGCTCTTTTGTGACGCCCCGTGCCGCCGAGGGACAGGCGCACATATCCTTACGGGAACCCAAAGCCCGCGAACACACCGCTGAGCCAACTCCTCGCCAGCGGGAGGTGATTCAACTCCTTGCCGAGGGGCGTTCCATGAAGGAAGTGGCTTCTATTCTCAAAATTACGAAGCGGACGGTCGCCGCGCACAAGTACGCCGTCATGGAACTGTTGCAGCTAAAGAGCAATGCCGACCTGGTGCAGTATGCCATCAAGCACAGGATCATTTCGATCTAGCCTCTCTCAGTTTTTCTTCCTCATTGTAATTTCTACCAATAGCCAACGGGCCAAAACGCGCGCAGCTTGATAGCAGAAGTCTGGCTGAATGGTGAATAGAAAGAGCTCTAGGCGGCACATTGGTTCTATCAGCCGAACTTGCTCTGTATCTCCATTTACGTACTTGGAACTGAAAAAACAGCTCCGAGGTGAGTTCTGATGACTGGCAAGCGCGTTGTACTCGCGGATGACCTTACTCCGGTGCTGAGTACAGTGGCTAAACTCTTGAACGGTTCGTTCGAAATCGTCGGAATGGTTTCCGATGGTGTCAGTGCTCTCGAAGCGACCCTGACGCTCGATCCTGACGTGGCTGTCTTGGACATTTCTATGCCGGGAATGAGCGGCATTGAAGTCGCTAGGGAACTCAAAAAACGCGGCAGCAACGCAAAAATCGTATTCCTCACCGTCCATGAAGACTCGGATATCCTCGCGACCTGCCGTGCCGCGGGAGGCCTGGGTTACGTGGTCAAAGTGCTCATGGAAACGGACTTGATTCCCGCGATCAATGAGGCCTTGGCGGGTCGGGAGTTCGTCTCCCATTTCCCGTCTGAACAAGACATTCTGAATGGTAAATAGCAATCCGCCCTGTCGGTCCATCCTCATCATCTTGTCACTTTTGACAATTACGTTCTTTCCTGGTTGGGTCCAGCATGAGCTGACCTAAAGAATCTGAGGCGAGCGGTGCAGTCAGAAGATCGGCCACATCGCTCGCCTCAGCAATCAATGCAGGCACGTAGGAGATCGTCGAACGTGATGGATGGCGAAGGTACATCCTCGGCCCTGTCACCGTGGCCGGCCCCGGCCGGTGGACAACGCGTGTACCACGCCATGATCAAGCCCATAGGGTCCATCTGCAACCTGGACTGCACCTATTGCTACTACCTCCACAAGAAAGATCTCCTCGGCACCACCAACAAGTTCCGTATTTCCGACGAAATCCTGGAAACCCACATCCGCCAGTACATCGAAGGACAGGACCGCACCGAGGTGGTTTTCTCTTGGCAAGGTGGCGAACCAACGCTCATGGGACTCGACTTTTTCCGCAAAGTCATTGGGCTCGAACACAAGTACAAAAAGCCCAACCAGCGCATTGAGAACGACTTGCAAACGAATGGGATTTTGCTCGATGACCAATGGGGAGCTTTCCTCAAGCAACACGGCTTCCTGGTAGGCCTTAGCATCGACGGCCCAAAGGAACTCCACGATCGTTACCGCGTGGCCAAAGACGGGAAGCCCACATTCGATAGAGTGTTCGCAGCAGCGCAGCTGCTCCACCGCTTCGCTGTTCCGTTTAACGCACTCTGCGTGGTGAATCGCGTTAACGCTAAGCGCCCGCTCGATGTCTACCGCTTCCTCAAAAATGAAATCCGCGCCCGGGAAATTCAGTTTATCCCTTGCGTGGAACCGAAAGTGTTCCAGCAGATTGCTCCTCAGAAATGGGATCCCTCCACATTGCCAATGCAGGATTCGCCTGCCGCCCATCCAGGTAATCCCGAATCCGTCGTCACCGACTGGTCGGTCGATCCTGACGACTGGGGGCATTTTCTCTGCAAAGTCTGGGATGACTGGTATCGCCGGGACATCGGCAGAGTGTTCGTCAATCATTTTGAAACGGCTGTCGCCCAGTGGAAGGGGATGGATTCCCAGTTGTGCATTTACCACGAATTCTGCGGCAAAGGCGTGGCGCTGGAGCACGACGGTAACCTCTACTCCTGCGACCACTATGTCTATCCCGAATACAAGCTTGGCAACATCCTGGAGACTTCCAGTTCGCGCATGGTTTTCTCCGATCAGCAGCAAAAGTTTGGATTCGACAAGTTCAATTCCCTGCCCCGGCAGTGCGCACAATGCAGTTTTCTTTTTGCCTGCAATGGCGAATGTCCCAAGAATCGCCTCATCCGCACGCGCGACGGCGAGCCAGGTCTCAATTACCTGTGCAGTGGATTGTTGAAATATTGGCGCCACATCGATCGGGACGTGCAAGACATTTGCCGGCGTCTGGCTCGCGGAGAATCGCTGCGCCCGGCTTGAGTATTCCGCGGGAATTCAGTTTCCTGACGGAGGCAATCGTTAAACGGAGTTTCCCAGCACGGGTTTTGCTGTCTGCTAGTTCAAGATTTCGCGAAAGAGGGCAACTAAATTAGTCGAGGCGCGACGGGCCGCAGCCCAAATCCCTCCAGGCTGCGGCCCGCTGGCTGCCAAGGAATCGCAGCAAGAGTTTCGGTGTTAAGGGGAAGAAAAAGAGGAGCGTGCTTTATGAAGTGGAACGGAAAAATAAGTCTAGCTTTGGCAACAGTGGCAACACTGTTCGGTGCCTCAACACCACCGGCCGCCAAGGCGCAGGAGAAGAAACCCAATATCGTCGTCATCATGGGCGATGACATCGGTATGTGGAATATCGGCGCCTATCATCGCGGCATGATGGCTGGTAAGACGCCGAATCTCGACAAGATGGCGAAAGAGGGGATGTTGTTCACCGACTATTATGCCGAGGCCAGTTGCACGGCGGGTCGCGCGAACTTCATCACTGGTGAACTTCCGATTCGCACCGGCATGACCACCGTCGGTCAGGCTGGCGCGTCGGTCGGCTTGCCCGCCGAAGCGGTAACCATTGCCACGATTCTCAAGTCCATGGGCTATGCCACCGGCCAGTTCGGCAAGAATCATCTTGGCGACAAAAACGAGTTCCTCCCGTGCGTTCACGGCTTCGATGAATACTTTGGCTATTTGTACCACCTCGATGCCATGGAAGATCCCGCGCATCCCAACTATCCACAGAATCTCTTGAATGTCGTCGGCCCGCGCAACATGGTTCATTGCTGGGCCACCGATAAGGATGACCCCACCGATATGCCTCGCTGGGGCAAAGTCGGCAAACAAAAGATCGAGGATGCCGGCCCTCTCTATCCCAAGCGCATGGAGACCGTGGATGACGAGATTCGCGACCTCTCCATCAAGTTCATCGACAAGGCCAAGAAGGACAACAAACCGTACTTCGTGTGGCTCAACCCCACCCGCATGCACATCGTTACGCATCTCTCTCCCAAGTATGAAGCGATGCGCACCGCCGAGAATGGCTGGTCGGAAGAAGAAGCCGGCATGGCGCAACTCGACGACGACATTGGCATCGTGATGGACAAGCTGAAGGCCATCGGCGACGACGACAACACCATCGTCCTGTTCACCACCGACAATGGCACCGAACTCTTCACTTGGCCGGATGGCGGTCAGACCCCGTTCGCGCAATCCAAGGGAACAGTTCTCGAGGGCGGTTTCCGCGTGCCCGCAATTCTTCGTTGGCCCGGTCATGTGCCGGCGGACTCCGTACAGAATGGCATCTTCTCCGGCATGGACTGGCTGCCCACGTTTGTCGCCGCAGCTGGCAATCCGAACATCACCGAAGAGTTGCTCAAGGGCAAAACCATCGGCGACCGCACCTACAAGAACCATCTCGATGGCTACAACCAGTTGGCCGCCATCACCGGCAAAGGCCCGTCCGCCCGTCATGAAATCTTCTACCTTGGTGAAAGCACCGTCGGCGCGGTGCGTATCGACGACTACAAATTCCGCTTCATCGACCAACCCCAAGGCTGGCTGGGCGAAAAGACCCATCCCGACGTGCCTTACATCACCAACCTGCGCCTCGATCCGTTCGAGCGCACCGGCTGGCCCAGCAACGGGACCAAAGACGGCGCTCAGCAATATTTCGATTGGTTCAAGTATCAATTCTGGCGCTTCGTGTTCGTCCAGCAGGTAATGGGCAAGGAAATTCAGACCTTCCTCGATTACCCGCCGATGCAGCGCGGCGCGAGCTTCAACCTCGACGCAATCAAAGCCGAAATGGGGAAGAGAATGGCCGAGGCAGAAGCAGCATCCAAGGGCCCCAGCAACTAACGGGAGCGACCTTCACGGTGGGCGGCTCGCGACGAGGGCCGCCCACTATCCTTAGCTCAGGAACTACATCGCCTTGCCGCCAACTACGTCCAGCCGATTCATACGTCCATCGGCTGTGCCAACCAGGACGCTCGGCTTTGCTGCGACTACTGAATGTGCGTACGCGAAAGAAACGAGAACCGATATGCGCTTATCGAACAGAGTGTGCCTAGCTTTTGGGGCACTCGCGGTATTGCTCCTCTTGACTTTGCCGCTGATGGCGCAAGAGCAAGAGCCGCCGGTTAGCGAGGCCGGTAAATTGGTTGCTACACAGGCTACGCCAGCGGCCGCCTCGAACGCGGAGGAATTGAGAAAACAGTCACAGAATCCGATCGCCAGCCTTATCAGCGTTCCCATCCAGGAAAACTGGAACTTTGGCATTGGGCCAGACAACCGCACCCAGAATGTAATTAACATCCAGCCCGTCATTCCGTTCAGCATCGGAAAGGACTGGAACCTCATCACACGGTGGATTACACCGATTGTGTACCAGCCCATTCCCGTCGCGCAGCCGCCGGGCGCCCCCAATCAAACCACCGGAGTCTACGGATTGGGAGACATTAACCCCTCCTTCTTTCTCTCCCCGAAGAAGAGCAAGGTGACTTGGGGCATCGGGACGACTTTCGTGTTTCCGACAGCGACCAATACAACATATCTCGGGCAGGGAAAGCTCAGCATCGGGCCCTCGGTGGTCGTGCTGGTGCAGCCTTCACATTGGACGATCGGCTTTCTTGCCAATAACTACTGGTCCGTGGCCGGCCATGCCAATTTCAACACCGACGGCACGGTCAATAAGCCTCCCGTGAACCAGTTTCTGTTGCAGTGGTTCGTCAACTACAACTTGAAGAAGGGCTGGTACCTCAAATGCGCCCCCATCATCACCTCCAACTGGAGGGCCACCAGCGGTAACCAGTGGACCGTGCCAATGGGCGGTGGGGTGGGAAGAATCATGAAGCTGGGATTCCAGCCGGTGAATCTCTCCGCGGAGTTCTACGGCAACACTAAGTATCCCTCCGGAGCCTCGTCTTGGACTCTGCGGTTGAGTTTTGTGTTGCTGTTTCCCAAGCTAAGCAAGGAGCAGGAAAAAATGTTGCTGGAGCAAAAACTGAAGCAGATGCAGCAGGAACAACCGCAGAAGAACTAGCTACAGACTAGAACAAAACGCGCGATCTGCGCACAAGGCGGCTCACGGCATAGGGTATGAGGCGAGTTCACGCGACATTTTGGAGATGTACATTTCTGGTTTTTTGGGTCTGGCAGCCTGTGCGGGCACAAAACGTTCAATTCTTGCCGGAAATTGATACCCATCTAAAGCTGAATGCCACTTTTCGCGCGTATCTCGAGGCCAAGGACGATCGAGACGGTGGTGATCAGAATCAATTTGCAATCGGTCCTAGTATTCAGCTCTATGTGAAGCCGCTGATCAAGCTTAAAAAAGTGACCGCCTTTGATCTGGACGACTCGAAGCAGAGGTTTCTGGTCCTCGAAACCGGCTACCGCTATATCACCGCACCCGATGCTCCGCTGGAAAACCGTATGATCGCGGCAGCAACCTCCAACTTTCCCCTCAAGGCCGCTTTCTTCCTTTCTGACCGGAATCGCTTCGATCTGAACTGGAAAAACGGCGTTTTCACCTGGCGCTATCGCAACAAGTTGACCCTCAATCGAACTTTCACAGCCGGCTCCTATCACCTCATCCCCTATATCGCCGCTGAACCCTATTACGAAAGCCAGTACAGCAAATGGAGCACCACAGCCCTGTACGCCGGCTGCCTGTTCCCGGCAGGCAAACACGTCCAGTTCAATACGTACTACGAGTACGAGAACAATACCGGCAAACGCCCGAACCAAACGGACAATGCCATTGGGTTGGCTGTCAATCTCTATTTCTCGCTGGAGAAAAAATGAAGCCGGATGGGTCTGAAAGACCCGCTAACAGCTTGTCACTTTTGACAATTGCCCCACCTTCCCGCAAGACCCATGATCGCTGTATAAAGGAACTTTGCTGTTCGAGGCACGCAACGCTGCCAATTCGGCCACCGATAGGGAGATGACCTTATCTTCCCAATGCGTGGGCCTTGGTTCTCCCCAAACCAGCAGCGTGGCACTCATAGGAGAAGCGTCATGTTCGTGGATAGGCGGTCGGGTCATTTGCTTGCTTTCGCCGTGCGACTTATGTTTGGCTTGGTAGCACTAGTCTCTGCTTCCATGCTATTCGCCCTGCGCGCTTCGGGACAAGAGGAGTTCGATCAGTACAAAGTGCGGCTGATTGGTTACTGGTTGTTCTCGAAGCCATCAGGAAACATCCAGGGCCATGCCGATTCCGTCCCCGTTGACTTCCAAAGGGATCTCGGCTTTAGCTCTTACTCCACCGGCGGCGCAGCACTGGACTGGAAGTTCACTCATAAGAACCATTTCTACGTCGTGCTCGTTCCGCTTTTTTCCTCCAAGCAAGCCATCCTCACCAGGACCATCACCTTCGAGGGCCAGACCTTCACTGTGGGCGCGCAGGTGAACAGCAAACTCCACGCATTTTTTATTTCCCCGGGCTACCAGTACGACATCATCCGTCGCAGACGCGGCCATCTCGGACTCGGCGTGCAAATGGATCTGTTCAAAACCAACGCGAAAATAACCGCGCTCGGTTCCGTCAGTGGCGGGGGTAGCGCAAGTGGTTCGTACTCCGCGAGTGGTTCGCTTCTTGCTCCTATCCCGGTCGCAGGCCCGCAATTCCGGTTGTACCTCACTGATTCCCCCCGTGTATTCCTGGAGGGAAACCTGTATGGAATGTATTTTTTCGGATACGGGAGCTTTGTGTCTACGGCTGGGGATCTTGGCTTTACCCTGAACAAGCACGTCTGTATCAACGCCGGCTACCAACTTGCCTCGCACCTTACCGTCAACGGTACGCAAGACCGGCTCGCCCTTCAGTTGTCACAGAAGGGCCCGTCCGTCGGAATGGAGTTTTCTTTCTAGGAGGGAGAGACTGGAGTCACCTCTGCAGCTTCGCCCCCAAAGACTTTTTGCAGGTTTAGAAAACTGAGCGCGGGGATTGAAACTACTGTTGAGCTTTCCGGCATGTTGTGGTGATCCAGGAGCAGCAATGCGACCTGATGGGAACTGAATAATGCACGTAACCTACCTCAGGCTGACGGTCACGTTGATTCTCACGACGGCGGTGCCGACTCCATTCGCGGCGATTGGCGGCAACCTGATTCTTGCGCCCGAGTCGAGACAACAGCCCGCTGCGGCGGCTTCTCAGCAAGCCGCTCCGCAACCGACGGCTACGCTGGAAATGCCGGCAACTTTCCAGCGCCACCTGGGCGACCTGGATGGCATGCTAAAACGCCACCAGATTCGCGCTCTCGTTGTACCCAGCCGCTCGGGATTCTTCTACGACAGAGGCCGTCCCCAGGGAATCTTCTATGAAGCAATGGAAGAGTTTCAGCGCTTCGCGAACGAAAAACTCAAGACCGGCGCTTTGAAAATCTCCGTCAGCTATATACCGGTCAGACCTGACCAAATGGAAAGCGCCCTCTTGGAGGGAGTCGGCGACGTCATCGCCTATGGCGTAATCGTCACGCCGGAGCGCGAAAAGCTCGTCTTGTTTACCACTCCGGTCGATGCAGACGTGAAACAGGTCATTGTCAGCGGCCCGAAGGCGCCGCCCATGAACACTCTCGAGGATTTGAGCGGAAAAGTAATTTATGCGAATCCGCTCACGGTGTACTTCGAAAACCTGCAGGCGCTGAGCGCATCTTTTCAGCAGGCGGGCAAGCCGCCAATCCTCGTCAAACCCTCCGATCCCAATTTAACCGATGAAGATCTCCTGGAAATGGTGAACGCCGGCCTGATTCCCGCAACCGTGACCATCAACCTCCGGGCCGATTTCTGGTCCAAGGTCTTTCCTCATCTGACTCTTCATCCAGACATGGTTTTGCGGAAGGAAGGGCAACAGGCTTTGGTCACCCGCAAGGACAGTCCGAAGCTTAGAGAACTTCTCAACGAGTTCGTCGCCGGGCGGCAAATGGGCTCCAGTTTCGGGAACACCCTGATCCGGCGGTACTTGCAAAATACCCAGTGGGTAAAAGATTCCACTTCAAGCGAGGAAATGAAAAAGTTTCAAGCCTACGTCCGCTACTTTCAGAAATATGCCGCTGAGTATGACTTCGACTACCTGATGTTAGTGGCCCTGGGCTATCAGGAGTCTCTTCTCGACCAAAACCGAAGGAATCCCAGCGGTGCGGTTGGGATTATGCAGGTGATTCCCAAATATGCCGCCGCACCACCCATCAACATTTCAGACGTTGATACTGCCGAGAACAACATCGAAGCCGGCGCAAAGATGTTGCGCAACATCGCGGAGACCTACTTCAAAGACAACAAGCTTGACCCTATGAACAAGACCCTAATGGTCTTCGCGTCTTATGACGCCGGCCCCACCAGGATCGTGCGCCTGCGGAAAAAGGCGGCGAGCGAAGGCTTGGATCCCAATCAATGGTTCGGAAATGTTGAGCTCGTGGCGGCGAAGGACATCGGGCAGGAGACCGTCCAGTACGTCAGCAATATCTACAAATACTACGTCGCCTACAAGCTCACACTGGAAGAGGCCAACATCCAAAAATGATTCAGCCACGGAGAAATACGGCAGCCACTCGGGCCACGTCTTTGGCAAAGAGGGAGTTCGTTATGCGATACGCAAAAATCTGGTTTGGTTTTTTTGCAATCATCCTTATAGCAGGTACATCCACCTGGGCACAGGACCCCGGCTGGCCGCGAAAGCTCGTCAAGCCCGGAGGCACTGTCATCATCTATCAGCCTCAAGTCGATGACTGGCAGAATTTCACCGACATTAAATGGCGCCAGGCATTTCAGCTCACTCCTACCAACGGCAAACAAGTCGTCGGCGCCGCATCTTTCGAAGGCACCACGGAAGTCAATACCGACACCCACACGGTTTTCATGTTCAACATCCAGGTCCTGAATACCTATTTCCCGAATCAGGACCCGGCAACATCCGCTCAATTGGATCAATTGATCCGCTCGTTCGTGCCATTGACCCTTAATGCTTCTCTGGATCGGCTCGTCGCTTACATGCCCAAGCCGCAATCCGTGAATACGGTTGCTCTAAAAAATGATCCTCCGTTTATTTTTGTCAGCTATGCTCCGGCAATTCTTCTCGGCGTGGATGGTGAACCGGTGCTTTCCGACATCTCGAAGACCAGTTTGAAGTATGTGGTAAACACCTCGTGGCCGTTGTTCTTGGACAAATCCAAATCGCAATACTACCTGCTGGTCAACAACATCTGGCTTACCGCGGGAGACTTGCATGGTCCCTGGACACGCGTTAGCACCCTCTCCAAGGAGTTCAGCAAACTACCGGACTCCGGCAGATTCTCCGACGTCAAGAAAATGGTTCCGCCTCCCCAGGTAGCCAATCCCATCATTCCGCAAGTGTTTTACAGCACGGTGCCGGCCGAAGTCATTCTCTTCGACGGCCAACCCACCTACACGGAGATCCCTGGAACACAATTGGTCTATGCCAACAACACCGACAGTCCCGTCTTCGTCTATAGCGCAACCCAAACCTACTATTACCTCGCGGCAGGCCGCTGGTTCAGCGCGCAAAGCTTAACTGGGCCGTGGACATTTGCTTCCCTCAACTTGCCTGCTGATTTTTCCAACATTCCCCTCTCCAACCCGGCGAGCGCCATACTCGCTTCTGTCCCTGGCACCTCACAGGCGAAAGACGCCGTGTTAATCGCACAAATCCCTACCGTTATGGTGCTGAACCCCACAACCGCCGCCGCCCAAGCTAAGGTCACCTACACGGGCGACCCGCAGTTTGTGCCCATTGAAGGCACCACCCTTCAGTACGCAACAAACACACCGGACAAAGTGATCCAGGTCGGCGATGTTTATTACCTCTGCCTCCAAGGCGTGTGGTTCATGTCCACAACTCCACAAGGCCCTTGGACGACAGCCAGTTCCGTACCCCAAGTCATTTACACCATCCCGCCGAGTTCCCCGGTGTACAACGTGACTTACGTGACGCAGGTGACCACCTCCACCGGCTACGTTCAATCCAGTTACACGGCCGGTTACCTCGGTGCGTTTGTCATGGGAGCAGCGGTCGGCGCTATCGTCTGCAGCGGCAGTGGCTACTATTATCCTCCGTACATCGGCTACCCTGCCTACGGCTACCCGGTCTACCACCCCTACGCCACGCCTTACGGCGCCTACGGCACCTCTTACTACCACACTTCCACGGGTGCCTACGGTGTGTCTCAAACCACCTACGGAGCCTACGGTTCTGCAACTCGCACGGCTTCCTACAACCCCTACACGGGAACATCAACACGGACTGCTTCCACCTCGACCGCCTACGGCAAGCAGAGTGTCGGCCAGGCTTACAACCCGTACACCGGATCGTACGGTGCCACGCACCAGGGCTCCAGCCCGACGGCGCAATGGGGGCAATCCTACGTCTCTCAGGGAAACAAATCGGCCACCACTCAGCACTACTCGACGGCAAATGGAACCGTCGCTTCTGGCCAAGGGTCCCAAGGTGGAAAAGGCTATGCCACATCCAGTGCGTACGGAAACTCCTACGCGGGCAAAAACTCCAGCGGCGACATGTACGCCGGGCACGACGGCAATGTCTACCAAAACACCGGCTCCGGCTGGCAAAAGTCCAACGGCAGCGGCGGCTGGACCAATGTCAACAGCCAAACCGCCCAGGCCCAGGGACAGCAGGACAAGTCCAACTACGAACAGTCTCATCCGAACAGTCAAGCGACCGCCCAGTCCGACAAGTCGAGCTACGAGCAGTCTCACCCAAACAGCCAAGCCAACGCCCAGGCGGACAAATCGACCTTTAATTCGGATAAGTCTGCTGGCGATTTCTCTCAACAGAGCCTGAACGCCGATAAGCAAAACCGGGAGAGCGGTTCAACGCAGAGCCAGCACTACCAAAACGGCAATCACAGTTTTGGAGGATATGGCGGCGGGGGCCGGAGCTGGGGCGGGGGTGGCGGCCGTAGTTATGGCGGTGGAGGTTTCCGCAGGTAGTGCCGTGCGCCATCGGGTGATTCACAGGGAACACCGGGGCCCACATTCTGGCTGCCCGGAAATAATGCGCGTCCCCTGTTCTTTCTGACAATACCCTTCGTCCATTCCTAGGCTCAATCTGCAACCACGGGTGAAAATTTACTCGAGCCTCGGTAAGGAGAGACAATTTATGCCGCACACGGAGAAAAGCTTCAGCAACTCCTGCAAGTGGGCCATCATTGCATCACTGGTTGTCGGAATGCTGCTCATTGCTGTGTTTCCGGCCCTGTCTGCCAAGCGGGTCAAGGATGAAACCATCGAAGCCACCGCCATGGGTACAGGAACTCAACTGGGCCAGAATATTGGTATTTCCGTCGAAATCTACGAATACTCCACGCCGGAAGACAGGCAAGTCCTGGTGGACGCCTTTTCCAAGGGGCAAAACCAAGGACTGGTCAACGCGCTCACGAAAATGCACGCCGTTGGTCACATCTCCATCACCGGAACTCTTGGCTATGATTTGGCATTCGTCCGGTTGATCCCAACACCAACGGGCCGCAAAATCCGTTTCGTTACCAACCGCCAATTGCGGTTTGGAGAGGTCTGGGCCGATTCCCAGTCAACTGCCTTCAATTTGACAGCTGGCGAATTCGACTTGGATGACACAGACAAGAGCAAGAGCAGCGGTGTCTTGTATCCGGCGTGCCAGCTTGTGATAGACAAGCAAGGGCAACTACAGATTGAACTGACTCAGAACGCCTGGAAGCTGGTGGATGTCCTTGATTGGAAGGGCACTCCAGGCGTCAACTAGAACAACATCGACGAGAAGCTCCATCCAACCTCTGAACGTGGACATCAGCTCCGGGTGTCCTTGTCGTCTGAGGTACGCTCGGTTTTTCGCGAACAATCTACGGTAGACTTTTGTCACTGTTGACAATTACGTTTTGCGGAGCTTCGCACCACCATCGCTCCAGTGTAAGTGCTGTTGCATTGGAGCAACAATGTGACAAATCTCGATAGCCTCAATGTCGGCGAATCCGTGGATATGCTCCTGACCGAATCGCTGGTCATCGACATCGTCAAATAAACGTCACAACAGAGACCGCCGGGCAGACGGAATGGCCTGAACCGCACAATTGTCAAACTCAACAAAGCGGCCATAGACTGGAGCCTTCCCCAATCGCTCTTGCCCAAGAAACGATAGGGGAGGCTCCACAATTTTTAACGCCGCCGCTTTTTCTTTGTCGTATCGGTTTGCATCTTGCTTTGACGAGGTGTGCGCATGAAGCTTTACTGGCGAGGCCCATTCCGGGCTCTGCAGAGCTTATTGGGTTTCCTGTGTGTTTTGAGCCTGAGTCAAGCTTGTTCCGCCAAAAGCAAAGACGACGTGGTCATCATGAAAAATGGCGATCGCATGACCGGCGAAATCAAACAGCTCGATCATGGCCTGCTCGATTTCAAATCAAAATACATGATTGCTTCGGTGCAGCTGGACTGGAATGAAGTTGCCTCCTTGCAAACGAAGGACCCTTTCATTATCACGTTGACCAGCGGCCTTCGCGTCACTGGGCCCATTGAGCGCTCACTGGGGAAACGAGACGGACAAGAGAAATTTGTCTTGGGATCCGCTTCCGGGAAAATGGTTGTTCCTCCTAACCAGGTCATCGAAATTCGTCAGGCGGAGGAATCGGTCTGGAAGCAGATCAAAGGTAACGCAGATGCTGGCCTTAGTTATTCGAGCGGCACAAATCCGACGACCTTAACGATGTCCGCTAACGCGATTTATGAGCGCGACAAGAACCTGATTAACGTCGCCACCAGTTCTCAGTTCAGCAGTCAGTCGAATGCCCCCAATAGTTTTCGCTATACCTTGGATTCAAATTACTCTCGTTTTTTTGCCCGTCGGTGGTTTGCTATTGGACTATTCGACTTCTTGAAGAGCGACCAACAGGACCTGGATTGGCGCACCACTTACGGACTGGGGTTGGGCAAAGAAATCGTTCGCACCGATCGTAGCTCTTTCAAAGTCTTCAGCGGTTTAGATTACTCCCACGAGCAATACTTCCCGGGTGCAGCGCTAGACACCAGCAGTAACAGCATGGAAGGTTTGGTTGGTGCAAAATACGCGACCTTCCGCTTCAAGACGCTGGACCTGTACTGGGATGGCACGATGTACCCAAGCATCACGGACGCGCCTCGAGTCCGGTTCGTTACCACTGGAAATTTGAAGATTGAGTTAATAAAGGACTTGTACTGGAGCTTTCGTGTATACGAAAACTACGATACCAAACCACCCGGGCACGCTCCGAAGAACGACTTTGGCATCTCTACTTCCTTGGGCTTCAAATTCTAGCTCCGAGCCCCCGGGGAAGATCTGTGTGGCGATACAGACCGCCGGCAGACGGAAGCCCGCAGGGGTACTATAACCGGCTTTTCGCCTGCCACGAACTCTCTCCGATTCGCTCTTTCCCTTTCCTCGCCTCTAGGGCAAAATGCCGGGATTGTTATTTTTGACAATTCTCGCCAAGCCAGTTCCAGCGCACCTTTGGTTACCGGAGATGTGTCATCGGAACGCTGGCTCATACAGTGAGAGCTAGAGCGGCACACCGGAAACGCACGAGAAAACTCTCTAAATGACTCGGAAATGCACTGACAATCAAGGTTTGGGCGCGATAGTCCATCGCCAACGCCGTACTCCGTCTCGCAACTTCGCTTTCTCTGCGATTTTCCCGCTTTTGGTCATTCTGCTCTCTGCTAACGCCTTGCACTTCAATCCCGTGCGTGTCCACGCCGCCTCCCACTCACCCGCGAGCACTGCCTTCGGGCCCACGATCCCAAATCCTACCCCTCCACACCTCGTTGTCCCCAAGGGCATGGTGTGGATCCCCGGCGGCGAATTCTCCATGGGCGCTCAGGATCCCCCTCAGATGGACCGCGTCGGCATGCAAGCGACCATAGACTCAAGGCCCATCCATCGAGTCTATGTCGATGGCTTTTTCATGGACAAAACGGATGTGACCAATGGCCAATTCGCCGCGTTCGTCTTGGCCACCGGCTACGTAACCATCGCTGAAAAGACTCCCACGGCTGAAGACTTTCCCGGTGCCCCTCCAGAGAACTTGTATGCGGGCGGAGTCGTTTTCACTCCTCCCAATCACCCCGTCCCTTTGAACGATCACTTTCAGTGGTGGAGTTATGTTAAGGGCGCAAACTGGCGCCACCCCACCGGACCCAATAGTTCCATCAAAGGAAAAGAAAACTATCCCGTGGTGCAAGTGGCCTACGCCGATGCTGAAGCCTATGCAAAATGGGCCCACAAGCGACTGCCCACGGAGGCTGAATGGGAATTCGCCGCTCGCGGGGGACTTGCCGGAAAACCCTTCGTTTGGGGCGATACATTCCGGCCAAACGGAAAATGGATGGCCAACACCCACCAGGGACACTTTCCCGACCATGACACAGGCAGTGATGGTTTCGTTGGCCTAGCTCCCGTCGCGCAGTTCGCGCCCAATGGCTATGGACTCTACGACATGGCCGGCAATGTCTGGCAATGGACCTCGGACTGGTATCGTCCTGACTACTACTCACAACTGGCCCAAGCTGGAGGTGTCGCGCGCAATCCTAAGGGTCCGGATTCGCCGTTCGACCCGGCGGAGCCTTCCGATAAGAAGAAGGTCCATCGCGGCGGCTCTTTCCTGTGCACTGACCAGTACTGCTCGCGATATATGGTTGGCACTCGAGGAAAGGGAGAGATCAGCACGGGAACCAATCATCTCGGCTTTCGTTGTGTCTCGAACCCGGAGAAATAAGACGAAGTGGCACCAGCTACAAAATTTGAGCTTCGACAAGGAGATAAACCATGCGGCAAGAAATTCGCACCACGGTAGCAAAAGTCGGCCTAGCGCTCGTTTTCGCTCTCGTGGCGTGTGCGCTGACCATCGCTCAGGATGTAACCACCAACTCCATGCCCGGAACGGACTTCAGCAAATATCACACCTACAAGTGGGTGACCATCGAAGGCGCGACCCAGCCCAACCAGATCGTCGACGCGCAAATTAAACAGTCCATCGATAATCAACTCGCAACGAAAGGTCTTACCAAAACGGATAACGAGAAGGCGGATCTCTACGTTGGCTATCAAGTCTCGATCGATCAAGAAAAACAGTGGAATGCTTACGGCATGGGCGGTGGTCTCCGCTGGGGCGGCGGAATGGCTACAGCCACAAGTTCTGTTATCAGCGTCGGCACTTTAGCCCTGGACATGTATGACCCATCCACGAAACAGCTCGTTTGGACTGGCCGTGCCACCAAGACCATCGATCCCGGCAACAGCCAGGAAAAGAAACAGAAAAATCTCGACAAGGCCATGCAAAAGCTCTTGAAAAACTTCCCGCCCAAACAGAAGTAGGTGCGGCCAAGGTTTCCCGATTATTCGAAAGAGGATATTATGCGAACCACAATGACAGTGGCTTTCAAAAACGCACTGCTTCTTCCCCTTCTGATTCTCTCCGGCCTGCTCATTCTCCCTATTCAGGCGCAGAACCCCGAACTGCAACAGCGCGTCGCGGAGATGAAGCAGGCGAGCGTCAAGAATAAGCAGGCGCTCGCTCAATACACTTGGGTTGAGCAGGTCACCATCAGCCTGAAGGGCGAGCAGAAAAAGCAGGAGCACTTCCAGGTACGCCTGGGGCCCGATGGCAAGCCGCAAAAGACTTCCCTCGACCCGCCAGCCCAGCCTGCGGAGAGCGGCGGCCGCCTTAAGAAGCACGTCGTCGAAAAGAAGAAGGAAGAATACAAAGAATACGCCGATCAGATGAAGCAACTGGCGCAACAGTATGTTCCGCCCGATAAAGATCTGCTCGACAAAGCCTATCAGCAAGGTAACATCACCTTGGGCGGTGTTGCAGGCAACCCCGATCAAGCTCAATTAGTCATTCACAATTACCTGAAGCCTCAGGATTCCATGACCTTGATCTTCGACAAAACCCAGAAGGAACTGCTTCAGGTTAAAATCGCTTCCTACATGGACGATCCCAAGGACGCCATGAACTTGACCGTGCAGTTCAGCAAGCTCCCGGATGGCACTAACCATATCTCCAGCCTGGTCATCGACGGCGTCAGCAAACAGCTGAACGTCGCTATCCAGAATTCGAATTACCAGCATCTCTGAGGCTTGGCCCGCAACTTGGCGGAGCTTCAGCTTTGAACTTGCAGCAAAAAAAAATCAAGGAGGATGTGAATGAGTAATAAATTAATCGCGGTGGTCGTTTTGGCAAGCGCAAGCTTTCTTGCTGTCCCTGCGGCGCACGCTCAGGCGGCGGCCAGCAAGGATTCCCCTGCGGTCACCGACCAGGATATTCAGTTACTGCGCCAGGATATCCGGTCGCAGAAAAAGCAGTTGGTCGCGGCGAATCTGACGCTCACCGACGCGGAAGCCACCAAGTTCTGGCCCATTTATGACCAGTACGCCGCCGAAATGACCAAGATCGGCGATCAGAAATACGCCTTGATCAAGGAATACGCGCAGAACTTCGGCTCGCTGACGGATGCGCAGGCTCAAAGCTTGATTAATCGTTCCTTGGCCTTGGACGAAGCCACCGCACAACTCCGCATCAAGTACGTGCCCATTGTTAATAAAGTTCTGCCGGGCACCAAGACCGCTACCTTTTTCCAGATCGATCGTCGCCTCAGCACTCTGATCGATCTGCAGCTGGCATCGCAAATCCCCTTGGTGCAACAACAGCACTAGCTTCGAATCCGGGCAATCAAAGATAAATCGCGACCTCGTTCGAAGTGGATGTAGTTTGTCCTGCATACCTCAAACGCGGGGACATTAACGTGGAGGAGCCCAAACGTAACCTCAAGCAGAAGGCCTACCAAGGAGTGAAAGAGTACTTGGCGATCACATTCTATCTTTGGTTGGTCTTCGGCTTGTTTGTCCTCTACAGGGCAGTCCTCTTGTCCGAGGATCATTTTTCGCCCATCGCCCATGGCATCGCCCTTTTTAATGCCCTGGCTCTTGCCAAAGTCATCCTTATCGCTCAGGACCTTCATTTCGCTGAGCGTCTAAACAAACAACCGCTCATCTATGCCGCGGTTCTCAAGTCTGTCGCTTTCGCCCTGGTCCTCGCAGCTTTCAAAATCCTTGAGGAAGCTGGCATTGGCTGGTATCACGGTAAATCGTTCGGCCAAAGCATTTCCGATATCGGAGGCGGTACGCTGCAAGGCATATTCGCCCTCACGGCAATACTCGCCATCCTTTTGGTTCCTTTTTTCGCCTTCACGGAACTGCGCGGAATCCTCGGCAAGGACAGGTTGCGTGACCTCTTCTTCTCTTCCCGTCATCTGCCCCACTCGTCCTCTTAACTTAAAGTTAAAATTCAACTTGTTGCGTGCAAGCAGCCCCAAACTGCGATCCTTGGGCAATACCACGTTCCCATCGAACCCGTTTAACCTGTTACTTCTGACAATGGCGACGCCTAGCTACAAGTGAGACCATGCGACGAGTCATCTTGCACCGTTCACGTTTTGGAGGGATTTTATGCGATTGTTTGTTCTTTGCCTTTTAGCTTCAGCCTTGCTGCCGCCACCATCCCAAGCGCAGGTTCCTGTATTCGCGATTTCGCAGGAAGGCAGCACCGTTCAGTTCTCCGTGAAGGCCTCGGTGGCTATCGCCGGAAAATTCGACAAGTGGGAAGCTACGATGACGTTTCCTTCTACGGATGTTACGACAGGCGTTTTGGACATTAAGATCCAGGCTGCCTCGGTAGACACCGGAAGCGGCATGAAGGACGAAAAGCTAAAGAGCAAAGATTTCTTCAACGCCAGTGAGGATCCGTACATCACCTTTCACTCCACCAAGATCGTTCAGACCGGTCCCACCACTCTTGATATACCTGGAACGTTTACCATTCGTGGTGTGTCCAAACCCGAGACCCTGACGTTTACCATTACCGGCAAGGGGACTGGCACCGGCAGCGTTAAAGGAACCATGGCCTTCGACCGAAAGGAATTCGGCATGAACAGCGGCATTCCCTTTATCAAGATCGCCGATCGCGTCGAAGTAACTGTCGACCTTCGCGGGAAACGAGTCAGCGGTCCTCCTTTGGTCTTCAAGGAATAGCCCGCCAGAACGATGGGCTAGAGCTAGACCGGTCGCGCTTCAAAGATTCCCGCGAACGATCGGCGGTAATAGTAGAACAGCACGAACCAGAGAACTGCCACCGCGAAAGCCAGTGGCAAGCCGGTACGCTCCATGAAAATGTGAAAGCAGAGAATGTTCACGATCACCGGGCCCAGAATCGTCAGCCCCAGTGGAACGTATCGATTCACCAACAATAGCAATCCACCGATGAACTGCACAGCAGCCGGCACCACGAAAAGGTGTGATTGCATCAACGCCATTATGTACTGGCCCGCCACCCCGCCCGGGGGAGGAGGCGTCGGAAGAAATGGGTGCAATCCATTGGCCCCGAACACCACAAAGACCAGCCCAAGCAGAACCCGCGCAACGAGAGCTGCGATCTTCATTCCTATTCCTCCTTTGAGCGCGTAACCTTAGCACACTACTCATTGGTCACAAACACCTCTAAGCGTTCCAAGTTCTGCGTCCAGCCCGCTTCCACTCCGCCAAGATGCTCCGCCGCCCCGGCCCTTCCGCTCAGAGCTAGCGTACCTCTTCCCATTTTCTCTCGTGCCTCCCCCAACACTTCCAATTCCAGTTGAACAAACGCTGCCCCCTCCTTATTGTTTGCTGATTGTGAACAGGGACAACCTCCACGCCCGGAACTGCTTCCGATTCGGTTAGCCTCATTCAATGAGTCGCCAGAGATGCATCACTCGAAATGGGATTCATTTTGTCGCGGCAACTTTGTTCTTCTGCGCGTATTCCCTTCGGGCCCAGACCCAGCCTGCCGTCGCCGCTCAGCCGAACATATCCGCTCTTACGCGGCCCTGCAGCGCGAATCCCGTACTCTCCGGCTCTGGCACCAGGAAAAAAACATCACATAAATCCACGAATCCACTGCCGGCGGAATCTGCACCCACTTGCATTGAAGTCAAAGGTCAATCCATCGAGGTTCAGGAGTTTCTCCAGAACACAGCTCGCAAGCAAGCTTGGCGTATTGGAGAAAACCGCGCTTCGGAGGACACCTGGTCCTACGTCCGCTATCTGGACCCGGACGAACTGGACAAATTTGCGGATACAAAGGTTCTCATCGAACCTGTGAGTTTTTCGAGCGGCAAGGCCGCCGTAACTGTGCGCACGTCCGATCTGGGAGATGGCTACGTTCGCCTGCAAATCTCCACGCATTTCCAGGGTGAAGGCCAATCCACCGATAAAGCTTCGCCACAACCCGCCACCCTCTGGCCTCTCAATTCCAAAGGTGTCCTGGAACGAGATCTGGTGAACGCTTTACAGTCAGGTTACAAGCCCTTGGACTAGCAAAATGACCCCCATGGACGCGCGAAACACTGGACTCCCGTACAGCTTTCCCGCCGCTGCAATCTCCTGTTATTCCTTATATAGGCCAAGTTGTCAGTTCATTATCCAGAGCTCCCAGTTGCGCAGTTAGGAAACGGAACACCGTCCACAAACGGAGGGACTGGTGCACCAAGGCACAGCCATCGCTCAGGCGCCACCCGCAACTCGAATCGTTCCAGCACGATTAATCGCTCGTGCGCTTTTGCTCATCGCCATGCTATCGCTGTTCGCCAGGTGCCTCCCTGCACAGATCTCTCCGGGTCCGCTCTCCAAGGCACATTCGTCCTTGACCGGAACCACGCAATGCAATTCTTGCCACGTCTTCGGTGCCAAAGCTCCCACTTTCAAATGCCTCGATTGCCACAAAGAAATCGCCGAAGCCCTCGCCAACAAACACGGCTACCACTTCCGCATGCAAATGCAGAATCCGAATGGGAAGGAGTGCGTTCGCTGCCACCTGGAGCACAACGGTGAAAACTTCAGTCTGATTCACTGGGAACCGTCGGAGAAGAAGTTCGACCACACTTTGACCGGCTACAACCTTGACGGTAAACACGCCGCGGTCCCTTGCGAAAAGTGTCACACCGCGGCGCACATGCTGCCCTCCATCAAAGCGCTCATCAAGTACAAGGATCAGTCGAAATCCTTTTTTGGCCAGTCGCCTGCCTGCACGCCCTGTCACACCGATCCGCACAAGGGACAACTCGGCAACGAATGCACCAAGTGCCACAACGTCGAGAGTTGGAAAGCCGCCAAGGAATTTGATCACTCCAAAACGCGCTATCCGTTGACAGGCCTGCATACTAAGGTTGCCTGCGAAAAATGCCACAAGCCCGATACCCCGGGAGGATCTGCTCGCTACAAGGACATGAAGTTTGACACCTGCACGGCCTGCCATACCGACCCGCACCGCGGCGAGTTCAAAAAATCGTGCGATTCCTGCCATACCACCAGCGGCTGGAAAACCATGCTGCCAGGGTTCGATTTCGACCATTCCAAAACTAAATATCCTCTCCTCGGAAAGCACGCCCAGGTTTCCTGCTCCGCATGCCACATCAAGGACGACTTCAAAAAGGAGATTCCTTTCGCCGCTTGCAAGGACTGCCATGCCCCTGATCCCCACAAAGGCCAGTTCGACGCCCGCCCGAAAAAAGGTGAATGCTCCGAGTGCCACACCGTCGGCGGATGGAAGCCTTCCCTTTTCGGCGTCAATGAGCATGCCACTTCTCAATATCCACTAAAGGGAAAGCACATCCAGGTGGAGTGTGCGAAGTGTCATATCCCCGCTGGCAAAGACACTCTGTACCAGGTGAAGTTCGCCGCCTGCTCAGACTGCCACAAGGACGCCCACGACAATCAATTTGTCGCTGCTCCCTACAAGAATCGCTGCGAGGATTGCCATACCGTCCAGGATTGGCACCGCACCACCTACTCCATCACGAAACATCGCAGTTCCCGCTTCCCACTCCAGGGAGCTCACGCCGCCGTGCCGTGCTCCGACTGCCACAGAGTGGGCTTAGCTGGCCGTACCGATAACATTTTGCCCTTCCACTTCGAAGATCGTAGTTGTACCGCCTGTCACAAAGATCCCCACAAGGGTGAATTCGATAAACAGATGGCACGGAAGCGTGCCAACGGAAGCACCTTCGGCTGCGAGGCTTGTCACAGTGTCAAGTCCTGGGGAGACATCAACGGCTTCGATCACTCCAAAACGAAATATCCCCTACTCGGTGCCCATCGCGCCGTCGCCTGTGCTGATTGCCACAAACCCATCGCGAACACGGAATCGCGCTTCACGGGCACGCCCACTCAATGTGAAGCCTGCCACACCGACGCCCACGATAAGCAATTCACGGCGAAGGACAATCAAACTCACTGCGCCGATTGCCATAACACTCAGCGGTGGTCTCCCTCTACCTTTGACCATGACACCAGGACTCACCTTCCCCTGACCGGTGGCCATGCCAATGTCCCATGTGCCAAGTGCCATGTCCAGACCCGCATGGTTGCAAACAAAGAGATTGTGGTCTACAAAAACACCCCGAATAAATGCGTCGACTGCCACGGCAATAATCTCGACAAACGAAAGGACGGTGCGATCCCGCCTGCATCCTAGTACTTTCTTGTTAACTTAAGTCTGCTCGATGACTCCACGTGATCATTAGTACGTTCTTAGGGTGGCTTTTTTGCTTCCTGACCCTTCCTAATTCCCCCAGTTACTATCGAATATATGTCCACCTCACTTTTCCGGCAGATTCATCGACTCTAGACAACCTCCACCCACATGTTTGCAACTTAGCATACAAGCCCTCAAGACGGATCTGAGTCGGCCTGCTACTAACTGGACCGTACTCACTGGCCTCGAACTGGCCGTGAGTACAGTTGTTGACGTCAAAAAATACATCAATAATTTGTAAAGAAATTCATCAGAGTCCCCAAAGTTGTCGACCTTACATCCTTAAGGGAGCAGTCTACGCTCACGCTACTCCACTTCGCACTCTGGGCGCTCCTTGCCTTCCCCCCCGCCAGCAGTGCCTTGGGGATGCCGGCTCATTCCGCCCTCCCTTCAAGTGCCGATCCGCAAAAGGAAACGACCCGCAATCCTCATGGACCGCTCAATATCCCCTGCGAAAACTGTCACACCGCCGCCGGTTGGCGCCCCATCCGCGCTGTTCCTGAGTTCGATCACAACAAGACCAATTACCCCTTGCGTGGCATGCACGAAAAAGTGAAGTGCGTCCAGTGCCACATCAAGCCCGTCTTCACCAACGTGGGCAAGAATTGCGCCGATTGTCACGCCGATATTCACCGCCGCCAGATGGGCTCCGACTGCGCCCAATGTCACACTGTCCAGGGATGGAATATCGCCGTTCAGCAGGTGAAGGACCACCAGAACCGTTTCCCACTCCTGGGCGCTCATGCCGCCGTGCAGTGCGACGAGTGTCACAAGCAGTTGGCTGCGGGGATCTTTTACGGCCTCTCCACTCAGTGTGATTCCTGCCATCTCAAGGATTGGCAAAGCACCACCAATCCCCCTCACGCCAGCGCAGGGCCCGCTTTCGCCTCCTCCAATTGCCAGGGATGCCACAGTTTTGACAGTTGGCTCGGCGCCAAATTCGATCACTCCACCACAGGCTTTTTGTTGACCGCTGGCCACGCCAACGTTTCTTGCTCCAGTTGCCATATCAACAACAATTACAATCTCCAGGTCGCTCCCACCGATTGCGGCAATGCTGGCTGCCACCTCACCACCTGGCAGCAAACCAACAACCCGCCGCATCCCAAGGCCGGTCCCGCTTTCGCCGCGGCCAACTGTTCGCAGTGCCACAACACGACCTCGTGGACCACCGCTACCTTCGATCACAGCACCACTGGTTTCCTTCTGACCAACGGCCACGCCAACGTTCCTTGCTCCAGTTGCCACGTCAACAACAATTACACCCTCACCATTGCGCCCACTGATTGTGGCAACTCCGGTTGCCATCTCACCACCTGGCAGCAGACCAACAACCCCGTCCATTCCACCTCCGGCCCCGCTTTCGCGGCCCCCAACTGCTCCAACTGCCACACCACCGTCGGCTGGGATGCCGCATCGTTCAACCACAGCATCACGGGTTTCACTCTCACTGGCACCCACGCCACCACGCCCTGCGCACAGTGCCACGTCAACAACAATTACTCGCTCAATTCCGCCGATTGCATGGGCTGCCACCAGTCTGCTTGGACCAGCACGCAAACCCTCGGCGGAAACGTGCCCAATCACGTCGCTTCGAATTTCCCGACTACCGCCTCGGCCTGCGCCTCTTGTCATCCCATCACCGCATGGTCCGCGGGCACCTTCGATCACAGCACCACCGGCTTTCCGCTTACCAATTCGCATCAACTGGCCCCGGCGGGCAAAGTCACCGCCTGCACGCAGTGCCACATCGGCGGCAACTATTCGCTAAGCATCCAGCCAAACGATTGCGGCAACTCTGGCTGTCACCTCACCACCTGGCAGCAGACCAACAATCCCACGCATTCCACCGCAGGCTCCGCCTTTGCTGCCGCAAACTGTTCGACCTGTCACGACACGATTGCCTGGACCGATGCGACTTCCTTCAACCACGCTTCCACTGGTTTTGCCCTGACAGGCACTCATGCCACCACGCCTTGCACTCAGTGCCACGTCAACAACAATTACAATCTCACTTCTGCAAATACCGATTGCTACGGCTGCCACCAATCTTCCTGGACCAGCACGCAAACTCTCGGGGGAAACGTCCCCAATCACGTCACCGCCGGCTTCCCAACTTCTCTCTGCTCCCAGTGTCACGACACTACCACTTGGGCCGACTCCACTTTCAATCACTCGACCACCGGCTTCCCGCTAACCAACTCCCACCAACTCGCTCCCGCTGGTAAAGTCACCGCCTGCGCTCAATGCCACGTCAACAACAATTACACTCTGAATATTCAGCCCACTGATTGCGGCAATGCCGGCTGTCACCTTACCACCTGGCAAACCACCAACAATCCCACGCATTCCACCGCCGGAACTGCCTTCGCGGCTGTGAATTGTTCCACCTGCCACGACACCATCACCTGGACCGACAACACCTTCAATCACTCTGTCACCGGCTTCACCCTGACAGGCGCTCATGCCACCACGCCCTGTGCGAACTGCCACGTCAATAACAACTACAATCTCACCATTCAGCCCGCCGACTGCGGCAACTCCTCCTGCCATCTCACGCAATGGAACAGCACACAAACTTTGGGTGGCAACATCCCGAATCACGTCACCGCCGGCTTCCCCATCACCCAGTGTTCGTCTTGTCACGACACCATCAACTGGGCAGACTCCACCTTCAACCACACCACTACGGGCTTTCCATTGTCCGGCCAGCACTCTGTTCCGCCGTTGCAATGCGCCCAGTGCCACACCAATAACAATTACAACTTACAGACCGCCGCCACGGATTGCGCAAACTCCGGTTGCCATCAAACCGACTGGCAGAACACCAATAACCCCGTGCATTCCGCCGCAGGCACAACCTTTCTTGCAGCCAACTGCTCCAACTGCCACACCACTGCCAACCCGTTCACCACCACTTCTTGGAATCACACCTCCACTGGTTGGACTCTCGTCGGCAATCACCAGATGTCTCCAGCCGGCGTGGTCACCAATTGCAATCAATGCCACGTCGGCAACAATTACAGTCTCACTGTTACGGACTGCTACAACTCCGGCTGCCACACTGCCGATTGGAATAGCACTGCAACTCTTGGCGGCGCTGTACCCAACCATGTCGCCGCGAACTTCCCCACTTCCATGTGCTCCACCTGCCACGACACGCTCTCTTGGGCCGACGGCAAGTTCGATCACAGCACTACCGGATGGGCCCTCACGGGCGGCCACATTGTCCCCACCGCCGGCGGCGTGCAGGCCTGCACGGACTGCCACGTCAACAACAACTATTCCCTCACCTCGGCGAACACTGCCTGCTACGGCTGCCATGTCACGCAGTGGAACAGCACTCAAACCCTCGGCGGTTCTATCCCCAACCACATTGCCGCTGGATACCCGACCACCTGCGATACCTGCCACACCACCTCAACCTGGTTGGGCGCCGTCTTCAACCATACCTACTTTCCCATTCCCCATCACGGCTCTGTCTGCAACGACTGCCACCAGGTTTCCACCGATTATTCCAGTTTCACCTGCATCAATTGCCACACTACAACGGCTCACCAGCAAACTGAAACAACCAACACCCACAACGGCGTGAACGGTTTCGTCTACGGCCCCGAGACCTGCTACAACTGCCACAAAAATGGCGGCGGGGGCTAGTATGCGTGACACCTTCGTCCTCGAAATTCTCCTGGCCCTCTTGGCCTGCTTCCTGATCGCTCTGTTTCCTGCTCTGCTAAAGGCTCAGTCTGCCACCGACGCCTCGCAACACCAGATGCCCACGGTTTTCCACGTAAAGTACGTCTCCGAAGGTTCGCTCTACATCGATGCTGGCAAAAATGCGGATCTCCAGGAAGGAATGAAACTCTCCGTCATCGATCCTCCACCCGATGGCATGGTCAATGAAGGTGTACGCTTTCGCGGCTATCCTCACGTTGCGGAATTGAATTTGGTTTCCGTCGCTGATTCTTCCGCGGTCTGCGACGTGGTCACCTCCAATACGGAATTGAAGGTCGGGCAACTGGCCTTCCTCACACCGAATAGCGTCGAAGATCGTCATCTCGCGGAGAATGCACGCGAAGCCGACGACTATCCCATCATGGTCGCCTTCACTTCCGGCGATCCTATCGATCAGGAACTTCGCTCTACTAAAGTTGAAAATCCAAACCTCGCGGAATCCCCACTCGGCGTCATGCGCGCCCGCTTTGGCTTCAGTTACGGTGACCTCAACGAATCGGGAATGAATTCTACCCAACTGGGCATGATGATTGACGCCGACATGACCCACATCGGCGGCACCTATTGGAATTTCAATGGCTATTGGCGCGGCAATTACAACGTCAGCACAACCTCCCCGCCAGGCTCCAGCAATCAGACGCTCACCGACCTCATCAATCGCACTTATCACATCGGGTTTGTCTACGACAGCCCCTACTCCCCCAACACCGTTGGTGTCGGCCGCCTGTTTCTTCCCTGGGCGCCGAGTCTGAGCACCATCGACGGCGGCTATTACGGGCGGCACATTGGAAATTTCGTAACCGTCGGCGTCTTTGGTGGTTCTACCCCCGATCCCACTTCCTGGAGTTACAACCCCGATCAGCAAATCGCTGGCACCTTTGTCAGCATGGAGCGCGGTGATTTCGATGGCTTCCATTTCATGAGCACCGCGGGCTTAGCCATGACCTCCATCAGTTGGCGGGTCGCGCGCCAATTCGCTTTCTTCGAAAACAATTTCAATTGGAAGCGGTATCTCTCGGTCTACAGTTCCTTGCAGATCGACGAAGCCAGAACCTCTCCGCTGCCCGGTGGCGGCAGCAACCCCACGGGAATCTCACAGACTTACAATTCCGTTCACGTTCAGCCCATCAAACTCGTCACCTTGGGAGCGAATTACAACTACTTCCGCAATCTGCCCACCTTCGATCCCAGGCTCATCGGCACCGGTTTAGTCGACAATTATCTTTTCCAGGGGTTCAGCGGCGACGTTCGCTTCGATCTGCCGAAGCACATCAGTCTCTACGCCGCGCTCGGGCAAAGCAAAGCATCTACGGACAACAAAAAGTCCTTGAACGATGCCTTCGGCGTGACCTTCGGTAACCTCTTCCGCACCGGACTCTCTCTCGACCTGCACTATTCGAAGTTCAACAGTGACTTCGGCAGCGGAGACTACCAATCCATCTCTCTCTCCAAGAGTCTGACGGAAAAACTGCGTTTGCAGGTGCTGGGCGGCAATCAAAAATTCACTTCATCATTCACCAGTAACACCAACGCCAAATTCGTCAACGCCACCATCGATTGGTCCATCGGTCGCCGATATTTTGTCGAAGGCCTCTATGGCTGGTATAGCGGAAATGCCCTCAGTTACAACCAATGGTCCACCATGTTCGGCTACCGTTGGGGAGGCTTGAGCAAATGAAACTTCACTCCCCTCGCTCCACAATTCTATTGGCGCTCCTGACATTCCTGATCGCCATCCTGGCCTGCACGGCGCTCCTCAACGCCCAAACCGGCCCGGCCGCCCAATCCGCGAGCGATACGCCCACCAGCGCGCCAGATCCCGAGTTTCTTGCGCGTGCCATCGCCACCATCGTTCACTCTCGCAAGTTGATCGATAGCTTCTTCGAACAAACTTCCAACGTCGTCTGCACCGAAAACGTCTCCCAGACCGTTGTCGGCAAGAACAACAAGCCCATGTATCGCGAAGAATCCGCCTTCGAATACCAGATGCAATCCAGCAGCCGCAGCGGCTCGCTTCGCCTCACCGAGTCCCGCGAATCCCGCAAGGCTGCCTTTCGCGATCCCAACAAAACTCTTCTCATCACCAACGGTTTCGCCAGCATGCTCCTCGTCCTCCACGAAAATTACGAGTCCAGCTATGTCTTCGAACCCGCCTCCGAAGAAACCGTCGACGGTCGCACCGTCCTTAAGATCCATTTCAAACCCATTCCCGGCGCGTCTTCCCCTGCCGCCATCCAGCTCCATGGCCGCAACTACCCACTCCAACTCAAAGGCGACATCTGGATTGACGAGGAAAGCGCCGCCGTCGTCAAACTCATTTCTTCTCTGGACGCCAGCCTCGAAGACCTCGGCCTTCGCGAACTTCGTAGCGAGATTCACTACTCCATCGTCCAGTTCCATGCGCCCGAAGAAGCCTACTGGATGCCCGCTTCAGCCGTCATCGACGTGGAAACACCGAAACAACATTGGCGCAACGTTCATCGCTTCACTGACTACCGCAGGTTCCGCGCCACCATTCAAGTCGATCTGGGGGAGAAGCAGCCATGAGTGTGGGAGCAAGTGTAACTAGCAACGTCCTCGTCCGCGAAGATCCCGAACGCGGACACCGCATGCGCGTCCTGTTAGCCTGGTTGCTCGCGCTCGCCATCGTGCTCGTCATTGCTGGCTATGGCCTCAACTATTACACTCTGAGCGCCGCCGACCGCCCGTTCTCGCCCAAGCACGATGCCCTGCGTCCTAGCGGTCCCGTCGGCATCAAGCTCGGCATGTTCGGCGTATTCCTCTTCTTTCTCATCTACCTCTATCCCCTAAGAAAAAAGTGGGGTTGGCTCGCTCGCCAGGGCAATTCGCGCCATTGGCTGGATTTTCATGTGGTCCTCGGCACACTAGCGCCCATCATCATCGCCTTCCACGCCACCTTTAAATTCGGAAATATCGCAGGAATGGCCTTCTGGAGCATGTTCGCCGTCACCCTGTCCGGTTTTGTCGGCCGCTATCTTTACGCGCAAATCCCTCGCAACCTCAACGCCGCCGAACTCACTATGAAAGAAATGACCGAGATCGAAGAGTCCATGCGCCGCGAACTCGCTTCGCAAAATCTCTCCTTCGGCAAACGAATGGAAAAACTCTACGACCTTCCTACTCCGCAGGATGTGGAGCACATGCCCATGCTCATTGCCCTCCTCTACATGATCTTGATCGACCTGAGACGCCCCTTCCGCCTCTCGATTCTTCGCCTGCAATCCACCGGCTTCGGCTCATGGGTAACTTCCCTATTTGGCTTCCTCCGCACTCGTGACTCCAAACTCGAACACGTGATCGGCGTTGCCCAAAAACAGGCCAAGCTCTCCAAGCGCATTTTATTCCTCTCCCGCACCGAACAGGTCTTTAACCTCTGGCACGTCGTGCATCGCCCTTTTAGCTATGCCTTCGCTCTTCTCGCCCTGATTCACATCGCCCTGGCCCTTTACATGGGCTACCGGATTTAGGATGGCCTGCCCATGGACAATCTGATCTCATTCCTCATTGCTGCCTCCATCATTTCCACTTTCCTTCTCTACTACCTAAAACAGGAGAAGAAAAAAGCAGCGGAAACGCGGGCGGCTGCAGAAAAAGGCAAGTTGCGCTCAGACGGGCCGCAGTCCCAGCACCCGCACATCGATAGCACCACCTGCATCGGCTGTGCTACCTGCACGATGGTCTGCCCCGAAGGCGACGTCCTGGGTATGGTCGGCGGCAAGGCCATGATCATTAATGGCTACAAGTGCATCGGCCACAGCATCTGTGCCGATTCCTGTCCCGTGGGGGCCATCACCATGGTCCTCGCCAGTCCCAGTGTCGGCGCAAATCTCCCCGCCCTCAGTTCCGAATATGAAACCTCCATCAGGAACATGTTCGTCATCGGGGAACTCGGCGGCCTGGCTTTGATCAAAAACGCTGTGAATCAAGGCCGCGAGTGCATCGATACCATTGTCGCTCGCATGACTGCCAGTGAATCCCCCGCCTCAGCACCCGGCGTGGCCGATGTACTCATCGTCGGCGCTGGACCCGCTGGTCTTACCGCTTCCCTGCGTTCTATCGAGAAAAAACTGAAGTACATCACCATTGAAGAGTCGGAAATCGGTGGCACCGTCGCCAAATATCCCCGACAAAAATTGGTCATGACTAGTCCGGTGGAATTTCCCCTATACGGTAAATTCAAAAAGACCGAACTGCCCAAGGAAAACCTGCTGGAATTTTGGCAGAAGGTCATGAAACGCGCCGATTTTCAATGCCGCACTGGCGAAAAGGTCGAACACATCACCAAAGGTGATGACGGCATCTTCACCGTTTCGACCCCCAAAGCACAGTATCGCGCGCGCCACGTCGTTCTTGCTCTCGGCAAAATGGGCAGCCCACGAAAGCTCGGGGTAAAAGGCGAGGAACTGCCCAAGGTCATGTATCGCTTGATCGAAGCGGATCACTACGTGAACAAGAACATCCTCGTTGTCGGTGGTGGCGATTCCGCCGTCGAAGCCGCCATGGGACTAGCCCACCAGGTTGGCAACACCGTTACGCTCTCTTACCGACAGGCCACCTTCTCCCGTATCAAGGACCGCAATGCAAAACGAATCGAAGACTTTATCCGCAAAGGCAAACTGACGGTTCTCTTTAATTCCAATCCTGTCGAATTCCGCCAAGACTCCGTCATTCTCGACGTGAAGGGATCCCAACAGATCCTGCCTAACGATTTTGTCTGGATCTTCGCCGGTGGCGAGCCGCCTACCGCTTTCCTCAAGAAAGTCGGCATCAGCTTCGGTGAGCGCGATCTCACGAAAGACGGCATGTGCGCCATCACAGAAGCAAAAAAGGACCGGGAAAGCCTCGTATCTGCTTGATCGTCACAACCCTGGGCTTTTCCTCTTCCTTATGCTGCCTTGGTAAATTCTGCCTTCCTTTGTTATGCTCCTGAGGACAATTTAGGCAAAGGAAATCTCATGCCCTCCAAAAAACTTTTGAGCGTCAGCCTGTTTTTGATCGCCGGTCTTTCCCTTTCTGTCCTCGCCAAGGAAAAAGACAAAAAAGAAGCCGCCGCAAAAGAGCCCGCTAAGCCTTCCTACGAACTCCCTCAGCCGCCCACGGAAACGCTCGATTACGCTGCCTACGGCAACATCCGCACTGAAGCTCTCAGCCATTCTCACATCATGGAGTATGCCTCCGCCTTGATGGATGGAATCGGCCCACGGTTGACCGGCTCGCCCAATCTGAAAAAGGCGAACGAGTGGACGCGCGATCAACTCATTGCCATGGGCTGCACTAACGCTCATCTTGAAGACTGGGGCGAATTCGGCATGGGCTGGGTTCAATTGAACACTTGGGTCCGCATGACCTCTCCGGACAAATCTATCTTTATCGCCCAGGCCGCCCCATGGTCCCCCTCCACCAAGGGTCCTGTTAGCGGTGCCGCCATCTGGGCCGATATCAAGGACGAAAAGGACTTCGACAAATACAAAGGTAAGCTTGCGGGCAAAATTGTCCTCTACGGCGACATGCGCGAGGTTAAGCCCGTCGATAAGCCTCTTTTCACTCGCGACGATGAAGCCGAACTTAAGAAGATCGAAGAGTATCCGGTAAGGGTCGGGGGCCCCGCCCGCGATCCTCAGGCGTTTGTCCGCAGAACCGCGTTTCGTGAAAAATTAGGGAAATTCCTGGCCGATGAACAAGCCGCAGCCGTCCTTCTTCCCAGCCGCGATGGCGAGAACAGCGGCGGTTCCGGCGGCACCATTTTCGATGACAACGGCTCAGCCTTTGGCGTTCAGGTTTATCATCGAGATCACGCCAATCCGCTTCCTCTCGCGGTCACCGCTATCGAGAACTACGGCCGCGTCTACCGCCTCCTCAAGGCCAATGTTCCCGTCACCCTCGAAGTCAATATCGAATCTCAGTTCACCGGCGACAACGAACACGGCTTCGACACCATTGCCGAAATCCCCGGCACCGATCCCAGGCTCAAAGACGAAGTCGTCATGCTTGGTGGCCATCTGGATTCTTGGATGTCCGCGACTGGTGCTACCGACAACGGCGCCGGCACCGTCGTGGCCATGGAAGTCATGCGCATTTTCAACGCGCTCCATATCAAGCCTCGCCGCACCATCCGCATCGCGCTCTGGACCGGGGAAGAACAGGGGCTCTTTGGCTCCCAAGGCTATGTGAAACAACACTTCGGCGAAATCCCCCGCTCCACCGATCCTGAGCAGATGAAGCTTCCCGACTTTATGCGAAAAGTGAGTGGTCCCATTCAGGTGAAACCCGAGCAGGAAAAGGTCTCTGCCTATTTTAATGTCGACAACGGCACCGGCAAAATTCGCGGTATTTACTTGCAGCAAAATGGCGCCGTCGGTCCGATCTTCAAACAGTGGATGGAACCTCTACAAGACGTTGGCGTAACCACCATCACCCTTCGCAACACCGGCGGTACCGACCATCTCAGTTTCGATGCCGTCGGCATCCCCGGTTTTCAGTTCATTCAGGACCCCATGGACTACGCCTCGCGCACACACCACACCAACATGGACACCTACGAACGCCTGCAACCCGAAGATTTGGCTCAGGCCGCCTTCGTCGAAGCCATTTTTGTTTACAATGCCGCCATGCGTGATCAAATGCTGCCACGCAAACCGTTCCCCCATCCGGAACTCGACCAGCAACTCCAGGAACCACTCAAAAACGTCATGCCCGGCGTCGTTGTCACGCAATAGGAATGCGCCTCCGACCGCTCTGTTTTTGGGCGCTGTCAGTTTCAACTCGAACACAAACCGCCCAATCCCCTTCAGCGGAGTCGACTTTCAGCGGCGGCTCCAAACTCAGCGCGCGCATTCTCTCTTAGGGTTTCCTCCATAGCCGGGCGCACAGGTTCTCTCGTTGGGGGTCGGAGCTTCAGCTCCGAGGCTTTAGCCCCTGAGGATTCCGTCTTCTTTGTTTTCCCTCCTGCAACGGCTGCCAACACACACTGGCCCTTCTCATCTCAAATCGTCTTACCGGTTCTCACCTGATGTACAATTCCGCCGTAGGAATGGGAGGACCATCCATGCGTTATTGCATCGTTTTAATACTGGCTGCTCTGCTCTTGACGCCAACCCCAATACAAGCCCAATCAAAAATCTCCACCAAGTGGGAAGAGCTCACCGCCGGCGAATTCAAAGAAGCCATCGCAAAAGCGCAAGGAACATGCCTTCTTCCCTTCGGTATCCTCGAAAAGCACGGGCCTCATCTTCCCATCGGCACCGACCTCCTCAACGTGCGCTATGTCGCCGAGCACGCCGCCCAGCAGGAGTACGCCGTGATCTTCCCCGAATACTTCGCCGGACAGATTTTTGAAGCCAAGCACGAACCGGGCACCATCGCCTACAGCCCGGAACTGCAGTTGCTCCTTCTTCAGGAAACCACAGACGAAATGGCCCGCAACGGCTGCAAAAAGGTCGTCATCGTCAACGGCCATGGCGGTAACGAAAGCCTTCTTCCCTATTTTGCCCAGACTCAGCTTTACAAACCCCATGATTACGTCGTCTATGTTCAGTGGGGCCATGAAGCCACAAAAAAGGTGGGCGGCGAAAAAAATGGTCCCGATTGGCACGCTGGTGAATCCGAGACATCCAACGTCCTCGTCACCCATCCCAATCTCGTGCACATGGACCGCGCTAGCAACGAATCCGGCGCCGACCAGAAGCGCGTCAAGCTGCCGGAAAACGTCTACACCGGAATCTGGTGGTACGCCCGTTTTCCCAACCATTACTCCGGAGATGGCAGCACCGCCACAAAAGAACAAGGCGAAGCCGATCTGCAGAGCTGGATCAACGCCGTCGTGCGCGCCATCAAAGCCATCAAGGCCGACGACGAAAGCCTGAAACTACAAAATGAATTTTACGAGAAGAGTAACCACCCGCTGGACACCGCCCACTAAGCAACCCGACTCACACTAAACACACACCCACCGCCTCTGCGGCCGAAGCTACATATTCCTATTTTCCGATTTGTATTTTCTGTTTAACGACTCCGCTGCAGCGCCTCAATCCAAGTGGTGAGGATTCGGTCGTTTGGGGGCTCCAGATCGAAAAACTCAATCCCCAGCCCTACGCGCGGTTTCACGATTCGTACAATCGCCAGCGTATCCAGCACTTGCCCTTTGCGCGTCAGCCTCATGCGGGCCCGCGTATTGAGCGGCAGCGGCTTGCTCGTGCACACAAAGCACCCTCCCAGCGAAATGTCAGAGGTGACGCCGCAAACCTGCTTCCCGCTTTCCATGTCAATCAGTTCTGCATCCGCGGCAAACGGATAACGGATGGTATACCGGCGGTCGCGGATGCCGCGCAAACGCGGTTCGGAGCCCGAGGAACGACCAGTCATCGTGATCACTTTATTCATGGGACCTGTTCAGGTAGTAGTCTTCACAACAAAGTGCCCCAAGGCGGTGAGGCCCCTAATATCAATTAGTTTGACCCATCTGGCAAAACGTGCAAACACCATCAATCTTGAGAGCCGCGAAAGGGTAACAGGTCCACGTGGGCCCACCGTACTATTAGTGGGTACGACAAAGGCGCTGACCGCATCAACCACGCACTCCCGTTCGCGTGTTAGCCTGAATAAGTAGTCATCCCACTCTCGCATTCATTCAATGATCGCCGAAGGCATTCGTCAGAGCGACCGCGTCAGCCTGCAGTTGCAGGTCGAAGCCTCTTGGTCCACCTCTTCGGGCGCTGCCGCACGCCAGAATGCCCAAACCCTTCTCGTGAGCCGCAATGGCGGCGTTCTCCGTCTGCAGGAAAAGCTCTTCCCTGGCCAGGAAATCACCCTGTTTCGAAAACTCGATGGCGATCAGAACAAGACCGTTCGCGCCAAAATTGTTGCGGAAATCGATCGCGAGCCCGAAGGTTTCATCTACGCCATTGCCATCCTCGATCCCCGCGCCGACTTCTGGGACATCGATTTCCCCGCTCCTCACAAAGGCCAGGAAGCCCTCGCTCGCCTCCTGATGGAATGTAGTTTTTGCCAGCGCCGCGAAGTCGTCTACCTCAACGAGATGGAGCTCAAGTCCTTCGAAATTCGAAAATGTATCGCCCGTCTTTGCAGGCACTGCGATTCCCCTTCCATCTGGATTGAGGCGCAATCCGAACTCCCTGTCGAAGAAGCGCTTCCCTCCCGCAGTGCTGTCGAAGAGCGCGTCATTCCTCGCCGCAACCGTACACGGGTCAAAGCCCGCGTACTCGCTTGCATTCGCCGCCGTGGCTTCCAGGAAGAAGTCGCCGTCTGCGAGGATTTGTCCAAGGGCGGCATCAGTTTCCGCAGCCGTAATCACTATCCCGAAGGTACACGCCTGGAAGTGGCCGTCCCCTACACTCCTGGCGCAGGCGCCATCTTTGTCCCCATTCGCATCGTCTTTTCGCAACCCATCTCCAGCGCCGGCCTATTCCGTCACGGCGCCGCATACCTCCGCCCCCCAGACTGACCCAGCCTCCCATATCAAGTTTTCCGTCCCAACCTGCGTTGCGGCAAAGGCGACGGAGGATTATAATCGGCGCGTTGGTGGTGGCATGGCGAAAGTTACCAAGCAAATTCAACAGCTTTTCTTGAGGTTGTTGAACTTTGCCCCAGAATTGCTCAACAAAACCCAAGAGGAAGCCAAACTCCAAAACACCAGTTTTGATGCCCTCATCCGCACCGCAGTGGAAAAACATCTAAGAGACCTGACCGTTGCACGCGAACAACCGGAAGCGGAGCAAGAGCAGGAAGCGAAAGAATATGCCACCTTACTGTTGAGGGCTCATTTCGCAGAGGACCGAAACGAATTCTTAACCGCAGACGACATCCGCTCTTGGTATAAATAGAAAACTTTGTGTTGGTTCTAACTGCAAGATTACCCGCCTGTCTGCAAGGAAATCGCATCGCATGCGAGTTTCCGAAACCGCAACGCAATGGCATCGACCCGAAACTCGCGTCGAGCGCGTTCTCTCTCTCGAAGGGTATTTTGCTCGGGGGAATTCGTAAAAAATAGTTGGCACCCCTTTTCAGGACCCCCGCCACCCTACTGGGTGCACATCGCCCCATACGCCTCGAACCTTCGGCGCGAGCAACGTGTCGTCTAAGCACACTTATGCACACTCCATCACACCCAATGAAAACGTACAGAGGGACAGCAGGGTGCAGACTCTGCACCCTGCTCAAACGGACTGGACCTCGAGGAACTCTTAATCGAGCGCGGGCACTGCGGCCTGTTCGCGCCTCCGCCGGTGCAGATAGTGCATCGCAATATTCAAATACACCTGTCCGCACGGCGTCTCAATGCAAAGCACCATCGCTTCCGTCTCTGCGTTGCCGCCCAATCCTTCCTCGCTCATGTGAATTTCCGGCGGAAACACTTTGAACCGAAATCCCTGGTCGTTCAGCAGCGTCACCGAATTGCCGATCACCATGTTCGCCAGTTCGCACACCGTCTCACGCACCACCTGCTCGCTCTCCGGCATTGGGCTGCCCGCCAGGTGACCCGCAACGCGCATTGCCACTTCCGGCGCAAGATCCAATATCACTCGTCCTTCGATATCTCCTTTAATCGTGATCAGCGCCGCCACGCCCTTGCGCCGGTAAATATTCTCGTCCATCGTCAAATCCACGATCTTTGTCGGCGCTTGCAGTGATTCTGCGAAAACCGCGTCCGCCGCATTAATAAATGGCTGGATCAATTCCATTCTCATATCTGATGCTCCCCCGCCAGCGCCACCGGCACGGCCGCCGCGTTTGGATCGTCGCCCAGTACATAGCGAAGAATTTCATACAGCACTTCCGGCTTCACCGGCTTTTGCACAAAGTGCTTCGCGCCCTTTTGCAGCGCCGCCAGGATATTCTCCTGATAGCCCACCGACGAAACCATCACAATGCGCGCGTCTCCATGCTGCCGCACGATTCGCTCCACCGCCTCGATGCCCTCCATCTGCGGCATGGTGATGTCCATCAGCACGATGTCCGGCTTGCTGCGGTTGTATTCCGCAATGGCCGTCAGCCCGTCTCCGGCCTCCCCGGCCACTTCCCCGCCGAACAGTTCGATCATCTTGATCAAATTCTTTCGCGCAAAGACAGAGTCGTCCACCACCAGATAGCGGACGGGCTGTTGGTCTTTCCGAAGTAGCGCTGCAAACTGTTGCATGACCTTCTCCTTTGCTCCGTCTGCCCGGTCAGGCACGCGGAGTTGTTACCGGAACCTTTTCGTTCTTCTCGGCCTTCTCGTTTTTCTCCGAGGAATCCGTTCTTTCTCCGCCATGTTGCGCGCCGTACTGGCTGTTGATGTACGCCGCCATGCCATCCAGTGGCAACACTTTTGTGGCGTATCCTTTCATGATCGCGGCCCGTGGCATCCCGCCCACTACGCACGTCTCTTCGCTCTGCGCAATGGTGACTCCACCTGCCGCCTTGATTGTCCCTAATCCCTCCGCGCCGTCATCGCCCATTCCCGTCATCAGCACACCTACCGCCGTCAGACCAAATTCCTGTGCCACCGAGTGGAACAACACATCCACCGAAGGCCGGTGCCCGTTGAGTGGCGCCCCATCGGAGAGCACAACCATTTCTCCTCGCGGCATTCGCCTCACCATCATGTGCCGGTTCCCCGGGCAAATCAGCACCCGCCCCGCCAGCAGCAGGTCTCCGGACTTTGCCTCCTGCACATCCAGTGCGCAACATTCGTCCAGCCGCCGCGCAAACATATCCGTGAAGCCTTCCGGCATGTGCTGCACGATTACGAAGCTCGCCGGAAAATCTCCCGGTATTTGTGACAGCACGTACTGCAACGCGTTCGGACCGCCCGTGGAAATTCCGATCGCGATGATCCGGTTTGGCGGAATTGCGGCGCGCACACTTTTCTTCGGTACCGCTGCCACCTCCGCCTCCAGCTTTGGCAATGCCTTGGGTCCGCCCGCTCGCTTTGCCACTTTGATCTTCTCTGCCAGTTGGTACGCCACTGGGTCCAGATTCCCTGCTGCGGCGTCTTTCGGTTTCGCCACAAAATCGATAGCCCCCAGCGCCAGGGCCTTGAATGTCGAATATGCGCCCTCTCGCGAATGCGTGCTGAACACAATCACCGGCAGTGGCACGTTCCGCATAATCGTTCGCAGCGTCTCAATCCCGTCCATTCGCGGCATTTCCAGATCCAGCGTCACCACATCGGGTTGCAATTCCGCTATTTTCTTTAACGCAAACGCACCGTCCATCGCTGTTCCAACCACTTCAATCTCCGGATCCCTTTCCAGGATCAGCGGAATCAATTTCCGCATCAGTGCGGAATCATCCACAACCAGGACGCGGACTCGCTCTTTCATGCGATGGCTCCCAAGGGCATTGACCGGGACAATCGGGTGAGGATCGTCGGAACGTTTAAGATCAGCACTACCGTCCCGTCTCCCAGGATCGACGCGCCGCTTACCAGATCGCTCGCTATGATCTCGCCCGGCAGCGCTTTGATCACTAGTTCTTCTTCACCCACCATGCTGTCCACCACTAATCCAAATCGCTTCTCCGCCTGACCGATCACCAGCACAAAGCTTTTCTTCTTTTTCGTTACGCTGCCTTCGACTGCGTGGATCCGGCTTAGCTTGCTCAGCCTCACCAGCGTCAGTACCTGTTCCCTCAACCGCAGCACTTCCCGCTGATCCACCCGGTGAATCTCCTGCTCGTTGATTCTCGTGATCTCGATTACCGCGGAGAGCGGCACGGCAAACAGCCGCCCTGATACCCGGAAAAGCAGCGTCTGAATGCTCGCCAGCGTCAGTGGCATCCGCAGTTGAACCATCGTCCCTTTTCCTTTGTCCGTGGAAATCTGCACGGTGCCTTTCAGCCGGTCGATCACCGTTCGCACCACATCCATGCCGACTCCACGCCCGGACACCTCCGTAATCTCCGAAGCGGTGCTGAAGCCGGGTTCAAAGATCAGGTTCAGCAAATCCTGCTCCAGCAGTCGCTGTGCGTCCTCCAGTTTCACCAGTCCGCTCCGAACGGCCTGCTCGCGAACAAGCTCCAGATCAATTCCCCGCCCATCGTCCCGTACTTCCACGACCACTTGCGTCCCTTGATGGAATGCGTTCAGTGAGATCGTCCCGCGCGCGGGTTTTCCCGCTGCCAACCGGTCGTCCGCCGGCTCGATCCCGTGATCCACCGCATTTCGCACAATGTGTGTCAGCGGCTCCGCCAGTGCATCCAGGATTCCCTTATCCAGATCCGTGTGTTCGCCCGTAATCTCCAGCGCCACATCTTTTCCGCACTGCTTGGCCACGTCTCGCACCACGCGTGGGAAGCGCCGGAACAGCTGTTCGACCGGCACCATGCGGATCTTCAGCACACACTTATGCAGTTCGTCCAGCACGCGTGACTGGAATGCCAGCGCTTCTGCAAACTTCGCGCGCATCGGATCCCTTGCGTGCTTCTGATCAAACTCCGTCAGTGTTCGATGGAGCATCGATTTCCCGATGATCAGTTCGCCCACCAGGTTCATCACCGCATCAATCCGCGCGGAATCCACGCGCAGCGAACCTTCTGCCACGGCCGCGACCGCAGAAGTCCCGGCTGTCTGTTTCGCGGCCGCTGCCGAATCGTGCCCTTCTTCGACCCGTGAATTGATTTGTGCCGCCTGTGCTTCCAGCAAATCCCCCAGCAATTGATGGTCGGCCCCTTCTTCCTGCTTGGCCTCTTCAATGCGCAAATCGGCAACCACCGATGGAACCCGGCAGCGATGCGCAATATGCTCCACCGGATGCTTGCTGGCCAGCGCAGCTTCCACGATCTCCACCGATGCGGCAGCTAGGTTATCTTCCGGCCGCAGCGCGATCACCGTGCCACAAGCATGAAGAACGTTACGGACCAGTTGAAATGCCGCGGCGCGCATCGGGCTATTCGGATCGATCCGCAACGCAATGTTGTAGACCGCTTCTCCGCGCAGCACCGCCTCGGAAATCATTAACCCTTCATACTCGTTCCAACGAAAGTTCCCGGGAACGGTCGATCCGTCCCCCGCATGCCCGGCCGCTCCTGCCGGAGCTTGTAACAACCGGTGAATCAGCGTGCGAAACGGGTCCACCGAGGGCGGCTCCGCTTGCTTCTGATAGGCGCTCAGCATGCTTTCGAACAAATCCACCGCCGAAAGCACAACCTCCGCCAGCGCCGCACCGTGTGCCTGCGCCACCTGCACCGTAAGAATGTCCTCGATCTCGTGGCTGATTTCGCTCAGCTTCGTAAACCCGCACGCGGCGGAATCCCCCTTCAGCGTATGTACCGCTCGCCGCACAGTTCGGATCAGTTCTTCATCCGCCGGACGCTTCTCCAGTTGCAGTCCAGCGTCGTTAATCACCTGCAGCACTTCCGCTGCACTCTCGAAAAAGAGCGCGCGGAGTTCTGCTCCCCGATCCTCGGGCAAGAAACTCAAGCCGTCACCTCAAGTCGCTTGTAAGCTGTCCCGTTGTTTTCGTGTACCATCCGGAACTTTTGCGTCAGCCCAAACAGGCTTTCGGCATGTCCCACAAACAGGTACCCCCCGGGATTCAAGCAGTGCCAGAACTTATCGATCAGTCTCTTCTGTTCCGCTTCATCGAAATAAATCATCACGTTCCGGCAGAGAATGATGTCGTTGCGCCGCGGCAAAAATTCCGTCTTCAGGTTGTGGAAGTCGAATTGCACCACATCCTTCAGTTGCGGCTTCACCGAATATTTATCTCCGGACTTCTCGAAGTACCGCAGCCGCGTCGTGTAATCCACCGGCTCCATCTGAATTTCCGTGTATACGCCTTCCTGTCCCGCCCGCAGACTCGCATAACTGATATCCGACGCCACAATTTCCAGCTTCCACGGCGGCGGAATCAGCGGCTTCGGCGACGGCATGTCAAACGGCAGCGGGTTTCTCAGATAGTAGTAAGCCAGCGCGTCGCAGATCAGGATCGCAACGGAGTACGGTTCCTGCCCCGCTGAACATCCAGCGCTCCACACCCGCAAATTCCAGTCACGCCGTTCCTGCTTATGGTGCAGGATTTCTTCCAGCACCGATTTCTGCAGCAACTCCAATTGCGGCCGGTTGCGAAAGAAGCTCGTTTCATTGACCGTCAGATTCTCAAGTAGCAGCGCCAGTTCGTTGCGCCCTTCCCGGCTCGTCAGCAAACGGTAGTAGCTGTAGAAAGATTCAAGCTGGCACGCCTTCAGCCGCCGTTGCAGCCGGTCCTTCAGAAAGTGGCTGCGGCGCTCATCGAAGTACATTCCGCATTCTTGATAGACCAGCGTCTGCAACAGCTTCAGTTCCGCTTCCGTCAGCTGTATCTGCGCAGTAATCGTTCCCATGCTGAATGATGCGGACCTGGGATATTTCACCAGCGCTTCGCGAACCGCGAAGCACCTCTACCTGGCAATCCCGACAGGCTCCGCCGCCTCCTCAAGTTTTTTGTATTCCGGTTGGCGCAGTAGCCTCGCGATGTCCAGCAGGATCACTAGTCGCCCTTTGAGCTTGCCCACTCCTGTCACGTAACTCGATTCACCTTCCGCAAACACCGCTCCCGGCGGCTCGATTTCCGACGGCGGAATCTTTAGAACTTCGGAAGCCGAACTTACAATCAATCCTAATAGCCGGCTTTCCAGTTCCACCACCAGGATCCGGTTCTTCTTATCAGGCTGGATCGCCGAGCTTCCAAATCGTTTCCTCAAATCCATCACCGGAATGATTTTCCCTCGCAGGTTGATCACCCCTTCGATCATCTCCGGCGCATTCGGCACCGCCGTGATTTCGGGCACACGCACGATTTCGCGCACGGAGCCAATCTGCACCCCATACGTTTCTTCGCCGATGCGGAATCCAACGAGCTGGCAGTCTTTCTGCATGCGACGCGCTCCGTTAGGAACGACTCACTTCCGCGAGCTCATACTCATGCGCTTCCTGCCCCGAAATCGGCCGCCGCGGCATCCCTTCACGCCGGTGCCGCATCTGGCTCGCCCGGTCGATCACGAACCGGTCCATGCTATCCAGCAGGTTCCGCGACAATTTCAACATCTGCTCCGCAGCCGCGGAAAGTTCCGTTGAACTCGAAGCGGATTGCTGCACCAATTCCCGCATTTTGTCCATTGCGCGTACCACTGCCTGCGCGCCCGATGCCTGTTCTTCCACCGCGGAGTTAATCTCCTGCGTGATCTCCGTCAGCCGGTTGGTCGCCTTCGCAATCTGCGACGATCCTACCGACTGCTCGTTCGTCGCCGCTCCAATTTCCTGCGAGAATTTGTAGACTTCGGTCACAACATCCGAGATCTTGTGCAGCGCTGATCCTAGGTCGTTCCCCAGGCTCAATCCTTCCTCCACTATGCGCGTGCTGTGTTCCATGTTCTCAACGGCTTGCCGCGCTTCCCGCTGGATGCTTTGGATCAAGTCCGCAATCTCCTTCGTGGACTGCGTCGATTTCTCCGCTAGCTTGCGCACTTCATCGGCAACCACCGCGAAACCCAGCCCATGCTCCCCCGCCCTCGCCGCTTCGATAGCCGCGTTCAATGCCAATAGGTTCGTTTGTTCGGCAAGATCGTCAATCACCTCAATAATCTTTCCGATGTCATCCGCACGGTGCCCCAAAATGTTGATGATTTCGGCTGAGGACTGAATCGCCCGGTTGGTCCGGTTCAATCCGTCCGTGGTCTTTTCCATCGTCTGGATGCCCATCACTACTTCTTCGCGCGAACGGTTTGCGATATCCAACAAAACCTTCGCCGTATCCGCCACCCGCTGGATCGACGTCACCATTTGATCGATCGATGCCGACGTTTCTGCCACGCTGGAAGCCTGTACCTGCGTATTCTTCACCACGTTCTGCACGTTGATGCTCATTTCGTGCATTGTGCTCGTCACTTCTTCAATCGCCGATGATGCCTGCACGCTCACCTTCGCCGACTCATCCGCCGCCCCCGCCACCTGGTTCGATCCCGCCGAAACTTGCGATGCTCCGTCGCGTGTCGACCGCACAATTTCCTGCAATCCGTGCGACATGCGCACGAATGCGTTCCCCAGCGTGTCCCGCTTCGACCGCGGCGTCACTTCTAATGTCAAATCGCCTTCCGCAACCCCCATCGAAACCGCCGCCATCTCCTTCAGGTACGCCACCATATTGTTGAACGTAGTCGCCAGCGCCCCGATTTCATCGTTGCGATGAATGTCGATGTTCTGATCCAGATCCCCCGAATCGCCAATTTCTCGCGCCACCGTGATCAAATGCTGCAGTGGTTCCGTGATCGATTTGGCTGTCCGGTATGCTCCCAAAATCCCAATCGCGATCGCCAGCAGCGTCCCGACCACGATCACCGCTCCGCTGATGGTGCTCGCTCGGGCCGCAACCGCCTGCGAATCCTGCAGTTCCTTGCTGATGTCCGTGTTTGCTCCATCCAGAACCGACGAGGACTTCACCAGCCACGAAGCCGGGTCCTTCTGCAAATAAAAAATCTGCAGGTCCGAAACCGTCGCGTCCCCGGAATCCACTTGATGTCGTTTGGCCAGCAGCGGTTTGGCAAAATTGTCCGCCCAACTGGCTTCCGTTCCTTCCACCTGCATCAGCGCTGTTCGCAGAATCTCGTTGTTCGCCTGCGCTTGGCCGCGCTTGATCGCATCGGTCAAGTCCGTAAAGCCTCGGTTGACTTTGTCCTCGTCCCGCGGGTCTCCGCTCAACAGAAAATTGTCCAGGTTCAGCCGGTTCTGCATGATCTGGTAGCGCACATTTTCCGCCACACGCACGCTTTCCAGCGTTGCGGCCGCCTCGTTGCTCGCCGATCGCGCTTTCCACAAAGCTGCCAGGTCCACAAAAAGCAGCAGCGCTAGAATTGCCAAAACCACCCCAAATCCTCTGTAGAGTTGCCTTCCGATCGTCATCGCGTCACTTCCTCCACTCCCCAATACCCCCGCGCGGGCGTTCGATCTTCCGACCGCCGCATCACTGCTGTTCCACTACTGCTTGAACTCAAATGCAAACTCGACGATCTGCGTCGTCTCCTCGGGCGCCGCCTCAAACTTCCAATCCCTTACGGCTTCCAGGCAGGACTGCACCAACAGTGGGTGACCACCGATCGCCCGCGAACTCTTCACGTGGCCATCCGGCGCGATCACCAACTCGATTCTGACTTTGCCGGAGAGGCTCATCTTGCGAGCGATCTCGGAATATTGCGGGTTGACCTTGAACTTGATCTTTCGCTTGCTATCGTCAACCGATGTCTGTCCGGCGACCATCCCTACCGCCAGTACGCTCACTCCCACTGCTGCAAGAAACTGATGCCTCCACGAGACTCCCATGGACTCTTCGCCCTCCCGAGCGGGATACGTGCCCATGAGAAAGAAGGCAAGTCGAGGGCCAGTATATTGAATCGTTTTTGTGACTTGTAACCGCCCTCACCTCTGGCTATAACTTTCCGCCTATCAACTTGTTATGCGGCACTCACTCTAAAATCCTCCCATCTCTCTCCCCCCTATTCGTCTCAATGGGCACCACGAACCTCAGCCGCGGTCTCAGCCTGAGATTTCCCCACGCACTGTCCCTAGGGACAGGTAACCCATCAGCGTCACGTTTTGGAACGCTCATTGACTCAGTTTGAGATTGCCCAGTAGCGTTGTTTTGTTGATTTTCTTATTTTGAGACGAGCTGTACCCTTCGATCCCTATGCGTGACCGCAAGCCTCTCCCGAAACGACACTCCTCCAGCCCTCGTACCCGCTCGCTTCCAGTTCATTCCCCCCTCGACATCTGTCACGCTTTCATGGACCTCGCCTTGGAAGCCGCGCACTGTCGCGAATTACCCACCTTTCTCGCTGGTCTCGCCGCCCGTGCCTCGGAAATGCTCAAAGCCGACTGGGGCGCTGTGGGAGAGCTCCACGGCAACAACGTGGACCTTCACCACCGCAGCACCCCGGTTCCAGTCAACGATGCCGATCGCGAATGGATGACTGCCAAGGTGAAAGTACGCCGCGTGGCGCTCGAAGTTCTGCCGTGGGATGGCCAAGACTCCTTCGCCGTCTTCTATCCTATATATGCCAGTGACCAGGAGCTTATGGGCACGCTCTGTCTCCAGCGCCCCGCGGCGGAAGTATCTGCCGAAGACGAGCGTCTCCTGGCCGCCCTCGCCAGCTATGCCGCTCTCGTCATGGAGAAGGTTCGCCGTTTCTCTCAACTAGAGCGTTCCAAGAAGCAATGGGTTGAAGACATCGATGCCATTAGCGACTACATCGTCGTCCACGACCAGGCATGGAATATTGTTCGCACCAACCGCTCTCTCGCTTCTCATATCGGCATCCCACCGGTTGCCCTCGTCGGAGAGGCGATGCGCACCTTGCGCCACATTGCGGAAACGGGCAGCGCCCTACCCTGCCCTTTCTGCCAGAACACCCACGCACCCCGCGAGGAATATATCGCCACCGGCGAAGGCCGCACCTTCCTCGTCTCCACTTCCCGCACCCGTGGCGCCACCGAAGAAGAAGGTCGCACCATCCACGTTCTCAAAGATATTAGCGACCGCCGCGAAGCTGAGCGCCGTTACCGCGAACTCTTTGACAACATTCAGGAAGGCCTCTTTTTTGCCACGCCCGAAGGCCAATTCCTTGACGTCAACGACGCTATGGTCCGCATGCTCGGATACGAATCTCGCGAAGAACTACTCCGCGCCGATGTCAGCGCGCATTTATATCCCACGCGCGCCGCCAAAGAACGCCTTGTCCGCACCATCACCGAGCGTGGCACCCTCCGCAACTACGAGGAAATTCTGCGCCGCAAGGACGGCGGCCTTCTCCATACGCTTCAGAACATCAGCGCTGTTCGTGATGCCCACGGCCGTATCGTGCAGATCCGCGGCCTGATGCTCGATGTCACGGAACAAAGAATGTTCCAGTCCCAACTGCAGCGTGAGCGCGATTTCAATCAGAAAATCCTCAACACCACGCAAAGCATGATCCTCGTCCTCGATACCGCCGGCCTCATCAGCTATGCCAACCGCCGCTGCTTCGAATCTGGTTACCGCCAGGAAGAGTTAATCGGTCAGCGCCTGGTGCGCCTGGTGGAAAATTCTCATCGTCAGGATTTTGAAGCCGCCCTGCAAACCACTGCCAACGGTCAACAGGTCGAAAATCTGGAGTTGCGCGTCAAGCGCAGCGATGGCTCCATGGGCCATTTCTCCGTCAGCCTCAGTCCCAGTCGCGACGAATCCAATCAAGTCAACAGCGTCGTCGTAGTCATGACCGATATTACCGACGCCGTCCTCTTGCAAGCCAAGCTCGCCCACGCCGAAAAAATGGCCACCATTGGCCGCCTGGTCTCCGGCGTCGCTCACGAAGTCAACAATCCCCTCGCCGCCATTCTCGGCTTCACCGATTTGCTGCTCGAGGATCCCCAGGTTCCTGCTTCCGCTCGTGAGGAACTGCAAATCATTCTTCGCGAAACGCAGCGCACCAAGGAAATCGTTCAGGGCCTTCTCAGCTTTGCCCGGCAGCGTCCCGCTCAGCGCGAGCCTATGCAGATCAACTCAATCCTTCGGCAGACCATCCGCCTCCGCAGCTATGACTTCTCCAGTCACGGTGTCGAAGTCACCGAGGAATTCAACGAAAATCTTCAGTTCGCTGTCGGTGATCCTCAACAGCTCCAGCAAGTTTTTCTCAATATTCTCAACAACGCCTACGACGCCATCCAGGAGTCCGGCAACCACGGCAAAATCCGTATCCGCACTCGCCAGACCACCGATTTCATCGAAGTCGCCTTCATCGATAACGGCACCGGCGTCAGCGAAACCGAACGTATCTTCGATCCTTTCTTCACCACTAAGCCCGCCGGAAAAGGCACCGGCCTCGGCCTCAGTATCTGCTACGGCATCGTCCGCGCCCACGGGGGAGAAATTCTTTGCTGGAACAATGAAGGCGAAAGCGGCAGCACCTTCGTTGTTCGCCTTCCCATTGCCACGGAAACTGCTCTCGCTGCCGCTGCCAACGACGGTGCCCGATGAACGCCGTGGAAACCAATCCCGCCCTCGCTCCCATTCTCCTGATCGAGGATGAACCCGCCGTCAGTGCCTTCGTTCGCACCGCACTCGAGCGCAAAGGCTACCGCGTCGTGCAAGCCTCCACCGGTGCCGAAGGCATCCGCCAGCTTTCTACCGATACATATTCTGGTGTTATTTCTGACATTCGCATGCCTGGGGACGTCAACGGCGCTGATGTCCACCATTGGATTCAGCTCCATCGCCCCGAACTCGGCAATCGCATCATCTTGATTAGCGGCGACACCGCCAACAGCGAAACTCAATCGCTTCTCTCCGGCAGCTCTACCCCATGCATTGAAAAACCTTTTCGCGTTCAGCAACTGATATCCACTGTGGAGAAAACTTTTGGAAAGCCATGACTGACGATATGAAAATCAAGCTTTTGGTAGTTGACGATGAACAGAGTATCCGCCGCCTCTGCATGACCATCGGCTCCTCGCTCGGTTTCGTTTGCGATGAGGCCGAAAGCGCGGAATCCGCCGCCACTCACCTGGAAACCGATCCCCCCGACGTCGTGCTCACGGACTTTAAGCTCCCCAACCAGTCTGGCGTCGAACTCCTCAAGCAAATTAAAGCACTCCTGCCGCGCACCGAAGTCGCCATCATGACCGGCCACGGCTCCATCGAGTCCGCCGTGGATGCCATGAAGCTTGGCGCTTACGACTACATCGAGAAACCTTTTCGCGTCGAGAAAATGCGTCTTCTCCTCCAACGCATGGCCGACAAAGTCCGTCTCGTCAATGAGAATGCCTTCCTCCGCGACAAGGTCAACACCGACGAGAATCTCGACGGGATCATCGGCTCTTCCGTCGGCATGCAGGATGTCTTGCGCATGATTTCGCGCCTCAAGGACACACGCACTCCCGTCCTCATCTCCGGCGAGAGCGGCACCGGCAAAGAACTCGTCGCCCGCGCCATTCATTTCCGCGGCGCCCTCGCAAAATCCAATTTCGTCGCCGTGGACTGCGGCGCCCTCGTCCCCACGCTGATGGAAAGCGAGCTCTTCGGCTACGAAAAAGGAGCCTTCACCGGCGCCACGAAAACCAAATCCGGCCTCTTCCAGGCTGCCAACGGTGGCACTATTTTTCTGGATGAAATCGGCGAGCTACCCCTCGAGATGCAGACGAAACTTCTTCGCGTCCTCCAGGAAAAAGAAGTCCGCCCTGTCGGCAGCAATGAAAAATTCAATGTCGATGTTCGCGTCATCGCCGCCACCAACCGCGATCTCGAAGCCGCCTATCGCGCCGGTACCTTCCGCAAAGATCTTTATTTCCGCCTTAACGTTGTTACCGTCCACCTGCCACCTCTGCGCGAGCGCCGCTCCGATATCCCCATGCTCGTGCATCACTTTTTGAACCGCTACACCCCCGGCATTCACTTGCAAGTCACCGCCGCCGCCATGAAAAGCCTTCTCCAATATGATTGGCCCGGAAACGTCCGCGAACTCGAAAACTGCATCGCCCGCGCCGTCACCCTCGGCGATCACCACACCATCGATGTTCAGGATCTACCGCCGGCTATTCGCACGGAACAGCCCCTCACTCAGGAAACGAACCCTCAAGACGCCAATTCCCTCTCCACCACCGCGCTCGCCGAAATGGAGCGCATGACCATCCTGCGCGTTTTCGAACAAGCTCATGGCGACAAAGCCCTCGCCGGCAAAATGCTCGGTATTAGCCGCGCCACCCTCTATCGCAAACTGAAGCGCTACAACATCGCTCCTCGTGGAGGCATCGAAAAAATCGAGCCTCAAGAAGCAGAAGCCCACGCCGCCGGCCACTGATCACGTCTTCGCCATCACCAGAAGCCAATGCGGTCCACCGACCCACGTGTCGGTAACGCAACCTTAAAGCCCTTCAGACCGTGACACAGCTACCGCTCTCACAAACATCAAGTGGTCTGGCGCAGCGTGTCGCCGTTACGATCGCAGGATCGCCTGGGTGATCCCTTGCCACCACTTTGGATTGATCCTCCAGGCGTAGGTTGCAAGACTCTGCACAACGATCAATGAAGGCAGCGCATAGAGATACACTTTGTGGACGCGCTTATCGACCACCCAATCACGCACCATGCCGAGCGCGATCAGGCCGTCTAAGGCAGGGAAGAACAGAGCGTGGTTGAACATGAAATCGAATCTGCCGATGGCGGCGTCCATAAGTTGGCAACTCGCTATGAAAACAAGCCGCCGATGGTACTCCGGCTTCTTTCTCCAATAAATTGCCATCGCGATGCACGAGCCAAAGATGATCATGTCGGCGAACGGAATCGACAAGAAAGCATCCACACCCTTCTGCTGTAGCACCACGGTATCGAACCGGGTCATCACTACCGCGATGGTGACGCCCAACACCACCATCACCACGGCCAACCCCGCTCCAAACCAGCCGAGCAACCGGTGCACGCTGACTTTCCGCGCGCGCACCAGAGCCGACTGAACGATAAAGAAGACCATCCACGTTGAGAAGGCCGCCCCGTGTATCCACAAGAGCAGTGGCCTTGGCGGGTTCGCGTGGAGCAGGTTGGCGTTGACCGTGCGGCTGAAGCCCAAAATCACCAGCGCGGCCAACACCAGCGACATGCAGAAATAGAAATACCGGCCCAGGAATGTCTTGAACTGCTTCGTTGTGCTTGCTTCTTTCTCAATACCAGCAGCTAGCCCTGCGTTTACAATGGCCACAGAAATTTTGCCCCCTGAGAACGCTGCAAATTTGAGTCTTTACGCTATTCTGCGAAAAGGGCCCGGGATACGAAATGCGGAGTGGCGGCACTATAGCGGCAACATCGGAAACTGTCAAGAAAAGGCCTGAAAGTCCGGCCAAACCTGCTGACGGAAAAGTGCAGTCGATCTGCTTATGGACTGTCGGTTTTTATTTTTCGGGCCAAGCGTTCAGGAGGCGGCGCAGCAGAATGAGTTGGCCGAGGTGATAGGAGTTGTGGTCGATGAGCAGAATGGTTTTGGAGGCCAGGGATTGATTGTTGGCGTGCGGTATGGGAGCGAGGATGTCGCATTTTTCTAGAGTAGCGATTAGTTTTTTGCGGTCGGCGCGAAAAGAGGCGATCGATTTGTCCAAAGCCTTGGCGTCCGGAGGTGCGGCTGATTTGGGCCAGTAGCCGTCGGGGAAGTCGGGAGATTTGTGTTTGGGGTTGAGGGCATATTCGACAATGTCCCATTGGGCGATGCGAAGATGTTCGATGAGTTGGTAAGCGGAGTGGGGCAGATCATAGGGACGTGTTCCCCGAAGATCGGCAGGAAAATTCTTGACCGCAGCGTCGAAGCTGGCGTGGGCATTTCCTTCGGTAAAATGCGAAATTAGTTCCTTGCGGAAAGCGTTGCATTGGTTTGGAGATTTTTGTGCCATCGCGGTTTCCTCTCACAGGAGACTTAGCACAAATGTTGGATGAACCTGGGGGTGAGTTTGGCGCAGGTGCAACTTGCTGTCCAATATCCATCATCCCCCGCGTCTCAACACCTGCCCAACCGGCCACGCTCTTCCCTGAGACAAAATGTTTCAGCCTGAGACATTTTCGCCCTCACATCCCCACCGGAAATTCTTAACCCCTTTCATTCCAGTCCTTTTCAGCCCCGCCACCTCCCGCCTTTCTTTGGCTTCCAGCGTGCAATTCCCTTCTCGGGACATTGCGCCCTTGCTTCCGTTTGGTGTGTACCTGCACCCGGCGGCTGCCATCGGCGCACTTCCACTGGCTACGGGGCTATTCGCGAATGACTCTCATTGCTGACGAACGGGAATGCACGGAACAACTTGCTCGCTTCTTTCCAAAGCTTTCCGCTCTTCGCATTCCGGTGCGCGTCATTCCCCTGCGCTCTGGCCAGTTCAACACCCAGGAAGCCACCGTGGTGGAATTCGGTACCCAGGACTACGCCATCTTCCTGTCGAAATTGGCTCTGGAATTTGATGATCGTGTCCGACTTGTTCGTGATGGAGGAGGACGTCCCGCGGAGGCAGCCGTAATCGCTTTGCAATATCACGAAGGCCGCAAAGCTGTGGCCGTGCGATTTCTCGATCGCCCCTGCGAATGGATGATTTGCCCGTGAATAAAATGATCACAATCTTAAATCTATCCGCTCCGCCCAAGGCTGATGGCGCGCGCCTGCCTCAGTGGGAAGAGGTTCGCTCCGTTTTCCCCATTTATCTCGCCCTCGCCAAGCATCTCCAGCTCGAAATTCCTTTTCCTCAGAATAAGCGCGTCCTTCAGGAAAAGCCGGAAGAACAATTCTCCAAGCAGGTTCAGGTCTGGCTGGACTCCATGGATCAGCAGGTCCATGTTCACCAGTTGCGCCAGCTTCTGCAAACCACCACCCTGAATGCCAGCGAAAGCGGTTTGCGCGCCCTGATCATGCGGCACCTTCGGAAGTCCTCGAAGACCACCATCGACCGGGACAAGATCGATTTCCTCCTCGTTCAGTATTTCGCTTTGTGTGCCCCGGCCAAGATCTACCATAAGCAAATCGAGCTCAACGATGTCGCCCAGGTCATGAAGCCTGTCCTCGGCGATGTAGACTGCACTCCTCTCTCCTGGTGCGAGCCGCTCGAGAAAATGATTCTCACTCTCCGTTCCTTCAAGAGTCTCCGCGATATTCTCAAGACCAACTTCATCGAACAAGGTCGCCGCGTCAAGGAAGGCGCCGGAGGCATGTTCTACGACCCCGCCGCTATGATTGCCTTCGTGCGTTTCAACTTCCTGCTTCGTCGAACCCTCATCGAGTTAATGCACGCGGACTTGATTTACATCCGCTCCGGAATCAATCACCTCGAAACCGCCGGGGCAAAGACAGTCAGTTGCCAGGCCTTCGGCCTCAGTTCCACCGAGCCCATCAACAAGGTCCGCCAGCTCGCCGATGAATGGAAACAGCCCTTCCAGAAGGAATACAACGAACGCAGCGTAAATCAGGCCTTTGAGAAGCTTCTTGCTTTGCGCGCCGACCTGGAGCGCACCATCGAGCGCGTTATCGGCAAGCCCATGGACGCCATCCCTGCTCTTCCCACTCAGGACTCAACTGCCGCTTCCACTGACGCCTCTCGCTCACCCGTATCAGCCATACTGAGTGGTGAGAAGCCGCCTGCTCCTGCCGCAACAAAGGGTGCAGATGCGGAGCCTGCTCTCGACTTCGAAACCTGCATGGAGCAGGTGTGGGAACAGTTGATTTCCGCCCCGCCGTCTCGTGGCCGCTCGATGACCACCGTGCGCGTCGGGGCTGCTCGCCTGCTCATGTCTTCCTGGGAAGTCGCTGCCTTTGTTAGTGAAGACGGTCCGGCGGCCGAAGATTTGCGCCGCGCCGTCGTAGCCAGAGCCCTCGTCACCGCCGCCCTCGAGCAAGCCAAACAGCAGGGCGTCGCCACACCTCTCGACCGCGTTCTACCCATCGCCCGTGTCGAGGTATCCCGTTTGCAAGAGCGTGTCGAAGTCGCCAAGCAAGCCAAAGACACGGAGGCGGCCGTGAATTTAGGCATTAGCACCAAGCGCCTGCTGTCGGCGCTCGACGAAGCCGAAAAGCTTTAATTCCCTGCTGTGTACTCGGGCAGGTGTGATTAGCAGTCAGGGAGCGGACTTCCTTTGCAAACGACGAACGCATTGATCCTCAGTGACGACGCCGAATTCGCGCGCCTCCTCACCGCCTGCTGGCAGATGGAGCGCCAACTACCAGGCCTTTCCGTTGTCACCAGTGAGCTTTGGGAGAATCACGAACCGGTTGCCTCCGATCTTATCGTCATCGGTCCGCTCAAAAATCAATGCGCCCCACAAATCTTGGCTTCCGTAGCTCCCGGCGCCGCCGTGATTCTCTGCGCTCCCTCTGATCCCAAAGAACTCGGCGTCCTTCGCAAACGCTATCCTCGTCTCTTGCATGTGCCACTTCGTGAGGACTGGACGCAAGTTGTCCTCCTTGTCGCTGGTGAATCTTTGCGCCGCACCGAAGCTTTGCGTCTTGCCAAGCAAGCCGAACAGCGCGCCGCGCAGAATGCTAATGACGCTGTCCTCGGCCGCTACATGACGGACATGAAGCACAGTGTCAACAACGCCATGACTTCCCTGCTCGGCAACGCCGAACTCCTTCTTCTCGAGCCCGGCGAACTTTCCGCGCAATCTCTCGCGCAGATCAAAACCATTCACACCATGGCCCTGCGCATCAACGAGATCATGCAGCGATTCTCATCCCTCGCCACGGAAATGCGGGGGGTTGAGACGTCTTCTCAAGCTGAGACAGATGACGCCGCAGCCACGTCAGTTCCTCGCCGGTGAGCCTCCCAGCATGCCCCTTATCCTCTTCATTCCCCATCACTTAAAAATATAAGCACCGCGCCCCTCGAAACCTCCAAGCTGGCCGCTGACGTGCTTTTTTCTTCCGTGGAGAACCACGCGGAGTCCAAGCTTGTGCAGAAAAAAATTCTTATCGTCGATGATTCACCGGCTCAGGTAAAACTGATCCAGGGCCTGCTCGAACCCGAAGGCTATTGGCCCGTCGGCTTAAGCGACCCCAAGCGCGTCGAAGAAGCCATCGCCGTCGAGAAGCCCAACATCATTCTTCTCGACGTCGTCATGCCCGAACGCAACGGCTTCCAGGTTTGCCGCGAACTTAAGGGCAACATCAAGTTCAACGCCATTCCCGTGATTCTCGTGACCTCCAAGGACACCGCCAGCGATCGTTATTGGGGCCAGCAGCAGGGTGCGGATGGCTACGTCACCAAGCCCTTCACCCGGGATGAACTTTTGCGCGCGGTTCGCCGCTTTGCATGATTTCGCATGAAGGAGAACGCAAGGAACACCCAGCAATGACCGAAGACTTTCAACTGACTCCGATCCCCGCCGACGCCGAACTCGGCGAACTCCTCGAAGCTCTGGCTCCGGTTGCTGAACGTCCGCCGGAATCCCAGTTCGTGGTCTTTCGCAGTGGGCGCGAGCGTTTCTGCTTTCCGGTTCTCGACGTGGAAGAAGTCTTGGAGTGGCCGCTGGTCACCAAGATTCCGCTTTCTCCCGGCTACATGCTTGGCATTTTCAATCTTCGTGGCTCCATTGTTCCTTTAATTGACATCGCTCTCACCGAAGGCCGTCGCACCGGCCTCCTTCCCAAGCACGTCGTCGTGGCCTCCCTTCGTGGCGACGGCCATCACGACGATCTCCGCTTGGGTATCGCCGCCGATGAAGTCGTCGGCACCTATTCGGTGAACGACTCCGAGGATTTGTTGCAGGAAGCTCCGGAAAATGTGCCGCACTGCGTCGGAATGTTGCGGCATGAAGACCGCCTGGCTCTGATCATCGATCTGCGCCGGCTGTTGGAAGTGTATCCGGGGCCGAGTATCTGATCACTTTTCGAACGGGTTTGGGGAGGAAGTAAATGAAATCGCGACTCAGTACCACCATTTGGACGCTGATCATCGTCAACGGCTTCGCACTCTTCGTCGTCCTCGGTCTGGCCTACAGCGCCGGACGCCAGGCGGCCAATGCCAACGGCTTTGACGCCGCCGGGCTCATCATCCCCTCGGTTGTGGCTCTGGCCATGACCATCATTCTTGCGTGGCGCCTCGGCTCCGGCATTCTCTCTCCCGTCAGCGAACTTTCCGCCTTCTCGGAGCGTCTCGCGGCCGGTGATGCCAAGGCCCGCGCCGATGTTGCCTCCAACGATGAGTTTGGCTACATCGCGGAGAACCTCAACCGCGCCGTTGGCAAAGTTTCCAAAGCCTCCTTCAACCAGGAAGCCAGCGAATCACTGCAACGCAGCATCACCGATCTCCTCGCCGTCATCAACCAGGTCGCTCGCGGTGACTTGACCCTCCGCGGCAAAGTCACCAACGATGCCCTCGGCAATGTCGCCGATTCCATCAACTATATGCTCGACAATTTCACCAAGGTTCTCGAGCGCGTCCGCAAGGCCGCCATGGAAGTCACCACCTGCTCCAACAACATTCTTGTCGCCGCCGACGAAATGCAGGCCGGCGCCACCCAACAGGACCAGGAAATCACCAACACCTCCAGCGCCGTCGAAGAACTCACCGTCTCCATGAAGCAGGTTTCCAACAACGCCGAAGCCAGCGCCGAAGCCGCTCGCCGTGCCCTCGACGCCGCTGAACAGGGCAACCGCGCCGTCCGCGACACCCTCGATGGCATGCAGCGCATTCGCTCTTCCGTGCAGGCCACCGCCAAGAAAATTAAGTCTCTCGGCGATCGCTCCCTGGAAATCTCCGAGATCATCAACGTGATTAACGACATCACCGAGCAGACCAACCTCCTCGCTCTCAACGCCGCCATCGAAGCTGCTCGCGCCGGTGAAGCTGGCCGCGGGTTCGCCGTCGTTGCCGATGAAGTTCGCAAGCTTGCCGAACACTCCCGCAGCGCCACCAAGGACATCGCCGCGCTCATCAAAGCCATTCAGGCGGAGACGAACGAAGCCGTTGTGGTCATGGAAGACGGCACCAAGGAAGTCGAATCCGGCGCCACTCTTGCCGATCAGGCCGGCCGGGCTCTCGATGCCATCTCCAGCGTCGTTCGCCAGTCCGCTGAGCTCGTCCAGGAAATTTCTCTTGCGTCCAAACAGCAGGTGCGCGGCACAGAAGGTGTTGCCCACGCCATGCAGATCATTTCCAACATCACGCGCCAAACCTCGCAGGGCACGCGCAGCACGGTAACCACCGTCAGCCAGCTCGTTAAGCTTTCTGACCAGCTCAATGAAGCCCTCGCCCAGTTCCGCGCCAATGCCAAAGGCGCTTCGGCAGAGGACACTGACCATCGCTTGACACCGGTTGGCGCTGTTCGTTAGGCGGTGAACTTCTGCCCCTTTTCCATCAAGGGGCAAGAGCGGGATGACCATGAGTGAGCGCCACGGCCCGGAACACGGTTTGAGTGAACACGAACTGAGCGAGATCCGCATGCTGATTGAAGAGCGGACAGGCATTCATTTCGATGCCTCGCGCGAGAGGTTCTTCTCCACGCGAGTTCGCGAACACCTGCACGAACGCGGCTATGCGCGCGGCACGGAACTCTTGCGCGCCGCTCGCAAAACCAATGTCGAGTATGAATCGCTCCTCGAAAAGCTTCTCACTCAGGAAACCAGCTTCTTTCGCTACCCGGCCGTCTTCGAAGCCTTCGAGAAACATGTTCTGCCCGAACTCCATGTCAAAAAGTTTTGGCGCAATCCTCGCACCTTGCGCGTCTGGAGCGCCGGTTGCTCCACCGGCGAAGAACCCTATTCCATCGCCATCACCGTTCTCGACACCCTGTCCTTCGCTGACGCCTGGGAAGTCGAAATCCTGGCCACCGACGTCAGCCGTCACGCGCTCAAAACCGCCGAACGCGGCATTTACTCCGGCCGCAGCATCGCCAGCGTCAACGAAAAACAGCTTGCCGCCCATTTCTCTACTACCCACTCTGGACATCAGGTCAAAAGCCGCATCCGCAAAATCGTCAGCTTTGCCCAAATGAATCTCGCCTCTCCCGTCTACGTCGGCCGCATGGATCTCATTTTTTGTATGAATGTACTCATCTATTTCACCGAGGAGCGCCGCCGCATGCTGGTCCAGCGCTTCTTCGACGCCCTCGAACCGGGCGGCTACCTCTTCCTCGGTCACTCCGAATCCATTTCCAAAATGCCCGTGAAATTCCAGGCCATTGTCCTCGGCGATTGCATCATGTACCGCAAGCCCACCGTCGAAGAATTACAAAAGCCCGAACTCGTTACGGAGGGACGCGCGTGAGCACTCCCGACCGCGAAGCCGTCGAGCTATTCCTCCAGGAGGCGTCGGAGCACCTGCAGTATCTGCGGGAGTACGTCGGCGTGCTGCAGGAAGCTTCTCCCCGGCGCGAAGATATGGAGCGTCTGTACATCGCCGCTCACACTCTCAAAGGCACCTCCGCCAGCTACGGCTTCCCGCGCTTCTCGGAGATCGCCGGAAAACTCGCCCACGTCTTCCAGTACGCCCTGAATGCTCCCCTCGGCGACGATCTTCACGGCCCCCTCACCGAATTTCTTTCCGATGGCATCTCCCTGCTGGAGAACAGCCTCCTCCAAATCAGCGACACCGGGGAGGAAAATCGCGAAGATATCTCCGCCTTCAAGGAGCGCTATCGCTTTGCTTTTCCTCCGGAGCCGCCTCCCCTCAATCTCAGCATGACGGAGCCGCAACCTGCCGAGCCGGCCACTATCGTCGAGCCGGGCGCGCTAGACCCGTCTCCTCTGCAAACCGGCCTCACGGGTTCCTATTTTGACGCGCTTCCTTCAGACGACGACGTCCCCGACGAAATCTTGGAATTCTTTCAGCCCGAAGCCGAAGAGCATCTTCAAATCGTCAGCGATTGCCTGCTTTCCCTTGAAGGCAACAATAGTCCGGAAGAAATCAACCGCCTCTTCCGCGCCATCCACACCGTAAAAGGTTCTGCTGCGCAAGTCGGCCTGCGCCGCCTCGGTTCCATCGCCCATCGCGTCGAAGACTTGATCGGCCGCCTGCGCGATGGCGAACTCGAGCCCTCGCCCGCTCTCGTTGACCTCTGCCTCGAATCTGTTGACATCCTGCGCAAAACCCTGCGCCGCGAATGGCCCGGTGAAGTGGAAATGCGCGCCGGTGTGGATTCACTTCTGGGCCGCATCGCGCAATACGCCCCAATCGACGTCGAAGAGGAAGAACCGGCGGCGGAGCCAGTTATTGCGGAAGAGCCACAGCAGGCTCGCTCCGCGGCGCCAAAAACCGCCTTGAAACCAGCAACCGTCCAGACTCAGAAGCAGGCCGCCGCCGCGAAATCTGTCCGCATTGCCCTTGGCCGTCTCGATCGCATGATGAATACAGTCGGCGAACTTGTTATCAGCCGTACCAAGATGGTTGGTCGTGTCGCCGAGCTCGACAAAATGATTGATACCCTCAGCTTCTCCAAGGAGCGCCTGCAGGGCAAAGTCAACGAATTCCAGGAAAAGTACGAGTACAACCGCATCCGCGCGCAAATCGGTTTGCCGTGGGCAAACAACCAGCGCCATAAGCTCCTAACCAGCGCCGCCGCCGGTGAAGGCGGTTTCCTCGACGAGTTCAGCGAACTCGAAATGGATCGCTACGACGATTTCAACATCCTCTCCCGCTCCATGACCGAAATCTCCGCCGACGTTAACGAAGTCCTCTCCCAACTCGAAGGCTACGTCGGCCGCGTCGAAGGCGACATCGACGAGTTCACCAAGCTCGCCCACCATCTCCAGGACGAAATCACCGCCGCCCGCATGGTGCCCATTGGCACACTCTATTCCCTGCTCTCCCGCGCGGTTCGCGATGCTGCCAAATCGTCCAAAAAGAATGTCGAACTCGACTTCTCCGGTAGCGAAACCGAACTCGACAACAACATCATCCAGCAAATTTCAGATCCACTCGTCCACCTCGTCCGCAATTCTGTCGCTCATGGCATCGAAGCCCCTGCTGATCGCCTCGCCGTTGGCAAAGCGGAACAGGGCCACGTCATGCTCCGCGCCTACCATCGCGGCAACCACATCTACATCGAAGTCGAAGACGACGGTCGTGGCATCGACTACCCTCGTGTACGTCAAAGCGCCATCGATTGCGGGCTCGTCTCCACGGAAACTGCCGATCGCCTTACCGAGCGCGACCTTCGCGAAATGTTGTTCCACCCCGGCTTCTCCACCGCCACCGTCAAAACCGAATTGGCCGGTCGCGGCGTTGGACTAGACGTCGTCCGCTCCAATCTCAACGCCCTCAACGGCGAAATTGAGGTTCAAAGTGAAACCGGCCAGGGCACAAAATTCACTCTCAAGGTTCCTCTCACGCTAATCATCTCGCCCGCTCTCTTCGTACGTTGCGGCTCGAATCATTTCGCCCTTCCTCTCGCCGTCGTGGAGGAAATTCGCCGCCTGCGCGCCGATGAAATTGAAGATGTTGGCGGCAAACTCCTCACCAAGGTTCGCGACATCGTCACTGAAGTCGTCCGCCTTGATTCCTATCTCGGCCTGCCTCCGCTCGAGCCCATCAACGGCTATTTCCGCATGGTCGTCGCCAATGCCGGGAATCGGCAGGTTGGTCTCGTCGTCGAAGAAGTCCTCGGCAAAGACGAAATCGTCATCAAGAATCTTGGCGAATACCTTCGCCGCGTGAAGCTCTTCCCCGGCACTACCATCGCTCCGGATGGCAGTCTCATCCTGCTCATCGACCTGAATCGTATGGTCGCCACTGAACCCAACGAACGCCGCGCCGTTCAAGCCAGCGCCAGCGCCTCCCGCGTTTTCGCTCCCGGCTCCGCTGCAGTCGCTCGTGGCACCATCCCCAGCGAAGCCATCGACCGCGTCGAACAGGAACGCGTCATCGTTGTTGCCGACGACTCCATCAGCGTCCGCAAGTTCGTCGCCCGCATGCTGGAAAAGAATGGCTATCGCGCCAAGCTCGCTGCCGATGGCCTGGAAGCCGCCGAACTCATCTCCCAATTCGGCTGCCATCTCGTCATCACCGACCTGGAAATGCCTCGCATGACCGGCTACGAGCTGATGGCCCAACTGCGCCAAAACTCCAGCACCAAACGCATTCCTGTCTTAGTCGTTACTTCCCGCGCTGGCGCAAAGCATCGCGATCGCGCCCTGAAAGAAGGGGCCTCCGCCTTCCTCACCAAACCAGTTCAGGAAGATCAGCTCCTCGCTGCCATCGAACAATTGATTGGATCGGAGGCGGCACGTCCTCCCGTGCCGGTTGGCTAACTCCATGGTCAGCGCTGCTCCAAAAAAATTTCGCGTCCTCGTCGTGGACGACTCTGCCTTCATGTGCAAAGTCCTCGAATCCATTTTCAACGCCGATAGCCAGCTCCAGGTCGTCGGCCGCGCTAAAGACGGTCGTGAAGCCATCGCCCTTTCCGAATCCCTCAAGCCTGACGTCATCACCATGGATCTCAACATGCCGCACATGGATGGTCTTCAGGCCACCGCCAACATCATGACCAACAATCCGCGGCCTATCGTCGTGGTCAGTTCCGAAAGCAAGGAGGGCGCCTCCAGCACCCTGAAAGCTCTTGAACTCGGCGCCATCGATTTCGTCACCAAGCCCAGCGGCGGCATCGACCTCGACATGCAAAGCATCAAGGAAGATCTGGTACGCAAAGTTCGCATCGCTGCCAAAGTTCGCGTTGTGCGAACGGCCTCGCGCCTCGCCAACGCTGTTCAAGCTCCTCCAAGGAATGTCCCCCCTCCCGCGGTGGCCACGACAGTGACCCATCGGCCTGCTCCATCAGAAAACTCTGACCTTCGCTTTCCTGTCGTTGTTCTCGCAGCTTCCACTGGTGGACCCGCCACCGTCATGCGTCTCGCCCCTGGCTTCACGCGCGACTTCCCGGCTGCCGTCATTCTTGTTCAACACATGCCGGCTGCCTTCACCACGCAATACGCGCTCCAATTGACCGAGTTCACCAGCATCCGCGTAAAGGAAGCGGAGCAAAACGAGTCCATCCAGCCGGGAATCTTTTACATTTGCCCCGGCGGCCAGCATCTTCGCGTCTCCTCCACCGGACGCATGGAACTCGACGCCACTTCCGGCCGTATCGAAGGCTATCTTCCCAATATCGATGTCACCATGGAAACTGTTGCGTCCTTCGCCGGGGCCATGAGCATCGGTGTGGTTCTCACCGGCATGGGCAGCGATGGTGCCCGCGGCGCTCGCATGATTAAAAACGCTGGCGGTTTCGTCCTCGCTCAGGATGAAGCTACCTCCGTCATTTTCGGCATGCCCGCCGAAGCCATCAAAGCCGGCATCGTCGACCATGTCCTCGGCATTGACGAAATCTATTCCGCCATCGAAAAGCGCGTCCTGGGCTTGAGCAAACCCGCGCCTGTGGGAGCACGCTGATGCGCATGGCCGCAGCCCCGAAGTCTACTCCCGCCCGCACGGAGCAGATCATTCTCTTCCGCGCCAGCAATCAAATCTTTGCCATCTCCTCTTCCTCCGTTCAGGAAGTCCGCAGCGTCGACAGCCTCGCTGGCGCCGCCGTTGAAATTAATGAGCCCGCTCTTCCCAAAGTTCGCCACGCCATTCGTCGCATCGACCGCCATCTCTACGTCGTCAACGCACCCCTCCACTTCGGTTTGCGCCCCACTCCCGCGGCTTTAATCTTTCTGCTCCGCAAATCGCGTATCGCCATCCTCGTCGACGGCATCGAGAAAATGACCACCATGACTCGTCTCCAGGCCCTTCCCGGCGCCTTCTGTCACGAAGAGCGCGTCTGGTATCGCGGCCTCACCGTTCTCGATCAAAACGTTATTCCCGTCGTGAATCCTGCCGGATTTTTGACCGAACAAGAAATTTCGCTTCTTGACGCGCTTGCAGCTCAACAAACCGTGCCGGATCCAGATCCCGCAGTTAGGTCGGAATTAGGTCTATGACTTGGATGGACCAACAAGACACCTGTTCCTGTGTTCTCCTTCGTCTCGGTGAACGCCGCTTCGCCTTGGCCGCAGACCAGGTCGCTGAACTCGCCGCTCCCAGCCGCATCTTCCGCTTCGCCCACAAAACCAGGGAAATCGATGGTGTGATTCTCCGCCGTGGCCGTGTCGTTCCCGTCTGTGATATCGCCGAAACACTCATTGGCAAAAAACTTACCCATCGCCGTTTCTATCTGATTGCCACGCGTCGTCAGTCCCAGGGTCTGGACTGGATTGCTCTTCCTGTCAGCGGTGAGTGCGAATTAATTCAAGCGGACTTGACCCCTGCGGGGCCTTCGGACTCCCCTCATGTCTCCGCATGGCTCTCTCATCAAGGCGAAGTCATCGAAGTCCTCAATCTCTACGCACTCACTCCCGGCGCAGATCCACGCCTCGTTCAAGTCCCTCAAGCCGCTCTGCCGGAGGCACGCGCATGATGCCCGGCAAGCCTGCACGCATTTTGCTGATTGACAGCAACGTTCTTTTCGCTAAACGTCTGGGCGACGCCTTGAAGCGCGAAGGCTTTGACGTTTCCGCCACTACCCAAGCCACCTTCGCCCTCACTGCTCTTGAGTACGACGCCCCCACCGCCATCGTTTGCGCCACCAACATGCGCGAAATGGGGGCTCTTGAAGTCGCGCAAATCATCCACGCCGATCCGAAAAATGTGAATCTTCCCATCATCGCTACTGGTGACGGTTCTCAGGGCGCTCTTATGGAAGCATTCCAGGCTGGCTGTGACGACTACATTGATCGTCATCTATCCCCGGGTACTATCGCCAATCACGTAAAAAATATTATCATCAGTAAAGTCGAAGGCTTTCAGCCCACCCAAATGCTCGGTCAGGCAGACACCAGTCTCAGCGGCAATCTCACCCACCACGATTTAACCGGCGTCATGCAGATGCTTGGCCAGGCCCGCCAAACCGGTGCCTTGACCATAAACGCCGGTGAAACCGACGCGGTCCTGTTCTTCGACGCCGGTGAAATCGCTCACGCCGAATGCGGCTCCCTCTTCGGCGATGAAGCCGTTCTCGACATTCTCAAAAGTTGCGTCCGTTGCGGTTCCGGCGTCTATAAATTTGTCTACGGTGCTACCACCGCCCAGCGCACTGTCCTGCGCTCCGCCACCGATCTCATGCTCGATGCCATGCGCGAATATGACGAAGCTGCCCGCGACCATTCCGATCAGCTCGCGGATAAGGAGGCCCTATGAGCGAAACCATCGCTATGCCCCCGCTCGGCTCCACGGAGTCGAAGCCCATCCCCACCGTCTATTTCATCGACGACAGCGCCACCATGCGCGAGGTCATCAAGATCGCCTTCCGTCGCGAAAACATTCATGTCATCACCTGCGCCGACGCCGCCTCCGCTCTCAACCAATTCGAGCAGCATCCCCCCGATGTCGTCATCACCGATGTCATCATGCCCGATCAGGATGGCTACTCCGTCTGCAGCCAAATCAAGCAGAATCCCCAATTCGGCAAAACTCCCGTCATTCTCATGTCCGGCGTTGTCAACAAATCCGTAGCCGATCGCGCCGTCGCTGTCCAGGCCGATGAACTCGTTCGTAAGCCGTTCCAGCCCCAGGAACTCATCGGCCGCGTTCGTAATCTTCTCAACGCCTCGAAGCCCGTCGAACCTCTCCACCTCGACCAGCCTGTCGCTTCGGCTGCACTGGACAGCCTCTTTGCTCCGCCTGCACCGCGCCCACTGCCGGTCTCAGCGATGCCCCCAACTCCTCCGTCCATTCCCACTCCGCCGCCAGCACACATAGAATCCCGTCCAAGTGATTCCATCTGGCCCCGCGCCCTGGCGGAAGCTTTCTCGCAACAAACGAACGCCCCCGCCCAGCAGCCTCCGCCTCAAACCGCGCCACCGGCTCACCGCCCCGCAGCCACCGCCTCCGACATTCACAAACTTCGTGCAGAAATTTCGCACCTAGAGCTCCTCATCAAAAAGCTCCAAACCGAACTCCAGATCGAGCGCCAATACAACCAAGCCCTCGAACTCCACGTCCGCGCCCTCACCCAAGTCGATTAACGAGCGCCGGAGGCGCGACAAAGGATAGCCCAGCCCGTAAGGGCTGGGTGAACAGTAAGACACCGTAGGTGCGGCACTCTACTGTAGTAAACTTTGTTCTATACTTTGCTTGCACTTCGATCCACGGGGTCTTTCGGACTTTGCCTTCTTTTTCTCGCGCTTCTCCTCGCTCGCGGCGCCCGTGGCCAAGAAACTGTCTTTGATGTACCGAGCGCCGATGTCCTGGACAAAGGCAAAGTCTATGGCGAACTCGACGGCACCGCACAATCTGCGGATCCCCTGTTTACCTTCACGCCCCGCGTCGTTATCGGAATAGGGCACCACATCGAAGCCGGTATGAATTTCAATGGCCTAAGCTCACCTACCCTCGGCCAGCTGGACGTCTCCCCCACCATAAAGTGGCGGCTCTGGAACGACGACGCCTCCGGTTGGACGCTCTACGTCGGCGACGACTTGTTCTTCCCCGTCCACAACCGCACCTACAACGCCGGTAACTACTTCTACGCAGCCGTTGCCAAGCAGTGGAAGCACGGCACTCGGATCACTCTGGGCGGATACGACTTCACCCGCAACGTCGTCTCCACCGCCAACCGCGCCGGCGGTCAATTCACCTTCGAACAGCAACTGAACCCTCGTCTCTCCTTAGCCGCCGAGTGGTACACCGGCAATCAGGCCGTCGGCTACGTAAACACCGGCCTCATCTTCAAACTCACTTCCAAGCTCACCCTCTACGGCGCCTATCAAGTCGGCAACGCCAACGTAACCAACGGCAATCATCAATTCCTCTGGGAAATCGGCTACAACTTCAACTAGCCGCAGAACCCGTTATTCCGAACGGAGATTCCACAATGAGGCAATGTTTCCGTCGCGTTCTTTGCCCGGGGCACCATCCTCGTTTTTTGAGGGCTAACCCTGAGCTCTGAAGGGTGGGTCTTGGGTCTCCCTCTAAAGGGCCGGAGTCCAGTTCTACCTGCGGGAGGGCACGACTTCAGTCGCGCCACAAGCGAACCAGAATCGTCGGGTTTCAGTCTCTCGGGGCCGCGTTAGGGGGTCGGAGCTTCAGCTCCGACATTTAGCTCACGACAGGAATGGGCTTTAGCCCCTGAGGAAACTTCACCCCACATGCGCCATGGGCTCCCAATACGGAGCCCGCCGCTCCTCTTCCACCACAACTCCATCTCGAAAACTCACAAACTGCCGCGAATTCGACGCCACCTTCTCCCCCGGCACCACGATCCCTGCCAGGTTCAACGGGTCCGCCGCGGAAACCGTAATAATCTCCCCGCTCGGCTCTTCCGTCCGGCCGGCCCGCAACGATTCAATTGCCACTGGCAACGCAAACTGCTCGCCTACGAAACCACTCACAAACCTTCCTCCACGGATTTCCCCGCGATCCTCCAGCCTCCGCAGCGCAATCAACACTTCCCTCCATCGCGGCACGATGGATTCACGCAGCAGCAACTCTCGAAACACCACGCCATATCTCCTCAACAGCATCCCGCAGATTCCTTCCATCTGCGCCGCGTGTTCTCCGCCCTCCCCGGGAAACAGCAACGACCACCGCCCCACGCTATCTCGTGGACGCGTACTCCTCCCGCTCCCCTGTCCCGCTCGCCGTTTCGGATCAAGCAGCGCCCGCAAATTGTCAAAGCCATCCGCCGTAATAAATCCCACGGCCACCAGTTCCCACAACGCCGTCTCTACTTCCGCCTTCAGCTTCCGCGTTCCACGCACAATGTCCGCGAAAAACGATGCGCCATGCTGTCTCAGAAATTGCAGAACGTCCTTCGCAGTCGCGCTCAATCCCGGTTGCTCCCCCGCAGCCCACTCGCGCCGCGGATACGACATCCATTCCCCATCCTCCCGCACAAAAAAAGTAATTGGCGCCACGCTACTCGGCGTCACCCGCCTCCCGCGCTCCGAAGACTCCACCAGCATCGCTGGATGCGGCGAAAATCGTCCCCATCCCACCGCGCCCCTTAAGCACAACTGATCCAACCACGCCGGGTCGTAGCCCACCACCCGCCGCGCCAGAATCTGATGCTCCCAGGTATTCGCCGGCGCTTCATAGCCTTGCAACTGCCGCAAGACTTCCAGTGTCCCGCGCTCTCCCGGCAATTGCGTTCCGCGCGCCACATGCTGCCAACGGAACAACCAACGCATAAACTGCGCCGCCGTTACCGGCGCAATTTCCCGCCGCAGCCTTCCCAAAGTAAGCCGGTGAATCCGCGCCAACAGTCTCCGTCCACACCACTCCGTCTCCGCGCCAGCGCTATTGGTAAACTTACCGCGCAGCACCGCCCCGCTTCCCTCGATCTTCAGCAGCGCCTGGTCGATTTCCCCCTGCGCCACGCCAAGTACCTCCGCGAGCGCTCGCGCCGTCACGGGACCGCAATGCTCCATCCATCCAGCCACAAGCTCACGCAAAACCTCTTCTCGCTCGGCAGGCTCAGCCTCCACTTCCACCAAATGTGCATCGAAACGCGCCTCAGGAAAAACCTGCTTAAAACTTTTCGCCCGCTCCGCAGCCACCCAATACCGTCGTCCCGAAGCGCTGCCCACCGCCGCTCGTCCTTGTCCCGCAAGTTCCTCAAACAATCCCCGCCACGCAACAACGGATTCTCGCACCGCACCCGCAAGGACACTTCCCTGTTCCCCAACATTCGCCTCGACCTTCGGCACTGCAATCAGTGTCTGCAGTACATCGTGAAGTTCATCTGCATCCCGCGCGTCCGGCCACGCTTCCGCTCGTACTTCCGCAATTGCTGCCGCATCCAGCTTCCCGACTTCCCCAAGCACCGTTTCCGGCAGCATCCGCCGCATCTCCACAGCCCGCGCTCTGCGTTCCTCCAGCGGCGCGTCATCCAGATACGCAAACGGGTTTGCATTCAAAATCTCGTGTGAAAATTGCGACGGTACCGGCGTATCCACGGCGATGCACTGGATGCTCCCATTCAGCACTCGTTCCAGCACCAGCTTCAGCCCTTCCACGTCCATCGCTTCCGTCAGCGCATCCTTCATTACTTCCCGCACCAGCGGGTGTTCCGGAACTCGCGGCTGCGCATCCAGGTTTTCCGGACACGCCGCCGCATCGGGAAACACCGAAGCCAGCAAATCGTCGGCACGCATCCGTTGAATTTGTGGCGGCACTTTCTTCCCACCCTGAAATCGCTGCAACACCAGCGCTCGCGACGCATCCCATCTCCATCGCGCGGTAAAAATTGGCGAAGCCAAGACCGCCTGCTCCAACACTTCCTTAACCGAAGCCGGATGCAAGAACCGGAACACGTCCCCCAATGGAAAACTGTGCTGTTCCGACAACGCAATATTGATTCCATCGTCCGTCGCTGACGCTTGCAACTCCAGATTAAACGAACGGCAGAATCGCTTTCGTAGCGCCAATCCCCAAGCCTTATTGATCCGCCCGCCAAACGGCGCATGGATCACCAGTTGCATCCCGCCGCTTTCATCGAAAAATCGCTCTGCAATCACCGTCGTTTGTGTCGGCACCACCCCCAGCACCGCGCGGCCGGCTACCACATGTTCTACAAGCTGTTCCGCGCCCGATTGATCCAGTCCGCATTCCTTCTCGAGCCATGCCACCGCCGCCAGCCCTTGCGCCGAACCGCGCAAATCCGTACCCGGCACAACCTCGCGGGTCAATTCCCCAACCTTCTCCCGCACCGCCGCCACTTGCGCGGAAAGTTCTGCCGTCCGTGCCGGTGCCTCTCCACGCCAGAATGGAATATTGGGTGCCGCACCGTGCGCGTCCTCGACAATCACGCGTCCCGTCGCCTGCACCCGCCGAATCTTCCACGAACTGTTGCCCAGCAGAAAAATATCCCCGCCGAGGCTCTCCACCGCGAAGTCTTCGTCCACGGTGCCCACCACCGTGCCCTCAGGCTCCGCTACCACCGTGTACAGCGAGTTGTCCGGAATCGCTCCGCCGCTCGTAATCGCCACCAGACGGCTCCCGCGCCTTCCATGCAGCCGTCCATTCACCCGGTCCCGCAGTAAATACGCGCCATATCTGCCCCGACGCGCGTTGATCCCCTCGGAAAGCATCTCCACAATCCCATCAAACTCTTCTCTCCGTAAATTCCGGTACGGATAAGCTCTCCGCACCACCGCAAACAGCTCGTCCTCCTTCCAGTCCTCGCAGGCACACATCGCCACAATCTGCTGCGCCAATACGTCCACCGGCGCTTCTGGGATTTCAATTCGATCCAGATCCCCTTCGTGCATCGCTCTTACCAACGCCGCGCTCTCCACCAGTTCGTCCCGCGTGCTCGCAAAAATTCGCCCCTTGGGAATGGCTCCGTGCCAGTGTCCTGCTCTTCCAATCCTTTGCCACGCCACCGAAATCGCCCGCGTCGACCCCACCTGACACACAAGCTCTACAGCCCCAATATCAATTCCCAATTCCAAAGAAGCCGTCGCCACCAGTACCTGAATTTCCCCGGCCTTCAACTTTTTTTCCGCCGCTAGCCGCAACTTCCGCGAAAGGCTGCCGTGATGCGTAGCTACGGCCTCTTCGCCCAATCGTTCCGCCAGATGATGTGCTACGCGTTCCGCCAGCCTTCGTGTATTCACGAACACCAGCGTCGACCGGTGCTGCCGCACAAGCTCCGTGATGCGGTCATAAATCTCGTCCCACATCTCATGCGTAGCCACCGGTCCCAATTCGCTTCCCGGCACTTCCACCGCGATATCCACCTGCCTTCGATGCCCAATCTGCACGATCACAGGATCGGGCCGTCCGCCGGTCAGAAAATGTGCAATCAATTCAATCGGTTTCTGTGTGGCCGACAAACCAATCCGCATCGGCGGCTTTTCTGCCAACGCTTCCAATCGTTCCAGCGAAAGCGCCAAGTGACTCTCGCGCTTATCGTCGGCTACCGCATGAATCTCATCCACAATCACCGTATCGACGGATTTTAGAATTTCCCGGCTTTTCTCCGCCGTCAGCAGGATGTACAGCGATTCCGGCGTCGTCACCAAAATGTGCGGAGGCCGCTGCAGCATCGCCCGCCTCTCCGGCATCAACGTATCCCCGGTGCGCACCGCCGCCCGAATCTCCGGCATCAGGTACCCGCGCGACATCGCCAGTTGCTGAATTTCTCCTAGCGGCACCTCCAGGTTCGTCTTGATGTCGTTACTCAACGCTTTCAGCGGCGAAACATACAGCACTTCGGTCCGCTCCCGTAGTTCCCCCGAAAGCGCCTGGCGCACCAGCCGGTCAATGCACGCCAAAAATGCCGCCAGCGTTTTCCCCGACCCAGTCGGCGCAGAGATCAAGGTGGTTGTCCCGCGCAGAATGTGCGGCCATCCCTGCTCTTGCGGCTCGGTCGGCGTCCCCAGTCTGCTCAGAAACCATTCCCGAACCAGCGGATGCGCCCAATCCAACGCACCCAGCGAAGCCTTCTGTATATGTGGAAGTTCCATGTAAATTGAGATGCCTCGTTCAGCGGAAAATGTATCTGCGGCAGGACCCTGCTGGGACTCCTGAATTTAGCGTAATTCTTCTCCGTCCCAAAAACAAAACGGGGCCCGAGGACCCCGCTTTGTTTCTAGATTCAAATGGTTCCACTACTTCACGGCGCCACCGCACAACCTGGAAGCAGGTTGCTGGGCGACGGCGCCGTCAGGGTGGTTTCGTCCGGAAAACTAAAAGCGCCATGAAACG